>NZ_AP026945.1:5502313-6160584 GCF_026000695.1 Limnospira platensis NIES-39
CAGAGGCTGGGGAACTACAAACGTCGCCGCCAGTTATGGTGGCTCTCCAGACTATTCCTATCAGGTCCCTGTCGCCGGATTAAGTCCCGTGCAAGTGGGACCCATCAGCATGAGTGCCATGAGTAATTCAGGTATGAGTTACTATAACCGCACCATGCGACCCCCCAGAGTTCCCGGAAATTCAGATACTCACCTGCTTTTCCCCCTCAGTATTCCCGCCCCAATTACCTCATTATTTGGTTGGCGACAACACCCAATTTTGGGAACTGGCCGCTTCCATACAGGTATTGATTTCGGAGCAGATACGGGAACTCCTGTCGTGGCATCTTATTCGGGAGAAGTAACCCTGGCTGACTGGTTAGGGGGATATGGTTTAACTGTGGTTCTTAACCACCCGAAAAAATCCCAAGAAACCCTTTATGCTCACCTCTCAGAATTGTTTGTTAAACCCGGAGAATTTGTCGAACAAGGGGAGGTAATTGGACGGGTAGGAAGTACAGGAATGTCTACAGGACCTCACCTGCATTTTGAGTTACGGAAGCTGACTAATGAAGGCTGGGTAGCTCTCGATCCACAATTACAGATAGAATTTGCCCTCGCCCAACTGATCAATACTCTACGGGTGGCTGAGGTACCAGCAGAGGAGTTTATTGCTGCCCTACCTAACCAAACTAAGAACTGGGAAACTGGTTTGCCTCAACTGCCTCCCCTGCCTCCCGGTATGGATATCATTGTTCCTAATTTGGAACCACCTACCATTAACTTTGGCTTTCAAGAAAATATCGAGAAAGCACAACAATAAGCCATAAGTTTTGCGCCACAAAAAAAACTGATAATAAACCCGCATTCGATAGTACGGCGGGTTTATTAATTGCTAATTCACTGGCAAAAATATCTGTCGCTCCCCTGAAGTGCAGAAGAGAAGCCAAGGAGCGATCGCCTTATCAGATATGCTATAGTTAACTCAGAACTATGGGTTCTCTATTTATATGACTGTTACTAAATCCTTAACTACTCTACCCGATCATACCCAACTTCCCTGTGAAGACGGAACCTTTGTGAAAAACTTTCAAGAACACCCCCAAAGTATCCTATTAACTGATTCTATTCGTCCGGTTCTTAATCAAATACATCCAGACGGACAATATTGCATTGGTCAAGATAGTGGGATTTACTGGCGCATGACTGACCCACCCCAGAAAGGAGCGGAAGCACCGGACTGGTTTTATGTGGCGAATGTTCCCCCTACCCTCAATGGTAAGCTGCGACGGTCTTATGTGTTGTGGCAAGAATTAATCCGTCCCCAAATCATCATCGAATTTGTATCTGGGGATGGTTCAGAAGAACGAGATAAAACCGCTTGGAAAGGCAAGTTTTGGATTTATGAAACGGTAATAAGAACGCCGTATTATGCCATCTATGAAGTAGAAAAATCTCAGGTAGAAGTGTATCGTTTAGAGGGTAGTTTCTATGAGTTGCTAACCCCAAATAACCGCAATCATTACCCAATTCCCGAAATGGGTGTAGAGTTAGGTATATGGTCGGGAATATATCAGAACGTGGAATTACCTTGGTTGCGTTGGTGGGATAGTGAGGGTAATTTACTATTATCTGGTGAGGAAAGAGCGGAACGGGAACGACAACGAGCGGAACAGGAACGACAACGAGCCGATCGCCTCGCAGCTCGTTTGCAGGAATTGGGAATTGATCCTAATGAAATCATCTGAAATTATCCAATTTGGGCTTTAGTGTCATAGAAGTGGAGAAGAGAAGGAGAGGAGCGATCGCCTTATCAGATATGCTATAGTTAACTCAGAACTATGGGTTCTCTATTTATATGACTATCACTAAATCCTTAACGACTCTACCGGATCATACCCAACTTCCCTGTGAAGACGGAACCTTTGTGAAAAACTTTCAAGAACACCCCCAAAGTATCCTATTAACTGATTCTATTCGTCCGGTTCTTAATCAAATACATCCAGACGGACAATATTGCATTGGTCAAGATAGTGGGATTTACTGGCGCATGACCGACCCACCCCAGAAAGGAGCGGAAGCACCGGACTGGTTTTATGTGGCGAATGTTCCTCCTACCCTCAATGGTAAGCTGCGACGGTCTTATGTGTTGTGGCAAGAATTAATCCCTCCGAAAATTATCATCGAATTTGTATCTGGGGATGGTTCAGAAGAACGAGATAAAACCGATTGGAAAGGCAAGTTTTGGATTTATGAAACGGTAATTAGAGCGCCATATTATGCTATCTATGAAGTCGAAAAATCTCAGGTAGAAGTGTATCGTTTAGAGGGTAGTTTCTATGAGTTGCTAACCCCAAATAACCGCAATCATTACCCAATTCCCGAAATGGGAGTAGAGTTAGGTATCTGGTCGGGAATATATCAGAACGTGGAATTACCTTGGTTGCGTTGGTGGGATAGTGAGGGTAATTTACTGTTATCTGGTGAGGAAAGAGCGGAACGGGAACGACAACGAGCCGATCGCCTCGCAGCTCGTTTGCAGGAATTGGGAATTGATCCTAATGAAATTATGTGAAATTATATAATTGTGGCATTAGTGCCATAGTCAAAAATCGTCTTTCCAACTATGTCCTATAGATTGTTATTTGTTTGTCTGGGAAATATTTGTCGTTCGCCTTCAGCTGAGAATATTATGAATCATCTGATCGAAGAGGCTAATTTGGGCGATCGTATTGTCTGTGATTCGGCGGGGACATCGAGCTATCATATTGGTTCGGTCCCTGATTCTCGTATGACTATGGCGGCGAAAAAACGGGGCATTGTCCTCAAGGGTTCTGCTCGTCAGTTCACCGCCTCCGATTTTGAGAATTTCGATCTAATTTTGGCGATGGATCGGGACAATTATCAGCAAATTCTGTATCTTGATCGAGGGAAAAAATATGGTGATAAGGTTAAGCTAATGTGCGATTTCTGTCGGCATCATAACCTCAAAGAAGTTCCCGATCCTTACTATGGCGGCCCGGAAGGTTTTAATCAGGTGATTGATTTGCTACTAGATGGCTGTGAAGGCTTACTAGAATTTGTGGTTAATCAACCATCGGTTAGTTAATTAGGTCATTTTCTAAGGCAAACCTTACCAGTTCAGCGCGGTTACTGCTGTCAGTTTTGCGGAGTAAACTGCTAACATACTTTTCGACAGTGCGAGAACTCAGATGCAGAGAATCTCCGATTTTGATATTGGATAATCCTTCTGTAAGTAAGTTCAAAACCTGTTGTTCTCGTTCGGTGAGATGAATGTTAGTGGTTGAGAAACTGTGAAAATGATGGCGTTTATGACTGGAACTGGTATGGTTTGATAGGGGTTCATTAATCCGAGACCTCCATTCGGCTTCAATTAGTTGCGATCGCTCTAAAAGCGATCGAATCACCACACCTAGCTCCTCCAATTCAAAAGGCTTAGGGAGATAATTATCACATCCGAGTTGATAGCCCCGTATCCGCTCTTCCGTACTGGTATGAGCGGTTAAAAAAATCACTGGCAACAAGCGGAAAATAGGCTGGGAACGAACTCGCTTGACTAGCTCAAAACCATCCATTTCTGGCATGGCAATATCTGTTACTATCAGGTGCGGTTGATGCTTTTCTACCAATTCGAGTGCTTCCTGACCATTGGTGGCAGAAATGACCATATATCCTGACATTTCCAGATAATCGCTAATCGAAAGGCGAGTTCCCAAATCATCATCAACGACTAGAAGTGTCAAAGGCATAGGAACTGGAGATAAAAGACTAGAGATTTAGATTCTCTATGGGTTTTAGAGATAGGCTGACTCACAAAAAACACCTCACCAACTAGGAAGTTAATACCAAATGCTGTAGCTATCCTCAAATCGCCACTACTTAAATGATTATTTGGGATTGTTTATTTTAACATTATATGTAGTTGACAAGTGGATAGCTTAAGGGATAAGTATTTATCCCTGTACTGAGCAGTGGCATGGCAGGGGGCTGTATGATTAGGCATACATCTGAGTTTCCAAGGCTTTAATGGTTTGCTGACGAGTTTTCTGATATGTAAATAATTGTCTGACGTTGAATTGAGAAGATAACACTCTTTCCGGCAGCCACTCCCCCGGCTGAGTTATGGCTTGTAAGCCTTGGAGTTCTGTGATCATGTCTCTATAGGCAGGTAAGCCAGATAATTTACTAGATCGAGGGTTGGGTGTGTCTCCAAAGGAACCCACGGCTTGCCAATTTTTACCTGTGGCTGTGGTGGTGCGATCGCTATCATGGCCTATACCTAAAGCCATTTTTTCGGTAGCGGGAAGTAAGGCTACTTGGGCGATCGCTACTTGGGCGGCTGTTTCAATTAATCCTGTTATCCCCTCTAGCATTGGTCTTCCGGACAACAGACCTAAACCACCACGGGAGACACTGTTATAGGCTGACTCGGCTAGAGTTCCAGGTAAAACTTCAATGGGGGGTAAATTGACCGAGGGTTGAGGTTGTGTCTCGTTTATATAGGCTTTCGCAGTAGCGATCGCTTTCCAGGACTGTTCCCAATCCTGTGATAGTAATTCACTGTTCAACAGAAAGCTACCTTCTCGCCATAGGTAAAAAATCACCTGACACACTGGGGGAATTTCGGCTTGTGCTATCCAAGCCTCAAAGCGTTTAAATTGGGGCTGATTCCGAATATTTTTCCCCTGACGAAACTTGGTAAATATAGATAAAAAATCTGGTCGTTCTTCCTGTGCAATCGTCTGGCTGGTATTAATACTATTAACAATTATGGCATCTACAGTCATTGCCCAAGCCATCGCACTACATCTCAGATAATATTGTTTGAGCATCTTAGGGAGGGAGGAATGTAAAATTATGGCATCCAGACGAGTGAGGCTGTCTAAATCAGTAATCATCTCCCCCGCACGCAAATATTGATAAGTGCTGCGGATAGATCGTTGTTCTGTTAGTTCTAATTCCCCGGCATTTAAGGCTAATTCCATACATCTTTCAATAGCCATTAATCGCGAGTTATAACTGGCAATAAGATACCGTTGCATTAACTCTGAATAGGGGGAAGATATAAACAGATAATCAAGCAAATTCAGGGCTGGCGGGTCTTTGATAACCGAGCCTGATTGCAGATGATTATAGGCTTGAAAACATCTAATTTTACTGCGGTCATGAATAGGAGATTGGACAATGAGGTTATTAATTTTACGGTCAATATTATCAGATAGCTGGTTCCAGAAAGTATGCAAAATCAAAAAGGCATCCTCCCCCTGCAATCCACATCCTTTCAGACGCAGATTAGCTCCCTCTGAGCTATGGGCTGGGATTTTAACTTCATATCTTTTACCTGTTTTTACCATCACCATTTGAGTCCCCCCATTGGTAGCAATTTGAGCAGGTACAAAAATATGATAAAGCTCATCTGTACTCCAGTCATATTCGGGATTAGTGGGGATTTCGTCCTCGGCTTCTGGATAAATATTTTCCACCCATCCTTGAGCGTGTTTAACCACAGAAGCGCCGGATTTGGTGGCTTGATGCAGTGCCACTTTCCCCACTTCGGAAGCACGATGAGTAATCGAATCCCCCACCTCAGTCGCTGTTTTTCGAGCTGTTTCTGTAGCCTGATCGCTCATGGATTTACCCAACTCTGATGCTTGTCGACTCAAATTTTTAGGCAGACCGGATACTTTCTGGTTTACCGAATCCCAAAAAGATTGATTTTGGCGATCGCCCATAGTCTACAACTCCATCAAAACTCGCATTAAACCAACAGTAGTGCCTTATCAATTTTTTCTGCTTAGAACAGAAATCTTAACAGTAGGGGAGTCGCACTTTCCAGAAGTTCCATAACCCCGCCATTACGCGCTCTCAGTTCCTGGGGATTTTGACGAAATTCGATAATTTCCATCAACTGAGCAGCAATTTCCTGCCCTTCCTGGCTCCCCAATCTATTATATAGTTCTTGAGCCTGTTTAGCATCTGACATAGCTCTATTTAAATCACCCAAATCGGCCCAAGCCATACTGCGAGCAAAATAAGCCGCCGCCAGGTTAGGATTGAGACTCAGTGCGCGGTTGTAGTGGTCTATGGCATTTCTGTAGTTCCCTTCTAAGGCTTCTTTAACTCCCAGGCGATAGAAGTCCTCCGCATTACCAATATTAGTCGGGAGTCCCACCACTCCAATTAATTGAGCCTCAGTAATATTAGCATCAACGGCGATCGCATTAGCTAAATAAGCCCCCCGCAAATCTGACCCCGCCAGGTTCGCCCCGGTCAGGTTCGCCCCGGTCAGGTTCGCCCCAAATAAACTCGCCCCAGTCAGGTTCGCCCCGGTCAGGTTCGCCCCGGTCAGGTTCGCACGACTGAGGTTCGCCCCGGTCAGGTTCGCCCCGGTCAGGTTCGCCCCGCTGAGATCTGCTAACACCAAACCCGCATTAGTCAGGTTGCAGTTTTCACATTCTTTAGTAGACAGGAGTTGTCGGATATCCTGTAAATTACTGGCTCGCACCGGAGTCATTGGTAGGATAGCAAGCGACAGGGTAATCATCGTCAGAATTGGGAATTTCATGGCAGATCTCCGGTAGCGCGAGTAAGCGTTCATGAACCTTTATTCTATACCATTTTCGCTAGGACTTGGGTGGTATATCGGGTCATTGTGATATCAATCAGGTTTGATCTTGATCATAATCACAATTGCTGACGCGATCTATCACTTTCATAATGCCCAAAAGGTAAGATAATAGCAACATAGCGTTATCTGAGTTCCCATGCTGGCGCAATTCTCACCCTCATCTAACAATCTCGATGCTCTAATTGAGCGCATCTTTGTTTCTCGCAAGATCACCCGCGAGGATCAAAAGCAACTTATGTACTTGCTTCTATCAAAGGAATGTCTAAGCGATGAAGAACACGACTGCATTAACGAAGTATTCGATCGCCTACGTCGGGGGTTACTCCACGTTGTTGAGTAAATTATAACTCATGCAGGCAGAATATACGATTGATTTCACCTCCCCAAAACACGAGAAACACCCTCAATATTTCCCGGTTTGTTGATCGGCATATTCTCGGTCAATACTTATTCAAATTTACGATAAGGGAACCTACCTTGGTTGGTATCAAACCATTGATTCCAAAGGGTAGTGTTTTCTGGGCTGGCAATAGTTGAATTAACTACTCGGCTCCACTCCCGGCTGTTCATTGGTAGGATACATCCGTAATTCTCGAAGGTCAGGGGTTGGCTGGGAACCAGTTGAAAGTTCTGGCGGGTTCTCCCATCTTTCCACAATTGTCCAAGCAACAGAATACCATCACTAACAATGCCTTGTAATTCCCCCTCCTGTAAGCGGCGGATACCTTCAGCGCGGCTAGGGACGGCTTCCCATTGGGCTTCTGGGTAAACTGGGCGCAACTCGCTATCAGTGGTGGTAGATTCTAAAAATCCAATGGTAACCCGTTCCAAGCTAACGGTTGAAATGTCTGTTTCGGATAGTTGGGTGGGGTCAAGGCGATCGCGATTTTCAGTTTTGACTAACATCTGAATCCCCGTCACAAAAAAGGGAGTAGAAAAATCCACCCCATTTTCCCGTTCAGCGGTGATGCTAGTAGCCTCGCACACCAGGTCTAGGTTTCCCTTTTGGACTTGTTCAAAGCGATCTTGAAGGGTAACAGTAGTCATCTCCAACCGGATAGGCTGGTTTAGCTTCTCTTGGAGGCGACCATGAATCAACCTAATCAAATCGACAGAATATCCCTCGATATCGCCATTATCGTTTAAATAGCTAAAGGGAACCGCATCAGTCCGTACACCCGCCCGCAGGACTCCGGTTCGTCCAATTTGTTCTAAAACCGTTTCCGCCCCAGCTACACCAGTAAAGCCAACACTCAGGACTAAGCTAAGTAGGGAAATTGCTAATTTTTGATTCATTGTCGCAATTTTTTTAAAAAAAGTTGGTTGAAAACTTTGCCCTAAAGGGCTAACGGAATTTAGCCCATAATAGCACTGTTGGCAAGGACAATCAAGCCAGTTAAATATTTAACCAAGTGGTGTCGAGATAATCGATTTGAACGTGGGGACTGAGGGCTGTTAGTACCTGTTTTCCATAGGTGCGACGAGTGACCCGACTATCTAATAGGGCTACGATACCTTGTTTGTGGCGAACGGGAGCGACAGCCCCCTGTAACTCTGTTAATGCGGCGGGGAGTAAATATAGCCGAAACCAGTCCTGGCGTTGCTGTTTGTAGTAGGCGACCCTCCCAGCTACTAGGGGATTTTCTAGGGAGGGTAACGGTAAAGTGGCGATCGCTAATAAATGGGGAGAAATGAACTGATGCTGATGGTTTCGCCAAAATTGCCAACCGGTCACTAAAACCCCTGTTTCGCTGATAGCTGTGGTTTCCACCTGAACTAGGGACCCAAACTCTGAAGCTAACACCGCCGCCACTTTTCCTTTGAGGGGAATATCCTCAACTAATAAAACTTTCAAACCACTAATATTGATACTCATACATAGCAAGGTCCGCAATTGCTCAATTAATGCCTTCTCAAACTGGGGTGTATTTGGCATCGGTATCCCAGAAGGTAGATAAAGTTGGATTAATTGGCTTTGGCGATCGGGTGTAAATTTAACACAGGTTAAATCCCCTAATCCCATGAT
Source organism: Limnospira platensis NIES-39 (assembly GCF_026000695.1). Classification (GTDB taxonomy): domain Bacteria; phylum Cyanobacteriota; class Cyanobacteriia; order Cyanobacteriales; family Microcoleaceae; genus Limnospira; species Limnospira platensis. The sequence continues at coordinate 5,510,968 of NZ_AP026945.1, forward strand.
CTGACGATAAATGGGAGCGTTTTTATCCAAGTCTAAAGCGCCGCCAATCAATACTACGGGTTGTTGTTCCCAAATGGGACTCAAAGCTGAAGCCACTTCTAGGGGACTGCAATATAATTTGAATGAACCCTGGGCGCGGTCAACTTCTACCCACTTTAGTTGATTGTCAGATAACCATTGATGGTAAAACTCATGCCACCGAGAGTCTAAGCGTTGACTAGAGGTTTCGGCTGAGGTAGTAGTTGATTCTGTGGGTTGTGTAAGAGTCAAAAACAGATTTTGGAGAATATCCTGTTCTTCCTCATCGAGGAGATGACAACCATAAAGATTAGCTGGGTGGGCGAAAATTGAGCGAATTAGACGCACTTGGGTTAACTCGAGGGTGTCTCGCCATTCTGGTCGCTTCTGGGTTAATAGGGTCCAATCTGACCATTCTAGGGCGGCGGTGAGGCGATCGCGACTCCACTGTTCTAAATTATCGGCATCATCAATAATGGTGGGAATATGTGGGGGAAAGTGCTGGTTATCGCCTAATCTATCTGCTAACCATATTTGAGGGGTGGTCAGTAGCAAACCCTGAAAATCTCTACTTGGCCAGCGATCGCCCTTTTGAATCGGCATCAGGGGTAATTTCTGATCATCTGCATCTGTAATACCCTGAATTTTGGGAATTTCCACCGTCAAAAGTTGCTCAATTACCGCTTCGGAGGCAACGATCACACTAGCTTTTCCCCAAACTAAAACCGGAATTAGATAACTAAACCGATAGGGATGCTCCCGGATTTGTGGCCTCACCCCAGTTTGAATTAATGCACTACGTCCCAAACGCAACGCGCGCGCCACTAATCTTGTCATTGTCAAATAGTGGGGCCAGTCCATGTTACCAACGGACTGCACCAAACGACGAACCAGATTATGTGCTTCTACTTCAATCACAGGGTTATCAAGCCAAATATTTAGTAATGTCCCAGAGGTTAAGATGGTTCTCAACTTCAGCCCATTGACTTCTAGTTTAGCTTGTGGCGAGCAGAACACCGAACCAGTGACTGGATCGAACCTGGCCCAATTAATGATTACAATTAATGATTAATGGTTAACCTGGAGATTTGATGATACTTTTAGGGTAGATCATTAAAACTGTTAATAAAAGCCATCACCTGGTCAAAATTCGGGGCATAACCCACCTCGGCACTACTATGGGGAGAGGGATTTAGTTTGCTGATTTGGGAATTTTCATGAACCATAATCATTTTCTGGCTGCAATTAGTTAATTGGGTGCGGGTGGGTTTACTAAAAAATAGCGGATTGAATTCTGAGCGAATGGTGCGGGCTATTTTTTTCATCTCATTAATTTTGGTAATCACTTGACCCATAGCGCTTAATAATTGCGATCGCCGCTCTTTTTCAAGGGTAGAATCTTGAATCTGACGCAGTAAATTAACGATATTTTTCTGGGTTTGGGAAGCATCATCAAAGGGCAAAATAGCCAGACAGCTAATGGCAAATAATTCTTGTTCTTGGTTAGCAATAAATGTGAGTTTTGTAGTGCGATCGTCTATTTCTATGCTGGGGGGACTTTCCATAATTGGAAACTCTTGAGCAATTTTGTAGTAAATAGTAGCTAAGGCTATATTCCCATCTTGATCTAAGGGAGAATTAACCATAATCTCAACTCTGGGTCGAGTTTGATTAAAAAACTTTCGGAGAGTTTCCCGATCCAAATGATAAACCTGACTATGATCACCATTAGCACTCAAATCTACCCATTCACAGGTAATCTCATCAGCTTTTAGATTAAACCTAGAAACTTGATAAAGTTTAGCGCCAGTTAATGTCGCTCCTGACAAGTCTGCGCCACTCCAATTCGCTCTAATTAAGTTAGCTTGGCTCAAGTCAGCGTGAACTAAACTAGCCTTTACTAACACCGCGCTGCTTAAATTAGCACCGGATAAATTAGCACCACTGAGGTTAGCCTCTGTCAAATTTGCACCACTCAGGTCTGCACCTTGTAGGTCAGTCCAGCGCAGATTTGCACCACTAAAATCAGCATTACTCAAGTTCGCATAGGTCAGATTTGCTTGTCTTAATTCCGCATTAGTAAAATCAGCTTTAGGTAAATTCGCTTTAAGTAAATCCGCTCCTCGTAGGTCGGTTTTCGTAAATTTAGTTAAAGCTCCAGAAACACCTCGCAGGTTCGCACCACTTAAATTAGCACCATTAAAGTTAGTCTGCTGAAGTTTGCTTTCTCGCAGATCAGCCCCATTTAAGTTGGCTTGGGTGAAGTTAGCTTTACTGAGTTTCGCCCTAACTAATTCTGCTCTAATTAATAGGGTGTTAATTAACTGTGCTTCCGTTAAATCTGCTCTCACCAAATTAGCTACATTAATGGTGGCTTGATTTAAAATAGCTTTGGTGAGATTAGCATTACTTAATCGAGCTACATTCAGATTAGCACGAGTCAAATTAACTTCCCTTAAATCCGAGGCGCTTAAATTAGCTACACTCAAGGATGCACCACTTAAATTAGCTCCGGCTAGGTTAATTCGACTCAAATTAATTTCGTTTAAATTTATGTCCTCAAAATCTCGTTCTCCATCTCGATATTTTTTGACAATTTCATAAACTTTAAGAACGTCACTCTCAGAATTTTGATGGTTGTTAGTATCTGTCATTCTGTGGAAAATTCACTGTTGATGTACAAATAATTAAGAGAGCAATTAACGAGGGAGATAGAGTATTTGTGATGACTTTATTTGGCATCAAAGCTGGCTACAAAACTGGTGAAAATATCTGGGGTTGCCATCGCCATTTCCCGATATTTTTCGGGTGTGATTTTGGATAAATCCATCAAGGAATATGACTAAACTTCCTCCCAAATTCGGGATGGCTATGAATAGCTAAATATTCCCCGACTAAGTTACTTAAAATGGTTTGAGTAGGATGGTTAAAAAATGGATGATTCCCGTCAATTTCTTCCTGTAACTTTTCCGATAACAAATGGTCTTCTAAACGGCTGATTTTTTTAATTATATCGATGCCAAACTGAATCACTTGGTTAGATAATCTGACTCCCATTTGAGAACTATTTTCCAAGGTGAGCATCCGCAATGATTCCAGAATACACTCTCTGGTTTTGGCGACATCTGCAAAGGGTAGAATCACTACATAAGCTGTCATAAATAGCTGTTCCTCATCTATTCTAAACGATAAGAGGGTTCGGCGCGAACCTATATCAATGCTAGGGGGAGATTTTATAAAGGGATAGTGTTGGATAATTTGCCGATATATGGAAGCTAAAATGCAGTGGGTATCTGGGTCTAGGGGGGCATTAATACGGATTTGAACTGTGGGAGATTCAACGTTAAAAAATTGATGAGCTTGTTGGGAACTAAAACGCTGTATTTTGCTACCATCACCGTTAGGACTCAGATCAATCCAATCGCAGGTGATCTCATCTGCAATTAAACTAAATCTGGAAACTCCATAAAGTTTAGTTCCTGTCAATGCGGAACTTCGCAGGTTAGCATCTGTCCAGTCACAGTCTATCAAATTAGCTTGGGTTAAATCAGCATGAATGGCGCTACAATTGAGTAAACTTGCGCCACTAAGATTAGCACCGCGTAAACTTGCGCCACTTAATTGGGTGGCTTCTAAGTTGGCGCCACTCAGGTTAGCACCACTTAAATTCGCCCAGCGGAGATTTGCGCCACTCAGGTTAGCACCACGAAGATCTGCGCCATTTAGTTCAGCTTGTCGCAGTTCAGCGTTACGGAGATTAACCCCCCTGAGATCGGCTCGTGTAAGATCAGCACGGGTTAGGTTGGATCTTTCTAGGTTACTGAGAATTAAACAGGCTTCTGATAGGTTAGCGCCGGATAAATTGGTTTGTTGGAGGTCGGCGTGTCTGAGGGTGGCTTCTCTTAAATCTGCTTCGGTTAAATTCGCCCCATTGACTACGGCTTCGCTGAGTTCGGCTCGCATTAGTTCGGCCCGAATTAAGGACGCATCGACGAGGTTGGCTTGACTGAGATCAGCTCTGATCAGGTTGGCGACGTTGAGAACTGCTTCATTGAGGTTGGCTCCCTGGAGAATAGCGCCGCTAAGTTTGGAAACGTTCAGTTTGGCTCGAGTTAGGTTAACGCCTGTTAGGTTGGCTCCGCTAAAGTTGGTAACGCTCAAAACGGCTTCGGTAAAATTAGCCTGACTAAGATTGACCCGGCTCAGATTGGCTTCACATAGCAGAATGGCACTAAAATCACGGTTCCCGGATTGGTATTCTAGCAGCAGTTCTTCGGCATCCATGCCTTTTTGGCTCCCGTTTAATATCGGCAAATTAAACTGTTATTCTATCAAAATTTGGGGGGGATCTGTCAATTCGTTGAGTTGATGTCACAAATCTCTATGGGGTTTTGGGTTGACAATTTTCCCAAAATTTGCTTGATTGGGAATTAATTAAAGTTATTTGGTTGTGCATTTGGGCTGCCAGTTTCACAGGTAAACTCAGGGCAGCGATCGCCGATTAAAGATGAATGGTAAGTGATGAACATTGGTATTGTCGGATTGGGTTTAATTGGCGGTTCCCTAGGCTTGGATTTGCGTTCTTTGTGGGAGGGGAAGGGATTAACTGAACCTCTGGAAGAATCAGTGCTACAGGGGGGGCGGGTGTTGGGGGTTTCTCGCCGCCAGTCTACCTGCAGCCGGGCGATCGCTATGGGGGCGGTTGATGAAGCCTCTTGTAGTTTGTCGTTGATGGCTAGGGCGGATATTGTGTTTATTTGTACCCCCATTGGGGCGATCGCTTCTACGGTTCAACAACTATTGGAACACCTGAATCCTCACGCCATTTTAACAGATGTCGGTTCGGTAAAAACTCCTATTGTTGATATGATATCACCCCTCTGGCGGAACTTTGTGGGAGGACATCCCATGGCGGGAACAGCTTATAGTGGTATTGATGCGGCACAGTTCAAGTTATTTGTAGGGCGACCCTATGTGATTACTCCCACGGAAACAACCCCCCCAGAAGCGACGGAGGTAGTGGTGGCGATCGCTAATTTACTAGGCGCGAGGGTTTATCAATCTTCCCCCATGGACCATGATCGGGCGGTAGCTTGGATCTCTCATCTCCCGGTCATGGTTAGCGCTAGTCTCATTGCTGCGACGGCTACTGAGGACAATCAGGAGATCCTGGCTCTGGCTTATCAACTAGCAAGTTCTGGGTTTCGAGACACCAGCCGCGTGGGTGGTGGGAACCCTGAGTTAGGGGTGATGATGGCTAAGTATAATCGGGAAGCTGTGTTAAAGTCTTTGTCTAATTATCGCGAAAGTTTAGATAAAATTACACTCGCCATTCAACAGGAAGACTGGGAGACTTTAGAACAGTATTTAACGGCAACTCAACAAGGGCGATCGCGGTTTAATTGTTAAGATTCGGGATAATGCCCTAGTTTTATGGTTGGTAGCCAAACGATTATGGTACAATGTCTAAAGCCCTTTTTCCGCCCCACTTCTGGATGATTTGATCATCAAAATCATCGGCTGTTTCTAAGACAGATAAAACTGAGGACTCTAATTCTCCTGGGTCACAGGTTGAACCGACTATGGTATGGCTAAGGTAAATATGATCATGGTCATCGATCGCAAAACCACCAAAGCGCATTTGAGAATTTTTCAATAATAAAAATTGCATCAATTCCGGGGTAATTTCTGCCCCTTGAACTACGAGCGATCGCGTTTCAATGACAGCATCTTCGTGCCAGGGGTAAATTCGCACTTCTACCCAGGCGGAACCCAGAAATAAACCAAAGCCAGGATCGTCTAATTTTTCCCAAGGATACTGAGTGAACATCTCCTCCATCCAGATAGCGACCTGTTCATAACATTCTCGTTGAACTTGGGTCTGAAATTCCATGATTGTTGTCCTCACTTGATAGGCCACTGAGTATAGGGAAACTTGGTTAAATTAGCGTTATAATAGCGGTAATCGTGACTAACTTCTTCCCCGATCCATTCTGGTAACTCGAAAGCCTGATCGGGGCTGTTTAATTCCACTTCCGCTAAAATTAACCCCTGATTATCCCCGAAAAATTCGTCAACTTCCCAGATCAGATCACCGATGGGAATTTTATAGCGTTTCTTTTCAATGAGAGGGCCAACGCATAAACTAGATAACATCTGTTCGGCATCCTCAATGGGAATCAGATATTCAAACTCGGCGCGCTGATAGCCCTCAGAAGCGCCCTTAATGGTCAAATAGCCCTGATTTCCGGCGATGCGGACTCGGACGGTTTTTTCTGGGGTGGTGGTGATATAGCCCTGACGGTAAACCATTCCCACAGAAAGCGATCGCCACTGGTCGCCGCGCACTAAAAATTTACGTTCGATCTCAACTGCCATATTTTAGTCAATTTGCCCAATTTACCAAGCTGTGCGCCTATTGTATCCCTGATCCGGGTGAAAGGGTGAACAGTTAAGCCCTCCCCTGACTAAATCGGTGGTATAAAAAAAAATTCTGCATTCTCAGATACCTAAACTTGTAAATTTTTGTTAAGTATGGTAAAGTTGCTTTAACAGAAATTGAAGTAGAGGTACACATAATGCCATTCACCATTGACTCGGCTCGTAGCATTTTTCCAGAAACCCTAGCGGCTGACGTAGTTCCGGCGACGATCGCTCGGTTCAAGCAGCTTAGTGCCGAAGATCAACTGGCTCTCATTTGGTTTGCGTATCTGGAAATGGGTAAAACCATCACCATTGCTGCTCCTGGGGCTGCGAATATGCAGTTTGCTGAAAACACCCTACAGGAAATTCGGCAGATGACCCCCCTACAGCAAACCCAGGCTATGTGTGACCTGGCGAACCGGACAGATACTCCCATTTGTCGTACCTATGCTAGTTGGTCTCCTAATATCAAGCTGGGTTTCTGGTATGAACTAGGGCGTTTCATGGATCAAGGACTTGTTGCGCCCATTCCCGAAGGCTACAAACTCTCAGCTAACGCCAACGCTATCCTAGTGACTATTCAAGGTATTGATCCAGGTCAACAAATCACGGTGCTGCGTAATTGTGTTGTTGATATGGGGTTCGATACCAGCAAATTAGGCAGCTATCAACGGGTAGCAGAACCTGTTGTACCTCCTCAAGAGATGTCCCAACGGACTAAAGTTCAAATCGAAGGTGTGACCAATTCCACAGTCCTGCAATACATGGACAACTTGAATGCTAACGATTTTGATAACTTAATTAGTCTGTTTGCAGAAGATGGAGCTTTACAACCTCCTTTCCAAAAACCAATTGTTGGTAAAGAGAATGTGCTGCGGTTCTTCCGGGAAGAATGCCAGAACCTGAAGTTAATCCCAGAACGAGGTGTTTCTGAACCGACGGAAGATGGCTATACTCAGATTAAGGTTACTGGTAAAGTGCAAACTCCCTGGTTTGGTGGTAATGTGGGGATGAATATTGCTTGGCGCTTCTTGCTGAACCCAGAAAATAAGGTTTTCTTTGTGGCGATCGATTTGTTAGCATCTCCCAAAGAGTTGTTGAACTTGGTGCGCTAGAATAGAGTTCACCTAGAAATTATATAGGCGAGCGTTTTCTAAGCAAAAGCGCTCCCTTTTCTGCTGGGGATAAAGTCGATTCCCCATCGATTGAATGTGGCGATCATTGTAGTGCTACGGGCAGTAAAAAGTTACTTGAGGGTAAGTTAAGTAGGTAGGTAGGTAAAGACAGTGTTTAATATAGCATTATGAAATGATTTGTGAACAACCAGCGGTTCAGATAAAATTACAACCACAGGATAGAAAGTTCATAATGATTTATCGGATATTTATGATGGCTATATTATGATGATTAATAGCACCTATTTATTGCCTAGATATATTCTACGGTACTCGCGCACTAATATCGAGCAAATATCGGCTGTGGTAATGCTCAATTAGGTAATGATAAGTGAGTGAAATTAATTGGTCTGAACAGGATAAAAACGCGGCTGTAGATGCCTTACATAACGCTTATGAGCGGGAGGTTAAGATTCTGATTGATGAGGTTAAACAAAAAGCGTTTAATCTCACAGAAATTGACGAGGTGTGGAAATTGCATGATTTTTTGAGTGCCAGAAGACACGAGATTGATGGTAAGTATGACTATAGAGATGCTGCCAGTGTGTTTGTGTTAGCCACATTAGTTAAACAGGGATGGTTAAGCCTGGAAGAATTACAGGTTTTGGGTCAAGATAAATTAGCGAAAATCTCGGCTTTGACTAGGCTCTAATTCTCGCACCTATTGAATAAGGGCGGGTTGAGTAGTTGGACTGTTGAGAATCAAAACTGATTACTGAACCCGCCCCCAATTTGAGTGGCTATGGCTGCTGTTTGAGAAAATCGTCAACTTCGGCGGCGGTGGGTTGGGCTGCGATCGCCCCTAATTCAGTAGTAACCAAGGCTCCCACTGCACTAGCATAGGTAACGATCGCCCTAGGGGTTTCTGGGTTCTGGAGGCTAGGGATACCCAACTGCAAAACTTGGTGAATAAAGCCAGCCACAAAGCCATCACCTGCGCCAGTGGTATCTTTCACTGGGACAGAAAATCCGGGAAAATAACCCTCATGATCTCCGATACAGTAAGCACAACCGCGATCGCCTTTAGTAACTAACACCCCTTCCACGGAGTTTAGGCGATAGTTAATGGTACCAGGATCAGTGGTATCAAATAGCCAGATACTTTCAGACTCTGATAATTTGACAAAATCAACCTGTTTGAGCAAATCCATAATTAGGGGTTTGGCTGCTTCCGGGTCTGGCCAAAAATTCGGTCGCCAGTTAATATCTACTAAAATCTTGAGATTATAGCGATCGGCTAACTTCAAAGCATGAGTGATAGCGTGGCGGGTTTCCTGATAGGCGAGTTCCAATGTACCCAACACCAAAAAGTCAGCATTTACAAACAAAGACTCTGGTATGGCTTGGGCTTGCAAATAGGCATCAGCGAAATCAATAGTATTGAGATTGCCAAATCCGGCAAACTCTCGCTCACCAGTGCTTGAACGCAACACATAAACCCGTCGTGTGGGTGCTGATGGATGTCTTTGAATGCCGGTGGTATCAACGCCAACCAATTGAAGAAACCCCAGGAGGCGATCGCCGCCTTCATCGGAACCGACCGCGCCAATAAAGCCGGCAGAGGTTCCCAATTTCACCAAAGCACAAGCGACATTAGCGGGAGCCCCTCCCGGGTGAGCGGTCCAAGATTTAACTTCTCCCCAGGACTGGTTAGGCTCGTCTGCCAAGCAATCAAATAAAATTTCACCGAGGCAAATAACGCGAGAATGATTCATCTTGACTGTCAAAAATAGAGTTCACAGAATCTGCGCTGGGGCAGAAGCATCTGAGGTTAGAAGACGCAAATGGATTGTACAGTTTAAAATGGTGATAGCTAAGTAAATATGCAGAGATAGGATACCCTTATGTCCGACAGTAAATTCAAATCCCCTGTCTCCCTCTCGGAAAGAGAATTACAGGTTGTGGAACTGGTGGCGATCGGTTTGACTAACCAGGAAATCGCGGAAAAGCTGGAAATCAGCAAACGTACAGTAGATAACCACATAAGTAACATCCTGACTAAAACCTCGACAGGTAATCGGGTGGAGTTGGTCCGCTGGTCTTTGCAATGGGGTAAAGTTTGCATTGATAATATCAATTGCTGCACCCTACCAGAACCAGAATCATCAGTAGAATTAACTGATAGTGTTGATGAAACTGTATCCTCTCCTGTAGTTGAGTAAATATAGATCACTGATCATCATGGCAAGTATGGACTCAAGAATCCGTTATCAGTTTTGCTGTCCTCGATTACCTTTAGCGGTTTATCGAGAAGTGGCTGCTCACCTGCGACAGGTGGAGGGTGTACAGACGGGTTTAGTGCCTATGTCTAAAGATGTCGAGGGTTGGGAATCGTCAAAATTTGACCCTAGGTCGAGTCAAGTCGCGGCCCTATCGATTGAATATTCCGAATCGCCTGACGGGGACATTCCCTCGCAAGTTGAACGGATTTTAGCTTATTATGGCGATCGCTATGGTTCTTGGCAATCTTTAGATACGATAAACACCAATTGATCAGCAGGAAATTGGTCAGTACAGAAGGCTCACGGCTTCCCTGAGTGTGGGGATCATGCTCCTGGCGGTGAGTCCTATTTTTGCACGGATTATATATAGAGATGGAATCAATTCAAAGTTTACGAGGAACCCGTGACATCCTTCCGGAGGAAGTCGGTTATTGGCAGTGGGTGGCTTCTGTGGCTGAGGAGACTTTGGCGCGAGGGAATTATCAAGAAATCAGGACACCGATTTTTGAGCCAACTGCCTTGTTTGAAAGGGGTATCGGTGAGGCTACGGATGTGGTGGGAAAGGAGATGTACACTTTCTGCGATCGCGGCGATCGCTCTATTACTCTGCGTCCTGAAGGTACGGCTGGGGTGGTGCGAGCTTATATTGAGCGGAAACTACACGCTAATCCTGGTGTACAACGACTATGGTATATGGGGCCGATGTTTCGCTACGAACGTCCTCAAGCGGGACGACAACGACAATTTCATCAACTTGGGGTGGAGGTTCTCGGTAGTGATGACCCCCGCGCTGATGTGGAGGTGATCGCGGTGGCGGTGGATATCCTCAAGAGTTTGGGAATTACCAATCTGCATTTGAATCTTAATTCAGTAGGCGATCGCACCGATCGCCAAAATTATCGTCAAGCGTTGGTTGATTATCTGACACCATTTAGCGGGGAACTTGATCAAGACTCTCGCGATCGCCTTACCCGTAACCCGATGCGGATTTTGGATAGTAAGGATGAACGCACCCAGGAAATTACCCGCAACGCTCCGAGTATTTTGGACTATCTGGGAGAGCGATCGCAATCTCATTTTGAACGGGTGCAGTATCTGATTAAGGAATTGGGGATTTCTTACACGCTAAATCCTCGACTGGTTCGCGGTTTGGACTATTACACCCACACTGCTTTTGAGATTATTTCTGATGACCTTGGCGCTCAGGCTACGGTTTGCGGCGGTGGTCGCTATGATGGTTTGGTCCAGGAACTTGGGGGCCCGTCAGTTCCGGCGGTGGGTTGGGCGATCGGTTTGGAACGTTTAATTATTCTGCTTCAGCAATTGCACCAACCTCCACAAGTTACCCCACAATTATATTTGGTGTCTCGCGGAGAAAAGGCTGAGGCTAATGGTCTGATTTTGGCTCAAAAACTGCGTCAAGCGGGCTTGAGGGTTGAATTAGACCTGAGTGGTAGTGCTTTTAGTAAACAGTTTAAACGAGCCGATCGCAGTGGTGCTGGGGCTTGTTTGGTGTTGGGAGATGCTGAGGCGATCGCCGGAACTGTGAACCTCAAATGGTTGAAAAGTGGCGAGCAAACTGTGTTAAACCAAGTTGATCTGATTGGTAACGTTGAGGATATCAAACAACAGTTAATTACCAACAGCTAATTATTAGTGAGTTGGGCGGATTTTGCTGACGAAAAATGAGGTGGTTAATTGCTAAAACAACTGGTGGGAGCGATTAAAGTGCCATAATTATTGTTGCTAAAAAGGGTGATTTTTTTTAGATAGGGGCGGGTCGCAAAATGACGGTTAATTGGCAGCTTAACAAGGCTCAACCCGCCCTAATTGATAGGTCAAAGGTTTAAGTTTCCGAGGTGGAAGAGTGGTTAAATGCGGGGGTTAAATAAGCCGCAAAAACAGCGATTAAGAAAGCGGAGACATTGCGAATTACGGGAACCCAATCGGAGGTGCGACTAATTACCGGACCGAGACCGAAGGCTATAAATAAAATGCCCCACAGGGGAGAAAAGATTAAGGCCCATTGCCAAGCCACAATTTGTCCGGGTTTACGGGGAATAGCTGCAATACCACAAATTACGCCACCCAAGGCGGAGGTGATTAAGGTGAGAATCCATTGTTCTCTGGGAAGACCGGGAACTACTCGACAACCACCGTCTTTGAGTAAACAGGTTTGAATGGTTTCGATAGATTGCAATATTGATTGATCTTCGCCATTATCGCGGACAAAGTATTGATTACCGTAGCGGGTCTGAAGTTCGACCCAAAAGGTTCGGGTCAGCAGGTCGTATAGATCCCGACCGACACTAAAGTTAAGGATATTACCGCCACGTTGATCAGCTACCAATAGGACACTGTGTTCATCAAGTCCCCAATATTCCTTGACGGCGCGACCGGGAGTGCGATCGAACTGAGTTAGCACCCTGAGTTTCCAGCCAGTTTGGGATTCAAACTGTTTCAGGTCTTCGGCTAACAGGTCTTCTTGAACGTCTGTCAGCAGTTCGGCTAAATCTATGATCGGGGTTTGGACTTCGGGTAGAAGTTCGGGGTTGTTGTAAGCGCCGGCTACTGGTGCGATCGCCCAGGTGGAAAGCAGGAGACAGAATACAGCAATGAATCGGAAGAGTTTGTGCGACCAGATTTGTTGCATAGATATTTTATACCAAATAATCAAATGTGAACGACGGGAGATGTTTCTTAACCCAGAGATAATGCCAACTCATATTCGTTACAATTGTTAACCTTACCACAGAATCGGAGAAATTTAGGCAGTGGCTGGGGAGTGTCGATATAAGATACGGAGGCTGTTAACTCCTCTGGTAGGTGTTCTCGCACAATTGGCGATCGCTATCCCTAACATTAGGATTATGGTCAAGATAGTTGCGAACCCACTCACAAGCCTTGTCTATGAGACTATCGAGATCCAAATTCCACATAATCACGCTGTGGTCACGACTAGCGGAGGCTAATGTTCGGCCATCTGGACTAAAACCGAGAGACATAACGCTATCACTATGTCCCATTAAAGTTTTCAACAAAGTTCCGTCCTTAGCGCTCCAAATGCGAACATGACTATCATAACTGGCGGAAGCTAGTAAAGACCCATCAGGACTAAACACTACACGAGTGACACTATCGCTAGTCCCCTTTAATAGGGTATTGAGCAAAACTCCGTCCTGAGTCCATAATTTAACTGTATTGTCGTATCCAGCAGAAGCTATAACTTTACCATTGGGACTAAAGTTGACCCCCAAGACATAACTCTCATGAGCCTGGATAGTTTTGAGGCGAGAAAGCATAGTATTGGCTGGGTCCCACTTCCACAGAATTAAAGTCCCATCATCACTGGCGGAAACAACTGTCCGACTATCGGGACTAAAACTCACCTGATTAACCCATTCCTGATGTCCTGTGATGGTGCGTAGGAATTGACCGTCAGCAGTCCAGATTTTAATGGTTCCATCCTTGCTTCCGCTGAGGATATACTGACCATCTGGACTATATGTAACAGTCATGACGCTATCTGTGTGACCGACTAAGGTGGCGACTGGAGAGGGTACAAACAGAGATTTTGGTATGACACCAATACCGTTAAACTTGGAAACTCGCAGTTTCATGGGCCAATTATCGTACCAGTTGGACTGGGAGTTAAGGCGTTTCCAGATTTTGACTGTGTGATCATAGGATGCTGTGGCTAACCATTCTCCGTTAGGACTAAAACTCACGGAAGAAACGCGATCGCTATGACCTGATAGAGTTTGCAGGAGTTTACCCGAACTACTCCATAATTTCACGGTTGTATCTTGGGACGCAGAAGCTAAGATTTGACCATCAGGACTAAAGGTAACATCGAGAACTCGATCATTATGGGCTTTTAAGGTGGCTCTGGGGTTACTGTGAAGGTTCCATAACTTCACGGTTTTGTCATAACTTGATGAGGCTAGGGTGCGACCGTCCGGGGAAAAACGTACCCGTGTTACTTTATCTCCATGACCGCGAAAGGTTTTGAGTAATTCCCCTTCCCAACTCCAGACTTTCACAGTTTTATCATATCCGGCTGTGGCTAAACTTCGACCATCTGCAGAAAATGAAACGCAGAAAACAATATTTTCATCTACTTGTAAAGTCCTGAGTAATTCTCCTTGGCGAGTCCAGAGTTTGACTGTGCCATCTGTACCGCTGGTGGCTATGAATTGACCATTGGGGGAAAAATTAACTGAATAAATTACTGAGTCCCGTTTTTTCGTGTGGCTGATACTCATTAATCTTCTACCCTGTTGGTTGAAAAATTGCACGTCTCCTTGATTGGCTGCGGCGGCTAATATTTCACCGTCAGGACTAAAGTTAATCCAGGTCAGTGCGGTATGGCGGAAACGAATAGTGCGGATGATTTCTCCCTGTAAATTCCACAGGATGATGGTGCGATCGCTCCCCGCAGAGGCTATCATTTGACTATCAGGAGAAAAACGAACCGCTTTGACTTTATCTGTATGTCCGATCAATGTTTGTAATAGTTTACCGTCCCGACTCCAGAGTTTAACTGTATGGTCATCAGAAGCGGAAACTAACATTTGACCACAGTGGCTAAAATCCAGGCTAGTTACATTATGATTATGTCCTGTTAAAGTGGCGATCGCCTTCCCTTCAGGAGTCCATAATCTGATAGTATTATCCGTACTAGCAGAGGCTAATATATCCCCGCTGGGACTATACACAACATCCCACACTATATCCGCGTGTCCCTCTAGGCGGTTCTGTTCATGAATGCCATAAACTCCCTGTCCTAGGGTAGTCGCTACCCGAATTTCCGCATCCTGGAAACTGTTAGCAGTTACAGATAAGGACTTGATTTTTTGGAGTTGTTGGGCGGCTTTTAAACTTTCCAGCAAAGCATCAAAACGATAATTAGAGAAAAATAACGCCTCGGAAGATGCTGTTAATGAGGTGATATAAGCTAGGCGTTTTTGTTGGTAAGCAATTGTGGTTGATACCCCTAATCCTATAGTGGCGACAATCGACACACAAAGCAGTTGTTTTAAGAGTCGATTCCGGTGTATCAGTTGTTGTTCGCTTTGGCTTTGAGCCGCTTCGGCTTGGGTTTTGGCTTTCAGACTTTGTTGCAGTTTCTTTTCAATGGCTGTCTGACGCTTTTGGGCTAAAATTCCATAGCTTTCTCGGATGGGAAATACTAGATAATTATACATTAGTTGATAGCGGTCTTCTGGTTGCTCATGTTGACGCAGCAGCAATCCTGATTCTAAGATAATATCAATGAAAGCATGATGATTATGGCTGGGTTCATTATCGGAAAATTTGCCCTGATTTACCATAGATGGATCGGGTCTAATGGCGGCGATTAATTGCGATCGCGTTTTCAACGGACGAGCTAGTTTTTCATCCGTCAGAGCAAATAAAATATCCCAGGCTGCATTAGCATTTGGGGGGCCGCAGTCTTCAATAATACCATTAATAAAATGCTCGATTAGTTGGTTTTTGGGATGGTCTCCCAGTCTTTCATATTCCGCTAAGGTGGTGATTCCTCGGAGTTGTTCTTCCTGGAGTTGGGAACCAACAAGCTGTAACTCAATTGGTCTGACCAACGAGCGTTCATCGGCTAAATCTTCCACTAATTTATCAATTAAAGCTGGCTCTAAATTAAAGTTAGCACGTTTGCTTAAAGACTGAATCACTCGGTGGGCTTCCGCTTTACTAAAATCTCGTAAATGGTAGCGGATATGTTTATCTAAAATGTTGTTATTTATGGCATCTAATGGAGATAAATATTCCGATTCTAATAACCAGGCTAGACATTCTTCTCGCAGGGAAATGATTACCTTAACAAAAGGGACATTTAGACAGAGATTTAAAAACTCATAAAATGTCTGGCGCTGGGAGCGATCGCGACAGAGAAAAAAGAATTCCTCAAATTGGTCAAAAATGATAACAGTCAGGAGATTTTGGTCGGCATTTTTCTGGAGACGACTGTTAATAAATGAATCGGGATGCAGAATATATGAGGTGCGATCGCGATTATTCAAAGATTCAATACCCGTGCTATTACATATAACATTACCTTGGGAAGCCTTGATAATTTTCCGATACCAAAGTCGTTTTAAATTCTGGCTTTTAATATTCAGATTATCTTGATTAATTAAGGCTTCCGCTAAAGCCGCTTCCAGTTCTCGTACCCAGTCTGTATAACTATTAATTACCACGGGTAGAACATTACGAGCCCCTAAACTAATTTCCGCCATCGCTGGTACTAAACCCGCATTAATTAAGGAACTTTTCCCGACTCCAGAACTACCATGTAGCACAATTAATTTATGATCATCTCGCCCTAACCTGTGAATCAGATTATTAATATCTTGATCCCGACTATTATTAGTCATATCAAAGCCGGGACTAATAGCCGATTTTGAGATATTGTTTTTGTGGTTAATAACAGAATTTAATGCCTGTTTAGAAGGCTGCAATTGATGAACTCCAATAAAAGCCCTAAAACCGTATTGATGCTCAACTTCTCGTTGTCTTTGTTTAATCCGAAATGCTTTTAAATATTGACCTTTTTCGTAGTAAATATGGCGCAATTCAGCCAGAATATCAATATACAACTGTGGATCATAACTGGGGGAGGTTTCTAAGCGGGCGGTTTCTAGTTCCTTAATTGCTTGTTCCCATTCATTCAAATGTTTGTAACTGCGAGCTAATAGCAGCAGATAAGTTCCCCGTTCATTGGGGCGCTTTTCCGAGTCAATAATTGCTAGGGCTAGTTTAGTTAGTTCTAAGGCTTTATGCCATTTTTTCTGCTGAAGGGCTACTTCAGCCAGAAATCCATAATCTTGGGCTAATTGCCGATCGCAACCATACGCTAAATGGATTTTAATGCCGGTTTCCGCTAGGTTCTGTAAATCATCCCATTGGTATAAACCCTTCAGAACATCCCCTAAATAACAGAGGATTCCAGCTACTAAATCTGGTCTTCCTGCTGTTTCAAAAGCCTGACGGGATTCTTCTAGGTGGGTTTTGGCTGAATGCAGAAATTTGACCTTATTACCCGGCGATTTGACCTGGGGAATGTGTCGCGATCGCACCGCTTTTAGGCGATCGTTTAAAGCAATATGAAATAAGATAATCCCCCGGATGACTTGGTAGGAAATGGGATAAATAAATTGATAGGGGTCGCGACTGGTTGCGCTGGTAGATATCCAATTGTCCAGATCGGCTAAACTTTGTTGATAATGAACACGCGCCTTATCTCCTCGGTCTTCAGCATCTTCATCTAAGCCCAAAATAAATTGTTTAGTGGCTTGGAGAAATAGGTTAATTTCCACTTCCCTTTGTTGTAAATCTTTCCAAGCTAATTCTAATTCCCGGCGACGAATGGAACCAATACTTAGGTCATATTTAGGCGCTTTTGACCGGCTATAAAACTGGCGGCTGTGCAATTCTCCTGACCTAATTCGTAATTCGGCTAAGGAAAACAGCGTGTTACCTTGGAGGGTCAGTGATTTAATCAAGTCCGGGGTCGCCATTTCAAATTTAATCGTAGCCGCCGCCCAACTTTTAAAGTCTGGTGCTAGTCGGATTAGTTTTTTGGCTAGGATATCTGTTATCCACAATACTAAAGGACAGGAAAAATTCTTGCGAAATTCATCCCGGACTTGGTTGGTGGAACTTAACAGGGTTTCTAAGGCTTCCACCCTGTCTAAACCCATAACCATGATGGCGCTAGGGGTAGGGGTGGCTATGCGCTCTAATAATGTCGTGTAGAGGGTGGTAACTTCCGGCGCTAGGGTGATGTTTTGAATGGTCTCTGCTTCCGGTAATTTTTGCTGTAATTGCTTGATAACTTTGGTTTGTAGATAGGAGTAGTTACAACTTACTAAAATTAGAGAAAATTGACCTTGTGAAAAGGAAATAGCACGGGCTAATCTCTGTAGCGATCGCTGATTTTGGCTCTCGAATTGCTGAGGCGTTAATTGATTAGTCATGGCTGAATTTAACCCGGTGAGTTGAGGGTGGCTATTTAATCAGTATTCGTTAGGTGAGGATTGATAATTTTGGAGTTTCCCCGGCTCCAATTGTGGCTGATTCCCTGAGATTATAGATGCCTATCCAGTCGGTGGCTTAGACATCATTAAATATTCACAATTAATTGAAAATTACCATCCAGTACAGATAGCAATACTCAATCAATTTTTCATTAGTCAAAATACTATAGCGTGATTTCTGTGGTTGATTAACACTGGTGGCTGTGGCCCCCCAATGCTCAACGCTCTCACTACAATCTGACTTATAGTATGCTGGCATTGTGACTAAACTACACCCTGACTCCTACTTATTATACATGATAATGATAAATTTTAAAAAAAAAATAAAAATTTAACACTTCCCGTAATTTTTGTGCGAGAAAACCTGAAAAACTAGTCGCTATCTTGGCCGAAATTTCCGGTAAAATTGGCAGCAAAAAATAACCGATATGTCTGACCATAATATCGGCTGGTAGATGGTCTTAATTAGGACTTATTGGCAGATATTGAGCAGATACTAATTAATTCATGGCTGCTGGTGGATGAGTGGGAGATTTATTAAGTTGCCAATTTTGATATTTGGGTGTATCTATCAAAGCTGGGTTAATGCCAAACCAACGACCAGAGCGATCGCGATATTCAAAGACAAACATACTCCGCAAGAGGGTTTGACATTCATCTTCCCCGCGCACGCTTTGATTGGCGACTACTTGCAAAAGTAAATCCCACTCGTCATCGGTAATAGCTCCTAATAGGTCATCGCGATACTCCCGAATTACCGTTTCTAAACAATCAGCCGAAAAAGGTGGATCATCCTGCTGTAGACAACTGTACATTAACATTAGTAATCGTCTCATGTGACCGCCACTAACCCGACAGAGGCGATCGAGAACTTGGGGGGTCTCAAACAATTCGGGAATATAAGAAATCCGTTCTTCGGGTGGTAAAGTCGGGAAAGCACGCGCTAAAACCATCTGTTGCAATAAAGCCATACCTTGGGGATTATCTGAACCATCTCGATTGCATACTGGAACCATCGGCAAGACTTTTGGTTTCACCCCAAATCGACTAGAAAGCCGACCATAATCATTAGAAAACATTAAAGTTAAAGGAATTGTATAGACCACATGACAATGTAGCCGTCTGAGTTGCTCACCCCGATCAACAAATAAATATTCTGGCTGAGTACGTCCCCAGGATTTGGGGGAATTATCTACCCGATCTAAATTATCAACAATCACCACTAACCCGTTTTTGCCTCTCTTTTTGAGAGTCTCGTTAGCGGGTTTCAGGAGTTCCTCATTAATGGCTTCTAAAATAGTGCTAACCCTCGGTTCGAGGTATTGTCGCAGTTGAGATCTCAATTTAGGGGAATCTTTGGTGCGAGCCGTAATTCTGGCAATACCAACGGAAATTTCGGCCTCACCAGATAATTCAATGGGGGTTTGCAAAAAATCGCCAATCTCCGTAAACAGGCGGCCGAAGTATCCGGGTTTTAACTGGACTGCGGCAGTTTGAATGCTTTCGCTCACTTGACGGGCGATCGCCAGTACAATATCACTGATGTCAACATCAGCCATATCCAGGTCCTGGGATGACTCAAAGTAAACTACATGGTATCCTTGTTGCTCCAGGCTGTCTTTGAGTCTAAACAGTTCTGTAGATTTCCCGCAGCCAATGTGTCCAGAGAATAACTGACAGGTGGGTTCATCACCGGAAAGCAATGTGATAGTGCGGCTTAACTCGCGAACAATATTGCTGCCGCGAACTGACGAAAAATCGATATAATACTGCTGATCTTCCAGATTCGCCATGTCAATGGTTTTACTGGGATTGCAGGCTTTGTAAAATTGGTTCAGGTTAAGTTCAACCATAATTGACTCAGTTATGTTACGATGCCTCGTTTTGAGTGTAGGATGATGCTGATACGCTAGGGATGTGGTTTGTCCCCCCACTAGGGGAATAGCAGTCAAGGGGGATAGTCTTTTAAATAAGGGAATTAGAAGGGAAAAAAATTAGGAATGGCCAATATTGTGTTTACTTCTCGCAATCAATTAGGAACTCGCCGACGACAACTGCGCCGTCAGCGACGTTTGAAATTGGTTCGGGTGATGTGGCAGGTTCTGGCGGTCGGAGGTATTTCTGGGGGAGTATTTTGGGGAATTAGTCAGCCGATTTGGTTAATTAAAGAAGCTGAACAGGTCGAGATTAAGGGTAATCAGTTACTTTCTCAGCACAATATTCGCTCACACCTGCCTTTGTCCTATCCTCAATCAGTGTGGCAAATTCAACCAGCAGCCATTCAACAAGCCTTGCTCGATAATGCTCCTATATCAGAAGCGATCGTGATTCGGCAGGTATTTCCTCCCCGCCTTACTATAGAGGTGACTGAACGAGAACCTGTGGCGATCGCTCAACCAAGCATAGGAAACACTACCCCAGGAACTGAGCCCACCGTCGGCTGGTTGGATGCTGAAGGTAGTTGGATGCCATTATCAAGTTATACTGAGCTAGAACAAACAGGTCAACTGCCAAATCTGAGAGTAATCGGTAACTTTGAACAATATCTACCCCATTGGCAGCAGATGTATAGCGATCTGAGTCGCTC
Organism: Limnospira platensis NIES-39; assembly: GCF_026000695.1. Taxonomy (GTDB): domain Bacteria; phylum Cyanobacteriota; class Cyanobacteriia; order Cyanobacteriales; family Microcoleaceae; genus Limnospira; species Limnospira platensis. Next base: position 5,531,450 of record NZ_AP026945.1, read on the forward strand.
CCCGGTTGACATCTATGAAATTGACTGGCAGAATCCGGCTAATATTATTTTAATGACTGAGGTCGGCGAGGTGCATATTGGCTCATACAGTACACACTTTTGGGAACAATTGCAGGTTATCGATCGCATGAGAAAATTGCCGGAACAACTTGATGTTAGTCAAGTGGACTACATTGATCTCAGAAATCCTAACTCTCCCTTGGTGTTGATGATCTCAGATAAATCATCACTATCCGAGGCTTCCTTCTCCAAGTGAACCCTTGACTATATCTCTGGGTGGTTTAAATCATCATTAAACTAACCAGGACTGGGGAGAGGTTCCCAAGGTCAGTATTCATAGCCAGGAACAGCTTAAACTGGAACCAAGAGAAAAATACTTGACCATCTAGGTGTCACTAACTATCTGAGTCCTACTGTCCTGATCACTGCTATATTAGCGTTCTGGGTTGTTAGTTCAACTTAAACAAACTTAGTTGACTCGGACTTGTTTAAATATTAAAACTGATTCATCTACCCCAAATACTTAAAATGATGCTTGATAAGAGCAATCTGGGTTCTACCCCAAATAACAACCAACCTGAAGGAAAAGCCAGCCTGTGGACGGCAGCAGAATCGGCTAACCCCTTTCGCCAAAATGAAGGATTAAACAATCTTAATAATGATGGTAACGCCGTCCCTAACGAACAGTCCTGGAGTAGTGATATTGTGCCTAGCAACGCTGCCAAAATTAAAGTTATTGGTGTAGGGGGAAGTGGCGGAAATGCCATTAACCGGATGATTGATAGCGAGGTCTCCGGTGTTGAGTTTTGGGCCGTCAATACCGATGCCCAAGCCCTTACTCAGTCTAAAGCATCTAAACGCCTTCAGGTTGGTCAAAAACTGACCAGAGGTTTGGGAGCTGGCGGAAATCCGGCGATCGGTCAAAAAGCCGCTGAAGAGTCCCGCGATGAAATCGCCCAAGCCTTAGACGGTGCCGATTTGGTATTTATTACCGCTGGTCTAGGTGGCGGCACTGGTACCGGTGGCGCTCCTATTGTCGCCGAAATAGCCAAAGAAGTTGGAGCCTTAACTATTGGCGTAGTTACCCGTCCTTTCACCTTTGAGGGACGGCGACGCATTTCTCAGGCTGATGAGGGAATTGCCGCCCTTCAAACTCGCGTTGATACCCTCATTGTGATTCCTAACAATAAGCTCCTGTCCGTTATTAATGAGCAAACCCCTGTACAGGAAGCCTTCCGCTATGCTGATGATGTATTGCGCCAGGGGGTTCAGGGTATTTCTGATATTATTACCATTCCCGGATTGGTGAATGTGGACTTTGCTGATGTCCGCGCCGTTATGGCTGATGCCGGTTCCGCTTTATTGGGTATTGGCATTGGTTCTGGTAAGTCACGAGCGCGCGAAGCTGCCTTAACTGCTATTTCTTCCCCCTTATTAGAGTCCTCCATTGAGGGAGCGCGGGGAGTTGTATTTAATATTACTGGAGGTTGTGACCTGACCTTGCATGAGGTCAATGCTGCCGCCGAGACCATTTATGAGGTCGTCGATCCTAATGCTAATATTATTTTTGGAGCCGTCATTGATGAACGGATGCAGGGTGAAGTCAAAATTACCGTCATTGCCACCGGGTTCACCGGTGAGGCTAAATCTACTGTTCCCCAATCCGGCAGAGAGGTTCCTTTGTCTCGACCCATAACTTCTATTCCTCAGCAGCGTACTATACCCACTCCCGCTCCTGAGCCACCACCTCAACCCCAGGAACTTGATATTCCTGATTTTCTCCGCCGCCGCCGTCCGCCTCCTGGTCGCTAGAGCATCAAAAATTCCCATCCCCCCTCAACCCCTCTGATTATCGGGGGTGGAGGGTTATTTGTGGGAATTTGGCGCTCAGGGTCATCAGTACACCAAAAGTTAAGCAATAATTAAACTCTGAGCCGCTTTCCGGATCTGAGGTTAGCTTGTAGGTATCAGAAGGGAAATTTATAGTTGCCATTTAATTATGTCTAGCACTTATAAAAACGGACACGCTTTGGTAATTGGGGTTGGTCAAGATTTACCCAACACGGTTAATGATGCTAAGGGTTTAGCTGCCATTCTCACCGACCCTTCCAGATGCGCCTATCCACCAGAACAGGTGACATTATTAGTTAATGAAAAAGCCGATCGCCTTCAAGTATTAGAAGCCTTAGATAACCTAGCTAAAACCACCAATTCCGAGTCAACTGTAGTGATCTATTTTTCCGGTCATGGTTATCAAGTCGCCTCACCTACCGGAGAGTTTTATTATCTCATGCCCTATGGTTACAGTATTAATAAACTCTATCAAACCGCCATTAGTGGTCAGGAATTTGCCGAAAAACTTAAAGCTATTACCTCCCAAAAACTGTTAATTTTATTGGACTGTTGCCATGCGGGAGGGGTGGGAGAAGCCAAAGTACCAGGACTAGAAATCGCTGCCTCTCCTTTACCACCAGAAGCCATCAAGTTATTACAAGAAGGCAGAGGAAAAGCCTTGATTGCTTCCTGTCAGGAAGACCAATTATCCTATGTTTATAAACACAAACAATACAGCGAATTTACCCTAGCTTTAATGGAAGCCTTCTGTGGTTCTGGGGTGGCTAAAAAAGATGGTTCCGTGAGAGTCGCCGATTTAGCTTTACATACTCGCCAGGTCGTCCCCACCCGCACCCAAGACCGACAACACCCGGTTTTGCACTATGAAAAGGCTGATAATTTTGTGGTGGCTTATTACGCCGGGGGAAGCATAGAACCCAAAGGGTTGCCATTTCCCCAAGCCACAGAAGAAGCGGAAACGGAAACGGCGGCTAAGTCTCAACCTTCGGTGGTGTTTGACCAAAAAGACCAAACCGTTGACAATCAAACTAATATTGCTGGAAATGTGGGAGAAATTGGGAAACAGGAAACCCATATTTCTGGGGGGTTTAATCAACCGGGTTGGAAGGTTAGCGGTGATGTGATTCAATCACAGCGAGATGTGGTTATCGGTGCGAAAAAACGGCAAACAAATGACTCGGAAGATGAATAGTAATTGGCTGGTAAATAGTCATGGTAGAATCATCAGAGCTTAATCACACTCCCCTTGAAGATGACACTAATATTACTGGAGGTTTTAATCAACGTACCTGGGAGGTTAATGGTAATGTTATTCAAGGAAGTTCGGTAACTGTTTATTTATCTCCTTCTGCTTATACAATACCCACGGAGAAGGAAACTAAGCCGACTCCATTGGGTGATAATCCTTATCGAGGATTAGATGTATTTAGAGAAGAACATTCTATGTACTTTTTTGGGAGAGAAAAGCAAATTGACCGACTGTGGGAAAAATTCCGCGATTTAAATGAAGATGAATCGGCTTGTCGATTTTTGCCAATTTATGGAACTTCTGGTTCCGGGAAATCATCATTGACGCGATCGGGTTTAATTCCTGAATTGGATAAAAAACCTTTATTCGCTTATCAAAAAGCTAAAATTGCGGTATTATTTCCAACTACTCATCCCCTGGAATCTTTGGCGACTGTTTTGGCGCGAATTGTGACTAATGACCCCTCGCCAGTGGAAAAAACGGCAGAATTTGAACGGGTGTTAAAAAATCGCAGCGATAGGGGAGAGTATGAAGGTTTACGACGCATTGCTAATCAAATCCCCAATATTCATGACTCGCTTCTGGTGGTGGTGGTTGATCAATTTGAGGAAATTTTTACTCTCTGTAAAGACCCTGAAGAAAGGGAGGCTTTTATTAATAATTTACTCTGTGCGGCGAAGGATGCAGATCGACATACTTCGGTTATTGTCACCATGCGGAGTGATTTCTTGCGGGAAACTCAACAATATCCGGGGTTAGATGGGTTGTTTTCTACTAATGGCTTTTTGGTGCCGAGTATGCAGCCAGAAGAGCTAGAAATGGCGATCGCCAAACCCGCAGAACTCGCCGGACATAGCCTCGAGCCTGCAATCATTAAACTATTAATTGAACAAACCCAAGGAAGGGAAGGCGCTCTCCCATTGCTTCAGTTTGCATTACAACGCATTTGGGAGGGCTTAGAAGATGGTAGAGAACCCGCAGAAACCTTAGAAAAAATTGGAGGGGTGGGGGGTGCTTTAGCGGGAGAAGTACAACGTTTATATGAGTCCCTAACTCCAGAAGACCAAATATTAGCGCGTCGCATTTTTATAGCTTTAGTCAACCTAGACGAGTCCGAAAAAACCACCCGCCGCCGCGCTCCAGTCTCCGAATTAATTACCAATAAACAGGAAGAACCCGCCATAAAATCAATTATTAGGCGTTTTTCCGCCAGAGGTGTCCGTTTCCTGTCTACCTCCCAAGACCTCCAGCGAGGTGAAACTCTGGAAGTCACCCACGAAGCCTTAATTCACAATTGGGATAAGCTACAAGGTTGGTTAAGTGAACGTCGGGAACAATTGCACCAAAAGCAGAAATTTGAGCGATATGCAGAGGAGTGGCGTTCTCAAAATAAATCCCCAGATTATTTGTTACAAAGTCGCATTCTTAGGGATGCTCAGGAGTTTAGCAAAACGGCTGTTCAGGAAGTGGCATTGTCTGAGTTAGCCACGGAATTTATTAAGGCTAGTCAGCGACAAAAATATCTGAGGATATCACTGCTATTTGTGTTTCCATCCATAGCAGTCTTGTTTATCATTCATTTATCTTTGATCTATTTGACAGAAAGACTTTTAGCTGAGGAAAATTGTCAGCCTACTCCCATATTAAAACATTTATTATGGTATCGGCTCAAAACTGGTGAAAATAATTTGGAAAGAATTTCTCTCTGTGGTAAGTATCTCAATGGGATTAATTTTGAAGGAGCCGAACTTTCAGGAGCTAACTTTCAAGAAGCTAGGCTAAATGGTGCTAATTTGCGTGAAGCAGTGTTGCTGGATGCTAATTTACAGGGAGCAAGACTTTACAAAGCAGATTTATATAATGCTTTTCTTATTAGTGCTAACCTAATAGGTGCTAACTTAGAATCAGCTAATTTAGAATCTGCAATAATGCACAATGCTAAATTACAGGGTGCTGATTTACGAAATGCCGATTTACAGAATGCTGATTTACAGAATGTCGATTTACGAGAAGTAGACTTAACACAAACTACAGGTCTTAGCCAACATCAAATAGAGTCAGCTATCCTGTGTAATACAAAATTACCTGATTATTTGTTGTCAGTAGAATCAAAACATCTGGAAAATAGAGATTGTCATAGATTCAATTAACCATAAAAAATTAGTTAATTATGAATATATTTAGCATAGCGTTGAGAACTACCAGAAAATTTTGTGTTTCGTATTTCAATTTTTCTACCATCTCTAAGTTGATATATACCATCAGGCATTTTTTCAAGAAAATCAGAACTTTCTATCTCGATATCTTCAGATGATTGTGTGGTGTGAAACTCTCCTAATGCTTCGGCTGCTAAGGCTGCTACTTTTTCGTCTGCTTCTTGTATAGCCTTAATTAAAATGCCTGTGGCTAACTTTTGATATTTCTGAATCCTGAGTAGGCTTTTGGCTGCGGAAACGTGCTTTTTCAAAATGGGTTGAGGTTCAACACTGGCTAGGTTGTTGATATATGATGATTTGATTTGCTCAATAATCTCCTGATTCCTTAAATTAAAACCAGCTTTTTCTAAGGTGGTTTTGGCGGATTTTACGATGTCATTAACAAGGGATTCCTTAACTGTTTCTGGGTCGTCCCAACTTTTTTCGAGTTCCTGTAAACAAGCCACCAGAGCTAGTATGCCTTCGGTTCTGGGGGAGCGATCGCTAAAATTTTGCCGGCTGATATTTAGCTCAACGGCTTCGATTTCTCCGGCGGCTATTTTGCCCTTTAAAATATTGTCGAAATCATTTAAAATTTCATCGAATTTATTGTTGAGTTTGGGATAATTATTAGACATAGTGGCTTGACTCCTAGGTGCTGAAATTGTCGGTAAAGTTGATTGATATGTTTCTGGTTCTATGCTGTGACTGTGCCAAGTATTTGATAAGCCATGATTTGAGGCTTTATCCGGTACATAACTGGCTGCTGATGGACTGTCACAATCACAATTGAGAGCGGCTGATAAAGCGGGATTAAAAGTATCATCAGCCTGGGAATAATCGATGATTTGAGAGTGGGATGCTACCTGATTACTAACCTGTCTGAGGGTAGCAATGGCGTTCCCAGCATCAACTAAGCCGTAACCTGTGGCTAGGTCGCGACCGGGACCGGCTGTTGGTTGGCTGAAATGGTAATTAGCAAAACCCTTGACTACATCGATCGCACTTTTCTCTAAAATCCTTTTAGCCAACGCCGGAGATAAACCGGGATCCAACTGTTTTAATAACGCACAAACCCCCGCCACTTGGGGCGCAGCCGCTGATGTACCACTAAAAGCCGCCCAGCCATCATTGGCTTCGGTTCCATCCTCAAATTCAGCACAGGCGATATCAGTCCAAGAGCCAGGTGGCACAGGTAGCATAATATAGGCGGCGTGGGGGCGCTGTCCCACCAACCCACAGACATCGGGAACCTGTCGCCCTCGATAAACTGGACTGTAGAATGCACTGGAATAGTTACTCGCTTCTAACTCTCCCTTTGTGGGTCCGTTAAGATGCTTATAAACTCCCCCAGCAGCGATCGCATCTGGGTGTTGAGCCGGAAAAGACCAGTGACCATTTCCCGCCGAAAAAATCACAGTTATTCCCCGCCGCACCGCATCGGCTACTAAGGTGGCTAAGACCTTATTATAAGGTGAAAGTTCCGAACTTCTCTGATTTGAACCCCAGCTACAGGAGATAATATCAGGTCGTTGAGCGATCGCCGTCCTGAAAGCAGCAATAGAATTAACATTGCGGGATTTACCAGCGATCGCCACATCAGCTTTAACCATGATAAAATCAACTCCCGGAGCCACTGCAAATAAATTAGCAGATTCTCCAGTTCCGTGACCGTTTGCATCAATATCTTTATCCGTCGAACCCGGGGCGAGAATCACCTGACCCTGATAGTTATGGTGAGTAAAAAACGGGTGATTATACCACCCAGAATCCACCATTACTACTTTCACACCCCGACCGTCAATTCCCCCATCATGAGTCTGGTTGGCATTTAGAGCCTTGGCTAAACAATCGGGTACAGATAAATATTGCGAGACTGCTGGCGGCGGAAAAGCAGAGGGAACATTCGACCCCAAATAAGAAACAGGCTCATTAATGGCTACCCCTACCAGTTCTGTATTCCAACTGCTTTGAGAAATATCAATTTCCCCAGAGGGTTTATCATCAACCGAATCAATAAAATGAGCCGTGCTAGGCTGATAAAACTCTTTAATTACCTGATATTCAACATGGGCGAGAGTCGTCTGGAAAGACTGCTCATAAAGCTCAGGAGAGCCGGAAATACTGATAGATGCGCGACCAATGGAGAGGACATTAAATCCGGTACTCTGGAGCCTTTCTGCTGTGTATTCAATCAGCCGCGGATCAGCATCAAATTGGGTGACATTTTCACTGGTAACTAAGGTGGGCGTAGAAAGCAGAGACTCTCCCGATGCCGATCGCACTACAGCTTCAGCATAGACCAGATCTGGGAGTTCCCGCTTAACTTGCCCATCCATATTTTTGGGATGCTAAAATTACTACCCAACACTCCCATTATCCCACATTTAATCAGCCATCAGTAATGATGTTAAAAAACTTTACATTAACTCTCGAATCTGATCCAATAGTTCAGTCATGGAAATCCGACCCGATAGAAATTTGAGGGTGAGATTTTGAGTCAACCCCTGTAAGTCTGTGGGGATATGTTGAATTGGGTAACTGTTGGCGTTGGTGTCACTAGAACTATTAAATAAACCCGAATTATCTAAAACAAGAATCGGCGGAATAGTTAAATCATCGCGCTGAGAATTACCCAGGTTAACTAAAGCCTCTAAAGCGTTTCGGAGAATGGGAAAAGTTTGCTGGCGGACACAAAACAGCAATAAATCCACACTTTCAAACTGTAATTGTTGCATAATTTCTTCCCAGGTTCTCCCCATAGTTCCCCGAAATCCTGCTTTTTGTAGATACTGAATCAACGCTTGCTCAATTTTGCTGGTTCGGTCAGCCGGGGGATAAAAATTAGCAGTTTGATTATTCCCCTGAGAATCGACGTTTACTAAGTCTGGTAATGTCAACAAATCCACCACCAAAATATGAGATTTCCAACTGATCCCCGCCGCCACTTGAATCACCTGTAAAAGACCTGGGTCAGCTTGTCGCCTCCTAGACCCCATAGAAGTCTGGCTAATTTGAGGTAATAGACAGGGGAAAACGGATAATCCTTTAATTTGATTAGCTGCTTGAGTTGTGGGTGTGTCTAGGGTGACTATGGGAAGATTAGCTAGATGTTTTTCATCTTTCAATTCCAGCAAAAATGCCATGGGGTCATCAAGGTGATTAATAGACTCTAAAACCATAACATTAGGATGCCAAATTCTCGCCAGTAGTTCCGCCTGACCTAAATCATCAGCTTCCAAAATACGACAATGGGAAGTTTGAGAAGTGTCGTGAGTTGTTGGAGGGTGGAAATTCTCTGCTAAACCCTGGTTTAATTCGTGGTCAACTGGATTTAACCACAGCACTGTTAATGTCTTGAGTGGGACGGTCGAGGGGGTTTTTTCCAGTTTATTAATGACTAACTGTAAATCGGACTTCTGCACAGGTAAACTCAGAAAACCATCAGAGGCAGTTTTTAGCGATCGCTTTTTGTCTCCTAAAGTGGCTGTAATAAATACAGGAATTTCGCTAGTATCTACATCAGTTTTCAGCAAGGTTAGTACATCCCAACCTGATAAAAGTGGCAGTAAAGGATTGAGAAAAATCATCCGAGGTTGCAGCCTTCTGGCTTTTTCTAAGGCCTCGGTTCCAGTCCTGGCTACAATGGCTCGATACCCTAATTTGGTGAGTTTATCACTCAAATCATCAATATATTTGGGGACGGCTTCGACAATCAAAATTAACCGAGATTGTCCCTGGGTAGTGGGACGAGATAAATTGGTTTTAGGGTATGGAGAGGATGGATAAACGTCGGCTTTTTCCCAGTCTAATTTATCTGATTTCCAGCCGTTTACGGGAGGGACGGGAGGCAAAAGTAAGGTAAACTCAGTACCTTTTCTTTGGTGGGAAATAAAGCTAATATCTCCACCATGAAGCCGGGCTAATCTTTGACAGAGAACTAATCCTAAACCTGTGCCTTCAAATTGACGATTTAGGGGACTTTCTAGCTGTTGGAACTTTTCAAAAATCAGATGTTGTTTTTGCTCGGGAATGCCAATACCTGTATCCCAAACTGTAAACACGACCCAATCCTCCCAACGGTTAACCCGTAAACCCATATAACCACCATCAGGAGTAAATTTAAAGGCATTAGAAATTAGGTTAATTAGCATCTGGCGTAGACGCAATTCGTCGGCTTCAATAGTTTCTAGTCCGGGTTCGATTTCGATGCTAAATTTTTGGCTACCTAAGCTAGATTGACTATCCTTAATATCACCCTGCTGGTGCAGGTGCAGGACGGCTTCTAAAGCGCGATCGCAGACGGTTTTAATGTTTACACCTTCGGGAGTTAGTTCTAACTGTCCAGTCTCAATGCGGGTTAAATCTAAGATATCATTAACCACCATCATCAGATGTCTTCCGCTTTGGTGGATCAGTTTGGCATATTTAGCTTGGCGATCGCTTAATTCTCCCAAGGCTTTATCTTTCAGCAAACTAGACAACCCCAAAACCGCCGTTAAGGGAGTTTTCAGTTCATGGCTAATACAGGCTAAAAACTCATCTTTGAGTCGATTTAGTTGAATTAAATCGGCATTTTTAGCGGTCAATTCTTGAGCCACTCGATATTGTTCGGTGATATCCTGAGCAATAATTAACCACCATTTATCAAAGCATTCCGTTAGACTTGGCTGCACCAAAGTTCGGCGAGTAAATTGCCACACTCGCTGCTGTTTCGATTGTGGACAAATACAGATATATGTTTCCCCATTTGATCCGCTATCGCACCAGTTAGGGATATCGGGGGTACACTCACCAAACTGGGTAGTGTTGAGGTTAACCGCTGTAGTTTGGGAGATGGAGGACTCTGGTGGCGAGGAAGCCATGGTAGAATGATTAGACTGGCTGCTGATACCGACATCGGTTGTAGTGGGGGTAGTAACCCATTGATTGACTGTTTCGGCGGCTTGTTGTAAGACTTCTGGCTCATTTCCGACCTGTTGCACCCAAGCCCTATTTTGACCCAAGATTTCCCCATTTTGGGTTTGAATCATCATGGGTAGTGGCAATTGGTCTAGGAGTTGCAACAGAGAACCCAGAAACGAATCAAACCCCCCTTTCTGCACTGATGACTGATATTTCGGAAATTGGACCGGTTGACTAACTATATATGGCAGCAGTTTGGCTAAATCAATCAGCCCTAAAAATTCCTGATTTTGATTAATGATAGCCAGAGCGGGCAGACCCTCTATTTTATGATCATTACTGGAATGATGGGGATGCCATCCTAAATCATAACCAATTTGCTGCAAAGAAGCCAAAAATTCTGGCCAATCTAAATAAGCCGGGATTAGAAGTAAGGGTTTAATTAGGCGATCGCTTAGATCTGCTAGGATGACTTTTGTTAATGGCTGTTTTTTATTTTTCGGGGAAAATAAATAGGTAGTTAAACTATGCAGATACACTACCCCAATCGGATATTGGTCTTGGTTAACAACCACAACACAATCATGATCGCCTTCTGAGAATACCGACCACAACTCATCAACTGTAATGTCCTGGCAACAAACAGGCACTCTCCTGATGATTGTGGGAAGAGAGATTAGAGAAGACATGAAAAAACTTGAACCCCAAACTGGTTTGGTCGTAGATACCTATGAAATAATTTTCAGAGGAACTACTCCCGCTAATTTATTTTAACCATGAACAATGGCTAACTTAAAATTTAAGTATTTTCTTAATGTTTCCTAGCTGACATCCTCAATCATTGAGTAGTCATAAGTTCATAGAGAAATTCTTAAATTTAATGATAGGCGCGGGAGATTTTTCTATGAATCGTGACAGGGGGCTCAAGCCGTTAGTGACTATGGTTCCGTTGATCCCTTGTTGGTGTCTACTGGGTGCAAGCCGCCTTGACCGTTGTACTGGGGTGGTATACTGACCTCAGTTCAATCAGCTATAACTTAAATTATGGGACAGGGAGATTATAGTCGTCAACAACCATATTTCCATGATCCTCGGGTGCATAAACCCATTGAGGATATCTATGCTGATTTGGATAGCTGGACTTATGAAATTGATAAAAGCCAACCATCAAGATTTAATACTGTCAGCTTTTATGTAGTGTTACCCCCAGTTTTTTATCAAGGCAGATTTATCAAAGGATTTTATTATAGTGAATCTGTGGATTTGCTTAATCATGTATTGCCGAATTTATCCCGTTATTTCTTCTCGTTGGCTTACTCTATGTGGTGTTCCTATCCTTGGTCACAAACTGCTGATGCTTATTCCTGTTTGTATAATAACCCCGATCGCGCCCGGTGGTTTTTCCGAAATAATGCGGTTGATAAAGTCTTGATAACTTGCTACAATTCCGATTTTATTAATGAGTATATTATCGCCCCGAAACCCATAGAAAAAAAAGATATTGATTTGCTCTGTGTATCTCGGATTGCTCCCGAAAAAAATTTGCCGATGATTGCTAAGGCTTTAAAAGTTTATCGCCACAAATATCAACACCAAATTAAACTATCTTTAATTGCTGGAGACCGTAATATAGATTTTGCCAACTTTGATAATAATGATGATATTACCCGGAATATTTTGGCAGAAATTAAATCGATATTAGGGAATCCCTGGGATTATATTAACTTTATTAATTATGGGAATCCTTATCAAGAAATGCCTCAATATTACTCGCGGTCAAAGGCTTATATTTTGGGGTCATTATTGGAGGGAAAAAATCGCAGCCTGAGTGAGGCGATGAGTTGTAATATTCCGGTGATTTGTTTTCAGGAGTTTAATCAATATGCAAGGGGAGGCGATCGCCTTTTTCCAGAAGCAGCGGGTTTATGCGCCCAATTTGACCCGGAATCCCTAGCGGATACCATTTATCAAGTATTAGCCAATCCGGGAAGATTTCAGCCCCGATTAAGCTATTTAAAATATCGAGGGAGAAAGAACTTTTTTAATACCTGTCTGACCGCCTTTCCCTATTATCAACAATCCATTCCCGACTACCACCATAACTCACCCTTTCATAGTCTGTGGTTAGATTTAGCCATTCAGGACAACTATCAAATGAGTCTATATGATTTTCTATATGGACGATCTGAATATTCCCATCTCAGAGGTCTGGTGAATATTTATAAACATCTCAATCAGTGGTTAGGCTGGCTACAGGGTCAAATCAATCGAAAATACCCGGGAATTGTGACGAATAACCAACCCGGTTGATTTGGTCAAATCCCCCATGGGTGGCACTTGCCAAATGTCTCCGATTGTGATATAATATGCTGGCTTGACCCAAAGGATATGATTGGATAAGATGACTAACGAAGCAGCCCAGGTTTGTCCGATTTGTGGGGTAAAAATTGTCAAAGCCCCCGGAGGCGATCGCGTTTTATTTTCAGTAGGAGCCCCCGGAACTAGAGCCAGATTATGGGCGCGGGTGTGTCAATTTGTGAAAAAACCAGGCTGCATCAATTCCGACCCAGCATTAATTGGAGAAACCAAACCCACAGACCCCTATCAACCCAAATAAATCCCCCTTTTACCACCAACAAAATTTACGTTTTCCATTAGGTAAAATAGTCCGCCAGTTAGTGCGTGCTAAAGCCAACTGTTCATCCCCCACCGTACAACCTCTAAGATTCGCACCGCATAAATTAGCACCTCGCAAATTAGCGCGAGTCAGATATGCACCCTGCAAATTAGCACCTCTCAAATCCGCCTTTTCCAGATTAGCGGTACTCAGATAAGCATTTTCCAAATTAGCATTTTTAAAGTTAGCCTCAGTCAATCGTGCGCGGCCAAAATTGGCATCTTTCAAATCAGCATTTTGAAAATTAGCATTACTCAATCGCGCTTGATAAAAATTAGCACCTCTCCATTTTCCCCCCGACAAATTTAAGCCACTCAATTCACAATCGCCAAAATCTCGGTGTCCCTTACTAAAAGCACTCCGAAAATTCTTCTCATTCCAATTGCTAGGAATATAAGTTCCCTGAGTCGATGGGGTATCACTATTGAGCATAGTTATAGGCGCTCCCTGAGTAGCACTCAATCCCCCTCCCATAGGTCGTTTATGTACAGAAATTTCGGTAACTTCCCGTCGTTTTTTGCGTTCTCGGCGTTCCCGAATCAATTTCGCTTCCCTTTGGGGAGCAGTCATCATGATCGAGGTTTGATCATCCTTATAAATAGTTGGTTCTTCGGGTGGGTCTGGTGTAAATTCTGTGGCTATAGGCTGAACGGACATATTACCAGATAAATCATCCTCTACATCATCCTGATGATCAAGAGCATATAAAACATCTTTGGCGGACTGATAACGCTGATAAACCGACACCGCCAACATTTTTTCTAAGACCAAAGCAAAAGCATTACTGACATGGGTATGTTCTCGCCAGTAAACCTCTCCGGTGGTCGGGTTATGTTCCAAAGCATTAGGAGATTTACCCGTCAGTAAATAAATACAAGTCATCCCCACCGCATAAATATCACTAGCATAAACAGGTCGTAAAGACATCTGTTCCATGGGAGCAAATCCCGAAGTTCCAATGGCAAAATTAGTAAAAGCAGTTTCTCCGGTTCCCATCATGGTCGCCTGACTTACCTTATCCTTAACCGCGCCAAAGTCAATCAGCACTAAACGATTATCCTGACGGCGACGAATAATATTAGCTGGCTTAATATCCCGGTGAATCACCTCTTGAGAATGGATATAATCCAGCAGTGGTAAAATATCCCGCAGAAACTCCTGAGTTTGTTGTTCGTTATAAGCTCCATTGGCTCTAACTTCCTGTTTGAGGGTAAAACCATCAACAAATTCTTGGACTAAATAAAACTGTTGTTTCCCGACAAAGTAATCTAAAAGACGGGGAATTTGGGGATGATCACCAATTTTCCCGAGAGTTTTCGCCTCCCGCTGAAAAAGCTGTTGTGCCATTTCCAGAACTCTTTTAGAAGTGGCAGAAGGTCGCAATTGCTTAACTACACAAGCCGGATAACCGGGAAGGGATAAATCTCGGGCTAGAAAGGTGGCCCCAAAACCCCCCTTACCAATAGGTTTAACGACTAGGTAGCGATTTCGTAACCGTAGCCGGGAACCACAAGCCTGACACTTGACAGCCTCGTTAGGGTTTTCGGGATTAGGACAACTGGGATTGGTACAGTAACTCATGGCGGTTGGAGATAACTCAATTTAAGATTAACGTCAGACCGCGAATTCGTGTAAGTAGCTATCTATATAGCAAGGCACAGGGAACTCTTAACAGCAGGTCAAAGGATTTGATCTTAGAGATTTCAGGAATAATATTCAATATCCTAACTCTGTAGACCTAACTACCATTCTAGGACAATTAACATGGTGGGTCTGCTCTATCTGCTATCTATACCCAATTATTACCTAACTTTCTCAGGGAACCTCTAACCACGGGAATTAAACACTATTATCAGCGATCGCACCCCAAAAATCTAGTAATTGCTACCATGATCCGCCAACAGGTCCCCAGAAAAAAGTTTCGCCACTAGGCTAGTTGACTCCTTAGAATGGAGAATCGGACAAAAAAATTGAAGTGATATGCGGATCTCATTAAACTGGTTACGAGAACTGGTAGACATCAGTATCAGTCCCGAACAATTAGCGGAAACCCTGACGGTAGCGGGATTTGAAGTAGAAGATATCGAAGATCGCCGCACTTGGGCTGATGGTGTGGTATTAGGGAAAATTGCGGAAATTGCACCCCACCCTAACGCGGATAAACTGCGAGTCTGTCAGGTAGACATAGGACAAAGCGATCGCCTAAATATCGTTTGTGGGGCTCCTAATGCAGCAGCAGATATGATTGTGGCTGTAGCGACTATTGGCACTTATCTCCCCGCCATTGACCTGAAGCTCAAAAAAACTAAGCTGCGGGGTGTTCCCTCCATGGGAATGATTTGTTCCCTATCAGAATTGGGTTTAGAAAAAGAATCACCAGGTATCCATAGCTTTGATTTAGACGAGCCTGTGCTGGGAAGTGATGTCCGACCCCTAATCGGACTCGATGACGTGATCCTGGATGTCACAGCTACTGCTAATCGTGCGGACGGGTTGAGTATGGTGGGAATTGCTAGAGAAGTGGCGGCTTTGACTGGCGGGAGTTTGAAAATTCCTGACGCGGCGGGGGTATTAATTGGCGACCAAGACCCAGCAGGTGGGTTGGAAATTGATCTCATGGAATCGCAAGCCTGTCCTACCTATATCGGAGGTGCGATCGCCAATGTAAAAATTGCCCCCTCTCCTGATTGGCTAAAACGACGGCTACAGGCGGCGGGAATTCGTCCGATTAACAATGTGGTTGATGTCACCAACTACATTTTACTAGAATGGGGGCAGCCTCTCCACGCTTTCGATCGCGATCGGCTTACTAACCTTACTGGGTCTCAAAACCTGACTATCGGGGTGCGTTTTGCTAAGGCTTCTGAGTCTCTTAAAACCCTTGATGGTCAAACCCGCCAGCTACAAGAACAAAATCTGGTGATTACCGCTAATGATCAACCGGTTGCTTTAGC
The DNA here is from genome assembly GCF_026000695.1 of Limnospira platensis NIES-39. Lineage (GTDB taxonomy): Bacteria > Cyanobacteriota > Cyanobacteriia > Cyanobacteriales > Microcoleaceae > Limnospira > Limnospira platensis. The sequence continues at coordinate 5,547,284 of NZ_AP026945.1, forward strand.
GGGGGTTATGGGAGGCGAGGACACGGAAGTTCACGAGGGGACGACTAATTTAATCCTAGAGGCGGCGGTGTTTTCTCCGGTGGCTATTAGGCGATCGGCGCGTGTTCAGGGTATCCGCACGGAATCGTCTACCCGTTATGAACGCGGCATAAATCAAGCGGAACTGGCTCTGGCTTGCCGTCGTGCTATATTATTAATCTCAGAACTAGCTGGGGGAACTGCTACGGTCCAGAAAGCGGCGAGCGGTGCTACCCAAATGCGGATGACTCAGGAGGTTTCCCTGAGTCTCGATCGCCTTAATGCTATTTTAGGACCTCTCAAACGGGGAGAAGATACAGAGGTTGAGTCCTATTTACAACCCCCAGAGGTTGAAGGTATTTTAAATGCTTTGGGATGTGGTACTAGCCGCCAAGAGGGGGAATCGGTAGTCTGGACGGTGACAGTTCCCCCCTATCGTCAACGGGACTTGGAAAGGGAAATTGACCTGATTGAAGAGGTGGCGCGATTATATGGATATGACCGCTTTTCTGATACTCTTCCGACTCAGAGTGTCCCCGGTTATTTACCACCAGAAGAAGCGGCTAAAAGAGACTTGCGCGCGGCTTTTCGAGCGGCGGGTTTGACGGAGTTGATGCACTATTCCCTAGTTAAACAACAGGGGGATAATCAGGTGGTAATTGCTAATCCTCTGTTTGTGGAGTATTCGGCTTTACGAACTGAGATGTTATCTGGGTTAATTGATGCTTTTGTGTTTAACCTGGAAAATGGTAATGGTCCGTTAAATGGGTTGGAAATTGGCCGGATTTTTCGGCGTGATGGAGAGGTCTATCACGAAGAAGATGCGATCGCTGGGGTGATTGGTGGCGACCCGTCTCAGGGTCGTTGGGTCAACAGTGGGAAGGATAATGCCATGAGTTGGTTTGAGGCTAAAGGCGTGTTAGAATCGGTATGGGAGCGGTTGTCTTTGTCTGTGGAATATCGCCAAGAATCTGATGCTAAAATGCTCCATCCTGGACGGACAGCTACGTTATGGTTAAATGGCGATCGCCTGGGAATTTTCGGTCAACTACACCCCCAAATTCAACGGGAAAAAGAACTTCCTGAAGCTGTCTATTTATTCGAGTTTCGTCTCTCGGTACTCACGGCGGCTATTACGGCTAAGGATTACTTAAAGCGACCTTTTCAGTCCTATTCTACTTTCCCCGCTAGTGACCGCGACCTCGCCTTTTTTGTGGAGGATTCGGTGTCGGTGGCTGATTTGCAAAAAACGATGATTAAAACAGGTGGTAAAATTCTGGAATCGGTGGAGTTATTCGACGAATACCGTGGCAAAAATGTTCCCGAAAATCAGCGGAGTTTGGCTTTTCGTTTGGTTTATCGGGTTGGCGATCGCACCCTCACTGATGAGGATATAGAACCCATACAGCAAAAAATTAGGGATGCTTTGGCTAAGGAGTTTCAGGTGACTTTAAGAAGTTAGTCAGCCTCCCTTTCTCCCTCCCTTTCTACCTCCTCCTCCCCTGCTTTGGGGGAGGTAGACTCCCCTTGTCGATAACCACTTCTGAGAATTTTCTCAAAAGACCCTAGACACCCATTACCATTGAGGTGGTATAATGTGATAATATCTATGGTGGTGATTAGTTTCCTCAAGTGACAAGGTTATGGCAAAATATATCATGTTTGGTAGCTACTGTGAAGACGTTTTGGCGAAACGGGAACCCTACCGACCAGAACATTTACAGGGTTTAAAGGAACAGAAAGAATCGGGGGTTTTAATTACTATTGGACCCACTAAAGATTTAACTAAAGTTCTGGGGATTTATGAGGCTGAATCAGAGGCGATCGTTCGCGGCTTGGTGGAAGCTGACCCCTATTGGAAAAATGGGATCTGGACTGAGTACGACGTGAAAGAGTGGATTCAAGCATTCTAGTCTATTATTACATATAAGGATAGGTGAAGGCAAGCCTGAGTCATCACCTATTTAATCACCCCCATAATTATTAAGGTTTAATCACCTCCATAATTATTAAGGCGATCGCTGCTATTTATCATCAGGAGTCAACATGAACATTTTAGGAATAGCTGACAGCAACTTAGAACTCGTAGACTACAGCGATATATTAACTAAAATTATCGAGCAAATTCCCCAACAACAACCATTCAAAATTTCTCGAAATAAAAATCATCTCATTATCGACTTAGAGACTATTACCAATCAACTAATTAAACAAAATATTGCTAACCCCATTAGTTCCAGGGGTATCAGTAAATCGGCTACAGTGAATTTTAATAGTAATACTCAAAATATATTTAACCAACAAATCAGACAAATTCGGGATTTATTACAAGACAAGTTACAGGAATTAGCCAGAGATAATAATCACCGAGATATTAACTCTTTAACTCATAGCTTTATCCGAACCTTACAGGAAATAAATAATCAGAAATTCAGTTTATATTATAATTTTCCGACTAAGCCAAACGTGAGAACATCAGAGTTAGAAACACGGCTTAATGATGTGGGTAGTAATTCTCTCCTCAAGTTTCATAAACTGACAATTTCCGTAAGAAATATCAATCAATTTACCCAAGATTTAAAACAGGGACTCAGTAACTATATTGAGGAAAAACTAGACCAAGAATCCTCCGAAGATGTAGAAGATACTCTCGAAATCCTAGATAATTTAACTAATGATAAATCTTCGGATTTTTATAAATTGCAGAAAGTAGTCGATAGCGAATCCCTAGGGAAACTCAAAAAACACGCTAAAATCTGCTATTTGGAATATTTAGCCGCCAATTTAGCCACTAATAATCATCCCGATTTAGTTTATTTACAGGATTTAATTCGGCGACTAAAAGATATGGTGGCTTATATTGATGACCATGACAAACAGGATGGAGATTATCTAGTTAGTTATGGTGGAGAAACCATTAATTATCGCGATTGGTTTTCCCGGTCAGAGGTGTTTGACTCTCTCCCCATTATTCCGATAATTAGCGAGAGTTTAGGGGAAACCACCAGTCCAGACGGAAGCGAGAGAACCTTTACTTTTGGCTTAAAACTTAAATTTAACAACCCGGTTCAAGCTAGGGGAGGTAAACCAGCATTCGACTATTATATTGAGATGATTAATCCTGAGCAAGAAGAATTTTCTCAGGAATCTCAGTATTATAAAAAGGTCTTAAAAATCGCTTTTATTTACTATTTTGCGTTTGCGACTCGCAGTAATCCTGACCAAGAAGATTATGATCCACAATCGGAACTAACTTATAATGTTCGCGAAAGTTTTGAGACTCATTTTTTGCCGATTTTTCAGGGAACAGATGAAGATGAAAAGTCTAAGTGTTTGAGAGGTATAATTCAAGTATTTAACCAATACAACGTTATCAAAAAAATTGAGAACCTCAAATTGCTGCTTCATGCTTTTATTAAACAATCCGCTATTTTAGCACCCCAAAATTTTCCGGTTAAAATTGGTATCTATAAGGGAATATTAGAATCAGATATTGAGAAAATTAGCAATGGTTTGTTTTTTAATCAGGTAGTAGAAAGGAATACCAAAGAGTGTCTTCAGTACATTACTATTGGCGATTCTAGTCCCGACACGGGAATATTTTGTCAACTTCCGGGTAATCTGAAAATCGAAGATATCCGCTATTATCAGACATCAGAAAATCAGGAATTTACCATCGACTATCATGGGATTGATAAAATCCAAAAATGTCTTCCGGTTTTCTTCCTTCCTAAAAGTGACCCAATTCGCCAAAAAACAGGAGAAATTTTTATTAATATTCCAGGAATTATTTTTCCCTACGATCAAAAATGCTTAAATCAGGGTCATTATAATTCGGTACAGAGTTTTATTTATCAGTTTACCATGGCTCTGCTGATTAATATCAGTTTGCGGATAATTCTGGAAGATTGGAAACAGGTGTTTTTGCCAATTTTTAGACTTCATGAAGGAAGCGAAGATAAACCTTTTGAAGCGGAGAAATTTATGGCTAATTTATCGAAAGTGATTAGTCATTTATTGAATAATAAATATCGCGCCAATTCTCAAGGTTTTAGGATTAAAAAACTGACCGACAAGTTGGCTAAAGGAAATGCTTTGGGTTCGTTGTATTCGGTATTACCGCGCAAGTTTAGCCTAGATCAATCTGCTGATAGTCGCAGTTTCTCCCTGGATAAATTGGCTTTAATTGTGGTTTCTAGTGCTGAAAGTGATGGTTTATTTAAAGGCGATCGCCAAGACCGGATTTCTACTATATTTGGTGAAGCGATCGGAATTAAGAAGCAGTCAGATAATCAAATTGTCGTACAGTTATTAAAAACCTTTTCGGGAAATTATCTCTCTCGGAATTTATATACAGAACCCTCAATTTTAATTGATTTAATATATGATCTTTACCATCAATCAGGATTAGAATATCGTCACTTTTTGTATATAGCCAAAGCGCCATTTACTGATAATTTACACCTCACCCAAGTAGAGGACAATGATGAAGATGAGTTTTATTTTATGTCACCCACTTTAATTCAATCTCTCCAATCAGGATTACCAGATATTAAAATATATCCGATTTTCTTTAATAAGTATTATGTCAGAAAAAAGAAAACCTTATACCAGGATTCCTATAGCCTCAAGGATACTGCTAACTTATTAAACTTGGTAGAAGACCCTAGTAAAAACGTGGTGGTATTTTTTAACCTATTTAATGGTGTGTCTGTGAAAACCAAAAACGAAGATGATCGCTTTTATAATGGGGTGATGTCCTACGCAACTTTATTAAATATCTATCAAGGAGTCCTGGACGATCAGCATATTCGCGAGGGATTGATTCATGATAACTTTCTGAAACAAGACATTCTGCAATATTTGACTTTTTTCCACTTTTACAGGTTTGAAAAAAAATTAGTTGGAAAGAATATCCAGATTAAACTCGATCCCTACGATCGCGTTATTGGTGATGAATCTTTACGCAAAAAATGTCTTTTTAAGCACATGAATGGAAAAACCGATTTTAATAGTTTGGCTTTTTTGAGTGAGGTTAACTCGATTTTGTATCCCCAGAATCAACGGTGACCTAAATCGGACTCCACCAATAACCGGATTTATCAATAAGTTGAATTATCACCATAATGATTGATTGAGGTTGACAGATGAAAGTCGCAGAAAATTTCGGAAGATTATTTGAGGTAGGTTTCAATATTGGGATTTTATCAGCCATATCCGAAGCTGAAATTAGCCATAATTTTGGTGATTTGTATAGTCGGGATTTGCAAAAATTGCGATTTCCTGAAATGCTACGAAAAATCATCAAAGATGAAAACATAACCGACGAAGAAGCCATTAGGAATAACTTAGAAAAATGGGGACTATTTTTGATTCAGAAAGGTTGGTTGTCGGGGTTAAACTTTTTTCGGGAATATCTGAAATCCTTGGGTAAAGATTACCATAAAAGTCACCATAAGTATGAAATTATTTATAATCAGTGTAGCTTTTCTGATGATAACAGTCTCAACCTATATCCCAAAGATAAACAGCTACAGATTGACCAGTGGTTATCGCAGTTAAAAGATGAATTTTCACCTCCCAAACCTAAGATAAATTGGGACAAATACAGCGGGAAAGGTGAGTTTTTTAAAGCGGATACCTTGATGTTACTCAGATACCGAAATAAGCTGAGAATATTAGTGGTAGATTTATCAATATTTTCGGTAAAAGCTATTGAAGATTTAATTGATTTAACGGACAAAAACCTAGACAACCAACGTCGGTTACTCAAACGAGAGATTAATTATCTGAAATCGAAAAGTGTTTTCGTAAAATTGCGGCTGGATACGGGAGACTCCGAAAATCTTGATGTGGAATTTTCGGAGGATCTCAAACGATACTTTACCGCATTTAAGCGACAGGATAAGGAATGCGTCAAATTAATTCAAGCTGCTAGTTATGCTTATAGCTTTTATGGTTTTTTACAACAATTCGGAGTAGTGAAACCGGACAACTCTACGATGATTAATGTAGTCGGATATAGCGATCGCAATCTTAGCAACCTATCCCTAAATCCCCAAAATCCACACCATTGGGATTTACTCGCGACCTGTGCGAATATTTATCAAAATGAATCCAAAGATGCAGAAATTACCACAGCTAGAAAACAGGTAATGGATCTAATTCGCCGCAATGTCGCCAAAAGTTTTAAAAATGGTAAATCCTTCCTAGAAAATCTATCTAATATTAGTCGCGATCGCCTTAATATCATCCCCCCCCACACAGAAATTATTGATGACTTTAGTTGTACCCTAGACCTGAGACAACCCCACGCGGAAGCTGTCCAAAAATCCCTCAACTCTGACTATACTTATATCTTTCTGACGGGAAATCCTGGAATTGGAAAAACTACGGCGATCGTGGATTTTTTGAAATCTCATATTGATGAGGGTTTTCTATTCTTTTATGTCAGTCCTCGTAAACAAGTCAACCTAGATATTATCGAAAAATTCAAAAACTCAGAAACTGATAATCTTAGCGACGATCGCCTATTTTGTGTCACCACTAACTACGCTCTCCTCCGAAATAACGCACCCTCTTTAACTGTTAATTATCTCGCCACCCAACATCAAAATGAGTTTAACATTCACTCAGTTAAATTCCTCCCGATTAACCATATAGAAAATACGCATTCATCTCACGGTTCTCCATTAGTTAACCGCTTCGCCGATAATCGCCTAAAACCATCCAAAAATAAGGTTCCTGGAGTATTATCAACCCTGTGTGAAGCCATATCTAATTTAATTAATGATAATTCATATAATCATATTCTCGCTATTGTCGCTACAGCTTGTATACAATCTTTACGCATGACTAATACTGGTAAGAATACCTTAGAAAACTTCGAGAAAATTTTTCAGAAAGCCTACAGTAAAAAAAAGAATGAAGTTGATAGTCAAAAAATGCAGTCCCTCTCCAAACGCATCAAAAATATATTTATTATGATTGATGAAATTACCGGAGATAATACCGGGGTAGAATTTCTAGACGGGATTCGCAAAATTATTGAAAAATACGAATTAACTAATCCTGAATATGGATTCAATACTAAGGTAATTGTCGCAGATGCTTCCATTGTTGACTCGGAAGTGATTACACAACACCTATCAGAAACGTCTCCCGAACCTGATAAAATTTTCTTCCGTCGGGTATCTCAACCAGATCTTGATTCTATCTCGTCTAAGGAATTTGAATTTAACAGAAAGTCGGCGATCGCTATTAACGCTAACTCCTATCCCGCGAAAGGTCTGACCATCACCTATAAACCCTTCATTGAATCTGTCCAATTTAATCAAGACCAACTATCCCAAACCAAAGAAAAACTTCCCGAAACGGTATTATCTGAGATTTTCGCCGATATTGATCGACTAATTCAGGAACCCAATACGGGTCAGATTTTAGTTTATATCCAAGACAAAATCAGACTAAAACGGCTAATTGAAGATATCCAAAAACAGCAAACCTTTGTCAAAAATCAAGACTATTTAGAGGTTCACGCTAACCTCAGCGATACGGAAAGACAAGAAATCCATCAATATCAAAACCAGGTTAAGGTGGTATTTATGACATCCTCCGCTAGTCGGGGTTTATCTTTCCCGAAATCTACTCATATTTTAGTGGAAGTTCCTCGGTTTCAAGTGGAAACTAACTTAATGGAAATTATCCAAGTTATTTATCGCTGTCGCGGACAGTTTTGGGAAGAAGGAAAATTGCAGACTTTTGATGATCACCAGAAATTTTTGACTTTTTACTTATGCGATCGCGCTGTTTACTACGGAGATGATAGCGACCCTAATCTCTCCATTCAAGAAAGCCTGATCAGTATGTTAAACCTGCTCGTTATTCTCAAAACTGCGATCATGACCAGAATACAAGGATATGGTCAAGTGGGAAGGGGTAACTTTTTGATGATTCCCATTGGAGGAAAATCTGTTTCTGCTTCTGGTCAAAGTTTCACGGGTCAGTTATCTACCTTAATTAAGGAATTATATAAAGAGTCTAAAAGACATCCTCAAAACACTACCTTAACCGCTGTCTATATGGGTCTTAAAGAGTTGCTGATTCAGTGTGAGTTTTGGCTAAATAGTGATGACTATAAATCTAGCAGCAAGAGTGACAACATCTCCTATTTAAAACTTATTCCAGAATTTAATGCTGAGTTTGCTAAATATTGTGACCCCTTAACAGGTTTGCTAGACCTGAAAACACCAGAACTTGCTCATATATGTGGTAGCTTAATCCTAGTTAATATTAGCTCTGATTTAGCAGAAAGTTACCAAATAAGATTGGCTAAAATTTTACAATCTGAGGAGGAAAAACTTTTAAAAAAAATGATTGCGATTCGTGATAGTTCCCAATATCCCCCTAGTCTCACTGCTAGTATTAAAGGTGCGATCGATTTAATTTATAAACTCCAAGAACACCACGATCGCACTCAAACACTTGAACAACAAAACTCCTGGGATTTTCAATATTACGCGATTCCCTTATTTACCTTTATTGTCGGAGACCAAATCCGCAATTATTTTCAATCCCAAATACCTGAAACGGAAAATGACAGTTTCCGTCGGATCTTAAGTCAATATGTTAATGTACTTTATCCATGTGAACAAGTCCTACCTATTGGCGATCGCTATCAAGAATTCCCTTTTGTCATCTTTAGAAGTTATAGTCTTGAACAAATGCGATCTAAGGTTTTTAGCGATCGCTATCTTCTCACCTCCACAGAATTAAATATCCTCAATCTCATTCTATCTCAGCATGACAATTGATCAGAAATTCTCAGAATTGGGGGTTGACAACTGAAAATTTATTGATTATAATTGGATGGGAGGGTGAATTATGCCTATACACTTGACTATAAAATCAACCCCGATAAAGTTCCCCTTAAAAATAATCCGAGAAAAACGGTTCATTACGAGGGATAATCATTTCCAGCAAATCCACCACTTGAGGGTCAGCGCGCAACCTTTCCACCTTATAGAAATAGCTAGGACGGCGATAATTCATCAACAAAGAAACCAGAGTTTGAATACTCATTCTCGCCTCATGACAGCTTTTTTTACGAGTAATGTTAGTCGTCCCATCATCCAGCCATTCCACCGTAAAAACACCATTATTATCATTCAACAAATCATCGCGCACAATGAAAGAGAGAGAAGTCGCATTAACCGGAGGCTGAAAAGGATAGAACTTGAGGAACTTTTCCACATCAATAATGCGCGCCATATAGTAAGGTGAAATTTCCTCAGTAATCTCCGAATCATCCAGTAGAAAAGCCAAAGGGTCATTAGTATACCGCCAACCTATAACCTTTTCCACCATAGATTGATGTGCGCTAATATAGTTCCATAGACCCCGGCGACCATCTTCATCCATATAAATCATATCCTTAATTTGAAAGATATCATTAGCAATGTAATAAAGCACATAACCCGCCGGTTGATCATTCTGATTATAATATACAGCAGCACGCAAATCATCCTGATCCCACCGCCAATATTCCTGCCATTCTAGGGAACCACGAATCAATGCGCCATGCTGTTGTTCAGCAAATTTTTGATAAACAGCTTTGATAATATCTCCCTCAGCCTGGTCACGCCGCACATAACCAGAAACCTCAGTAATGCGGGGTAATTTATGGTCAGGAATAGTGTATTTAATCTGGTCATTAATAATTTCCCAACCCTTTTTTCGATAATAGGGGATAGAATAGGGGTACAAATAAGAAATAGTTTGACCCATAGCTTTCATATCAAGTAATCCTTGCATAATCAGAGACTTAGCCAGACCATGTTGTGCATACTCAGGATAAGTTCCCACCCCAGTTAAACCACCCATCTTATAAATAACCCCATGAATATTAACCTCCATGGGATATATAGCAATTTGGGAGATTAACTTATCATGATCAAACCATCCCAAAACATGAGCAGCCTCTAGTATAGGTCGTTTTTCGCGCTCAATTTCCTCTTCATTCCAACCAATCTTATGCAAATCATGATTAGTAACTTGAAACACATAGCGCAATAACTCATTAAAGGCTTTGAGATCATCAATAGTTAATGTTCTCATCTGAAAGCCATGGTTTTTTTTCTGACTACCCATGTCCCGACTCTTCCCGGCTATGAAAGTTTCCCAACAATTCCTCAACCCTATATATATTAATCAAGCGATCGCCCCCCGCCGCCTCCCCAATCAGATAGAATCAGCCAGGAGAGCAAATATCTGAGTTCCTGTGTTAAAATTAGCACCAACTTACCTAGTTAAGGAAGATTTCCAACTAGCAAGAACTCTACAAATACCGTCAAACTGAGCGATCGCATGGGGGACTATGTTTCGTCGAATTTCCGCACACCGAACACCAAAAAGCCCAATATTCACTACCTACCAAAAAGCCGATCGCCTATGGGGATGGGGATTATGGCTCGCCGCCTTACTATTATTTACCATAGATTTAGGCGGAGTTGCCCTCCGAGACTGGGACGAAGGAATTGTCGCCCAAGTAGCGCGGGAGTTAATCACAGGGGATGCTAACTGGTTACACCCGACCCTAAACGGAGACCCTTACTTAAACAAACCCCCCCTAATTCATTGGTTCATCGCCCTATTTTACCAGATAGGGGGTGTAAACGAATGGACAGCCCGTCTACCAGGAGCCTTCTTAACAGCCACATCCGTACCCTTATTATACAGTTTAGGGCGGGAAATTTTCCACCGTCGCAGCCAGGCGATTTTTTCAGCCTTAGTTTATTTAACCCTAATTCCAATAGTCCGTCATGGCCGTTTAGCCATGTTAGATGGGGCGGTATTATTTTTTCTAGTCCTAATGATGGTCTGCGTATTGCGTGCGCGGCGAGATTTGCGCTACGCCTTGGGGTCTGGGTTAGCATTTGGGTTATTGTGTCTCACCAAAGGAGTGCTATTAGGGGTATTATTAGGAGCGATCGCCTTCGGATTTTTGCTGTGGGATACCCCCCGACTGTTGACCTCAAAATTCCTGTGGTGGGGCTTAGGGCTAGGCTTAGTACCCGTAGCGTTTTGGTATGCTTCCCAATGGCAATATTATGGCTTTGACTTCATAATCGCCAACCTAGTAGATCAGTCCCTAGTTAGAATTTGGGAGTCCGTAGAAAACCACAAAGGACCCCCCTGGTATTATTTGCTGGAAATCATTAAATTTAGCGCCCCCTGGCTATTATTCTGGTTAGGAGGATTAAGATTAGCTTGGCGCGATCGCAATTTAAGTTGGGCGCGGTTAACATTAGTGTGGACAGGAGTTTATCTAATCGCCGTATCTGCGATGAATACCAAACTCCCCTGGTATATTATGCCCATTTATCCAGCCTTCGCCCTAGCAGTAGGAAGTTATCTAGCCCTAGTTTGGGAAGAAGGAGATCATCAAATTGGTAGATGGCGAAAAACAAAGCCTTCCCCCAGCGTCCCCCCAGACCAATTGTTAACCCCAGATTATCCCTGTCCCCGTCCCGATAGCCTATGGCCTATATTTAGTCTCTTAGCCTTTGTAGCTTGGCTAGGAGGCCTATATTTAGGGGGAATGCTAACCCTAACTGATAGTCAATCTTTAGACATTAACCTTCAGTTAACCTTTGCTTCCGTAGCATTAACCATGGCTGTTAGCACCCTATTATTAGTCGAATGCGATCGGCAATTTTTAGTCATTCTCTGCTGGGGGATGTACCTATCCCTGCTGCTATTTGTTTCCTCACATCACTGGGTTTGGGAATTGGGCGAGTCCTACCCCGTCAAACCCGTTGCTAGTCTCATCCAACAACATACTCCCGCAGAGGCAAAGATTTACACATCTTACCCCCACTCGCGACCTTCCCTAGATTTTTATAGCGCCAGGCGAATACAGCCTCTAGTAAACGACAGCCTACAGCATTACTGGCACAATTCACCCTCAGCCTATTTTCTGGTTGATCAGCAAACCCTCAATAACCTGCAACTACCAGATACCAGAGTTTTGGGGACTGTAGAAGGGTGGACTCTAATTATGCCTTCTGAAAGTCCCAAACCCATCAAAGGATTAAAGCCAGTTTAGGGAAAAGGGTAATCGGCTGCATCTTGTTCCAATTCCGTAATACTAGGGTCAAGCATTTGGTTGTGATAATTTAGGCGATCGGTTGCTACCACTGCCAAACTTAACAGTAGCAGACTACTAACGATCGCCACTAAGGGAAACGGTTTAGTTGAACAAACATCACGACCAATTCTAGCCAACGGATGACTCTGTCGCCTTAGCATTCTACCGATCGCCCAATGTTGCCAAGAAAAAGGATCTCGCACATAATGACCACTGTTGCTAATTACCAGATGAGTATGGCAGTTAGGACAGGTAAACAGTCCGCCAAACACCCCTACTGAAGGCAAAACGCTAGTGTGGTGGCAAATGGGACAATTAACTGAATGAGAGTTAAAAGTATCAGCATTCATAGATGACTGTGTGTGAGTGAACGAACTTATCACCAGGGGGTGTCAACCCTTGGGCTTTAACCAACCCCCATGCTCCGACTTGCTATGATTAACATTCTATCTACTATTCTAGTCTACCGTTACATAAGACTTACGCAAAGTAACCCACAACTAGACTTTTCTATCTCCGATAACTGCTACTAGGGGCAGTTGGCGCTTCCGAACCTGCTTGATACAGAACTGTCGGCAGCACTCTGTCTACAGGCTAACATCGTCTCTTCCCCGTGCGTTGCCAATACGCTCTTTGGCTAGTTTTCCCGAAAGTTGATCGATGCAACGTACCCTACCCGGGGCGGGTTCAGTAATAGGGCGGGTGAGAATGATGACTGACTGTAGAACCCGCCCCTACCCTGCCTACAGAATTCGTGAAGTACCCTAACCTACTACCTTGAGGCAGGGGTATTTCACCCCGATTTAACTAGGTCTGCTGTCTCCAGTTTCTCACGGCGGCCACCAAATCCGCAAGGGGTTCTAAGGCTTTAAATTGGGTAAGGTTGTACTGAAGGGGGGTAATGGTAATATAGTTACTGCGGACGGCACTCACATCTGTGGGTGCATCATCTAAATTTTGATGGTCGATAACTTCTTCCACATCTTCGAGGAGTTCTCCGGCAAGCCAGTAGTAGGTTTTGCCACGCGGATCGACCCGTTTCTCAAAAATATCCACATAGCGCCGAATACCTTGGCGGGCGATCGCCACTCCCGAAATTTCATGTTCCCCAACAGCAGGAATATTAACATTAAGCAAAAATGCTTCCGACAATCCCTGATTTTCTAAAGCGTTAACCAGGGTGGTCGCAAAACCGGCCGCTACATCAAATTCAACAGACGAATAACTCGCTAGACTAAATGCAATACTAGGGATACCCTCAATCAAGCCTTCCATGGCGGCTGATACCGTTCCCGAATACAGGATATCCGTTCCTAGGTTGGGGCCGTGGTTGATACCTGACAAAACCATATCTGGCATACTGTCAAGTAAAGCAAACAACCCCAATTTTACGCAATCAGCCGGGGTTCCTGAACAAGACCAGGCGGTTACAGTGGGGTGAAAGACTGATGAACACTCTTCCGCACGAATGGGCTGATGTAGGGTCAATCCGTGACCAGTGGCTGAACGTTCGCGATCGGGACAGACAACAGTAACATCATGTCCCGCTTCCCCTAAACTATTAGCTAGGGAACGAATACCCAGGGCAAAAACCCCATCATCATTGCTGATTAACAGTTTCATCGACCACCATTTCCGCGCATTACAATTTGAACTTTTTTGAATTTAACGGCCGAGAAGCCCCGCCCTCTCCCCGTAGGGTTAGCGTCAGGATTAGTCCCGTTTCCATTCAGGGCTACTGCTTTGCTTAGTACGGCATGAAGCTCTCCCACCTGGCGTAGCCAGGTGGGAGTGTCCTATGCTAATCTTGAACTATCCAGAGTCCAAAGATCACACAGGCAAGCCCAGCTTCGGGGCGAGCGTCCAGAACGTTGGCTGGATAGGTCCTCACTGTCCTTTCGGCGAGTGAGCTGAAGAATACCTCTAGCCGCTATATTCTGAGAAGCATTGAGATCGCAGTTATAGCGCTTACCCGAGGCCAATGTTGCCAGCGCGTAGTTTTTTGCATCGCGCTTAACAATACCAGAACCATCGTAAGCCAGTTTAGAGGTATAGGCGGCAACAACATCAATCACTTCGCCACCTAACTCCTGCCACTTCATCTCTGTGTAGTCCCGGATCTTGGCTTTGAGCCACCCATGGAAGCGCTGGCGCAGGTTGGAGCGTCGTCGCCCACCTTTTGCCCTCCAACCTTTCAGGTTCTCAAAGACAATAGCAGCGGCATTGAACTTAGTCGCTATCTGCACAATCCGCTTAGACACAATGTGGCTAATCTGGTTGTTGATGTTCTGGCATTTTCGATAAGTGTTGGAGCAGAATCCCTTGTGGAGCTTTCCCCCCTTGCCCATCGTCTTGGATGCCCGCTTAGAAACGGACTTGAGCCGTTTATCTCGACGGTCTATGTCTCTTCCATGGTGAATGAATTCACGATGGATTACAGTACCGTCGAAGGTAACGACTGTCACAGTTGCTGTAGTGTTGATACCTAAGTCAACCGCGACTACATTCTGATCAGCTATCCGCTTCGCTGGCATACAGTGAAACGGAACTGATAGATAACAGGTTTGAGCGTCGAAAATCAACGAGGGCGACAATAGCTTATTGTCCGGGATCTCATGGCGGTTACATAGTCCCGTGATTTGAACTGTTGTCCAAACCCAGTCAGATCCCGTAAACACCTTGATTTCAATCTGCTCATAGCCATGTAGCTTATAGCATCCGCCCTTATAGAGCGTTGGATAACAGCCGGTTTTTGCCTGGAGTTGAGGCGGTTTAGCATCTTTGCGCTTCCGAGACATCCCACTTTGCCATTCCCGATACCGAGTCATATAGCTACTAACTTGTCCTACTGCCAACATGATGGCAGCACGGCGATAGTAGCTAGGGAATTTGTGGAACGTTATATCAATCAGCCCGTACTTGGGATGAGGGTTTTTCCCTGTTCGATGAATGAGTCGTTCAACAGCAGAAATCACATTATTTCCAGGCAAACTCCCTAACTCTGACCAGTGAGTGAAAACAATGCCTACCAAGTACCGACAGAACCGACGATAGACTTTCACCGTCTCGCCAAACAGAACACGTTGTTCTGCTGTTGGGTTCAACGTCCACTTGTCAGTACGGATAATTTGGGTGGGCTTCTTTGTTCTCATAGTCTCATTGTTCGTTATGGTCGAAAGGGAGGTCACCCTCCCCAACTCCAATTCCAAACCGTACTTGAGACTTTCACCTCATACGGCTCCTGATGTGGATACCCCTTTTGACATCGGGAACAGGGCAACAACTCCCTGCTTTGTGACTTCAACTTTTGGAGCTAAATACAACATCGTAGTCTTTAAACTCGCTCTCGTCATAAACACTCTTATTTGTCGCAGTCTCTATATCCACACCGTGACTAGTGGGCATATCCTAACCATTACAGTTAGGCATTAGCTTTCAGTCACATCCTTTCCCCTTAAAGGCATACGCTTACACTTTTCACTACTGTGCAGTTACATCCTGCTGAGAACCTATGAGGGGTTTAAACGTTCCGTTTATACGGGCATTCCATCTTTAGACTTGTCCTGTCCACCGGGGTAATTTTAAAGGTCTGTGTAGGTAGTGAATGAAAACTCCTACTTTTCCCCTTGCTCTTTTGAGCGCAGCGTATCAACCTATTTCGCTACTTAATAATTACGATGGTTCAAGCCGGAACATTCAGATTTCCTTAGTCATGGATGGTTGGCAGTGGTCGGATTATTGGGAATAGGTTTCCCTCACGCCTTCCGTTCCCCGCTTCAATCTGACGGGTTGTGATTCCTCAAACTGGGGGTGGCTATCGCCGTTACTCTCAACGCCCTGATTTCTCAGTTGGTTTATGACCTTGAGTCCCCTGCCTTGCTTAGATTTCTCCAAGCGTCGGGACATATAAACAGTTATGGGATGGTCAGGGGTGCGAATCCCTTATATTCCACCAAGGGGTGCAAGTCCCACTAGGAGGTTATTTCAGGCATTGCAGCCTTATTTGACTCCTAAACGTCTCGCACTCATGGTCTTATTGTACTACATCCAAGGTGTCAGTGTCCCGGTTGTGTAACACCCTTAAAACGGTGACTAGCAGGGAGATTAGAAAGCGTTACGCTGAAGAATGACGACCCTATTACTGGAAGCGTGTTTTTTGGAAGCGTGAATTTAGCGCCGTTTCTAGCGGTGGCGCTCCTCTTTCCATCCTCAAGTAGTACATTGAGAACCAGGGCTATGATGACTAAACCCCGCCGCTCCTTGACCCCCACCTCGGAACAGGTGGGGGAATGCGTCGCTAATTTTGTTCACCAACCCAGAAGCCAGCTACGATGGCCCGAAAATTGACCAACTTCTTTTGATTGACTATGATACTTGACAAATACGTGCGAAACGTTCAGGCACGCGCATAGGGTTGAAATACCTGAAATAACCGCCTGGTAGGGACTTCAACCCCTTGGGTGAATATAAGGAACGCACTCCTGACCATCCTCATAACTGTTTATATGTCCCAACGTTCGGTATAGAGATATACCAAACAAGGCAGGGAACCCAAGGTCAAAACGAACTAACCCATACAAATTCCTTATAGGAAGCCCAGAAATGGATAAGTAAAAGTTAGGAAATTAGGGTAACGGCGATAGCCACCCCCAGTTTTGGGAATCACAACCCCAGGATTGAAGCGGGGAACGGAAGGCTCCGAGATGTAACCTAACATCAGAAGTGAGACCACTGCCAACCATCCATGATTAGGGAAACCGAATGTTCGGCTTGAACCATCGTAAGAAGTAAGTAGCGAAATAGGTTTGATACGCTGCGCCCAAAAGGGTAAGGGGAAAAGTAGGAGTTTTGTATTTACTACCTATACAGACCTTTAAAAGTACCCCGGTGGATAGGACAAATCTAAAGATGGAATGCCCATATAAACGGAACGTTTTAAGTCCTCCTGGACTCTGATTATCTGGTCGAGATATCAGTAGGGATAAGTGTAACCGCAAGTCCTAGAGGATGTGAGATGTGACCAGAAGCCAACGCCCTGCTGTAATGGTAGGGATATGCTAACAGGTCACGGTTTGATTGTAAAGAAATAGAATCTAGTAGGTGTACATATGGCGATAGCGAGTTCAAAGAAAGGGTTTGGAAAACCAAAACCAATCAAGACTACGAACAACGCATGGAAGACAATCCCATGGACTAAGGTTCAACGGAAAATATTCAAGCTCCAAAAGAGTATATTTCAAGCAGCTAAATCGGGACAAGATGCAAAAGCTAGAAGGTGGCAACGTCTATTGGTGAAATCATATTATGCCCGGCTCCTAGCAGTGCGGCTGTAGGGGCGGGTTCCACGGTCAGCCATGCTTCCCAACAGTCAGCTTAATAAACCCGCCCCCCAAGCGGGTCAAGGCAAGAAAACAGCCGGTGTTGATGGAGTAAGAGTAATCTCTCCAAGACAAAGGTTTGAACTGGTCAAGAACATTAAGGGAAACCTCAAAGCAAAACCACTGCGACGGGTTTGGATTCCAAAACCTGGTAAAAATGAAAAACGCCCGCTAGGAATACCCACAATCCAAGATAGAGCAAGGCAAGCCTTGGTTAAATCGGCTCTCGAACCTGAATGGGAATCGAGATTTGAAGGCACGAGCTATGGGTTCCGTCCTGGACGGTCAGCCCAAGACGCAATTAGCAGAATTTATATTGCCATAAATCAAGGACAATACTATGTTCTTGACGCGGATATAGCAAAATGCTCTTACCGTGAACCATGAATACCTACTGTCCAAAATTCATTGTTCAAGCAGCCTAAAGAGAGACCTAAAACAATGGCTCAAATCGGGGGTGCTGGATAACGGCGTATTTGAGGATACAGAAACAGGAACACCTCAAGGAGGGGTAATAAGTCCAATACTCGCCAACATCGCACTGTTGGGAATGGAAAGGCTAGTTAAAGGAATGTATCCAAACAAAGGTACAGCCACCCAGGTGAACCTTATAAGATATGCCGATGATTTTGTGGTCATCTCCAAAGACCTAGGAATCATTGAACAGTGCCAAACTGCTATTTCTGAATGGCTAAAACCTGTAGGACTAGAAATAAAACCTGAAAAGACTCGAATCTGTCATACACTCAAAACTATTGAGTATGGTGGCAAGACCGAAGAACCTGGGTTTGAATTTCTAGGATTCAATATCAGGCAATATCCGATAGGAAAATATAAATCTGGGAAAACGGGGGGAATGGCAAGACGATTAATCGGTCACAAAACCCATATCAAACCCAGCCAAAAAGCAGTCAAAGCCCACACTGAAGTGATTAAGGGTGTAATTAAACAACATAAGACAGCACCCCAATCAGCCCTGATAAGTAGACTAAACCCAATTATAAGAGGATGGGCAAACTATTACTCAGCGGTAGTCTCAACAGAGACCTTCAATAAGCTAGACTTCATAATCTGGCAAATGTTACGGGCATGGACAGTATCAAGATGCGGAAAGGCAAGTCACGAAAAGCTAAGTAAATATTTCAGACATGGAACAATTAAACTTAGCAATGGGAAAGAAAGACACGAAAATTGGCTGTTCCAAACCAAAGATGGGTTACATCTGTTCAATCACAATTGGACTCCAATTATCAGACATACCCTAATACTCCCCGACGCAACACCATACGACGGAAACTGGACTTACTGGGCAACCAGGAAAGGACAAGCAATCGACACGCCAATTAGGGTAGCAAAACTACTCAAAAAACCAAAAGGTAGATGTACCTGGTGCGGGCAATTCTTTACCCCATCAGACTTAATAGAAGTAGACCACATTGTACCTAGAAGCCAAGGCGGAAAGGATGAATACAAGAATCTTCAATTACTACATCGCCATTGTCACGATGATAAAACAGCTCTTGATGAAAGAGACGTTGCTGTACTCTTAACAAGGAGACGGTCAAACTAGGAGCCGTATGAGGTGAAAGTCTCAAGTACGGTTCTGAATGGGAGGGGTAGACCGTGAGGTCTATCTCGACCCCTAATATTTAACCGGGAAAAATCTGGCTATTGCCCATTTAAATATCTGGGCATCGGACTAATTAAGATGATAATGAATAATTGATAGGTGCGAGACGTTCAGACGTAAATAGGCTGCAATGCTGAAATAACCGTCTGGTAGGGACTTCAGCCCCTCGGCTGAATACAAGGATGCACTCCTGACCATCCCTATAACTGTTTATATGTCCCAACATTTGTATAGAAATATACAGATAAGGCAGGGAACCCAAGGTCAACACACTCCGTAATAATTATTAACATTTCTTAATAATTGAAGGGACGGAAAACCGAACTGGAAAGAAATCGGGAAACCGAACAGGAATGAATGGAATGGAGATGAGGGTAACGGCGATAGCCACCCCCAGTTTTGGGAATCATAACCCCAGGATTGAAGCGGGGAACGGAAGGCGTGAAGTATAACCTACTACCAGATGCGACCACTGCCAACCATCCATGATTAGGGAAACCGAATGTCCGGCTTGAACCATCGTCATTATTAAGCAGCGAAACAGGTTGATACGCTGCGTTCAAAAGAACAAGGGAAAAAGTAGGGTATTTCATGTTGCACCTACACAGACCTTTAAAAGTACCCCGGTGGATAGGACAAATCTAAAGATGGAATGCCCATATAAACGGAACGTTGTAATCCCTCTAAGGCTCTAACAATCTGGTCGAGATAGTTAGAAGTGACAAATGTAAGCGAATGCCTTTGAGGGGGTGAGATGTGACCAAAAGCCAACGCCTTATTGTAATGATAAGGATATGCAGACGGGTCACGGTTTGATTGTAAAGAATAGAGTCTAGTAGGAGTTACTATGACGAAAGCGAGTTTAAAGAAAGGATTTGAGAAATCAAGACCAATCAAGACGTGCGTTTGTATGGAAACATATTCCATGGGCGAAAGTCCAGAGAAAAGTTTTCAAGCTCCAAAAGAGGATATTTCAAGCAGCTAAATCGGGACAGGACGCAAAGGCAAGAAGGTGGCAACGTCTACTGGTGAAATCATATTATGCCAGACTCTTAGCAGTGCGGCTGTAGGGGCGGGTTCCACGGTCAGCCATGCTTCCCAACAGTCAGCTTAATAAACCCGCCCCCCAAGCGGGTCAAGGCAAGAAAACGGCTGGAATCGATGGAATGAGAGTAATCTCCCCAAGACAAAGGTTGGAACTTGTTGAGAATATTAAGGGAAGCCTTAAAGCAAAAGCACTTAGGAGAGTATGGATACCAAAACCTGGAAGGGATGAAAAAAGCTGGAATAGGCATTCCTACAATCCAAGATAGAGCGAGGCAAGCCTTGGTTAAATCGGCTCTCGAACCTGAATGGGAATCGAGATTTGAAGGCACAAGCTATGGGTTCCGTCCCGGACGGTCAGCCCACGACGCAATAGCACGAATTTACCTAAGTATCAACAAGGGTGAATATTATGTACTGGATGCAGGTGCGAGACGTTCGGGTATGAAATAGGGCTGAAATGCCCGAAATAACTGCCCGGTGAGGATTCCAGCTCCGAATCTGGATATAAGGAGACCTCTCCTGAGCATCCTCATAACTGATTATATGTCCCGACGCTTAGGTAACTAAGCAAGGCAGGGAACTCAAGGTCATAAACGAACTGAGAAATCAGGGAGTAGAGAGTAACGGCGATAGCCACCCCCAGTTTTGGAAATCATAACTCCAGGATAGAAGCGGGGAACGGAAGGCGTGAGGTAGAACCTACTACCAAGACGCGACCACTGCCAACCATCTATGATTAGGAAGACCGAATGTCCGACTTGAACCATCGTAAAGCACGAGCAGCGAAATAGGTTGATACGCTGCGTTCAAAAGAGCAAGGGGAAGAGTAGGTGTTTCCGTCATACTACCTACACAGACCTTTAAAGTACCCCGGTGGAAAGGACAAATCTAAAGATGGAATGCCCGTATAAACGGAACGTTGGTGCGAGACGTTCAGGCATAAAATAAGGTTGAAATACCTGAAATAACCGCCTGGTGGGGACTTAAACCCCTTGGTTGAATATAAGGAGATCTCTCCTGACCATCCTCATAACTGTTTATATGTCCCAACGATTAGTATCCCACGATACAAATCAAGGCAGGGAACCCAAGGTCAAAACCAACTAACTCATACAAATTACTTATACAAATTCTACAAATAGATAAGTAGAAGTTAGAGAGTCAGGGTAACGGCGATAGCCACCCCCAGTTTTGGGAATCACAACCCCAGGATTGAAGCGGGGAACGGAAGGCTCCAAGGTGTAACCCAACACCAGAATCGAGACCACTGCCAACCATCCATGATTAGGGAAACCGAATGTCCGGCTTGAACCATCGTAATGATTGGGCAGCGAAACAGGTTGATACGCTGCGCTCAAAAGAGCAAGGGGAAAAGTAGGAACTTCAATGTCATAACTACACAGACCTTTAAAAGTACCCCGGTGGAAAGGACAAATCTAAAGATGGAATGCCCATATAAACGGAACGTTTTAACCCCTCTTGGGCTCTGACAATCTGGTAGAGAGAGTCAGTAGTGAAAGTGTAAGCGCAAGCCCATTAGGGGGTGAGATGTGACCAGAAGCCAATGCCCGACTGTAATGGTAGGGATATGCTAACAGGTCACGGTTTGATTGTAAAGAAATAGAGTCAAGTAGGTGTACAAATGGCGATAGCGAGTTTAAAGAAAGGATTTGGGAAATCAAAACCAATCAAGACTACGAACAACGCATGGAAGACCATCCCGTGGACTAAGGTTCAACGGAAAGTTTTCAAGCTCCAAAAGAGTATATTTCAAGCAGCTAAATCGGGACAGGACGCAAAGGTAAGAAGGTGGCAACGTCTATTGGTGAAATCATATTATGCCCGACTCTTAGCAGTGCGACTGTAGGGGCGGGTTCCACGGTCAGCCATGCTTCCCAACAGTCAGCTTAATAAACCCGCCCCCCAAGCGGGTCAAGGTAAAAAGACGGTTGGAGTAGATGGTGTGATAGCAATATCCCCTAAACAAAGGCTAGAAATGACCGAGAAAATCAAAGGAAACCTCAAAGCAAAACCACTGCGAAGGGTGTGGATTCCAAAACCTGGTAGGGATGAAAAAAGCTGGAATAGGAATTCCCACAATCCAAGATAGAGCCAGGCAAGCCTTGGTTAAGTCGGCACTTGAGCCCGAATGGGAGTCAAGATTTGAGGGCACTAGCTATGGGTTCCGTCCCGGACGGTCAGCCCAGGACGCAATTGGTAGAATTTACACTGCCATAAATCAAGGACAATACTATGTACTTGATGCAGATATAGCGAAATGCTCTTACCGTGAACCATGATTATCTACTGTCCAAAATTCATTGTCCAAGCTGCCTAAAAAGAGACCTGAAACAATGGCTCAAAGCAGGCGTGCTAGATAACGGTGTATTTGAGGATACAGAAGCAGGGACACCCCAGGGAGGGGTAATAAGTCCAATACTCGCCAACATCGCACTGTTGGGAGTAGAAAGGCTAGTTAAAGGAATGTATCCAAATAAAGGCACAGCCACTCAGGTGAACCTTATAAGATATGCCGATGATTTTGTGGTCATCTCCAAAGACCTAGGAATCATTGAACAGTGCCAAACTGCTATCACCAAATGGTTAAAACCGGTAGGATTAGAGATTAAACCCGAAAAGACTCGAATTGGTCACACACTCAAACCTATTGAGTATAATGGCAAAACAGAAGAACCTGGGTTTGATTTTCTCGGATTCAATATCAGGCAATACCCAGTAGGAAAATACAAGTCTGGAAAAACAGGGGGATATAAGAGTCGATTAATCGGACATAAAACCCACATAAAACCCAGCCAAAAAGCAGTTGTTGCCCACACAGAAGTGATAAAAGGTGTAATTAAACGACATAAGACAGCACCTCAATCAGCCCTGATAAGTAGACTAAACCCAATTATAAGAGGATGGGCAAACTATTACTCAGCAGTAGTCTCAACAGAGACCTTCAATAAGCTAGATAATACAATCTGGCAAATGTTAAGGGCATGGACAGTATCAAGATGCGGAAAGGCAAGTTACAAAAAGCTAAGTAATTATTTCAGACATGGAACAATTAAACTTAGCAATGGGAAAGAAAGACACGAAAATTGGCTATTCCAAACCAAAGATGGGATACATCTATTCAAACACATCTGGACCCCAATTGTCAGACACACCCTAATACGCCCCGACGCAACACTTTATGACGGAAATTGGACTTACTGGGCCACCAGGAAAGGACAAGCAATCGACACGCCAATTAGGGTAGCAAAACTACTCAAAAAACCAAAAGGTAGATGTACCTGGTGCGGGCAATTCTTTACCCCATCAGATTTAATTGAAGTAGACCACATTGTACCTAGAAGCCAAGGCGGAAAGGATGAATACAAGAATCTTCAATTATTACATCGCCATTGTCACGATGATAAAACAGCTCTTGATGAAAGAGATGTTGCTGTACTCTTAACAAAGAGACGGTCAAACTAGGAGCCGTATGAGGTGAAAGTCTCATGTACGGTTCTGCTGCTGAATGGGAGGGGTAGACCGTGAGGTTTATCTCGACCCCTAATTAACCCCTCTAATGCTCTGCCTATAAACAAGTGAGTAATGCTATTCACAAGGCAGTAGTGAAAAATGTAAGCGCATGCTTAGAGGGCTAAGGATGTGACCAGAAGCTAAAGCCCAATTGTCATGGTTGGGATATGCCCAATTGTCACGGTGTGGATATAGATACTGCGGTCAGTAAGAGTATAATGGCGAGGACGAGTTTAAAGACTACGTGCTGCATATAGCTCTGAACATCGAAGTAAAAAGCAGGTCTGTTGATTCTGCTCCTTTGACAAAACAGGGTATCCACACCAGGAGCCGTATGAAGGGAAACTTTCACGTATGGTTCTGAATGGGAGGGGATGGTGGTGACTCCATTCTCGACCCCTAACACATAGCAAAATGTTTTGACCGAATAAACCATGATTACCTACTGTCCAAAATTAATTGCCCAAGCAACCTGAAAAGAGACCTGCGACAATGGCTCAAAGCGGGTGTGCTAGATAACGGCGTATTCGAGGATACAGAAACAGGAACACCCCAAGGAGGAGTAATAAGTCCAATACTCGCCAACATCGCACTGTTGGGGATGGTTAGGTTAATAGAAAAAATGTATCCCAATAATACCAACAACAAACCATTTGCCACGGTAATACGATACGCCGATGATTTTGTAGTCATCTCAAAAGACCTAGAAATCATTGAACAGTGCAAAACTGCCATTTCTAAATGGTTAGAACCTGTAGGATTAGAAATTAAACCCGAAAAAACCCGAATTTGTCACACACCTAATCCCATTAAGTACGAAGGCAAGACTGAGGAACCAGGGTTTGATTTCCTAGGATTCAACATCAGGCAATATCCAGCCGGAAAATACAAATCTGGGAAAACAGGTGGGGAAGCCAGTCGATTAATTGGTCATCAAACCCATATCAAACCCAGCAATAAAGCAGTTAAAGCTCATACAGAAGTGATTAAAGGTGTAATCAAACAACATAAAAAAGAACCTCAATCAACCCTGATAAACGAACTAAACCCAATCATAAGGGGATGGTCAAACTATTACTCAGCGGTAGTCTCATCAGAGACCTTCAATAAACTAGATTATATAATCTGGTTAATGTTAAGGGCATGGACAGTATCAAGATGCGGAAAGGCAAATTACGAGAAGCTAGGAAACTATTTCCGAAAAGGAACTGTAAAACTTAGCAATGGGAAAGAAAGACATGAATCTTGGTTATTCCAAACCAAGGATGGATTTAGACTATGGAAACATAACTACACTCCTATTGTCAGACATACCCTAATACGCCCTGATGCCAGACAATACGACGGAAACTGGACTTACTGGGCAACCAGGAAAGGACAAGCAATCGACACGCCAAACAGGGTAGCAAAACTACTAAAAAAACAAAAAGGAAGATGTAAATGGTGCGGGCAGTACTTTACCCCATCAGATATAATTGAAGTAGACCACATTGTACCTCGAAACCTAGGTGGAAAGGATGAATACAAAAATCTTCAGCTATTACATCGCCACACCCGCGATGATAAAACGGCACTAGATAACGCCAAAGCTGTATCCTTAACAATGGATCAATCAAACTAGGAGCCGTGTGAAGGGAAACTTTCATGTACGGTTCTGAATGGGAGGGAATGGAGGCGACTCCACTCTCGACCCCTAATCTGTACTCTCACTCAAATGACTACCGAACTTCAATCGTTAGAAAACCAAATCGAATCCCTACGCCAAGAGGCTGACAGAGCGATCGCCATCTGTGAAACCCTCTCAGGACTCGAACAGTTGCGGATTAACTATCTAGGCAAAAAAGGCCAACTCTCCAAAGTTCTGGGGGGAATGGGTAAACTTGAACCGGAAGCGCGCCCTCGTATTGGGGCGATCGCCAACGAAGTTAAACAAGCCCTGCAAACTCAACTCGACCAGCGTCGCACAGCCCTAGAACTCGCCCTCATTGAAGCTCAACTAAAAACTGAAACCATAGATGTTACCATGCCCCCTGTGTATCGTCCCCAGGGCAAAATTCACCCCCTCAATGCCGTAATTGACCGGGCTTTAGATATCTTCGTAGGTATGGGCTACACTGTGGCTACCGGGCCAGAAATGGAGAGCGACTACTATAATTTTGAGGCATTAAACACCCCCCCAGACCACCCGGCGCGGGATATGCAGGATACCTTCTACCTACCTGATGGGAATCTGTTACGGACTCATACCTCTTCCGTGCAAATTCGCTACATGGAACAACATCAGCCCCCCATTCGCATTGTCGCACCGGGTCGGGTTTATCGTCGCGATACTGTGGATGCTACCCATGCGGCGGTATTTCATCAACTGGAGTTATTAGCGATCGGGGAAAATCTCCGTTTTACAGACCTCAAAGGCACTATTAAAGAGTTTCTGGGTCAAATGTTTGGTGATCTACCCATTCGGTTCCGCGCTAGTTATTTCCCGTTTACAGAACCCTCCGCTGAGGTGGATTTGGAATGGCAGGGTAAATGGTTGGAGGTGTTAGGCTGTGGTATGGTCGATCCGAATGTTCTCGAAGCTGTGGGTTATGATCCTCAAAAATATACTGGATTTGCTGCGGGGTTTGGGGTAGAACGCTTTGCTATGGTCTTACACCAATTGGATGATATTCGGCGGGTTTATGCTAGTGATCTGCGCTTTCTGCGACAATTCTAAAGGTTCTTAGGGTGGGTGTGGATTTTATGTTTTTGGCAGTTGGGAAATCCTTTAATCGGTCAGTTTCTGGGTTAGCTATAGTTTTGTTGATGCTCTCAGTTGCACAATTGGGGGCGCGCGCTCAAATATTGCCTAACTCTAACTCTAATATCGCCCAAACCACCAGCGATCGCTGTCGTAAAATTTCTGAACGTCGGGGTTTAGTAGTCCGGGCGCGACCTACTCCCAATTCTCCCGTCGTCGGTCAGGTTTCCTATGCTCAACAAGTGACTTTAGCCACTAATGCACAGGGAATAACTGGTCCTGGTGGTCGCTCCTGGGTGGAAATCACTAATCCCGTCCGGGGTTTTATTTCTAACGGCTTTCCCAATAGTTCCGGTAATTTGGTGGACTGTTCTACCGATTTGGCTGAAACTCCACCCACACGACCATCAGGGAGTCTTTGTCGTCAAGTCGATCGCGAGGCGGCTCCAGAAGGTGTCGCGGTGAGGGCTGCTCCTTCCCGCTCATCTGCTCGTCGCGGTGGTGTCGATTCGGGAGAACGGGTACAATTAGCATCTGACTATCGCTTAATTCCTGACCCTGATGGTGAGCGTCGCAATTGGGTTAGAATTACCACTCCGGTGGCTGGATATATCTCTGCTAATACGTTAATTATGTGTCGGTAGTTTCAGCCATTCGTTACCTCTTTCCCCCCCTGCTTTTTCCTTTCTAGGGAAGCCGGGGGAATTAATTATCAATTACAGCAAACATTACCCTCTCCCTCAATCCGAATCCTAGGGGGGAGTATGTCAATATAGGTATTGCTGACAGGCTGATTTTAGCAATATAGCGGCGTCTCGTTGCATTTCGGGAGAAAAATAATAATCATTGTAAAAAGAGGTTTTATCGCCCAAATCCGGGCGCTGATAGGCTAAATTCAGGGTGGTAGGGTATCCGGTGAGTCGGTTAATTAATAGTTGTGGCATTCCTCGGGTAGAAACACATTGAATATAATCATTAGCGAAGGGGATGATTTGAGCGATCGCCTGAGCATTTATCAAGTGGGGAAACTTGCCAAATAGACAATAAATATTATTGTATGTAAGTTGATAATCAGGCTCCCTCTCGGAAAACCAAAGCAGAATTTTCGGGACTTTAATTTTGCTCAATAAAAGCTGATAACTGCTGACCCAATTTTGTCGAGTTTCGGCGATAATCTGATTGACAAAATCGCGATCGCCTGTAGCCAATAACTCCTGATAAGCGGGCTCTGACCCCAACTGTTTACCATCAGAACGTCGGCGGATATATTCCAATCCTCCGGTATCAAATAGGGAGTTACTTTCACTGCGTCCAGACATGACCTGAACAATGGCAAACTTACCGCGATTGATGTAATCAATTAAGGGAGAATTTTGCAGAAAGAAAGAAGGACCAGCCCCCCCATATCCCAAGTTCAAAACTGGTAATTTGAGCCAATATGCCAACAAATTAGGATAGGGGCGATCGCAAAAACAGCCAAAAGTCTGTGCGGCTCCTAAACAGGTAAAATAATGACCCTGAGCGAGTGTCTGAGGTTGGGGACCACGAAAAGACAACCCAGTGTTTCCCAACTCAAACATTTGGTAATTGGTAATAGAGCGATCGCGTTCTTGATAATATCCCATAATTGATTAGCATTGTTAGCAGCATCTGAAAAATCGAGCTAATTAACCCGATCAATTCTAGCCAGATCCCCCAAAGCCGGACGAGTCCCATCAAGATTATTTGTCAAAGTAATTGGCAAAACATCGGACGCACCCCAGTAATTTACCAACTGCTGCAATAACCAATCCTGGTCATCACGCAAAGCATCCAAACCTGTAGCACGGTTAATAATAGCAAACCAGACCACACCGCGATCGCGAGTAGGGATAGCACCCGCCAAAGCACTAACATCAAACAAAGTGCCAGTTTTGACAGCGGAATGTGGAGGAATGCGGCGATATTCCAAAGTTCCCAAATCTCGTCCCGCAACGGGTAATAAATCCGCCACAGTTAAATCTGTATCTCGCAAATGTCTATCTAAAGCGATAAACATAGCCACGGAAGCCCTAGGAGAAATTTGATTTTCATGACCCAAACCAGAACCATTAATCAGGCGAATTTCATCAACGGAAACCCCAGCCGCCTCAGCCGCCAATCGTCGCACCATCTCAGCACCGCCCAAAGTTTCAGCCAACATTTCCGAGATGGGATTATTACTGTAGATATTCATTTGTTTAATAATCTCAGCCAAACTCAGAGACCGATGGCGGATTAGGGGTTGGAGATTAGGCGGGGAGGTGACATATTGCACCGAGCCCAAAATTTGTACCTGTGGTTTTGGCAACCGGGACCCTGAACGGACATATTGAGTAGCTGCTTCTGACTCCCACAGCCGGGAATCGAGGGATTGACGGAGTAAATTACCCACCAGTTGCGGTTCCGATTCATAATTCATCGAAAAATTACCAGCGATCGTCAAATTTCCCCGCACCTGACGAATACCCAACTGATTGAGAGCATATCCCAAACTAAAAGCCTCTTCCCAGACAAAAAAGGGATTTCCTCCCCCCACAATCACCAAATCCCCTTGCAATACCCCATTTTCAATGGGACCAGTTGCGCCAATGATGGTTTCAAACTGATGGTTAACACTCCAGGTTTGCAACGCCGCCAAAGATGTAGCTATTTTAGTGATCGAAGCTGCCGATAAAGGAATATCCCCCCGATGATTAGCCACCGTAAAAGGTCCCGCCTCAATCCATACCCCCTGAGAGGCGCTGGATATACCACGACTGGATAAACGCGCCAAATACTGTTGGACGATCGCCTCTACCGCAGGATCTGGGCGTTCAATAGAGATAATATTCGATAGGCTGCTTTCCCACATTTGCTGGGAAGTCCTATTCAATTGGTCGCGATTCATCCCAGCCATCTCCAACCATACAGACATAATCCCAGAAGTAAACACATCTAACATCGGCCGCTGTTTCCTCAAAGTCAAACAAAAATCAGATAATTATCAACACCGCAATTCTAGGATTTTCCCGGACCATTAGAATCAGTTTTCTTGAGGATAATTGTAAATGGATAAGTCCTAAACACTGCAGCCAAACCCTGCTTCAAAAGCTTTCTGGCCCTGGCCCGATGAGTGGGACTTAACGGTTGCCCCAGTGTGTCAACCACAAAAACGTAATTTTGGTAATTTGGCATTTAAGCTATCTCCCAGATGGGGTAATGTTGGCTTCGGTCATGTTAAAGGGGCTTTTTACGTCTAGCTCACTCGATCTGACAAATCCACTCATGTCGTTCCTTAAAGATAGACGACAGAGCAACAGGCTGGCGCTCACCTGTGGGTTTCATCACCCCCTTAACGTAGGTCTAATCCTGGACCTGCATCTTGCAGACTCTGTGAGGAGTAATTTCCGCCTCCTGCCGGAAATTACCGGATTTTATGCAAGAGGATATCGCGTACTGAGACACTTAGCGCGAAACCCCTTGCTTTATGGATAAGGGTTATAACCCCGTTTTTTGGTAAAATCTTCAAGGTTTCTCTAACTTGGGTCAATGGGCTTAACTAGCGCACGAATTGCAATTGACGCGATGGGTGGAGATCATGCCCCCACAGAAGTAGTGGCGGGCGCGCTGATGGCACAGGAAAAATTTGGGGTTGATGTCATACTGGTGGGAGATCCTCAGCAGATTGAGGCATCCCTCAAAGAACACCACAGCAACTCACCATTGCCAGAAATTGTCCCCGCTGAAGGGACAATCGAAATGCACGAAGAACCATTAGGGGCGATTAAACGCAAGCCTAATGCTTCTATTAATGTTGCCATGAATTTGGTTAAACAAAAAAAAGCTGATGCGGTTGTATCTGCTGGTCACTCTGGGGCGGCGATGGCCTCGGCACTATTGCGGGTGGGACGCATTCGGGGTATCGATCGCCCCGCCATTGGTGCTGTATTACCTACTATGGTGCGTTCCTCGCCGGTTTTGATTCTGGATGTGGGGGCCAATGTTGATTGTCGTCCTAAGTTCCTAGAACAGTTTGCTGTGATGGGAAGCATCTATAGCCAGTATGTTCTGGGTGTTGATAACCCGACTGTGGGACTACTCAATATTGGCGAAGAATCTTCTAAGGGTGATGAGCTGGCGGTGCGGACTTATCAGATGCTACAAGAAAATTCTCTGATTTCTTTTGCTGGAAATGCAGAAGGACGAGATGTACTCACAGGTAAGTTTAATGTGATAGTTTGTGATGGCTTTGTGGGTAATGTACTATTGAAATTTGCCGAAGGAGTCGGAGAGGCGGTTCTCCAATTGCTGCGGGAGGAGTTGTCTTCAGGATTGCGATCGCAACTGGGGGCTACTCTGCTGAAGCCTAGTTTAAAACGCTTTAAACAAAGGGTTGATCACGTTGAACATGGGGGAGCTTTACTTTTGGGTGTAGCCGGAATTTGCATTATTGGTCATGGGTCTTCTAAAGCCCCGACTATTTGTAATGCTATTCGCATGGCGCGAGATGCGGTTAATAATGAAGTGCTAGAACGCATTAATTTACAGTATCAAAAACACCAAAAACAGGCGATTGAACAAGAGTCATAATCTGGCGATCGTCGGATTTGGTGATCAGCTATATGCTCTGGGTAAAATTAATAATTGATCATTGTTAATGTCAATTATCGATTTTACCCCCCCCTGCACCCTAACCACTCACACTTTGACCCCTTTCATAGAAAATAATTAAGGATAAATGACAACCACAGGTATAGCTATTACAGGTAGTGGCGCGGCTACTCCGTCGGTTTTACTCGATAATAACCAACTTTCTCAACTGGTGGAAACCTCCGATGAGTGGATTAGTTCCCGCACAGGTATTCGTCAACGGCGCTTGGCGACTACAGAGGTAACACTTAGTCACATGGCGGCATCGGCTTGCGAAAATGCGATCGCTATGGCTGGCTTACAACCTACTGATATTGATTTAATTATTCTGGCTACTTCTACCCCTGATGATTTGTTTGGTAGTGCTAGTCAAATACAAGCGAAAATTGGCGCTACTCGAGCGGTGGCTTTTGATTTGACCGCCGCCTGTTCTGGCTTTGTTTTTGGCTTGGTCACTGCTAGTCAGTTTATCCGCAACGGAGTTTATAAAAATGTGCTTTTAGTGGGGGCGGATATTCTCTCAAGATGGGTGGATTGGTCTGACCGCCGCACTTGTATTTTATTTGGAGATGGCGCGGGGGCGGTGGTTTTACAAGGGAGCGATCGCGATAATTTATTGGGTTTTGAACTCAAAAGTGATGGCAGTCTCAATAGTTCCCTTAACCTGGCTTTTCAACCAGAAGCTAAGGCTTTAACTCCCCAAATTACTATCGGTCAAGGTAAGTATCTACCCATTACCATGAATGGTCAAGATATCTATCGCTTTGCTGTTAAAAAAGTGCCCGAAGTGGTCGAAAAAGCTCTATTTCACTCCGGGTTAACCGCTGCTGATGTCGATTGGCTTATCCTTCATCAAGCTAACCAACGCATTCTTGATGCTGTCGCTCAAAGGCTAAAAATCCCCCCCCATAAGGTGATTAGTAACCTCGCTAATTATGGTAATACCTCCGCCGCTTCTATTCCTTTGGCTCTTGATGAAGTAGTGCGATCGGGAAAAATACAATCTGGTGATATAATTGCTACAGCCGGATTTGGTGCAGGTTTAACCTGGGGTTCGGCAATCTTTAAATGGGGTAAATAATTAATAGTTAAACCCCATTTTTTTACTGTCCTATTTAGCTAAGGTTAACAAGCAACAATAATAATGACTAAAACTGCATGGGTTTTTCCTGGACAAGGTTCACAGGCTGTAGGTATGGGTGCCGATTTATTTGATTCACCAGACGCACAACCTAAGTTAAATAAAGCTGCTGATATCCTCGGTTGGTCTCTACCTGATTTGTGTCAGGGAGAGGCTGATAAATTGTCGCGCACCCTCTACACCCAACCTTGTTTATATGTAGTCGAAAGTCTCCTAGTTGATGCTCTCAAAAAACAGGGTAAAACTCCCGATTTGGTCGCGGGTCACAGTTTAGGAGAATATGTCGCTCTTTATGCGGCTGGAGTGTTTGATTTTGAAGCGGGTTTGCGTTTGGTTAAACATCGCGCCGAACTCATGGATAAGGCGGCAGGGGGACAAATGGCGGCTCTCATTGGCTTTAATGCTGAACAACTTAATCAACAACTAGAACAAAGCGAAAATGTGGTTTTAGCTAATGATAATAGTTCGGCTCAAGTCGTGATTTCAGGAACCCCAGAAGCCGTTGATAATCTCCTCAGTAAAATTAAGGTAAAACGAGCCGTTAAATTGAATGTATCGGGAGCTTTTCATTCCCCTTTAATGGCTGAGGCTGCTACCCAATTTCAACAAGTTTTAGACTTGGTTAATTTTCAACAGGCTACGGTTCCAGTTTTGTCTAATGTAGACCCGACCCCCGCTACTGATGGGGAAATTCTCAAGGAACGTCTGGTTAAACAAATGACGGGTTCCGTGCGTTGGCGCGAAATTTGTTTACAACTTTCAGAACAGGGTATTCAAAAAGTGATAGAAGTCGGTCCCGGTCAAGTATTGACTGGATTAATTAAGCGCACCTGTTCCGGTTTGACCCTAGAAAATTGCGATCGCATTCTACCATCCTAATTTCTGTAATCCTCATTATACTGGGAGCATCCCGCTCCCTTCACAATCAATTAACTATAACTTATTAATTATCAAGCATTAATTATTAACTCACTTTCCACCAAAGGAATGGTAAAATGGAACCGACTGCCTTTATTTTTACCCGGAGAATCCGCCCAGATACGGCCTCCCCAACCCGTGACAATTTGCCTACCTATTGCTAACCCTAAACCTGTTCCCCCTACTGTGCGGCGTAGGGAACCCTCCTCCTGATAAAACCTATCAAAAACCTCCTCCAAGCGGTTAGGCTCAATTCCTCGTCCCGTATCCGCCACAGTCACCTCTAACATTCGATCGCCATTAGATTTAGCCTTAATAGTCACCTTACCCTCAGAACCTGTAAATTTACAAGCATTATCTAACAGCTTCGTCAGCAATTCAACCAACCACTCACCATCAGCTTTAACTAATGGTAAATTATCATTAATTTCTACCTTAATTTTAGGCTTATTTTCCGCATATCTAGCACTCACACCACTAATAGCCAAATCAATACATTCTTCCAATCGCAAAGATTCCGGGTTCCAGTCCACTCGACCACTTTCTAAATGGGATAAAGTCAGAAAATCCTGCACCAATTTCCGCAGACGTTCTGCGTCAGCTTGAGCCGTTTCTAACATCACCTCTCGCATTTCCAAAGGCATATCTGGTTCCTGACTCAAGGACTCCAAACACACCTGAATTGTAGATAAAGGAGTTCTTAATTCATGACCCGTAATCGCAATTAAATTGCTGCGAGTCCTTTCTAACGCTTCCAATTGCCGATTCAATTCCTCAAGATTTGCATGAGTTTCCGCCTGAATTAAAGCCGCCGCCAATTGAGTAGCGATCGCATCCATCAAAGACAGCTCATCATCTTCCCAACTCCGACAAATCGAATTACACTGGTGCAATTCCACCATTCCCAAAAGCCGACCTTGAGACAAAATCGGCACCATCAACCAGCCGCCAATTTCCCATTTTTCAGCCAGTTGATCCAAAATATTCTCCCCCTCATCCGTCACATAATCAACCTCCCCAGGTTCCACCAAATACACATAACGTTGTTGCTGTAAAACCTGTTGAAATAAAGGGTTATTTTCCAGCCACCAAGTCTCCCCCCGTAAAGATTTAACCTCTGTTCCCTCCGGTTGTTCAGGACACGATCGCAGATATTCATGTTCAATAACAACACTGTTATCAGTAGACTTACACCGATAAATTAAACACCGATGAGCCTGCATTGCTTCCCCAAATTCACGAGTAGCAATTTCCAAAACTTCTTCCGGGTCAAGAGACTGACGAATAGCCGCTGTAATCGAATTCACCAAGCGCTCTTTCCACTCCTGAACCGCCAGCGATCGATAAACCCGCAGTAACTTGTGTTGACCCGCTTGTAAATAAGTTACCAAACG
The DNA here is from genome assembly GCF_026000695.1 of Limnospira platensis NIES-39. GTDB lineage: Bacteria > Cyanobacteriota > Cyanobacteriia > Cyanobacteriales > Microcoleaceae > Limnospira > Limnospira platensis. Next base: position 5,581,879 of record NZ_AP026945.1, read on the forward strand.
ATGAGCAAACGGATCATTTAGCTGCAAGTCTGGCTCAACTTTACCCTTACGATTTATACCAGATTCGCGTTTTTTAGATTTCCTTGGCTTCACCATTTTTGTAGGTAAATTAAAGCCATTAACAGCCTCTTGAATTTTACCTTGTATTTCCGGTCGATAATACTTCACTCTTTCTAGTAAAAGTATCGCCACTTGGGAACAAATCAGACGATTAGAAGTCCACACACCTTCAAAGGGACGTGCTGGGTCCATCGTCAACTGTTCGTACATCTCGGAATTTTCCGCTAAATCCTCACGTTCTATACAAACCAGACAGCTTGCATAATTCTCCCCTAACACCACTAAATTCCATTCCTGACTCAATAATATATCTTCCGCTGGAAAAGCCACAGTTTCATAAGCATCAGAAGCATTTTTAAACTCTGTTTCTGGTGCAGCCATCACATATACTTGAGAAGTCAAAGCCGCAATTCTACGATACCTATGCGCTTCCTGACGATAAAACCTTTCTCGTTGAAATGTAGCAATCACCAACGGAGAATCTGACCCCGCCAAAACCTGATCTTCCATAGCATGAGAAAGAGCAATTAGGGAAGATTTAAAGTATATTTGAGGTCTAATCTGTGGCTGATACTGCACCAATTCTGCTAGAATTGATATGGAGATGCTCATATATTTTTCCCCCGCAGATTTTCTTCCCAGGAAATGGTATAAAAGCGATCGCCATAATGGTCACAGGGGTAAACTGGGGGAATATGTACTGATTCTGAACGCGCCAACACCAACCAATGACCACTGTCGGTCACATACCCAATTTCTACAATATAGTCGCGATCGCTCATCGGTACCGGAATATACCATTCCTGCGTTAACTCATCGCACTCATATTGTTTCATACTATGGGGACGTTGCTTATCCATATCGATCCAGGTCACATCGTAAACCCGCAGCGCCAGTTGTTTACCCCCTTTTTGTCGCAAGGGTTCTCGATATTCATCACCAATATCCCAATAAGCATAAGCCCAATTGGGATCTCGTGGCAACAGCACGATACATTTCTGATCATAGCCACCTGGTAAGTCTGGGAGTCCTTCATCCACATCCAAACCTATAATGTCGCTATCATCATGTTGACCCACATTAAATTTTTTCGATTCTACATCTAACTGACTGCGATCGTCTCCTCCTCCCACTACCCATGCTTGACCACCTGTTAGCGTTGCTTGCTTCAAATTCTCATCCGCCTCTCCATCCCTTTCCGACACCTCATCGGAGGAATCTCCTAACTCAATTTCCGCTACCTCAGAAACCTCCTGAGTTTCCGCATCTTCCACCACCTCGGATTGGGAGACCCTTTCCGAATCCGAATCCCCAATATCTGCTACCTGGTAACTCTCCTCAGTTTCCACATCTTCCACCACCTCGGATTGGGAGATAACTTCCTCCAACTCAATATCTGCTACCTGGTAACTCTCCTCACTCTCCTGAGTTTCCGCATCTTCCACCACCTCGGATTGGGAGACCCTTTCCGAATCCGAATCCCCAATATCTGCTACCTGGTAACTCTCCTCACTCTCCTGAGTTTCCGCATCTTCCACCACCTCGGATTGGGAGACCCTTTCCGAATCCGAATCCCCAATATCTGCTACCTGGTAACTCTCCTCACTCTCCTCAGTTTCCGCATCTTCCACCACCTCGGATTGGGAGACCCTTTCCGAATCCGAATCCCCAATATCTGCTACCTGGTAACTCTCCTCAGTTTCCGCATCTTCCACCACCTCGGATTGGGAGACCCTTTCCGAATCCGAATCCCCAATATCTGCTACCTGGTAACTCTCCTCACTCTCCTCAGTTTCCGCATCTTCCACCACCTCGGATTGGGAGACCCTTTCCGAATCCGAATCCCCAATATCTGCTACCTGGTAACTCTCCTCAGTTTCCGCATCTTCCACCACCTCGGATTGGGAGACCCTTTCCGAATCCGAATCCCCAATATCTGCTACCTGGTAACTCTCCTCACTCTCCTGAGTTTCCGCATCTTCCACCACCTCGGATTGGGAGACCCTTTCCGAATCCGAATCCCCAATATCTGCTACCTGGTAACTCTCCTCAGTTTCCACATCTTCCACCACCTCGGATTGGGAGATAACTTCCTCCAACTCAATATCTGCTACCTGGTAACTCTCCTCACTCTCCTGAGTTTCCGCATCTTCCACCACCTCGGATTGGGAGACCCTTTCCGAATCCGAATCCCCAATATCTGCTACCTGGTAACTCTCCTCACTCTCCTCAGTTTCCGCATCTTCCACCACCTCGGATTGGGAGACCCTTTCCGAATCCGAATCCCCAATATCTGCTACCTGGTAACTCTCCTCAGTTTCCGCATCTTCCACCACCTCGGATTGGGAGACCCTTTCCGAATCCGAATCCCCAATATCTGCTACCTGGTAACTCTCCTCACTCTCCTCAGTTTCCGCATCTTCCACCACCTCGGATTGGGAGACCCTTTCCGAATCCGAATCCCCAATATCTGCTACCTGGTAACTCTCCTCAGTTTCCGCATCTTCCACCACCTCGGATTGGGAGACCCTTTCCGAATCCGAATCCCCAATATCTGCTACCTGGTAACTCTCCTCAGTTTCCGCATCTTCCACCACCTCGGATTGGGAGACCCTTTCCGAATCCGAATCCCCAATATCTGCTACCTGGTAACTCTCCTCAGTTTCCGCATCTTCCACCACCTCGGATTGGGAGACCCTTTCCGAATCCGAATCCCCAATATCTGCTACCTGGTAACTCTCCTCACTCTCCTGAGTTTCCGCATCTTCCACCACCTCGGATTGGGAGACCCTTTCCGAATCCGAATCCCCAATATCTGCTACCTGGTAACTCTCCTCACTCTCCTGAGTTTCCGCATCTTCCACCACCTCGGATTGGGAGACCCTTTCCGAATCCGAATCCCCAATATCTGCTACCTGGTAACTCTCCTCAGTTTCCACATCTTCCACCACCTCGGATTGGGAGATAACTTCCTCCAACTCAATATCTGCTACCTGGTAACTCTCCTCACTCTCCTGAGTTTCCGCATCTTCCACCACCTCGGATTGGGAGACCCTTTCCGAATCCGAATCCCCAATATCTGCTACCTGGTAACTCTCCTCACTCTCCTGAGTTTCCGCATCTTCCACCACCTCGGATTGGGAGACCCTTTCCGAATCCGAATCCCCAATATCTGCTACCTGGTAACTCTCCTCACTCTCCTGAGTTTCCGCATCTTCCACCACCTCGGATTGGGAGACCCTTTCCGAATCCGAATCCCCAATATCTGCTACCTGGTAACTCTCCTCAGTTTCCACATCTTCCACCACCTCGGATTGGGAGACCCTTTCCGAATCCGAATCCCCAATATCTGCTACCTGGTAACTCTCCTCAGTTTCCGCATCTTCCACCACCTCGGATTGGGAGACCCTTTCCGAATCCGAATCCCCAATATCTGCTACCTGGTAACTCTCCTCACTCTCCTCAGTTTCCACATCTTCCACCACCTCGGATTGGGAGACCCTTTCCGAATCCGAATCCCCAATATCTGCTACCTGGTAACTCTCCTCAGTTTCCACATCTTCCACCACCTCGGATTGGGAGACCCTTTCCGAATCCGAATCCCCAATATCTGCTACCTGGTAACTCTCCTCAGTTTCCACATCTTCCACCACCTCGGATTGGGAGATAACTTCCTCCAACTCAATATCTGCTACCTGGTAACTCTCCTCACTCTCCTGAGTTTCCGCATCTTCCACCACCTCGGATTGGGAGACCCTTTCCGAATCCGAATCCCCAATATCTGCTACCTGGTAACTCTCCTCACTCTCCTGAGTTTCCGCATCTTCCACCACCTCGGATTGGGAGACCCTTTCCGAATCCGAATCCCCAATATCTGCTACCTGGTAACTCTCCTCAGTTTCCACATCTTCCACCACCTCGGATTGGGAGACCCTTTCCGAATCCGAATCCCCAATATCTGCTACCTGGTAACTCTCCTCAGTTTCCGCATCTTCCACCACCTCGGATTGGGAGATAACTTCCTCCAACTCAATATCTGCTACCTGGTAACTCTCCTCACTCTCCTGAGTTTCCGCATCTTCCACCACCTCGGATTGGGAGACCCTTTCCGAATCCGAATCCCCAATATCTGCTACCTGGTAACTCTCCTCACTCTCCTGAGTTTCCGCATCTTCCACCACCTCGGATTGGGAGACCCTTTCCGAATCCGAATCCCCAATATCTGCTACCTGGTAACTCTCCTCACTCTCCTGAGTTTCCGCATCTTCCACCACCTCGGATTGGGAGACCCTTTCCGAATCCGAATCCCCAATATCTGCTACCTGGTAACTCTCCTCACTCTCCTGAGTTTCCGCATCTTCCACCACCTCGGATTGGGAGACCCTTTCCGAATCCGAATCCCCAATATCTGCTACCTGGTAACTCTCCTCAGTTTCCACATCTTCCACCACCTCGGATTGGGAGACCCTTTCCGAATCCGAATCCCCAATATCTGCTACCTGGTAACTCTCCTCAGTTTCCACATCTTCCACCACCTCGGATTGGGAGACCCTTTCCGAATCCGAATCCCCAATATCTGCTACCTGGTAACTCTCCTCAGTTTCCGCATCTTCCACCACCTCGGATTGGGAGACCCTTTCCGAATCCGAATCCCCAATATCTGCTACCTGGTAACTCTCCTCACTCTCCTCAGTTTCCGCATCTTCCACCACCTCGGATTGGGAGACCCTTTCCGAATCCGAATCCCCAATATCTGCTACCTGGTAACTCTCCTCAGTTTCCACATCTTCCACCACCTCGGATTGGGAGACCCTTTCCGAATCCGAATCCCCAATATCTGCTACCTGGTAACTCTCCTCAGTTTCCACATCTTCCACCACCTCGGATTGGGAGACCCTTTCCGAATCCGAATCCCCAATATCTGCTACCTGGTAACTCTCCTCAGTTTCCGCATCTTCCACCACCTCGGATTGGGAGACCCTTTCCGAATCCGAATCCCCAATATCTGCTACCTGGTAACTCTCCTCAGTTTCCGCATCTTCCACCACCTCGGATTGGGAGACCCTTTCCGAATCCGAATCCCCAATATCTGCTACCTGGTAACTCTCCTCACTCTCCTCAGTTTCCGCATCTTCCACCACCTCGGATTGGGAGACCCTTTCCGAATCCGAATCCCCAATATCTGCTACCTGGTAACTCTCCTCACTATCCTCAGTTTCCACATCTTCCACCACCTCGGATTGGGAGACCCTTTCCGAATCCGAATCCCCAATATCTGCTACCTGGTAACTCTCCTCACTCTCCTCAGTTTCCGCATCTTCCACCACCTCGGATTGGGAGACCCTTTCCGAATCCGAATCCCCAATATCTGCTACCTGGTAACTCTCCTCAGTTTCCGCATCTTCCACCACCTCGGATTGGGAGACCCTTTCCGAATCCGAATCCCCAATATCTGCTACCTGGTAACTCTCCTCACTCTCCTCAGTTTCCGCATCTTCCACCACCTCGGATTGGGAGACCCTTTCCGAATCCGAATCCCCAATATCTGCTACCTGGTAACTCTCCTCAGTTTCCGCATCTTCCACCACCTCGGATTGGGAGACCCTTTCCGAATCCGAATCCCCAATATCTGCTACCTGGTAACTCTCCTCAGTTTCCACATCTTCCACCACCTCGGATTGGGAGACAGTTTCTGAGACTGTTTGGAAATCGAAAGTTTTGGCTGATAGTTCTGGATAAATAAGCGTTGATGTTTCTTCAGGTTTAGTATCAGAGGATATAGAAGTTTTTGCCGATTCATGTAATGCTAGCGTTGTAGATGTATCCTTTGACATCTGCGATAAGGTTGTTGATGCTAAATCCGGGGTTGGTTCAGGTTGAAGGGATTGTCCTAAACCCTCAGTTTTAGCCTGTGCTGACCTCAAATAGCGATCGCGCTTTCTCCAGAGCAGAAAAGCAATTAAGACAGCAATAGATAATAGTATTAATAACCACAGGAGAAACTGTCCCGACGATGAAGCAGCCACCAGTCCTGCGGGGTCAGTCCTACTAGGTGCTGATTCTACAGACCTTCCCTCTGAACTCTCCGATAAAGGTTCAGCCTGAGATAAAACCACTTCATTGGTCGCCAACCCAGTCGAGGTCAAAGCCGTTCTCGAACGATTTGGATATAATTGAGCAGAGACCAACCTAGAAGTCGCCAAAGACTTAGGAGCGAGATCAAGGATACAGACCAACGCCAAGGTAGCAATTGATGTTTTTCTTTTATATGACATAAGTGGCAGACCCACAATCGGGATGTTCCAGTCAGCATTACACAGAGCCTGCTCGCATTTTATCATAACAATGTCGCCCCATTTACCAAAGATCCTGGGTCTAAACAGCAATTCTCATTTTGGCGAAAACCTGTTCAAGTCCCCAGCATCCCTGTATCGTAATGACATCTAAGAAACCCAGGAGCGCCAGAGCCGTTGAAAAAGCCAGGTGGCTTTGAGACTCTAGTCGGTTCTTTCCGCCAGTGCTTGTCATCGCTACCGGACAAGCGCCGGGGTAAAAATCGCCGCTATGGAATGGAGGATGCCGCTTTAAGTGCGTTTAGTGTGTTTTTTACTCAAACTCCGTCGTTTCTGGCTTATCAACGTCTGATGGAGGGGAGTAAAGGCAAGAGCAATGCCCAAAGTCTGTTTGGAGTTCATCGAATTCCCTGTGATAACCAGATTCGGGACTTATTAGATGCCGTGTCCCCAGAGCACCTGTTTCCAGTGTTTGAGGATATCCTACAAGTCTTGGAAGCCCAGGGGCAGTTAGAAGACTTCCGTTGCCTAGGGGACAGTCTATTAGTCGCGTTGGATGGCACCGAATACTTCAGTTCCGACCAAATTCACTGTCCCCACTGTTCAACGCGCACCCAGAAGTCAGGAAAAACCCATTACTTCCATAGTGTTGTCACTCCAGTCATCGTCTGTCCGGGACAGAATCATGTGATTCCCTTAGTCCCCGAATTTATCGTGCCCCAAGATGGTCATGATAAGCAAGACTGTGAGAATGCCGCCGCCAAACGCTGGCTATCGAGGCAAGAACAATGCTTGAGGGCTTTGAATGTCACGGTTTGAGGGGATGACCTCTATTGCCACCAACCGTTGTGTCAGCAGTTTTTAGAGCAGCAACTTAACTTCATCGTCGTCTGTCGCCCCGAGTCTCATACTACCCTCTATGAACACCTAGAGGGCATCGAACTCCCGACCCTCACGACCAAGAAGTGGACTGGTAAAGTCGAGAAAACCTATACCTACCGCTATCTCAACGGAGTCCCCCTCAAAGATAGCGATGAGGCGCTGTTGGTTAACTGGTGCGAACTTACTGTCACCACCGCTGATGGCCAGGTAACCTATCACAACTCCTTGGCCACGAATTATCCTCTCAGCGATGAGAATGTAGCCGAGGTGGTTCGGGCCGGGCGGACTCGTTGGAAAGTTGAGAATGAGAACAACAACACTCTCAAGACCAAGGGCTACCATCTCGAACACAATTTTGGCCATGGCAAGCAGCATCTTTCTTCCTTGCTCCGGACCATCAACATCCTCTCGCTGCTCTTCCACACCCTGCAGGAGTTGCTCGATAACAAGTACCAGTTGCTACGAGCGCACTTACCGAAGCGCCAAACCTTCTTTAATGATTTGCGTGCGCTTACCCAGACTGTACTTCGACAGTTGGGACCACCTTCTGACCTTTATGCTTGAGGGTCTCGAGTTAGACATCCCACCCGATAGCAGTTGAATTTCCAAAATGAGAATTGCTGGGGTCTAAAGCCCCGTCCTTCTAGGACGGATTTTTATGTTATACTATTTTGTTTGGTGCGAGACGTTCAGGCATGAAATAGGGTTGCAATACCCGAAATAACCGCCTGGTGAGGACTTCAACCCTTGGTTGAATATAAGGAGCGCACTCCTGACCATCCTCATAACTGTTTATATGTCCCAAAGCGAAAGCAAGGCAGGGAACTCAAGGTCAATCCCACAAAGAAAATCGCAATACTCAATTATACAACATGGAGGATTAAAACCACTTGGGCGATTGTGGGAAAGAGTAACGGCGATAGCCACCCCCAGTTTCAGGATTCACAACCCTGGGATAGAAGCGGGGAACGGAAGGCGTGAAGTAGAACCTACTACCAAAAACGACCACTGCCAACCATCCATGACTAAGGAAATCTGAATGTTCCCAATTGAACCATCGTAAATAATAAGTAGCGAAATAGGTTGATACGCTGCGCTCAAAAGAGTAAGGGGAAAAGTAGGGTAATTATGTCATCACCTACACAGACCTTTAAAAGTACCCCGGTGGAAAGGACAAGTCTAAAGATGGAATGCCCATATAAACGGAACGTTTTAACCCCTTCTAGGCTCTGACAATCTGGTCGAGAGAGTCAGTAGTGAAAGTGTAAGCGCAAGCCCATTAGGGGGTGAGATGTGACCAGAAGCCAATGCCCGACTGTAATGGTAGGGATATGCTAACGGGTCACGGTTTGATTGTAAGAAATAGAGCCTAGTAGGTGTACATATGGCGATAGCGAGTTTAAAGAAAGGATTTGGCAAGCCCAAACCAATCAAGACTACGAACAACGCATGGAAGGCAATCCCATGGACTAAGGTTCAGCGGAAAGTTTTCAAGCTCCAAAAGAGTATATTTCAAGCGGCTAAATCGGGACAGGATGCAAAGGTTAGAAGGTTGCAACGTCTATTGGTGAAATCATACTATGCTCGACTCTTAGCAGTACGGCGAGTGACCCAGGATAATCAAGGCAAGAAAACAGCCGGCGTTGATGGAGTAAGAGTAATCTCTCCAAGACAAAGGTTTGAGCTTGTTAAGAACATTAAGGGAAACCTCAAAGCAAAACCACTGCGACGGGTGTGGATACCAAAACCTGGCAGGGATGAAAAAAGCTGGAATAGGAATTCCCACAATCCAAGATAGAGCAAGGCAAGCCTTGGTTAAGTCGGCACTTGAGCCCGAATGGGAGTCAAGATTTGAGGGTACTAGCTATGGGTTCCGTCCCGGACGGTCAGCCCAGGACGCAATTGGTAGAATTTACACTGCCATAAATCAAGGACAATACTATGTACTTGATGCAGGTGCGAGACGTTCGGGTATGAAATAGGGCTGAAATGCCCGAAATAACTACCCGGTGAGGATTCCAGCTCCGAATCTGGATATAAGGAGACCTCTCCTGAGCATCCTCATAACTGATTATATGTCCCGACGCTTAGGTAACTAAGCAAGGCAGGGAACTCAAGGTCATAAACGAACTGAGAAATCAGGGAGTAGAGAGTAACGGCGATAGCCACCCCCAGTTTTGGAAATCATAACTCCAGGATAGAAGCGGGGAACGGAAGGCGTGAGGTAGAACCTACTACCAAGACGCGACCACTGCCAACCATCTATGATTAGGAAGACCGAATGTCCGACTTGAACCATCGTAAAGCACGAGCAGCGAAATAGGTTGACACGCTGCGCCCAAAAGGGCAAGGGGAAAAGTGGGGGATTCTGCATTCTACCCACACAGACCTTTAGAAGTACCCCGGTCGATAGGACAAATCTAACGATGGAATGCCCATATAATCGGAACGTTGTAACCCCTCTAATGCTCTGCCCATAAACAAGTGAGTAATGCAATTCACAAGGCAGTAGTGAAAAATGTAAGCGCATGCTTAGAGGGTGAAGGATGTGACCAGAAGCTAAAGCCCAATTGTCATGGTTGGGATATGCCCAATTGTCACGGTGTGGATATAGATACTGCGGTCAGTAAGAGTATAATGGCGAGGACGAGTTGAAAGACTACGTGCTGCATATAGCTCTGAACATCGAAGTAAAAAGCAGGTCTGTTGATTCTGCTCCTTGGACAAAACAGGGTATCCACACCAGGAGCCGTATGAAGGGAAACTTTCACGTATGGTTCTGAATGGGAGGGGATGGTGGTGACTCCATTCTCGACCCCTAACACATAGCGAAATGCTCTTACCGTGAACCATGATTACCTACTGTCCAAAATTCATTGTCCGAGCAGCCGGAAGAGAGACCTGAAACAATGGCTTAAAGCGGGTGTTTTGGATAACGGCATATTTGAGGATACAAAAGCAGGGACACCTCAAGGAGGGGTAATAAGCCCACTACTAGCCAACATCGCACTGTTGGGAATGGAAAGGCTAGTTAAGGAAAGGTATCCAAATAAAGGAACAGCCGTCCAGGTAAACCTTATAAGATATGCCGATGATTTTGTGGTTATATCCAAAGACCTAAAAATCATTGAACAGTGCAAAACTGCAATTTCTGAATGGTTAAAACCTGTAGGATTAGAAATTAAACCTGAAAAAACTCGAATTTGCCACACACTGTTATGGTCGAAAGAGAAGTCACCTTCCCCAACTCCAATTCCAAACCGTGCTTGCGAGTTTCCCTGCACACGGCTCCTGATGTAGATACCCTATTGTCAGTAGGAACAGGGCTACAACCCCCCGCTTTGTAACCTCAACTTTGGGAGCTAAATACAACACGTAGTCTTTAAACTCGCTTTCGTCATAAAAACTCTTACTTGTCGCGGTCTCTATATCCACACCGTGACTAGTGGGCATATCCTAACCATTACAGTTAGGCATTGGCTTTCAGTCACATCCTTTCCCCTTAAAGGTATACGCTTACACTTTTCACTACTGTGCAGGTACATCCTGCCACTTGAGAGCCTAAAAGGGGTTTAAACGTTCCGTTTATACGGGCATTCCATCTTTAGATTTGTCCTATCCACCGGGGTACTTTTAAAAGTCTGTGTAGGTGATGTCATGATTACCCTACTTTTCCCCTTGCTCTTTTGAACGCAGCGTATCAACCTGTTTCGCTGCTAAATCATTACGATGGTTCAAGCCGGACATTCGGTTTCCCTAATCATGGATGGTTGGCAGTGGTCGCATTTGGTAGTAGGTTCTACTTCACGCCTTCCGTTCCCCGATTCAATCCTGGGGCTATGATTCCCAAAACTGGGGGTGGCTGTTATGGTCGAAAGGGAAGTCACCTTCCCCGACTCCACTTCAAAACCGTACTTGAGACTTTCATCTCATACGGCTCCTGATGTGAATACCCCTTTGTCAGTGGGAACAGGGCTACAACCCCCTGCTTTATGACCTCAACTTTCGGAGCTATATACACACGTAGTCATTAACTCGTTTTCGTCATAACACTCTTAGTTGTTGTGGTCTCTATATCCACACCGTGACTAGTGGGCATATCCTAACCATTACAGTTAGGCATTAGCTTTCAGTCACATCCTTTTCCCTTAAAGGCATACGCTTACACTTTTCGCTACTCCACAAGTACATCCTGCCACTTGAGAGCCAATGAGGGGTTTAAACGTTCCATCTATGCGGGCATTCCATCTTTAGATTCGTCCTATCCACCGGGGTACTTTAAAGGTCTGTGAAGGTGGTGGTAATATACCCCTTCTTTTCCCCGTGCTCTTTTGATCGCAGCGTATCAACCTATTTCGCTACTAGAGTATTACGATGGTTCAAGCCGGACATTCGGTTTCCCTAATCATGGATGGTTGGCAGTGGTCGCCTCTGGTAGTAGGTTCTACTTCACGTCTTCCGTTCCCCGCTTCAATCCTGGGGTTATGATTCCCAAAACTGGGGGTGGCTATCGCCGTTACTCTCAACCTTACGTTATACTCAAGGGGTTCACAACTCCCCTCTTTTTTTCGCTCAGTCTTGACCTTGAGTCTCTCTGCCTTATCTGGTTGTCGAAGCCAGATGTTGAGACACATAGATAGTTATGGGATGGTCAGGGGTGCGAATCCCTTATATTCCACCAAGGGGTGGAAGTCCCACTAGGAGGTTATTTAAGGCATTGCAGCCCTATTTCACTCCTAAACGTCTCGCACATCGCCGTTACTCTCAACGCAATTGTTAAGGAATCATTAATATTTCCAGTTTGGCGTTTTGACCTTGAGTTCCCTGCCTTGTTTTGTATATTTCTATACCAAACGTTGGGACATATAAACAGTTATGGGATGGTCAGGGTACGAGTCCCTTATATTTCACCAAGGGGTGAAAGTCCCACTAGGAGGTTATTTCATGCATTGCAGCCTTATTTGACTCCTAAACGTCTCGCACCATGGTTGTAATTTTGGGGCTAGTAATTTGCATACAAGATTTACCTAAAAATGATTTTTTATCACTAGGTAAGGAATTAATATTTCATATTTCTGTGGATTTAAAAAATAAGGAAGTACAATTCTTATAAATATATCCAGGAATTAAACCCCAAAAATCAATTTTTTTATAACCTTCAGAAGCTAGTAATTTAATTGATGAATCATAGCGATGATCGTCTATGTTATCAAAAATCAATAATCCATTTTCTTTGATTTTCCTTAAACTATTTTCTAAACAAAGATTACGGTTAATACCATCAACAATAATTATATCAAAATACTTATCTGGATATTGCAGGATGAAATCAGCATATTTTTGTTCATCTGATTCTAAATTCAATTGTACATTTTCAGGCATTGGTTGATAAATTTGGTTAAACCAACCTTCATCACTTTCAATAGATATTACTTGTTTAACTCTATTTGACCACCATAAAGTAGATTGACCTCCGCCAAATTCAAATACTAGAGAATCACTGTTAATCTTATCTTCTAAAAATTCTATTGCTGGATAAGTATACCAAGGAATAGGTTGATTTTCTGCATTAACTGGTTTACCTTGGAAGAGAGAATTTAACCAACCAGAAACATCTAAATAATTAGTACCTGGAGTTAAATTTCCTGATATCATTGACCAGTTTCCGGATAAGACTAGACAGTGCGCCAATCGAATAGATAAACCTTGCTGTTTCAATTGAGGATTATCTTGTATTATTTCTTGATCTAAATCCGCAGCTTGGTAAAATTGCTGATTATTAAAATCTTGATTTGCTAGATTTAATTTTTCATTAGGATTATTCATATAGACTTGCTTTACTTCCTCAGATATAATTAAGTTGTTTATTTTGTAGTTTATTAATTATTTGCAATTTGGCAATGATTTTAAAGCGACTTCATCTTCATTATTCAAAACGATTCTACCATAAATTTGTTCCAATAAAGACTGCCATTGCCAAGCTGGCAATTCAGGAACTAGGGATATATTCAGATTATCATTGATATCTAAGTTATTTTCCATGAATAAGTTCATGGCTACACTAGATAAAAACATCTCTGCGTCTTCTCTATCCAATTGCGAAGTGTAAATTACTAAAGTAATTTTTTCGTTTTCTGGATGATTTGCTAAAGCCTTAATTATTTGTTGTAGTTGTAAACTAATTTGCTCTTCTGGTTGATTCCAGTCAGGAAAAATAATATAGTTAATTTGACTAAGATTAAAACTAGATAAATTAGAAATTTCCTGTGAGCTTAAACAAAAGCTGGAAGTTTTCTCAGCGATTGCATAAATCGAACCATCTCTTCGACTTTCAAGGTCAATACTCGGATCAAAATCTCGCAATTTCACATGATCAAATCCTGCTTGAGAGAAAACACATATTAAATTACTTTCATCAAACATATGATAATGATGACCTGCCATGTAAGCAATATAATTTATATAATCTATCGGAGATTTATAATCATACGCAGGTTTGTATTGACAGTATCTTTCCGAATCAAAATTTTCGGGATTAAGGTATGCTTCAATATATATTCGAGAATTAGGTACGCATACTCGAAAAATTCCTCCTTTTTTCAAAATCCGGTAACATTCTTTTAGAATTTCTCCCATTTGGTAAGGGTATAAAAAATGTTCCAAGACATGAGAAGAGTATATTTCAGCAACGCTTTCATCTGGAAAAGGTAGTGGATTTCTTAAATCTAAGATAATATCATAATTTCCAATTAGGGGTCGAAAATGGGGTCGCCTCCATTCCCTCCCATTCAGAACCGTACTTGATAGTTTCCCATCATACGGCTCCTAGTCTGACTGCTCCATTGTTAAGGACACAGCGTTGGCCTTGTCAAGTGCCGTCTTATCGTCGCGGGTGTGGCGGTGTAATAGCTGAAGATTTTTGTATTCATCCTTTCCAGCGAGGCTTCGAGGTACAATGTGGTCTACTTCAATTAGGTCTGATGGGGTAAAGTATTGCCCACACCAGGTACACTTGCCTTTTTGCTTTTTGAGTAGTTTTGCTACCCTAATTGGCGTGTCGATTGCTTGTCCTTTTCTGGTTGCCCAGTAAGTCCAGTTTCCGTCGTATGGTGTTGCATCAGGGCGTATTGTGGTATGTCTGACAATCGGAGTCCAATTATGTTTCCATAGTTGAAATCCATCTTTAGTCTTGAATAACCAAGATTCATGTCTTTCTTTCCCATTGCTAAGTTTAACCGTTCCTTGTTGGAAGTAGTTTCCTAGCTTCTCGTAGTTTGCCTTTCTGCATCTTGATACTGTCCATGCCCGTAACATTAACCAGACTATGTTATCCAGTTTATTGAAGGTCTCAGATGAGACTACCCCTGAGTAGTAGTTTGACCATCCCTTTATACTTGGGTTTAGTTTGCTTATCAGAGCTGATTGGGGTGCTGTTTTATGTTGTTTTATTACACCCTTAATTACTTCTGTATGAGCTTTAACTGCTTTATTGCTGGGTTTGATGTGGGTTTTGAACCTTTTTTGACTTTTCCCAGATTTATATTTTCCTACCGGATATTGCCTAACATTGAATCCTAAAAAATCAAACCCAGGTTCCTCAGTCTTGCCGTTGTACTCAATGGGATTGAGTGTGTGGCAAATTCGAGTCTTTTCAGGTTTAATTTCTAGTCCTACAGGTTTTAGCCACTCGGAAATAGCAGTTTTGCACTGTTCAATGATTTCTAGTGATGGGGATATCACAACAAAGTCATCAGCGTATCTTATAACAGTAGCTTGTGCTCTGTTTGCTTTCTTGGGATACATTGTTTTTATGAGCCTAACCATGCCCAACAGTGCGATGTTGGCGAGTATTGGACTTATTACCCCTCCTTGAGGTGTCCCTGATTCTGTATCCTCAAATACACCGTTGTCTAGCACCCCAGCTTTGAGCCATTGTTTCAGGTCTTTCTTTAGGTTGCTTGGACAATGAATTTTGGACAGTAGGTAATCATGGTTCACGGTAAGAGCATTTAGCTATGTCCGCATCCAGTATATAATAACCTCCTTTGTTTATACTTTGGTAGATTCTGGATATTGCATCGTGGGCTGACCGTCCTGGACGGAACCCATAGCTTGTGCTTTCAAATCTCGATTCCCATTCAGGTTCGAGAGCCGACTTAACCAAGGCTTGCCTTGCTCTATCTTGGATTGTGGGTATTCCTATTCCAGCTTTTTTCATCCCTTCCAGGTTTTGGTATCCACACCCGTCGCAGTGGTTTTGTTTTGAGGTTTCCCTTAATGCTCTCAACAAGCTCAAACCTTGGCCTTGGAGAGATGACTCTTACTCCATCGACTCCAGCCGTTTTCTTGCCTTGACCCGCTTGGGGGGCGGGTTTATTAAGCTGACTGTTGGGAAGCATGGCTGACCGTGGAACCCGCCCCTACAGCCGTACTGCTAAGAGTCGGGCATAATATGATTTCACCAATAGACGTTGCCACCTTCTAGCCTTTGCATCCTGTCCCGATTTAGCTGCTTGAAATATACTCTTTTGGAGCTTGAAAACTTTCCGTTGAACCTTAGTCCATGGGATGGCTTTCCATGCGTTGTTCGTAGTCTTGATTGGTTTTGGTCTCCCAAACCCTTTCTTTAAACTCGCTATCGCCATATATACACCTACTAGGCTCTATTTCTTTACAATCAAACCGTGACCCGTTAGCATATCCCTATCATTACAATAGGGCGTTGGCTTCTGGTCACATCTCACCCCCTAATAGGCTTTCGCTTACACTTTTCACTACTGACTCTCTCGACCAGATTATCAGAGCCTAAGAGGGGTTGCAACGTTCCGTTTATATGGGCATTCCATCTTTAGATTTGTCCTCTCCACCAGGGTACTTTTAAAGGTCTGTGTAGGTAGTTGTAACAGCCTCCTACTTTTCCCCTTACTCTTTTGAGCGCAGCGTATCAACCTGTTTCGCTGCTCTATACTGATGATGGTTCAAGTCAGACATTCGGCTCACGCCTAATCATAGATGGTTGGCAGTGGTCTTTGTTCTGGTGTTAGGTTACACCTCGGAGCCTTCCGTTCCCCGCTTCAATCTGACGGGTTGTGTATCCTGAAACTGGGGGTGGCTATCGCCGTTACTCTCTACGCCCTGATTTCTCAGTTTTGTTTATGACCTTGAGTTCCCTGCCTTGCTTCGATTTCTCCAAGCGTCGGGACATATAAACAGTTATGGGATGGTCAGGGTACGAGTCCCTTTTATTCCACCAAGGGGTGAAAGTACCACTAGGAGGTTATTCCAGGCATTGCAGCCTTATTTGACTCCTAAACGTCTCGCACCTTATGTCTATAGTAGTCCATCCTTCTAATTGGCGTTCTTGTCCTGCACCTAATTCCAGTTTAATAGGTTTATTATCAGATAACAATTTTGTAATGACATTGTTATTTTTAGCAGATATTTTTCGTAAAACTTCTTCTTTATGTAAATTCTGCTTTTTACATTCTAAATATTCATTTAATTGGAGTGATTCGTTTAAATCCATGACTGATGACTCCTTTAAAACCTTCTACAGTAATATCTTCCAACGGATAAATTTGAGTTATATTAATAACAATATATACTCTACACCTCAATCGCGAATTTAATAATTTATATATACTAATTAATCCTTCACATTTATAGCTACCAAAACCTAAATATATGTGTCTTTATATTCTTTTGAAGATATGAAAAAATTGATTATTCACTCTATATCAATAGCTAATTGTAAGCAAGATATTTAGTATTATTTTTCCTATCAACCTGCAAATAGTTTAAAATTATTCACTTACTGATTGCCATGTTTTAACATTGTCTAACATGACCTGATAATCTTCGCGTTCAGGATGCAAAGATATTAACTTTTCTAAAGGTTCCATTGCACCTGTAAAATCCTCCAATCGTATCCGCAATAAAGATAATTGTTCTCAAGCCATTCGATTTTCTGGTTCTCTTTGTAAAACCAATTCATAACCCTCTGGTTGTTGTTGCAATGAATCCTCTACAGAGATAGTTTCTGGCTGTGCTTGGGGAGTTCGCATAGCTTGTCTGATTGTAACTACTGCACCAAACAGCATAGAACCACCAAAGGAAACCACAGAAATAATCGCTAAAAGCTTCTTTTTGCGTTTTTCTTTGGCTTGACGGACAACAAAATAATCTTTACTGGAACTGGTCATGTTGTTTAACTTCCTGTGGAAAATACTTAATTAACTCTACCCTCTATTAAGGATAATACCCACAATACAGCAAAAACTAACATTTGAGTCTTAAATTTTATTAATAAATCTCTATAGCACTAGTCAATACGGTTAGGACGCAGCCTTGAGAACAGAATCCATGGCATCATCGAGAGAATCAAACTGCTCACGTGCAATGGCGAATGCGGGCTTTCAACCACGACCAACATTTCTCTATCTTGTTGAGGTCTGGCGAATAAGGCCGAAGATAGAGTAAACGGCATTGAGCTGCCTCCACCAGTTCAGCCTGCCGCCTCCCTTTATGAAACGTTGCATTGTCCAGTACTAGAGTTTGACCTGGCTTCAATGTTGGAATTAAGATAAACTCCAACCACAACTCAAACACTGTCCGATTACAACAACCCTCAAAGCGATCGGGGGCTAAGAGTTGTTGATAACACCATGCCGCCATATAGCTCACCCTGCCCTGCCTCTTCCCGGATTTGAGGGCATCGAAGCGTTGTCCTTCCTCGCAGTAACCATAAGGATAATCCGAGTCTTGACTATTCATGCCAGCTTCATCGAGGTAAACCAACCCTTCCGGCTCCATATGTTCAATCTGAGCAATAAACTCCTCTCGCTGTTGCTCATCACGTTCTTGGTAGCCGTAAGTTGTTTTCTGGTGAAGCCAATTTTCTTCAAGGTTCTGGATATGGTGCGAGGAGAGATGTCGTCATCCCAAAGTTGAGCCATTTGAGCGGAGGTTTGATCGCCATGCTCTTGGGTAAAAGCCTTGAATTTGTGCCAGTCGGTAATTTGGTGGCTATGACCAGGTGGGCGATTCGGTTTAGGGAGGAAGTCGCCGGTGTGTTCTTTTCTTTGCAGCCAGAGATTGATAGTGTTCCGGCTGACATGGAAAACTTGACTGGCTTCGGTTTTGGGTATACCGTCTAGTTCAATTGCATTAATAACTTTTTGTCTAAGGTCGTAACTGTAGGGGGCTAGCCTTTTGGGTCTTCTGTAGATATCCTTGCCATTATACGTCCTAACTACCTTGACTAATGCTATAGCTCCGAAAGTTGAGGTCATAAAGCAGGGGGTTGTAGCCCTGTTCCCAATGACAAAGGGGTATCCACATCAGGAGCCGTATGAGGTGAAAGTCTCAAGTACGGTTTGGAATTGGAGTTGGGGAAGGCGACTTCCCTTTCGACCATAACAAAATGCTCTTACCGTGAACCATGATTACCTACTGTCCAAAATTCATTGTCCAAGCAGCTTGAAGAGAGACCTGAAACAATGGCTCAAAGCGGGTGTGTTGGATAACGGGGTATTCGAGGATACAGAAGCAGGGACACCTCAAGGAGGGGTAATAAGTCCACTTCTAGCCAACATCGCACTGTTGGGAATGGAAAGGCTAGTTAAAGGAATGTATCCAAATAAAGGAACAACCACTCAGGTAAACCTTATAAGATACGCCGATGATTTCGTGGTTATCTCAAAAGACCTAGGAATCATTGAACAGTGCAAAACTGCTATCTCCGAATGGCTAAAACCTATTGGCTTAGAAATAAAACTCGAAAAAACCCGAATTTGCCACACTCTCAATCATGTTGAGTATGATGGAAAACTCGAAGAACCAGGGTTCGATTTTCTAGGATTCAATATCAGGCAGTTATGGTCGAAAGGGAAGTCGCCTTCCCCAACTCCAATTCCAAACCGTGCTTGATACTTTCACATCACACGGCTCCTAATGTAGATACCCTATTGTCAGTAGGAACAGGGCTACAACCCCCCGCTTTGTAACCTCAACTTTGGGAGCTAAATACAACACGTAGTCTTTAAACTCGCTTTCGTCATAAAACTCTTACTTGTCGCAGTCTCTATATCCACACCGTGACTAGTGGGCATATCCTAACCATTACAGTTAGGCATTGGCTTTCAGTCACATCCTTTCCCCTTAAAGGTATACGCTTACACTTTTCACTACTGTGCAGGTACATCCTGCCACTTGAGAGCCTAAAAGGGGTTTAAACGTTCCGTTTATACGGGCATTCCATCTTTAGACTTGTCCTTTCCACCGGGGTAATTTTAAAGGTCTGTGTAGGTAGTGAGTTGAGACTCCTACTTTTCCCCTTACTCTTTTGAGCGCAGCGTGTCAACTTATTTCGCTACTTACTTATTACGATGGTTCAAGTCGGAACATTCAGATTTCCTTAGTCATGGATGGTTGGCAGTGGTCGCATATGGTAGTAGGTTCTACTTCACGCCTTCCGTTCCCCGCTTCAATCTGACGGGTTATGAATCCTGAAACTGGAGGTGGCTACCGCCGTTACTCTCAACTTCCTGCTTTACTAGATGGGTCACAACTCCCATCGTTTAAGCTATCAGTCTTGACCCTGAGTTCCCTGCCTTGCTGAGATTGCTCCAAGCGTCGGGACATATAAACAGTTATGGGATGGTCGGGGATGAGAGTCAATTCCTATATTCCACCAATGGGTGAAAGTCCCACTAGGAGGTTATTTCGGGCATCGCAGCCCTATTTCACTCCTAAACGTTTCGCACATACCCGGTAAGTAAATATAAATCTGGGAAAACAGGTGGGGCAACAAGCCGATTAATCGGTCACAAAACCCTCATTAAACCCAGCAACAAAGCAGTTAAAGCCCACATAGAAGTGATAAAAGGTGAAGTTAAAAAACACAAAACTGCACCTCAATCAGCCCTGATTAGCAAACTAAACCCAATCATTCGGGGATGGTCAAACTATTATTCAGCGGTAGTCTCAAAAGAGACCTTCGTTAAGCTAGACAACATAGTCTGGCTAATGTTAAGGGCATGGACAGTATCGAGATGCAGAAAGGCGAGTTATAAAAAGCTAAGGAACTATTTCAGATATGGAACGGTTAAACTTAGCAACGGGAAAGAAAGGCATGAATCATGGTTATTCCAAACTAGAGATGGACTCCAATTATGGAAACATAATTGGACTCCGATTGTCAGACATACCCTAATACACCCGGAAGCAACACCATACGACGGAAACTGGACTTACTGGGCAACCAGGAAAGGACAAGCAATCGACACACCGACAAGGGTAGCCAAACTACTCAAAAAGCAAAAAGGCAGGTGTACCTGGTGTGGGCAATACTTTACTCCATCAGACTTAATTGAAGTAGACCACATTGTACCTCGAAGCCAAGGCGGAAAGGATGAATACAAGAACCTTCAACTATTACACCGCCACTGTCATGATGATAAGACGGCAATTGACAATGCCAACGCTGTATCCTTAACAATGGAACAATCAAATTAGGAGCCGTATGAGGTGAAAGTCTCAAGTACGGTTCTGTATGGGAGGGGGAGATGGTGACATCTCTCTCGACCCCTACTACGATTTGTTACAGAGTTTGTTGACCTTGGGTTCCCTGCCGGTATTTGGTATCGTATGATACAAATCGTCGGGACATATAAACAGTTATAGGGATGGTCAGAAGTGCGCTTCTTGTATTCAACCAAGGGGTTGAAGTCCGCACCAGGCGGTTATTTCGGGTGTCTCAACCCTATTTCATGCCTGAAGGTCTCGCACCTACACCTTTTACAGTAAGCACTCTTAAAGACTACTCCCCAAGCGTAAATTCGGGTATGCCCTACCCTATTTGATTTTGACTTCGCTCTGGCCATTTGAACTGACGATGAAAGCTTTTCTACCAGTGATGGCTAGAGTTTTAGGGATTACGGAGTGTCTCTTGTTTCCGGCGTTCCCAAAGTCAACGACTTCAATTTATGTTCACACCAAGTCGCCCTAAAAGGACGAGGTTTTCAACCCATTTTTTCTGATAATTTTGTTAAACTATTCATGGCCGCGAATTTCGATCACTTGATTTTTTTCGTCCACAAGAACCACTTTCGGCTGATGAGTGGGGACTTCTTCCGGGGTCAACTGCCCATAAGCCATAATTATCAGGCGATCGCCTGGAATGCCTAAACGAGCCGCCGCCCCATTCAATTGAATTTCACCAGACCCAGGTGGGGCAGGAATGACATAGGTAATCAGTCTAGCCCCGTTAGTGGTGTTAACCACCTGTACCTGTTCATTAACCAAAATTCCGGCAGTGTCCAGTAAGTTTTGGTCAATACTTATACTGCCGACATAATTAAGGTTAGCCTCAGTTAGGGTACAGTTATGAATTTTAGCCAACAACAGGGTTCGATACATATTTTAAGGTCTCATCAGATCACATTGACATCCTCCCCGTAACCGGAAGGGGATTCCCAAACCTAACAATTTGGGTTTCTGGTTCTTTCCCCCTTTGGGGTTTTGAGCACCACTCCCGCAACTCCGGCTGTGTTCTGGTCTTCGGGTCGCAACCCAGACCGACACCGCCAGCCAGGCAGCTAAGATGCTGCTCCTGGCGTTTACGTCTGTCTCGGTCGTGATCAGTTTCCCAGTCGGGACATTCCCACTCCCGGACCTTTAACGGGATTTTTAAGGGCGATCGTATCCGCAGTTTAAGCATCCCCTGTAGGGGCGGCCTCCACCGTCAGCCATGCCCAACACCAGCCCACTGGATAAACCCGCCCGATTAAAAGCCGCTTTGGTCAACTCAGCCCTTCCGCCCTTCCTCCTCTTTTTAAACTTCGGGTACTTCGTCTTTCCCGCGAAGAAGTTGGAAAATGCGGACTGCCAATGCCTGAGTCTCTGCGATCGCCGAACCGAACTGACCTGCTTGATCAAGTCCAGCCCTTCCGTCTTGTTCCACCTCCTCAGCATCGAAGAAGTCTCGACGTAATCAATGCCCTCTTGTCCCTCGTACCAACCTTGGTTGGTGAGCGAAGTCCAACCATCAGTCCCCGTGGCTAATGGCTTGTTATACACCAGGCGAACACAACCCAAAGTCCTCCGCAACAGGTTTTCCTGTTCCGGGTAAAATCGGTATCGCTAGGCTTTCTCCGTCATCCTTGCAGTATATCTATAACCTGGTAATTACCTGACAACTCAGGAAAATTTATACAAATAGCCATCTCTTCTCAAAACAGGTTTCAAATCTATTGGTTTGACTGAAAACTGAGTTTTGTCAGGTTTGGTTAAAACAAAACTGCCGCGACTCGACGGGGTTATTCTACCGATTCCATGTGCCATCTGCTTGGCTATATCCCCGGTAAGCCATCCCTTAATTGGTTTTAATGGGTTATGGCGAATGGGAAGCCTCTTGTTAGGAGCCGCTTTTGGACGGCCACCGCGCCCAAAACAAGTAATTAGTAATGGCTGGTGAGTTTTGATTTTCAACCGGGGGGTGGGTGCTTTTTCCCACACAATCAGCGGCATCTAGCCAATGGGTTTTCGGTAGTCCTTGAACCGTCCGATTATATTTTGTTAAACCTCCAGTGCCAATTTCAATGGGTAATCCAGTTGGCTTCAGGCGGTTAAACAATGCCCATCGGGTAGAATTGACGGCTGCCGCATTTTTCAGGGGGGCTTGGGCCTGCACGCTACACCGCTTCAAGATTTCCGGTTTCGGCAAAAGAAACTGCTCGACCGGCTGAGAACCTTTTTTCTGATTGCATTTATGGCAAGCAATACCCAGATTGCTAACTCGGTCGAAACCACCCTGGCTTTTGGGCTGAATGTGTTCGATTTCTAAAGGGATATTTTGGCCGCCACAGTAGGCACACTGGTGTTGCCATTTCGTCAAGAGATATTCTCTCAACTCGTATCCAAATAAAACCCCTTGCTGGTATTCAACTCCAGATATTTCCGGGTTGGGCAGCTTTTGGGTGTCAAATCGTACCAACTCCATGGATATGTCCGTTATCGGGCGTGAGGAAATCAGTCGATTTACCCAGGTCAAGGTGGTTTCAACTCGATGTTTGAGGCTGGGAGCCAACCATCCTTCTTGGCGCTTTCTGTTATTGAATCGGGCTTGACGGTAACGAGTTTTTCGGCAACGACGGTGGCGGCGAACCACGCGACGTGCAGTTAACTTGGCTCGGATTCTATCTCCTCTATGAGTCAATTCAGCCGCCCAGATAACTGTGTCCCGACTTTGATTAACTAAGGCAATACCCGTCACTGATGCCCCTGGGTCTAACTTGAGCCGTAATGCTTCATTGCCCGGGTTCTCAACAGTTTTCTTGAGTATAATTGTAAATGGATAAGTCCTAAACACTGCGGCTAAACCCTGCTTCAAAAGCTTTCTGGCTATGGCCGGATGAGTGGGACTTAACGGTTGCCCCAGTGTGTCAACCACAAAAACGTAATTTTGGTAATTTGGCATTTAAGCTATCTCCCAGATGGGGTAATGTTGGCCTCGGTCATGTTAAAGGGGCTTTTTACGTCTAGCTCACTCGAGCTTACAAATCCACTCATCTCGTTCCTTAAAGATAGACGACAGAGCAACAGGCTCGCGTTCACCCGATGGTGTCATCACCCCCTTAACGTAGGTCTAATCCTGGACCTGCATCGATCATCTCCTTTGAGGAATAATTTCCGGCTCCTGCAGGAAATTACCGGATTTTATGCAAGAGGCTTGCACTATAGCTTGTACCTTGTCCACATCTTGCCAACCCAGAATTTCTGTGACTTTTTTCTCAAGATTTTTGTAGGTTCTGAAAAATTCCGCAATTTCCTCTAGGCGGTGAGGTGCGATATCTTTCAGAGATTTTACCTCACTATAGCGGGGGTCTTTGGCAGGAACACAGAGAATTTTCTCATCGCGATCGCCACCATCAATCATTTCTAGCATACCAATGGGCCGCGCCGCAATCACACAACCAGGAAATGTCGGTTGATCCATCAACACCATGCCATCAAGGGGGTCTCCATCATCCGCTAAAGTATTCGGGATAAACCCATAATCATAGGGGTACTGAACAGAGGAGTATAAAACCCGATCTAGGGCGAAGGCTTGTAAATCTTTATCAAATTCGTATTTATTTTTACTCCCCGCAGGAATTTCGATCAACACATTGACCAATCCTGGTTTCGGTTCCGGGGGAATAAGTGATAAGTCCATATTTGTCGTTCTCCAAGTTGATGTTTCATACTTCCCACTAAGGGGATTTATTCAGAGGCTAGGCTGGCTGAGATAGGATTACCCTTACCCCAGTGCTTGCCAAATCTTGCTCAGGGTTGACCCAGAAACTTAGCTTAACCGCCGATAAGCCCCGCGCTATAGCCGTAAGGTTAGCGTCCGGTTGACACTCTAGCGCCGTAGAAGGCGGAGATTTTTAAGAGATTTTCACTCTTAACGGCTGTGCCAAACAACCCCCAGACACTCCGCTTAAAGCATTGTGCTTACTTTTCCTCAATATATTAGCCGCCCCGTTACAGTCCGCGTTAACCAGAAAACCATCTTTCGTTCGATACAGCCCCCGTTTAAGCCGTTGGCTAGAGAATTTAGACTCTCTCGGTTTATCGGTGTTTCGGCAATTTATCCCCCAATAGGAAAACTAGCTTTAGAAGTATACGATTCCTCCTGTTCAACGTAGGAGATACCGTATCTCCCCCGCAATGCTTTCAGTTTAGCTCTAAAACTGGCGTGGGGAATTTGAAGGAAGTTCTGGTTATTGGGGCTGGCGATATTAATCTCCGGCTTGATACCGACGTTAAAACCTACCACAATTTGAGCGATTCGGTTCTCGATACAGTGATTAACAATGTAACGGGCGGCTTTGTTGAGATAATCCCTAACCTTGTTATGGCGATTCCGCGTTACCCTAGTCTGGCGCTCCTTTATTCCCTCGATTTTCTGCAAATCTTTAATCGATTGCAGTCGGGCGTTCTCTTTGTTGTACCAACGGTTAAGGGATTTCAGTTTTTTGCCATCCACGATAAAGGATGCCCCGTTGGTATCGACGCAAGTAGCCAGATTGTCAAGTCCGATATCGATCTCTAGAGCCGTATCGGGTTCGGTGGGAACGGGAGTTTCTTCCACCTCGTAAATAAACTCCACGTCAAAAAAACGGGCGTTATATCGAGGGTGAATCCAAACTTCCTTGAGAGTATCGGGAGCGATTCTTTCCGGGAAAGGAATCCAAATTTCGCCCCGCAAGTTGCCCAAGTCGCGAGACACGGGAACTCTAAATTTTCCGTCCTTGATTTTAACCCTCGGCCTAATCCGGACGAAATAAGCGTCTTTGGGCCGGTAGTGAGGGAGTCTAACTTTCTGTGGAAAGGTCTCCTCTTTGAGGGCCTGGCTCAAACGGTAGAAGCTCCGAAAAGTGCGATCGACTACTTTAAGAGTTTGTTGGGCTATATCGGTGTTCAACCGTTTATAGTTCGAGTTTCCCTTACAGTAGTGATAGTTGGACTCGTAGCAAAGATGTTTCCCATCTTGGAAGTAATACTGCCATTGAGTGTAAATTCCTACATTGTAGAGATTTTTACTCAGTCGGCAGAGTTCCCCCAAGGCTTTCAACTCTCGCACTGGAAGTCCTCGTATCTGGTTCTTTTGAGTCAGGTACATAGCTTCTCACTAGAACTATGTGTATTTTAGTGAGAAGTGTCTCCAATGTAAAGCCGTGCTGGAAGCACGCAGCAATTCTCATTTTGGAAATTCAACTGCTATCGGGTGGGATGTCTAACTCGAGACCCTCAAGCATAAAGGTCAGAAGGTGGTCCCAACTGTCGAAGTACAGTCTGGGTAAGCGCGCGCAAATCATTAAAGAAGGTTTGGCGCTTCGGTAAGTGCGCTCGTAGCAACTGGTACTTGTTATCGAGCAACTCCTGCAGGGTGTGGAAGAGCAGCGAGAGGATGTTGATGGTCCGGAGCAAGGAAGAAAGATGCTGCTTGTCATGGCCAAAATTGTGTTCGAGATGGTAGCCCTTGGTCTTGAGAGTGTTGTTGTTCTCATTCTCAACTTTCCAACGAGTCAGCCCGGCCCGAACCACCTCGGCTACATTCTCATCGCTGAGAGGATAATTCGTGGCTAAGGAGTTGTGATAGGTTACCTGGCCATCAGCGGTGGTGACAGTAAGTTCGCACCAGTTAACCAACAGCGCCTCATCGCTATCTTTGAGGGGGACTCCGTTGAGATAGCGGTAGGTATAGGTTTTCTCGACTTTACCAGTCCACTTCTTGGTCGTGAGGGTCGGGAGTTCGATGCCCTCTAGGTGTTCATAGAGGGTAGTATGAGACTCGGGGCGACAGACGACGATGAAGTTAAGTTGCTGCTCTAAAAACTGCTGACACAACGGTTGGTGGCAATAGAGGTCATCCCCTCAAACCGTGACATTCAAAGCCCTCAAGCATTGTTCTTGCCTCGATAGCCAGCGTTTGGCGGCGGCATTCTCACAGTCTTGCTTATCATGACCATCTTGGGGCACGATAAATTCGGGGACTAAGGGAATCACATGATTCTGTCCCGGACAGACGATGACTGGAGTGACAACACTATGGAAGTAATGGGTTTTTCCTGACTTCTGGGTGCGCGTTGAACAGTGGGGACAGTGAATTTGGTCGGAACTGAAGTATTCGGTGCCATCCAACGCGACTAATAGACTGTCCCCTAGGCAACGGAAGTCTTCTAACTGCCCCTGGGCTTCCAAGACTTGTAGGATATCCTCAAACACTGGAAACAGGTGCTCTGGGGACACGGCATCTAATAAGTCCCGAATCTGGTTATCACAGGGAATTCGATGAACTCCAAACAGACTTTGGGCATTGCTCTTGCCTTTACTCCCCTCCATCAGACGTTGATAAGCCAGAAACGACGGAGTTTGAGTAAAAAACACACTAAACGCACTTAAAGCGGCATCCTCCATTCCATAGCGGCGATTTTTACCCCGGCGCTTGTCCGGTAGCGATGACAAGCACTGGCGGAAAGAACCGACTAGAGTCTCAAAGCCACCTGGCTTTTTCAACGGCTCTGGCGCTCCTGGGTTTCTTAGATGTCATTACGATACAGGGATGCTGGGGACTTGAACAGGTTTTCGCCAAAATGAGAATTGCTGGGAAGCACGGGGTTGGAAACCCATGATTTACTATGATAGTTGTGCGAGACGTTCAGGCATGAAATAAGGCTGCAATGCTGAAATAACTGTCTGGTGGGTACTTAAACCCCTTGGTTGAATATAAGGAGTGCACTCATGACCATTCCCATAACTGTTTATATGTCCCGACGCTTGGAGGAATCTAAGTAGGGCAGGGAACTCAAGGTCAATCCCACAAAGAAATCGTAATGCTCAATTATACCATAAGGAGGAGGTGCGAGACGTTCAGGCATCAAATAGGGCTGCAATGCCCGAAATAACTGCCTGGTGAGGATTTATACCCCTTGGTTGAATATAAGGAGCGCACTCCTGACCATCCTCATAACTGTTTATATGTCCCAACATTCGGTATAGAAAAATCCAAACAAGGCAGGGAACTCAAGGTCATGAACCAACTGAGAAATCAGGGAGTAAAGAGTAACGGCGACAGCCACCCCCAGTTTTGGGAATCATAACCCCAGGACTGAAGCGGGGAACGGAAGGGGTGAAGTAGAACCTACTACCAGATGCGACCACTGCCAACCATCCATGATTAGGGAAACCGAATGTCCGGCTTGAACCATCGTCATTATTGAGCAGCGAAACAGGTTGATACGCTGCGCTCAAAAGAGTAAGGGGAAAAGTAGGGTAATCTTTTCATCACCTACACAGACCTTTAAAAGTACCCCGGTGGAAAGGACAAATCTCAAGATGGAATGCCCATATAAATGGAACGTTTTAAGTCCTCCTAGACTCTGATTATTTGGTCGAAATATCAGTAGGGATAAGTGTAACCGCAAGTCTCGGAGGATGTGAGATGTGACCAAAAGCCAACACCCTGCTGTAATAGTAGGGATATGCTAACAGGTCACGGTTTGATTGTAAGGAATAGAGTTTAGTAGGTGTACAAATGGCGATAGCGAGTTTAAAGAAAGGGTTGGGAAAACCAAAACCAATCAAGACTACGAACAACGCATGGAAGACAATCCCATGGACTAAGGTTCAACGGAAAGTATTCAAGCTCCAAAAGAGTATATTTCAAGCAGCTAAATCGGGACAAGACGCTAAGGGACGAAGATGGCAACGTCTATTGGTGAAGTCATATTATGCCCGGCTCCTAGCAGTGCGACTGTAGGGGCGGGTTCCACGGTCAGCCATGCTTCCCAACAGTCAGCTTAATAAACCCGCCCCCCAGGCGGGTCAAGGCAAGAAGACAGCCGGTGTTGATGGAGTAAGAGTAATCTCTCCAAGACAAAGGTTTGAGCTTGTGGAGAACATTAAGGGAAATATCAAAGCAAAACCACTGCGACGGGTGTGGATACCAAAACCTGGCAGGGATGAAAAAAGCTGGAATAGGAATACCCACAATCCAAGACAGAGCAAGGCAAGCCTTGGTTAAGTCGGCTCTCGAACCTGAATGGGAATCGAGATTTGAAAGCACAAGCTATGGGTTCCGTCCCGGACGGTCAGCCCAGGATGCAATAGGCAGGATTTACGCTGCCATTAATAAAGGACAATATTATGTTCTTGATGCAGGTGCGAGACGTTCGGGTATGAAATAGGGCTGAAATGCCCGAAATAACTACCCGGTGAGGATTCCAGCTCCGAATCTGGATATAAGGAGACCTCTCCTGAGCATCCTCATAACTGATTATATGTCCCGACGCTTAGGTAACTAAGCAAGGCAGGGAACTCAAGGTCATAAACGAACTGAGAAATCAGGGAGTAGAGAGTAACGGCGATAGCCACCCCCAGTTTTGGAAATCATAACTCCAGGATAGAAGCGGGGAACGGAAGGCGTGAGGTAGAACCTACTACCAAGACGCGACCACTGCCAACCATCTATGATTAGGAAGACCGAATGTCCGACTTGAACCATCGTAAAGCACGAGCAGCGAAATAGGTTGACACGCTGCGCCCAAAAGGGCAAGGGGAAAAGTGGGGGATTCTGCATTCTACCCACACAGACCTTTAGAAGTACCCCGGTCGATAGGACAAATCTAACGATGGAATGCCCATATAATCGGAACGTTGTAACCCCTCTAATGCTCTGCCCATAAACAAGTGAGTAATGCAATTCACAAGGCAGTAGTGAAAAATGTAAGCGTATGCTTAGAGGGCTAAGGATGTGACCAGAAGCTAAAGCCCAATTGTCATGGTTGGGATATGCCCAATTGTCACGGTGTGGATATAGATACTGCGGTCAGTAAGAGTATAATGGCGAGGACGAGTTGAAAGACTACGTGCTGCATATAGCTCTGAACATCGAAGTAAAAAGCAGGTCTGTTGATTCTGCTCCTTGGACAAAACAGGGTATCCACACCAGGAGCCGTATGAAGGGAAACTTTCACGTATGGTTCTGAATGGGAGGGGATGGTGGTGACTCCATTCTCGACCCCTAACATATAGCGTGCGAAACGTTTAGGAGTCAAATAGGGCTGCAATGGCTGAAATAACCTCCTAGTGGGACTTCCACCCCTTGGTGGAATATAAGGGATTCGCACCCCTGACCATCCCATAACTATCTATGTGTCTCAACATCTGGCTTCGACAACCAGATAAGGCAGAGAGACTCAAGGTCAAGACTGAGCGAAAAAAAGAGGGGAGTTGTGTTATGGTCGAAAGAGAAGTCACCTTCCCCAACTCCAATTCCAAACCGTGCTTGCGAGTTTCCCTGCACACGGCTCCTGATGTAGATACCCTATTGTCAGTAGGAACAGGGCTACAACCCCCCGCTTTGTAACCTCAACTTTGGGAGCTAAATACAACACGTAGTCTTTAAACTCGCTTTCGTCATCAAACTCTTACTTGTCGCGGTCTCTATATCCACACCGTGACTAGTGGGCATATCCTAACCATTACAGTTAGGCATTAGCTTTCAGTCACATCCTTTCCCCTAGGAGGCATACGCTTACACTTTTCACGCTCTGCTTGCGAGTAATATTGCTCACTTGTTTATTAGCAGAGCCTAAGGGGGGTTTAAACGTTCCGTTTATATGGGCATTCCATCTTTAGATTTGTCCTATCCACCGGGGTATTTTCAAGGTCTGTGTAGGTAGTGTAAGTAAACTCCTACTTTTCCCCTTGCTCTTTTGAGCGCAGCGTTTCAACCTGTTTCGCTACTATAAATTGATGAGTGCGAGACGTTTAGGAGTCAAATAAGGCTGCAATGCCTGAAATAACCTCCTAGTGGGACTTGCACCCCTTGGTGGAATATAAGGGATTCGCACCCCTGACCATCCCATAACTGTTTATATGTCCCGACGCTTGGAGAAATCTAAGCAAGGCAGGGGACTCAAGGTCATAAACCAACTGAGAAATCAGGGCGTTGAGAGTAACGGCGATAGCCACCCCCAGTTTGAGGAATCACAACCCGTCAGATTGAAGCGGGGAACGGAAGGCGTGAGGGAAACCTATTCCCAATAATCCGACCACTGCCAACCATCCATGACTAAGGAAATCTGAATGTTCCGGCTTGAACCATCGTAATTATTAAGTAGCGAAATAGGTTGATACGCTGCGCTCAAAAGAGCAAGGGGAAAAGTAGGAGTTTTCATTCACTACCTACACAGACCTTTAAAAGTACCCCGGTGGAAAGGACAAGTCTACAGATGGAATGCCCATATAAACGGAACGTTTAAACCCCTTTTTAGGCTCTCGACAAGTACATCTTGTTGAGTAGTGAAAGTGTAATCGTATGCCTTTAAGGGGAAGGGATGTGACTGAAAGCCAAGGCCTAATTGTAATGGTTAGGATATGCCCACTAGTCACGGTGTAGATATAGTTACTGCAATCAACAGGAGTTTAACGGCGAAAGCGAGTTTAAACACTACGATGTTGTATTTAGCTCCAAAAGTTGAAGTACAAAAGCAGGGGTTGGTAACCCTGTTCCCGTTGCCAAGGGGTATCTACATCAGGAGCCGTGTGATGCGAAAGTATCAAGCACGGTTTGGAATGGGAGTGGGGGAAGGCGACTTCCCTCTCGACCCCTACCTGGTTCAAGCCAGACGTTCGGTTTCCCTAATCATGGATGGTTGGCAGTGGTCTCGATTCCGGTATTAGGTTATACCTTGGAGCCTTCCGTTCCCCGCTTCAACCCTGGGGTGTGAATCCCCAAATTGGGGGTGGCTACCGCCGTTACTCTCAACTTTCTGTTATCCTGGGGTGGTCACGCCCCGTTAAGTACAGTCCGTATATTGACCTTGAGTTCCCTGCCTTATCTGGTGAGCTCTATCTCCGCCAGATGTGGGGACACATAGATAGTTATGGGATGGTCAGGGTCGCAAATCCTTATATTCAACCGAGGGGTTTAAGTCCCACTAGGAGGTGATTTCAGGCATCTCAGCCCTATTTGGTCTCCTAAACGTTTCGCACCTATCTATATATCCTAATGCCAAAATCATAGCCCTTCGGGAGCCGGTTTGACTGATGGGGTTGTACTAATCTGCCCAGGCTGTGGCGATGGTCGCGTTTGTAACTGACTCGGGGAGTAGCGAGCGATCGCCATTAACGGAAAAATGAGGGTGAATAATGCAATAACCGCACCCACCAGATCCGAAAATCCATAGGTAGGACTTCCCAATAAACTGGCAGGTTGACCGTCTGATTCCATATAAACTTATGACACTAAAAACCAGGTCAGACTTGGTATACTAGAATATGCACTGGGTATTTTACCATAAAAACATCCAAAAATCAAAAACCGAACCCGATAAATTTTCCATCATCTCCAAGGGTCTGGGAGCTAGTTTTTTCGCAAATCATTATATTGAGTTTGAGCCACATCCAACAATGTTAAGACCTGCTGCCATAGGGGGTCATTGGCATTAACACTACCACTGCACTCAGTTTTGATCTGATCTCGTAGTTGGTTAAACCGACCATTAACATCCAGATTGCGGGAACCTTCCCGATTTTCATTTGTAGCAGAAGTCGAAATAGGTTCGCTATTTTCCAAGGCTTCCTGAATATCTTGGGCTGTTTCCGCCAACATCAAAGCACGATGGGCAATATTTTCAGGAAGTGATGGGCGATCTGATAAAGCAATGCGAGACA
This sequence comes from Limnospira platensis NIES-39, assembly GCF_026000695.1. Lineage (GTDB taxonomy): Bacteria > Cyanobacteriota > Cyanobacteriia > Cyanobacteriales > Microcoleaceae > Limnospira > Limnospira platensis. The sequence goes on from NZ_AP026945.1 coordinate 5,614,341, forward strand.
ATTCCAACAGAAACTCTCGCACCCGTCCCACCCAATCAAGATGTGCTTCTTGCCATTGCCAATTAGTAGACTGGTAGAGACCCGCTTGATTTTTGATAGCGATCGCCTGTTGCGCCAGAGGTAGTGCAGAAGTCGAAACAGTACCAGGTAATTTAGGGATATCAGCTAAAGCGGCGCGAGCAACTTCAATCAACAGGTCATTCACCTGTTCTATCCATTGTCGGTCAGAATACGGTCCGTTTAACTCAGTCATTATCTAATCTAAACTTGGTTCAGGCTGAAATCTAAGATCCGGGGTTGACGACCAATTTCCTCACTACCCATCAATAGCCAACCCGCCATCTCCGAGATGGGGAGGCGCAAACCTCTCCGTTGACACACCCCCAAGCCTTGATGAGGCTTAGGGATTTTCTGATTAGTTGTGAGACCCAAAGCCCCAACAGAGAAACGATGAGGGAAAACAGCCCCCTGCACTATTTTTCTGTGAGCTTCCAAACACCATCCCAGGTTTCACTGGGGGGCTTGGTGGTCTCATATAGTATACACCGATCGACATGAAGTTTTGCTGCTTTATTTTGAGCATCGATCGCCAAAACCGCCAAAAATTCGTGTTTAGCATTTCTAAAGGCTTCTTTAGCCTTCGAGGCAAATTTCTTGCGGCACAGATCGATGAGTTTACGCACAGCACTGATGGCCAATTGTGCCCCTTCATCAGCTAACATCTGCTTAGTTTCATGATCAGCCGTAAACTGCTGAAGTTTAGCGACCAGCATTTTTTTAGTCTCACGGGGAGTTAAACCATTAAGAATTTCCTCCATCCGATCAGCCATTTCTTCCGGTGGCGTAGCTGCTAACTGGGCTAGAGATAATCGTCGGACAGTATTTGAGCCGAGAATCTCCTCCAGTTGTAGAAGGGACATCTCTTCCAGCATTTGTTTAAGCAGCTCACGTTCATTGTAGGAGAGTTGTTTAAGTTGGGACTGAGAAAAATCTTCCAGTTGTGCCAAAAGTGGAACGATATCGGTATCAGTGAGTTTTTCCATGGCGGGTTTCAGGTAAAATTCCCGACCCCGATGGTAGTGGTCGATAATTTGTTGTTGTTCATCAGGAATGGGCCTAGCCTGTTTTCCTTCCCGAATACCAACCAACTCATAAATCCTAACGGGCTGACTTTTACCCTTAACCGTAATCAAATCAAGTTCGCGAACAATCAGGCGATCGGCATTAGGGAGATAAGTATTTTCACTAATTACAATATCAGTTCCATATTGCTTGGTGGTACCCTCCAAGCGAGAAGCCAAGTTAACGCCATCTCCAATAGATGTCAACTCCATCCGCTTGCTAGAGCCAATATTACCACTGATTACCTCATCAGAATGCAAACCCATACCAATTTTAATAGGCATCAGTCCTTTAGACACACGCAGATCATTAAACTCTATCAAACGGTAACGCATTTCCACCGCCGCCTGCACAGCCATCCACTGATGATTTGGTAGAGGCGCAGGAGAACCAAACACAGCCATCAAAGCATCCCCAATATACTTATCTAGGGTTCCCTGATGATTCAAGACGGTATCGACCATCTCCTCAAAATATTCGTTAAGCATACTCACCACTTCCTCAGCCTGCAACTTTTCGGTGAGGGTCGTGTAGCTGCGGATATCACTAAACAAAACCGTAACATCCTTACGGGTTCCCCCTAGTTTAATTTCACCACTAGCTAACAGAGATTCCGCCACAGCCGGGGTCATGTACCGATAGATCAAGTTCTTAACTTCTTTTTCCCCGCTAATATCCTCCATGACCACCAAAGCCCCGCTGACTTTTTCAGGATCATTAATGTCAGACATGGAATTAATCGACAGGTTAATACTTTGGGAAATTTCCGAAGCACCTGATAAGAGGGTTTGATCGGGATAATATTGTTGGCGGTCCTTAGCATCTTTGGGTTTCAAAGCCAAATCGAACCAGCGGGCGAAATCACCATCTTTGAGATGGATTAACTCTCGTACTGATAAACCGTGAGTCACCTGGGATTCAGTCAGTCCCAGTAATTCCACAGCACATTCATTGGTAGCAATGATCCGACCCTCTTTGTCTGAAGAAATCACCCCATTAGTCAGGCTGCGGAGAATGTCTTTCTGTCTTTGCTCTTGTTCTTTCACCTTTTGGAAGAGTTTGGCATTCTGAAGAGCAATCCCAGCTTGGATATTAAAAGCCCGCATAAATTCGAGATCATCTTTATTAAAGCTGGCTTTCCATTGCTCAGGAGGATCTGGCCAACTAGCCGGGTCGTAAGCTGCGTACTCCCCTTGTTTTTTCTTGTTAATCAGTTGGGTAACGCCGATTAGTTGCTTGTCGGCATTATAAACGGGCATACACAACAGGCTACAGGTACGATACCCGGTTTTTTGGTCCGTTTTCTTCGATTGTTCAGAGCGAGGGTCTTTGTATACATCGAAGGGGATCAGTAAAGGCTCACCGCTTTCGGCAACAGTTCCCGCAAATCCGGCATTTCGGGGAATCCTGATTTCCGTCAGATTGCCATTAATGGGAATTTTGGTCCACAGTTCGTCTCGGTCTTCATCTAGTAGCCACAGAGTGCTGCGATCGGCATTCATTAACTCCTTAGCCTGATCCATAACATTGGTCAGGGTTTCTTGGAGATCGAGACTGCTTTTGCTGAGGGCATTAACCGCATTCATCAGCGCCGAAGCGGCTCGCTGTCTCTGGGTGGCTGAATAGAAGGATTTAGACGATTGCAGGATCAGCCGAATGGAGGGGGCGAACTCATGGAATACCTGTTCATCTTCCCCTGTAAAGCCGATAGTATCGACTTTTTCCTGTAGGGGGGATGATGGATTAATATCGGGTTTGAGTTTGTTTAATAGTTGTACTACCGCTACTAGATCCTCATTCTCATTCAGCAGAGGCATGGCGATCATAGTGTAGGTGCGATAGCCATTTTTTTCATCAAATTTTTTGGCGGCCGCCGATCGCGGATCATCATAGAAATCGTAGGGAATATTAACGATTTTCTTATGGGTGGCTGCTTCCCCCGCAATGCCAGCACTGGCCGGAATCCTTAATTCTAAGGGTTCTCCGTCTTCTCCTTTAGCAACTATAGACCAGAGTTCGTGCTTTTCTTCGTCCATCAGCCAGATCGTGGTGCGATCGGCGTTGAGAAGTTCTCCTGTTTTAAAGGTAATCGAGGATAACATTTCGTTAAGAATTGCCTCGAATCCCTGGGCATCCAGGAGATTGTCCAGCATCGACAGGGTTTCGTTAACTGTTTTTAGTTTATTTTCAACATCTTTAACAACTTCAACAAAGGTTTCTTTTTTTAGAGGAGCTAAAAAATTCGAGAAATTCCCACTGGTACGGGCTAACCCAGAGGATGATTGGTTATTACCATGGGGGGGTTTACCCCCTGATGAGTTGCCCGCCGAACGACGGGAAGATGTGAAAATATTTCCGTCTCCGTCGATGACATCGACATCAACGGTAGCAGATACAGCAGGATTTGGAGGCATCGAATTGTTTGAAGATGCGGATTTCATAAACCTTTACCAACAGGTTGGATCTGTGCTCATATTCAGGGGCAATCGGTTTCGGATAGTTGAAATTAGGATGAGACCTTTCCCAAGCATGGACATATACAACTGTTTATCAGTTTATGGCCATTTTAGCCGATTGCTCAATTTCCCAAGGATTTTGCTGATAATTATATAAGTGTCGCACTGGATCGCCACTTCTATCTGTGTTTGTTGGCACTAACTTTTATTGCTGATCAAAATTTGTTGGGCTTGATAGGGAACTTCCCTTGGTATAATTAAATTTGACCACAATTATGCTACTCGGGGTCTCTCCCTATACCCGCAGGATTGGTGAGGGATGAATCTGTAACCTAATCTTTGGACACAGTTACTCATTCATCCCCAAATTGGGTGGCTATGGTTCGGATAGGGCAATTTCAGCAGTCCGTAGGGCGGGCGATACTACGGAGTATCGCGGAGCGATCGCGGTCTTGCTGGTGGGAATCGTAGTGCGGGCGGGTGCGGGAAGTTAGCTGGTGTTTCCAATTGCTGATCTATTACCTGCCACTAGGCACAGACTCCAAGCAGCGCCCTAACTGTTTCTGGTGGTTGATGACGATCGCGCTCCTACGGTATAAATTAGCCGTGATTTGAATGCCTCCATTAATTGGGAGACAGCATACGGTGCGTTGCATCGATCAACTTTCGGGAAAACCAGCCAAGGAGCGTATTGGCAACGCACGCGGAAAGGGTAACTTCAAATCTCTAGTGAGTGATCCAAATCTCGAAGCCCCTTGCAGTTTGTGAGGTGGTGTGTCAACATAAAACTTCTGACTTAGCGCGAGTTCTCATGCAGACTGAGGCTTTTAGTGAGCTTTTTCCTCTTTTTAAAGGGGCAAACCCAGAAACTCTGGAATGGTTGTTGTCGGTGGCTGTGAAGCACGAGTATCCAGCTAATCGTGCGATCGTGATGGAGGATGCTTGGGGAAATGCAGTTTATTTCATCGTTTCCGGGTGGGTCAAGGTACGGCGACTGTCGGGCGATAATGTAGTCACCCTGGCTATTTTGGGGCGAGGTGATTTTTTTGGTGAAATGGCGATTCTCGATGAGTCTCCACGAGCCAATGATGTGATTGCTTTGTCCTCTGTACGATTGATTAGTGTCTCGGCTCAACGATTTATTCAAACGCTGTTTAAAGACCCACAACTTCATCATCGAATGTTGCAACTTATGGTGCGACGTTTGCGCCAAACTAACCAGCGTTATCAGATCCGACACCGCCCTCCGGCGGTTAAGTTGGCTAATACTTTGGTGGAGTTGGCGGAAAATTATGGCCAGATGACGGAAAAAGGGGCTGATATTTTTAACATTCCTGAACAAGATTTGGCTCATGTTACTGATATCAGCCTCGAAGAGACTAGCAAAATTATCGAAAAACTCAATAGTAAGGGTTGGATTAACATTGATACCGAACGTCAGGTGATCCATTTGATTAATCTCAAGCACCTTAATCAATTGGCTAATCAGTAGGTTTTTCCTCTGGTGGCTGGCTCCTTCGCTCTTGGGGCTTGAGCTAAAATAGCCCTAATTTGTCGCTATTTTTCTGTTTAATGACTCAAGCTATTAGAACCCCCTCCCCAGAGGCTGCTAACTCGACGGTAGCCACCGATTACCTGGTTTCTATGTCCCAGCCGGGGTCTCATTTGTTTGAGGTGCGGTTGCAAATCTCTCGACCAAATTTGGCGGGTCCGATAGTGGACTCCGGGGTGATTGATTTGAAAATGCCGGTGTGGACTCCGGGTTCTTATATGGTGCGGGAGTATGCAAGACATTTGCAGGATTTTCGAGTATGCGATCGCCATGGTAAATCTCTGTCCTGGTCTAAGGTCAGTAAAAATACATGGCGGCTACAAGCAGGAGAGTCGGACTCGCTCATAGTCCACTACCGTATCTACGCCAATGAGTTGACGGTAAGAACTAACCATTTGGATAGCACCCACGGCTATTTTAATGGGGCGGCTCTGTTCTTTTATGTTCCTGGGTGGGAAAATTTGCCGATCCGAGTGGCGATCGCACCTCCAAAGGGTTGGTGGGTTACTACCAGTTTACCGTCCGTTTCAGGGGTCGAAAATACCTTTGAGGCGGCGGATTTTGATACCTTGGTTGATAGTCCTTTTGAGATTGGCACCCATCAGGTTTATGATTTTGAAGCGGCTGGAAAACCTCATCAATTGGCAATTTGGGGCCAAGGAAATGGTGATGTCGATCGCTTAATTACAGATTGTCGGAAAATTATTCACGAGGTTAGCAATCTATTTTCGGGTCTTCCCTATGACCGCTATGTGTTTCTATTGCATTTGTCCAGTCAGGGTTATGGAGGACTGGAACATAAAAATTCCTGCTCTCTTAATTATCCTCGGTTAGGATTGCGAGACCGGGATAAGTATAACCGCTTTATGCAGTTGGTAGCTCATGAGTTTTTTCACCTCTGGAATGTTAAGCGCTTACGCCCGAAAGAGTTGGAAGTGTTTAACTATGAACAAGAATGTTATACGACTTCTTTGTGGTTTTGTGAGGGAGCAACTAGCTATTATGATGGGTGGATTATTTACCGGGCTGGTATTGTTGAGGTTAAGGATTTTTTGAATGGTTTATCTAAGGATATTTCCCGATTTTTAAACAGTCCTGGGCGGTTTGTTCAACCCCTGGGTGAGTCGAGTTGGGATGCTTGGATTAAGTTATATCGCCGCGATGCTTATAGTGACAATAATCAAATTTCCTACTATTTAAAAGGGGAATTGGTGTCATTGATGCTGGAACTGTTGATTCGTAACCGTCATGGAAATAGGCGATCGCTTGATGATGTGATGGTGCTAATGTGGGAAAAATTCGGTAAATCGGAAAAGGGCTATACGGCGGCGGAGTTACAGTCGGCGATCGCTTCGGTGGCGGAAATGGATTTAGATGATTTCTTTAACCGCTATCTTCATGGTACTGAAGAACTGCCTTTAAATGATTATTTGCAACCCTTTGGTTTGGTAATTAAACCTCAAAATAATGATATTGTTCCTGATTTGGGTTGGCGACTGGCGGCGGAAAATGGCAAGACAATAGTTAAATTTGTAGAAGCGGGAAGCCCAGCACAATTGGCGGGAATTGATGCTGAGGATGAATTATTAGCTATCAATGGTTTTCGGGTGAGCGTTGAAAACATTAGCGATCGCTTGCTAGACTTTCAACCTGGGGAGCAGGTCAATATCAGCTTCTTCCATCAAGACGAATTGCGAACCTCTGAAGCTATACTGCGCGCCCCCCGTCCCAGTGCTTATAAAATTACCTCCGTTGAAGAACCGACCCCGGAACAGCAGCGCAATTTTGAGGGATGGCTAGGCTGCCCATATCACAAATTGTAAAAATTGGGTGGGTTTAATACCCCGCCCCTGGTGGGCGGCTTTAATTTCCTGAAGAATTTACAAATACGGTAGTTGAGACTGGAAAGCTACGCCCACAAGGGGCGTAGCACTTCACCCTCATGACTAGAATCTAGTGAGTATTCAAATCGAGCTTTAACAATCGCTTACCGTGAACCACAGCCACAACCGTGACAACATCTCCCTGAATACGGTAGATAATCCGGTAAGTGTAAGCAAACTGTTCTCTAACGGTTTCGTCACCAAACTCCTGAACAATACCACCGGAGAGGGGACATTTGCTCAGATTTCTGGTAGCCTCAATGATTCTCTGTACCACCGCCGCCGCATAGGAAACTGAGTCTCGCGCAATATAAGCCGCGATCGCATCGATATCATCAATGGCTGTCGGTGACCAAACTACTTGATAACCCATTTACTTACTAAACCTTCCGCTTCCTCTTGTGTTAATCTTCGTTCACTATCTGCAATAGTAATACCCTGGCGGTACTTTTCTATAACATAAAGATGATATTGAATATCCTCAAGACTGCAATCCTCCGGTAAATTTTTCAGCAACAACTCAATTTCTTGTTTGACGGTATTCATAAATAAGGTTTCTTTTAATTTAGTTAGTCTCGGTCTATTATATAGTAAATGGAAAATACCTACTAACATTCGTCAATTTCCAGAGCAGCCATAATAATTTTGTCGGCTCAAAAAGATGTAATTTAGGGAGAGTATAGGATATTGATAGAGTGGCGTGGGGGATAGCCCACTGTTAATCGGCAGATACCGGAGGGTGCGATCGCACTTCCCCCGGAAATACTGTTAGTCCCAACTAGGTTAACTATTGGGTTATGCAAACTTCATGGGAGAACCGGAACCGAGTAGGGGTCGAGAGAGATGTCGCCATCTCCCCCTCCCAGACAAAACCGTGCTTGCGAGTTTCCCAGCACACGGCTCCTAATTTGACTGCTCCATTGTTAAGGATACAGCATTGGCGTTATCTAGCGCCGTTTGATCATCATGACAGTGGCGGTGTAGTAGTTGAAGATTCTTGTATTCGTCCTTTCCGCCGTGGCTTCGAGGTACAATGTGGTCTACTTCAACTAAATCTGATGGGGTGAAGTATTGCCCGCACCAGGCGCATAGGCTTTTTGGCTTTTTGAGTAGTATGGCTACCCTTGTTGGCGTTTCAATTGCTTGTCCTTTTCTGGTTGCCCAGTAGGTCCAGTTTCCGTCATCAAGTGTGGCGTCGGGGCGTATTAGGGTATGTCGGACAATTGGATTCACATTATGATTCCATAATGTGAATCCATCCTTGGTTTTGAATACCCAAGTTTCATGGCTTTCTTTCCCGTTGCTTAGTTTGACCGTTCCGTGTCCGAAATAGTTTCTTAGCTTTTCGTAACTTGCCATTCCGCATCTCGAATCTGTCCATGCCCGTAACATTTCAAAAACTATGTGGTCTAGTTTTCTGAAGGTCTCAGATGAGACTACCCCTGAGTAATAGTTAGACCATCCCCGAATCATCGGGTTTAGCTTACTAATCAAGGCTGATTGGGGTGCAGTTTTATGTTGTTTGATTACACCTTTTATCACTTCTGTATGGGCTTTAACTGCTTTGTTGCTGGGTTTAATGTGGGTTGGGTGTCCGATTAATCGGCTTGCTATCCCACCTGTCTTCCCAGATATGTGTTTTCCAACTGGGTATTGCCTGATATTGAATCCGAGAAAATCAAACCCAGGCTCTTGGGTTTTGCCATCATACTCAATCCTATTGAGTGTATGACCAATTCGAGTCTTTTCAGGTTTGATTTCTAATCCCACTGGCTTTAACCATTCAGAAATGGCAATGGGGCACTGTTCAATGATTCCTAAGTCTTTGGATATGACCACGAAATCATCGGCAGATCGCATAAGGTTAACCTGAATAGCTGTTCCTTTGTTTGGATACATTTCTTTAATTAACCTTTCCATTCCCAACAGTGCGATGTTGGCGAGTATTGGACTTATTACCCCTCCTTGGGGTGTCCCTGCTTCTGTCTCCTCAAATACGCCGTTATCTAGTACACCCGCTTTTAACCATTGTTTCAGGTCTTTCTTCAGGCTACTTGGACAATGAATTTTGGTCAGTAGATAATCATGGTTTATTCGGTCAAAACATTTCGCTATGTGTTAGGGGTCGAGAATGGAGTCACCACCATCCCCTCCCATTCAGAACCATACGTGAAAGTTTCCCTTCATACGGCTCCTGGTGTGGATACCCTGTTTTGTCCAAGGAGCAGAATCAACAGACCTGCTTTTTACTTCGATGTTCAGAGCTATATGCAGCACGTAGTCTTTCAACTCGTCCTCGCCATTATACTCTTACTGACCGCAGTATCTATATCCACACCGTGACAATTGGGCATATCCCAACCATGACAATTGGGCTTTAGCTTCTGGTCACATCCTTCACCCTCTAAGCATGCGCTTACATTTTTCACTACTGCCTTGTGAATTGCATTACTCACTTGTTTATGGGCAGAGCATTAGAGGGGTTACAACGTTCCGATTATATGGGCATTCCATCGTTAGATTTGTCCTATCGACCGGGGTACTTCTAAAGGTCTGTGTGGGTAGAATGCAGAATCCCCCACTTTTCCCCTTGCCCTTTTGGGCGCAGCGTGTCAACCTATTTCGCTGCTCGTGCTTTACGATGGTTCAAGTCGGACATTCGGTCTTCCTAATCATAGATGGTTGGCAGTGGTCGCGTCTTGGTGGTAGGTTCTACCTCACGCCTTCCGTTCCCCGCTTCTATCCTGGAGTTATGATTTCCAAAACTGGGGGTGGCTATCGCCGTTACTCTCTACTCCCTGATTTCTCAGTTCGTTTATGACCTTGAGTTCCCTGCCTTGCTTAGTTACCTAAGCGTCGGGACATATAATCAGTTATGAGGATGCTCAGGAGAGGCCTCCTTATATCCAGATTCGGAGCTGGAATCCTCACCGGGTAGTTATTTCGGGCATTTCAGCCCTATTTCATACCCGAACGTCTCGCACCCGCATCTAGTATATAGTATTCCCCTTGGTTTATACTCAGGAAAATACGAGCTATTGCATCTTGGGCTGACCTGCCTGGTCTGAACCCGTAGCTTGTGCTTTCAAATCTTGATTCCCATTCAGGCTCAAGTGCCGACTTAACCAAGGCTTGCCTCGCTCTGTCTTGGATTGTGGGTATTCCCAGGGGGCATTTGTCATCCCTGCCAGGTTTTGGTATCCATACTCTCCTAAGTGCTTTGGCTTTGAGATTTCCTTTAATGTTCTCCGCTCAAGTCAGTCTTTGTTCTGGAGATATTACTATCATTCCATCGACACCGGCTGTCTTTTTGCCTTGGCCCGCTTGGGGGGCGGGTTCATTAAGCTGACTGTTGGGAAGCATGGCTGACCGTGGAACCCGCCCCTACAGCCGCACTGCTAAGAGCCGGGCATAATATGATTTCACCAATAGACGTTGCCACCTTCTGGCCTTCGCGTCCTGTCCCGATTTAGCTGCTTGAAATATCCTCTTTTGGAGCTTAAAAACTTTCCGCTGAACCTTAGCCCATGGGATAGCTTTCCATACGTTATTCATAGTCTTGATTGGGTGTTGCATAATAGAAAATGATATTCTCAAATAAATCAAGATGGATTGTCCTTATTGCCAAAGCCATAAAGTAGTCAAAAATGGTCATCGTCAGGGAAAACAGAGTTACCTGTGCCGTGAATGTGGTCGCCAATTTCGAGAAAATCCCTGTCCTGGAGGTTACAGTTCTGATGTCAAAGAGCTTTGTGTGAAAATGTCCCTCAATGGCATGGGATTTCGAGCCATTGAGAGAGTCACTGGTATTTCTCACAACACAATACTTAACTGGGTTAGAGTTGCAGAAACCCAGATGTGATGAGGAAAACTATGAAATTCCTGAAATAGCTCAAATTGATGAGCTTCAGACTTTTGTGGGTTCAAAAAAAACCATCTGGGTCTGGACAGTTGTGAATACCAAACTGCCTGGAATTCTGAAGTTTGTCATAGGCGACCGCTCATTGCTGAATTAGGAGTCGAGATAGACCTCACGGTCTACCCCTCCCATTCAGCAGCAGAACCGTACATGAGAATTTCACCTCATACGGCTCCTAGTTTGACCGTCTCCTTGTTAAGAGTACAGCATCATCTCTTCATCAAGAGCTGTTTTATCATCGTGACAATGGCGATGTAATAGTTGAAGATTCTTGTATTCATCCTTTCCGCCTTGGCTTCTAGGTACAATATGGTCTACTTCAATAAAGTCTGACGGGGTAAAGAATTGCCCACACCAGGTACATCTACCTTTTGGTTTCTTGAGTAGTTTTGCAACTCTATTTGGCGTATCGATTGCTTGTCCTTTCCTGTTTGCCCAGTAAGTCCAATTTCCGTCATAAAGTGTTGCTTCCGGGCGTATTAGGGTGTGTCTGACAATTGGAGTCCACTTATGTTTCCATAATTGGATTCCATCTTTGGTCTGGAATAACCAAGATTCATGCCTTTCTTTCCCATTGCTAAGTTTAACCATTCCATGTCTGAAATAGTTTCCTAGCTTTTCGTAACTTGCCTTTTGGCATCTTGATTTTGTCCATGCCCGTAACATTTGCCAAACTATGTTGTCTAGCTTATTGAAGGTCTCTGTTGAGACTACCGCTGAATAATAATTTGTCCATCACCGAATCATCGGGTTTAGATGTTTAATCAGGGCTGATTGAGGTGCAGTTTTAGATTGTTTAATTACACCTTTTATCGCTTATGTGTGGGCAACTGCTTTTGGGCTGGGTTTTATGTGGGTTTTATGTCCGATTAATCGGCTCTTACGTCCCCCTGTTTTTCCAGTTTTATATTTTCCTACTGGGTATTGCCTGATATTGAATCCGAGGAAATCAAACCCAGGTTCTTCTGTTTTGCCATTAGACTCAATAGGTTTGAGTGTGTGACCAATTCGAGTCTTTTCGGGTTTAATCTCTAATCCTACAGGTTTTAACCATTCGGTGATAGCAGTTTTGCACTGTTCAATGATTCCTAGGTCTTTGGAGATTACCACGAAATCATCGGCGTATCTTATAAGGTTTATCTGAGTGGTTGTTCCTTTGTTAGGATACATTTCTTTAACTAGCCTTTCCATTCCCAACAGTGCGATGTTGGCGAGTATTGGACTTATTACCCCTCCTTGAGGTGTCCCTGTTTCTGTATCCTCTAATACACCGTTATCTAGCACGCCGGCTTTGAGCCATTGTTTCAGGTCTCTTTTTAGGCTACTTGGACAATGAATTTTGGACAGTAGGTAATCATGGTTCACGGTAAGAGCATTTTGCTATATCGGCATCGAGAACATAATATTGTCCTCGATTTATGGCAATATAAATTCTGCCAATTGCGTCATGGGCGGACCGTCCGGGACGGAACCCGTAGCTTGTACCTTCAAATCTCGATTCCCATTCAGGTTCGAGAGCCGACTTGACCAAGGCTTGCCTTGCTCTATCTTGGATTGTGGGTATTCCTATTCCAGCTTTTTTCATCCCTGCCAGGTTTTGGTATCCACACCCGTCGCAGTGGTTTTGCTTTGATATTTCCCTTAATGTTCTCCACAAGCTCAAACCTTTGTCTTGGAGAGATTACTCTTACTCCATCAACTCCGGCTGTCTTCTTGCCTTGACCCGCCTGGGGGGCGGGTTTATTAAGCTGACTGTTGGGAAGCATGGCTGACCGTGGAACCCGCCCCTACAGTCGCACTGCTAGGAGCCGGGCATAATATGACTTCACCAATAGACGTTGCCATCTTCGTCCCTTAGCGTCTTGTCCCGATTTAGCTGCTTGAAATATACTCTTTTGGAGCTTGAATACTTTCCGTTGAACCTTAGTCCATGGGATTGTCTTCCATGCGTTGTTCGTAGTCTTGATTGGTTTTGGTTTTCCCAACCCTTTCTTTAAACTCGCTATCGCCATTTGTACACCTACTAAACTCTATTCCTTACAATCAAACCGTGACCTGTTAGCATATCCCTACTATTACAGCAGGGTGTTGGCTTTTGGTCACATCTCACATCCTCCGAGACTTGCGGTTACACTTATCCCTACTGATATTTCGACCAAATAATCAGAGTCTAGGAGGACTTAAAACGTTCCATTTATATGGGCATTCCATCTTGAGATTTGTCCTTTCCACCGGGGTACTTTTAAAGGTCTGTGTAGGTGATGAAAAGATTACCCTACTTTTCCCCTTACTCTTTTGAGCGCAGCGTATCAACCTGTTTCGCTGCTCAATAATGACGATGGTTCAAGCCGGACATTCGGTTTCCCTAATCATGGATGGTTGGCAGTGGTCGCATCTGGTAGTAGGTTCTACTTCACCCCTTCCGTTCCCCGCTTCAGTCCTGGGGTTATGATTCCCAAAACTGGGGGTGGCTGTCGCCGTTACTCTTTACTCCCTGATTTCTCAGTTGGTTCATGACCTTGAGTTCCCTGCCTTGTTTGGATTTTTCCAAACGTCGGGACATATAAACAGTTATGAGGATGGTCAGGAGTGCGCTCCTTATATTCAACCAAGGGGTATAAATCCTCACCAGGCAGTTATTTCGGGCATGGCAGCCCTATTTCATGCCTGAACGTCTCGCACCTTTTACCACATTATGGCAAATGATTCAGGGCTGGGCTTGTTTTCTATATATTACGGACGGATACAAAGTTTATCCTTGCTTAATTGAGGATTGCAATCATCTAGTCAGCAAAACGGCTATGACAAGAGTAGAAGGAGAAAACTGCCGTCTGAGGCACTATTTAGCCAGGCTACATCGCAAAACTTTGTGTTATTCCAAGTCCACTGAGATGTTGTACAAATCAATTCGCTTACTTATCTATTATTTGAAGCATGGACAACTTCCTCCGTTCTCTTCATCATTCCTCACTGTGCAATAACCTTGATTGGTTTCGATTTCTAGAATCCTTTCTTTCAACTCGCTTGCGTCATTTAAACACCCACTAGACTCTATTCTTACAATCAAACCGTGACCTGTTAGCATTTCCCGTCCATTACAGCCGGGCGTTGGCTTTTGGTCACATCTCACATCCTCTAGGACTTGCGGTTACACTTATCCCTACTAACTACCTCGACCAGATACTCAGAGTCCAGGAGGACTTAAAACGTTCCGTTTATATGGGCCTTCCATCTTTAGATTTGTCCTCAGAACCGGGGTACTTTCAAGGTCTGTGTAGGTAGTATAAGGTCTGTGTAGGTAGTATAAGGAGCCTCCTACTTTTCCCCTTACTCTTTTGAGCGCAGCGTTTCAACCTATTTCGCTACTTGATTCTTACGATGGTTCAAGCCGGACATTTGGTCTCCCTAATCATGGATGGTTGGCAGTGGTCTCGTTTCTGATACTAGGTTGTATCTCGGAGCCTTCCGTTCCCCGCTTCAATCCTGGGGTTATGATTCCCAAAACTGGGGGTGGCTATCGCCGTTACTCTCTACTCCCTGATTTCTCAGTTGGTTTATGACCTTGAGTTCCCTGCCTTGCTTAGATTTCTCCAAGCGTCGGGACATATAAACAGTTATGGGGATGGTCAGGAGTGCGTTCCTTATATTCAACCAAAGGGTTGAAGTCCCCACCAGGCGGTTATTTCGGGTATCTCAACCCTATTTCATGCCTGAACGTCTCGCACCCCTGATATTGAATCATAGCAGGTTTTAACCGTTCCCGGCTAAAAATCAGCAAAGTTAGCGAGCGCAAATTGTAGTCGGCTTTGGGTTTCCGCCACCGTCAAGGTCCCCAATTCTCCTAGTGCGCGGGTACGGATACTGAGACTATTAGACTCCACTTCCTTAGCCCCCACCACAGCCATAACTGGGACTTTAGCCTTTTCTGCATTACGAATCATTTTACCCAAGCGATCGTGACTGTGATCAGCTTCCGCGCGAATATCAAGCGATCGCCATTTTTCAGCCACAGACTCCACAAAAGGCAAAAACTCGTCACTAACAGGTAACAACCGCACCATTACCGGAGCCAACCATAGGGGAAAATCCCCCGTATACTCCTCAATCAAAATCCCGATCAACCGTTCCAGGGACCCAAAGGGGGCGCGGTGAATCATCACCGGGCGCTGGCGGGTTCCATCTTCGGCCACATATTCGAGATCAAACCTTTCTGGTAAATTATAATCCACCTGAACCGTTCCTAACTGCCATTCTCGTTCCAAAGCATCCTGAACAATAAAATCCAACTTAGGACCATAAAAGGCAGCCTCACCAATACCCTCAAAATAATTCATTCCCAGAGTTTCCACCGCGCGGCGGATCGCATTTTCTGCCTTTTCCCAGGCTTGGTCTGAACCGATATATTTATCAGAATTAGGGTCACGGAAACTCAAACGGGCTTTAAAGGACTGATCCAACTTGAGTTTTTTGAGGACAGACTGAATCAGATCAACCACCTTGAGAAACTCATCATCCAACTGTTCCGGGGTAACAAACAGGTGAGCATCATCTTGGGTAAAGCCGCGCACACGGGTTAATCCTCCCAATTCCCCCGACTGTTCGTAGCGGTAAACCGTCCCAAATTCAGCCAAACGGATGGGCAATTCCCTATAGGAGCGTAGACTAGATTTATAAATTTGTACATGGAAGGGGCAGTTCATAGCCTTGAGGACAAACCCCTCGTCCTCTGATTCTCCCATCATGGGAAAGAGGTCTTCGCGGTATTTTTGCCAGTGACCAGAGGTTTTAAACAAATTGACCCGCCCCAAATGGGGGGTAACCACTGGTTGATATCCCCGCCGCACCTGTTCTCGTTTAAGGAAGTCCTCAAGGGTTGTCCTCAGAATTGTACCTTTAGGAGTCCACAGAGGTAGCCCCGGACCCACTTGATCGGAAAATATAAATAGTCCTAATTCTTTCCCTAAACGGCGGTGGTCTCGTCTGAGAGCTTCTTCTTTCCGGCGTTTATATTCTGCGAGTTGTTCTGGGGTTTCCCAGGCTGTACCGTAAATGCGTTGGAGTTGAGCTTTGGTTTCGTCTCCCCGCCAATAGGCTCCCGCCACGCTTTCTAATTCGATCGCTTTTGGGTTAATATCTCCGGTAGTTTCAACGTGAGGTCCGGCGCATAAATCCCACCATTGATCGCCCAGATGGTAAATGGTAATTGGTTCCGTTAGGTCAGCCAGGATTTCTAGCTTGTAGGGTTCTCCTAGGGTTTCAATGCGCCGTTGGGCTTCTTCCCGGCTAACTTCCTCCCGGATAACGGGTAGTTTCCGCTTGAGGATTTTTACCATCTCTTTTTTGATGGCTTTTAGGTCTTGTTCCGTAAAAGGTTCCGGGCTATCAAAGTCATAGTAGAAGCCGTTTTCAATCCATGGTCCTATAGTTACTTGAGCCTTGGGAAACAACTTCTGGACTGCCATAGCCATTACATGAGAAGTGGTGTGGCGAATCCTTTTTAGTTGATCAGATTGGCTGGTTTTGGGAAGATGGATTTTTTGGGGCTGTTCTGAAGTTGCCTGTGAATTTTCGATAGCCATCGAGCATCAATTTGTGAATTGGTTGTTTGTACCGGCTTAGGTTGCTGGTCAGCTTGACCCAGACTCCAAGCCTTTCGGGGAAGGAGACGATCGCCATCGGACCAGGCTCTAGCCTTCCCATCGGATGAGCCTATTGTAGCTAAACTAGGGTAGATATGCTCAAATTTATCTTGACAGTTTGTGGGACCATATCCTAAAACTTTTGTTAAGAAAATTGTTAAGAATTGTAAAGAGTGTTAATATATTGACTAAGTGCGAGACGTTCAGGCATGAAATAGGGTTTCAATACCCGAAATAACCGCCTGGTGAGAATTTCAACCCCTTGGTTGAATATAAGGAACGCACTCCTGAGCATCCTCATAACTGTTTATATGTCCCAACGATTAGTATCCTACGATACAAAATCAAGGCAGGGAACCCAAGGTCAATACACTCTGTAACATTTCGTAACAATTCTTAACATAACGGAAACGTGACGAAACAGAGATGAGGGTAACGGCGATAGCCACCCCCAGTTTCAGGACCCACAACCCTAGAATTGAAGCGGGGAACGGAAGGCTCCGAGGTGTAACCCAACACCAGAATCGAGACCACTGCCAACCATCCATGATTAGGGAAACCGAATGTCCGGCTTGAACCATCGTCAATATAAAGTAGCGAAATAGGTTGATACGCTACGCTCAAAAGAGTAAGGGGAAAAGTAGGAGGATATTTTAACTACCTACACAGACCTTTAAAGTACCTCGGTGGAAAGGACAAATCTAAAGATGGAATGCCCATATAAACGGAACGTTTTAACCCCTCTTAGGCTCTGATTATCTGGTCGAAGTAGTCAGTAGTGACAAGTGTAAGCGCAAGGTGCGAAACGTTTGGGAGACCAAATAGGGCTGCAATGCCTGAAATCACTTCCCAGTGGGACTTATACCCCTTGGTAGAATATAAGGAATGTCTCATTCTAGCTATAGCAATATAGATAGGATTGCTGACCATCCCATAACTATCTATGTGTCCCAACGCTTGGTCTCAACAACCAAGCAAGGCAGGGAAACTCAAGGTCAAGACAGAACGCTAGAACGATGGAGTCGTGACCCATCTAGTAAAGCAGGAAGTTGAGAGTAACGGCGATAGCCACCCCCAGTTTTAGGATTCACAACCCGTCAGATTGAAGCGGGGAACGGAAGGCGTAATAGAGGAACCTACCTCTCACTCGACCACTGCCAACCATCCATGATTAGGGAAACCGAATGTCCGGCTGGAACCATCGTAATACACTAGCAGCGAAATAGGTTGACACGCTGCGCCCAAAAGGGCAAGGGGAAAAGTAGGGGGCTCATGCAACTACCTAAAAACAACGAAAGTTGTGCACAGACCTTTAAAGTACCCCGGTTCTGAGGACGAATCTAAAGATGGAATGCCCGCATAGATGGAACGTTGTAACCCCTCATTAGCTCTCAGTGGCGGGATGTACCCGTGGAGTAGTGAAAGTGTAAGCGTATGCTTTTGAGGGATTAGGATGCGACCAGAAGCCCAAGCCCAATTGTCATGGTGGGGATATGCCCACAGGTCGCGGTGTGGATATAGATACTGCGATTAGTAGGAGTATTATGACGAGAGCGAGTTTAAAGACTACGTGGTTGTATACAGCTCTGAAAGTTGAAGTTACAAAGCAGGGGGTCGTAACCCTGTTCCCATGACAAGGAGTGTCCACATCAGGAGCCGTGTGATGTGAAAGTATCAAGCACGGTTTTGTATGGGAGTTCGGGAAGGTGACTTCTCGTTCGACCCTACCCCCTTGAGGGGGTGAGATGTGACCAAAAGCCAACGCCCGGCTGTAATGGACGGGATATGCTAACGGGTCACGGTTTGATTGCAAGGATAGAGTTTAGTAGGAGTCAAGATGACGAAATCGAGAGATGGTAAAGGATTCGGAAAACCGAAACCTACTAAGACGTGCGTTTGTATGGAAAAGTATCAACTGGGCTAAGGTTCAGCGGTACGTTTTTAAGCTCCAAAAGAGGATATACCAAGCAGCTAAATCGGGACAGGACGCAAAGGCTAGAAGGTTGCAACGTCTATTGGTGAAATCATATTATGCCCGGCTCCTAGCAGTGCGGCTGTAGGGGTGGGTTCCACGGTCAGCCATGCTTGCCAACAGTCAGCTTAATGAACCCGCCCCCCAAGCGGGTCAAGGAAAGAAAACGGCTGGGGTAGATGGTGTGATAGCGCTATCCCCCAAACACAGGCTGGAAATGACCGAGAGAATCAAAGGAAATCTCAAAGCAAAACCACTGCGACGGGTGTGGATACCTAAACCCGCTAGGGATGAAAAACGACCGCTGGGAATACCCACAATCCAAGACAGAGCCAGGCAAGCCTTGGTTAAGTCGGCTCTCGAACCCGAATGGGAAGCGAGATTTGAAAGCACAAGCTATGGGTTCAGACCAGGCAGGTCAGCCCAAGACGCAATTGGTAGAATCTACGTTGCCATAAAAACGAATAGTTACTACATTTTAGATGCAGGTGCGAGACGTTCGGGTATGAAATAGGGCTGAAATGCCCGAAATAACTACCCGGTGAGGATTCCAGCTCCGAATCTGGATATAAGGAGACCTCTCCTGAGCATCCTCATAACTGATTATATGTCCCGACGCTTAGGTAACTAAGCAAGGCAGGGAACTCAAGGTCATAAACGAACTGAGAAATCAGGGAGTAGAGAGTAACGGCGATAGCCACCCCCAGTTTTGGAAATCATAACTCCAGGATAGAAGCGGGGAACGGAAGGCGTGAGGTAGAACCTACCACCAAGACGCGACCACTGCCAACCATCTATGATTAGGAAGACCGAATGTCCGACTTGAACCATCGTAAAGCACGAGCAGCGAAATAGGTTGACACGCTGCGCCCAAAAGGGCAAGGGGAAAAGTGGGGGATTCTGCATTCTACCCACACAGACCTTTAGAAGTACCCCGGTCGATAGGACAAATCTAACGATGGAATGCCCATATAATCGGAACGTTGTAACCCCTCTAATGCTCTGCCCATAAACAAGTGAGTAATGCAATTCACAAGGCAGTAGTGAAAAATGTAAGCGCATGCTTAGAGGGCTAAGGATGTGACCAGAAGCTAAAGCCCAATTGTCATGGTTGGGATATGCCCAATTGTCACGGTGTGGATATAGATACTGCGGTCAGTAAGAGTATAATGGCGAGGACGAGTTGAAAGACTACGTGCTGCATATAGCTCTGAACATCGAAGTAAAAAGCAGGTCTGTTGATTCTGCTCCTTGGACAAAACAGGGTATCCACACCAGGAGCCGTATGAAGGGAAACTTTCACGTATGGTTCTGAATGGGAGGGGATGGTGGTGACTCCATTCTCGACCCCTAACATATAGCGAAATGCTCTTACCGTGAACCATGATTATCTACTGTCCAAAACTCATTTTCCAAGCATCATGAAAAGAGATCTAAAACAATGGTTAAAAGCGGGTGTGCTAGATAACGGCGTATTTGAGGATACAGAAGCAGGGACACCTCAAGGAGGGGTAATAAGTCCACTTATAGCCAACATCGCACTGTTGGGAATTGAAAGGCTAGTTAAAGGAATGTATCCTAATAAAGGAACGGCTACCCAAGTTAACTTGATAAGATACGCCGATGATTTTGTAGTCATATCCAAAGACTTAGGAATCATTGAACAGTGCAAAACTGCTATTTCCGAATGGTTAAAACCTACAGGACTAGAAATCAAACCCCAAAAGACTCGAATCTGTCACACGCTCAATACGATTGAATATGATGGAAAACTTGAGAAACCAGGGTTCGACTTTCTGGGATTCAACATCAGGCAATATCCAGTAGGAAAATACAAATCTGGAAAAACAGGTGGGATAGCAAGCCGATTAATCGGACATATAACCCTCATCAAACCCAGTAATAAAGCAGTTACAGCCAATACAGAAGTGATTAAGGGTGTAATTCAACAACATAAGAAAACACCCCAATCTGCCCTGGTTAGCAAATTAAACCCGATTATTCGGGGATGGTCAAACTACTATTCAGGGGTTGTTTCATCCGAAACCTTCAACAAACTAGATAATATAGTTTGGCAAATGTTAAGGGCATGGACAGTTTCAAGATGCGGAAAGGCAAATCATGAAAAACTGAGTAATTATTTCAGACCTGGAACGGTCACGCTCAGTAATAGGAAAGAAAGACATGAAAAATGGATGTTCCAAACCAAAGACGGGTTACGTCTATATAAAAACAACTGGACACCAATTGTCAGACATACCCTAGTGCGCCCAGACGCAACACTTTATGACGGTAATTGGACTTACTGGGCAACCAGGAAAGGACAAGCAATCGACACGCCAAACAGGGTAGCAAAACTACTCAAAAAGCCAAAAGGCAAGTGTACCTGGTGCGGGCAATACTTCACCCCATCAGACTTAGTTGAAGTAGACCACATTGTACCTAGAAGCCTCGGCGGAAAGGATGAATACAAGAACCTTCAGCTATTACACCGCCACACCCGCGATGATAAGACGGCGCTCGATAACGCCAACGCTGCATCCTTAACAATGGAGCAGTCTGCGCGTGCGTCACATCAGGAAGTTTTTTCCTGTCTATGCCAATTATCGGGATGTGGAAGCACCACTAGAGCCGTGTGAAGGGAAACTTTCATGCACGGTTTTGAATGGGAGGGGTGAAGGCGACTTCACTCTCGACCCCTAATTAATAAACTTTCATCTCGATGCTATGCCGAATCATAACTCCTCAGAAACTGAGTTGCTCAAGGCAATTCTGGAGCCGATGCTGGAAGACTTCCAATATTGGTTTGGGCGATCGCGACAACTCCTGGAAACTGAGAACATCCCTTTTCTGAGTGAACAGCAACAATCAGAAGTCCTAGATCGCATTAAACAAGCCCAGGAAGAGGTCAACACCGCTAAAACACTGTTTCACGCCACCGGATGTCAAGCCGGGATTGAAATGAAGGTGCTAATGCCGTGGCATCAACTCTTAACTGATTGTTGGCGCATTGCTAACCGCTTTCGTTTGGAATCGAAACCCCAGATCGAAAATGGAAATCCCAGTTAAGTTCTAGGGACCGCAGGCTATAGGTAGGTTTTCTCAACTGTTCCTTTCCCGGTTTCGATTTTTAGAGAAACTGTAGCGGTTGCTCCCTAATTTACGGTAAAGTTGTGGTAAATAGAACAAAATCTTAGCCTCGATTCATTAGCTTTTAACAAGGCCCAGTTTTCATCAATTATCCCTACCCCAAGGAGTAAATCATGTTACATCTGCTTTATATTCTGGCTTTTACCACTCTGGCATTTATAGCAGTACGCAATTTAATTCGTAGCCTGTTGACTGTTGGTATGGACTCTCAGCGCTATAATTCTCACTCGGCGGGTGGCTTTAGGTCAGCGGATTCCCGAAATTACCAGAACATCCATCCAGAATTACTAGATGAGTCAGGAAATGTACTCAAAGAACCTTTGCTGGTGATGCGTTCCCTCTCAGTCCAAGATGCGCGAACTCAGCTAGATAACCTTTATCAATCTTCCCCCGGTTCTTCTGAAGAAACTAGAGATGATAGTTAGAAACCAACCATAGAAACCCTAGGGCGGAGGATAGCTTAACCATCTTGAACCTGCCCTTATATTGCCATGGAAAAGCTGAAATGTATCAGGTTAATACAACATATCAGCAATTCTCATTTTGGCGAAAACCTGTTCAAGTCCCCAGCATCCCTGTATCGTAATGACATCTAAGAAACCCAGGAGCGCCAGAGCCGTTGAAAAAGCCAGGTGGCTTTGAGACTCTAGTCGGTTCTTTCCGCCAGTGCTTGTCATCGCTACCGGACAAGCGCCGGGGTAAAAATCGCCGCTATGGAATGGAGGATGCCGCTTTAAGTGCGTTTAGTGTGTTTTTTACTCAAACTCCGTCGTTTCTGGCTTATCAACGTCTGATGGAGGGGAGTAAAGGCAAGAGCAATGCCCAAAGTCTGTTTGGAGTTCATCGAATTCCCTGTGATAACCAGATTCGGGACTTATTAGATGCCGTGTCCCCAGAGCACCTGTTTCCAGTGTTTGAGGATATCCTACAAGTCTTGGAAGCCCAGGGGCAGTTAGAAGACTTCCGTTGCCTAGGGGACAGTCTATTAGTCGCGTTGGATGGCACCGAATACTTCAGTTCCGACCAAATTCACTGTCCCCACTGTTCAACGCGCACCCAGAAGTCAGGAAAAACCCATTACTTCCATAGTGTTGTCACTCCAGTCATCGTCTGTCCGGGACAGAATCATGTGATTCCCTTAGTCCCCGAATTTATCGTGCCCCAAGATGGTCATGATAAGCAAGACTGTGAGAATGCCGCCGCCAAACGCTGGCTATCGAGGCAAGAACAATGCTTGAGGGCTTTGAATGTCACGGTTTGAGGGGATGACCTCTATTGCCACCAACCGTTGTGTCAGCAGTTTTTAGAGCAGCAACTTAACTTCATCGTCGTCTGTCGCCCCGAGTCTCATACTACCCTCTATGAACACCTAGAGGGCATCGAACTCCCGACCCTCACGACCAAGAAGTGGACTGGTAAAGTCGAGAAAACCTATACCTACCGCTATCTCAACGGAGTCCCCCTCAAAGATAGCGATGAGGTCCTGTTGGTTAACTGGTGCGAACTTACTGTCACCACCGCTGATGGCCAGGTAACCTATCACAACTCCTTGGCCACGAATTATCCTCTCAGCGATGAGAATGTAGCCGAGGTGGTTCGGGCCGGGCGGACTCGTTGGAAAGTTGAGAATGAGAACAACAACACTCTCAAGACCAAGGGCTACCATCTCGAACACAATTTTGGCCATGGCAAGCAGCATCTTTCTTCCTTGCTCCGGACCATCAACATCCTCTCGCTGCTCTTCCACACCCTGCAGGAGTTGCTCGATAACAAGTACCAGTTGCTACGAGCGCACTTACCGAAGCGCCAAACCTTCTTTAATGATTTGCGCGCGCTTACCCAGACTGTACTTCGACAGTTGGGACCACCTTCTGACCTTTATGCTTGAGGGTCTCGAGTTAGACATCCCACCCGATAGCAGTTGAATTTCCAAAATGAGAATTGCTGACAACATATAACAAATCCCCTAATTGATAACTCCTACCTTTATTAATCTGGCTCCGTGGAGACCCCCACGCAATCAATACCTAAATCCTCACTCTGATTGGTCGTCGGTTGTTCTATCTTATTCCCAAACTTTCACCAATAAAAACCCCGACCTAGGGAATTGGATCGGGGTACAGGGCAATTAAGCTAATTCTATGGGGATTATTACCGCATATCCCACAGAGCCTTAAACAAAGTAAGTCTCAGCCAGCTTTCTGGATGTGGCATTCCTGGCAGCCTTGAGCGCCGCCCCAGAAACTTTGTTCCCTTTGTGGTATGCTCTAGTTACCCAATAAACTCTAAGCGAATGAGCCTCTGGAGATTTTGGTAGGCAATCGTAGGGGGTTGTCGCGATCGCACCCCCACCCGGTTTCTGTTCGCGATGAGTCCCCCTCTCGATTGCCCGGACAACAAACTGATGCAAGGTCGATCGCGTCTCTTTACTTCCCGTAAAACTACTACGAGTATCAGCCTTTCCAGATTGCACTTGAGTAGCCCCCAAACCACAAAGCTGTCGAAATCGTCTCATAGCCTTAGACTTGGGAAGGCATTTAAACATCTCATCAAACGGAACGCACCGAGTAAGTAGCCAGCCTCGTTCCCGGCAGCCAAAACCAAACTTGTCAAACACCCGATGGTAGCAATCAAACTCTGGTAGGTTCAGATAGCTTAGTAGCTCTTGCTCTACCATTGCCTCTGACTGATGCCACATACAAATCTGTTGGGCTAGTCGCGCTGTTACTTCACTAATCCCCGTGCCTTCCCCCGCCGCGATCGCCTTCGCGTATTCATTGTCAAACTTGGTTTTAATCCCTTTGGGAATTTCCCAACTACCTTGGGAAGTCCAGCCACAAGCCCAACCCCACCACGCAGGCAGTTTGTCCGGGTCTAATTTCCCAGATTCTTTTTTAACTCTAACTTTTGCTTTGGCTGGAAACTCATAGACCAGTCGAGACTTGGCTTGGTTTATCGTTTGGGTGCGGGGCTTGTTGAATGACCCAATATCTCTTAGGCATTGTTCAATTTTCGCTACTTCTGGCGGCCGCTCCCTTACCCAATACCTGCGATCGTAGGCAATTTGGTAATGCTGGAAGTATGTGGCAACCATGAGCAAAGCATCGTAGGGGTCAGACTTGTTAGACGTTCCCCCATAGCTTTTCCGAGTGTCCTTAATCATCGTCTGATCTACTTTCAGCACAGGGATTCCCTCCCGATGTAAGCAGTCAATCCAGAATCTGCTATAAGTTCGGGTCGGCTCTAATATCACCACAGACGGCTCCAAAGACACAAGAAACTGGATAGACTTTGCATTTGCTTCTAGCTTTCGGTGGCACTCAGCAAATGCGGGAGACTCGTAAAAATCCCGCAACGCACCCGCTGGCATAAATTCTAGCCACACGGCATCGCACCACGATGAGCTAACATCAAGGCCTACAATTAAACTATTCATTTTTAACCTCTAGTGTTGTGGTTAATCGTTCCCACGAAGCTGTTACGGCTCTCGCCCATTCTATCTGGGGGAACAAATCTCCCTAGAATCTAACCGGGGTTGGAACCCGGCTAGAAGCAATTATTGACTTCTGCCCCCAGTAACAGGTTGGGGAGGGAAACCTCCCATTTCAATTCGGGGGGGCTAGTTATCAATGCGGTGGGAATCACCCGGTTATCCGCGACTTCCCCCCAGGTGTAAGGGGAAAGTTTCGTCCTTTACCGGCTAGGACTCATCAGGCGGTGAAATCTAGATCTTCTAAAGCTGATAGTGTATATTCCAAGTCTGCATAAATTTGATTGTGATACATTTCAAGCTGCATTGCATAATTATGCACATTTTGGAATCGTTCATCATTAGAGATAAAATCGATAACTCTTAGGTGAGTAATGGTGTTATCAATTTCCATTTTGGCTTTAATTAAACAGTTCAAGAAAGAGACTGCCTCTCGTGTCAAATCGACCCACGCGCAAAGAGAATTTTCATCCTCGCCAAACAAGTGACCAGGAAAATCCGCTGATGTTTTTTGTCCAGGCGGTGAAACCCGCTAGGCGAATTGGCGGCCTCGGCTTTTGGTTTGACCATAGGCTTTTTACCTATATATAGGGTGTGCTTTTGCGATCGCCTGACCAACCCCAAGGCGATCGCATCAATCTACCAGCTTCCCCGCTCTCAACATCCGGCTTTTTACCTATCGCGCTCGAATAATGGAAGACCCGCAGCACGCTGTACGGGGAAAACAAGAAGTCAGTCTCGATGACGTTAACGGAAACAGCCGTCGGGCTACTGGATCAGATGGCTCTGGAGCTAAATCTGAATCGGTCCGAATTGGTGGAACAGATTGCCAGGGGGATAATTTCCAGTCAAGCGGGGAAAGTGTCCCCGGAACAGGCGGGAAAATTCTAGACCTGTTGGAGGAGTTGTTTGCTGGTTTCCATGAGTATGTCAAAAGCCATGAGGCTCGATTAGAGCAAAGACTGCAAGCCAACCGAGACTATCAATCTCAAATGAAAAAACAAATGGAGAACATCCGACAGGAGATTCTCCAACAGGTTTCTAAATAAATTAAGCGCCCTTCGTGTCCACGAAGGGTGCTTTCTATTTTGGCACGCTGCTAAACCCTCAAGAAACAAATGGACTATGGCACAACACTTTTCTAACCTTCAAACTGTCACCGGTGAAAAGGCGATCGCTCATAAAGTCACCGATTCCGTCACCCTGGGTGACGCAAAAGTTAAAAATTTAAACGCGCCGTTACGCGCGATCGCTCATAACCCGACCGACACAATCCCAAGCGTTCCCCCAGAAGTGCTGGAACTTCAGTCCTAAGTGCTGGAACTTCAGTCCTAAGTGCTGGAACTTCGAGACCTTATCGGGAGGAATTATGCAGCTTTCCGCCAAGTCGCCCGTTATCTTGATGTGGCGATCGCCCTAATTCATGAAAACCGTCCCTTTCTAGCGAGGCTTTTCTTGGTTCGCAGCATAGCCAAAAACTCACAATCGATACTTTTGGCTATAAATAGTCGAACGATACCTGGGGAAGATGATGATAGGGGGTCAGGCCGATGAAGGGAAAATCTAAGTCACCGGGGCAGCTTTCCCTCTCAATTCCGTCACCCTGGGTGACGGATTCTGAAAGTGTAGAACCATTCGATCCTTTTTGGGATGATATGGCTGTCTTGAAACATCTTAGGGACTGTCCCAATCAAGACCACAAACAACTCGCTCAATCCACTGATATCCCGGTGTCTCGTGTAGTCAAGTCTCTGGAAAGGTTACGCGAGAAAGGTAAGGTTAAGTATTTGGGATGGATAGCCGTCACCCTGGGTGACGAAAATTTATCCCCGGTGAACACTTTTCAGAGCGATCGCCTAACTGTTCGCTGGAAAGCTAAGTCAACCGCCCAAGACACCAACGGGAATAAATATGCTTACCTATATAGGGGAAAAAAGCAGGTTTGTTACCTTGCCGGCCCCCATCTATCGGAAAAAGCTAAAGCGATCGCCAACCAAGTAGAACAGTGGATCGAGTCCGGCTTGTCTCTCGAAGCTATCCTAGAAAAACTTCCCGCACTTAAATCGGGTGGTTGGAAATCCCCAGATAGCAACTCCTAAATTTTCCACAGGGGGAGACTTTACTCCCCCGAAAAATTTTATGATTTTACAGAAAAATTAATGAGCATTTTCCAACCCTAAACAGCGCTATTTGCTACTGTAAAATGGTTAGCGCCGTTGGCTGTGTGTAAGAGTCTTTGATGTTTTAGACAAAATACCAAGCAGCCCGGTTTAGTGCTAAAATTGGCGGAATCTAGGGCAGTTACTTCTCGATCTGTGTTTGGCTAGTAGCACCCACTTTCCTCTGATGTCTGGCAACCTTAAGTCATCGACTGCCTTAGATTTCATCGATCGCGTCTCGGATTTTTTGAGGATCAGCATCAATGTAGCGCTGCAAAGATGCCATAGATTTGTGACCTGTGATAGCCATGATGGTTCTGGTATTGACTCCCTTGTTATAAAGTTTGGTAATGAAAGTGCGGCGGTAACTGTGAAGCGAGTAACCCTCATTTTGTAAACCCAGTTGAGCGATCGCTTTTCTGTGGAAAGAGTCGATCGCTTGAACTGTCACCGGTGAACTGTGGTCGGATGGGCTAGGAAAAAGCCAGACACTACCACCAGGTCGGTAGGTTCTCAGAACTTCTCTCAATTTTTGGGAGACGGGAACCTGTCTCACCCCAGCATCTTTCCCAGCCGATCGCTTCCTAGTTTCTGACCTAAAAGTAATCTCCGGCAAGGCAATCTGAGAACTGCCATCGGCGTAGACATCAGAAACTTGCAACAACCTAACGGCTCCCACCCGTTCCCCGGTGTATCTCATTATGGAAAGTAGAGTTTGTTGCCAGGGATATTTGCAGCGTTTGATTATCTTGTCGGCGATCGCATCAGGAATGATTGATGCTTTACCAATGCGGTTTTTTTTCATGAATTCGTGTCTGTAGGGAATTTCCCCCAGTTGCCTAGCCGACGAGGCAAAGCGATCGGCTTACCTATATGACTATTGTAGGGTTCGGGCGGGGAGAATATTAGTTTTCGCGCCGACTTGGGGGAAAGTTTGGCGGCGAGCGATCGGATCAGCCTTCTCTATATTTGTTTACTAACCGGTAATACTCTCCCCTATTTTTGTGAATTTACCAATCCTCCCATGGTGAAAACTGCGTTATCTCAAATTCTCCCCCTTGTTTTGGGTCTGTGCTGTTGGGCGTGTAAATGCAACGGCAAAGTCCTAATCCGGGAGCTAAAAAAGAACCTTCAGCTTTAAACAGCAAAATATAGCGAGACAGAGTAGGAGTCAGATTAAAAGCTCCCCCTGTGTCAGGAACTGTAATAACAGAGCATCGATTTGTTATCCATTTTTCAAGATTATCTATGTCAATATGTGAACTGAAAACATTAGAAAACAATGCAACTTGAGATATTGCCATCCACATGGTTTCACGAGGACATAGTAAAATCTCGATATTAGTTCCTTCCTTGATAACAGACGTAGAAATTCCGTCATTCCCAATGTATGCATAAAGATTATTGGTAATATTAAAAACATATTGTTTACCGGGCAAAAAAACATCAAATTGCCAGGCTCTAACTGCTCCCTCTGTTGTAGTCCACGTTCCCCAGAACCTATTATAAGTATCTACGTCATCATAATTAACTTGAGAATCAGAACTTATAAACGATGGAAGTTTGTTTATATTGGAATCTAAGGAAATAAACGGTCTAATTGATAAATCTGGGATAGGCATATCGTCCTCTATTTCGCTTCCTATGTTGTAGTCAATTTCCGTATCTTGGCGCACCCAGATAGAGAGAATCTGAGTTGTGGGGCTGCTTGCTAAAACACCAATCCCTCCATCACTCCCATCGGAGTAGAAGCCATTTTCAAAAACAGGTAAGGATAAATCAGACCCTACCCACCGAATAGAAAAAGGATTGTCGGCTTGGATGGTGATTTCCCGACGGACTAATAATGGCGTGGCGGGGACTATTTCAATCTCTTCCCCTGCGGTGAGTTGAAAATAACCTGACTTAATATGGCGATAATAAGCGCCGCCGCCCCCGCCACCGGTAGGACGCATTGCCAATCGAATCGGCATTTATAGTAGAATAAAAATAACCACTTCTATTGTCTCACATGAACATCACTCCGGGAGTCTATCCTGATTTTTCCGAAACCACATTAGAAGCCTTAACCTTAGCTATGGGGCGGCGATTGCTACAAAGGCAAAAAAACCTGACGATTAACTTCACAGGAAAAGACGTTATGGATTTAACTCTCAATGAAGAGGATTCTGTTGTCAACCTGGATATTGACGAGCTAGAAACTTATATAGAAGGTGGCGCGATCGCAGTAGTAGAACCATTTCTTGTGGGCTTTCAACCCGGAACGGGTAGCTATCCTTTTAATCAACAAAATCTATGTAGCGCTCTACTGCATTTGGTAATGTATCAACACGCCGCCGAATTTAGCCCCACACTCAATCCCGAACCCGCCAGAAAACATTGTGAGTTTACCATAGGACCTAACATTCGTGGAAGTGGAACTTATCCATTAATACTTACCATTACTTTAACAGACTATCCTGTAATCATTAGCTACAGCGACGGCATGACTTCAACCGCACAACCATACTTATTAACGCCTTAAACTATGGCAGAAAATCGCTGATCAGAAACCGACACATTTTCATTTGAAATTAATGAAAGTAATGCCAGTAATTATGTTACAGACCCATTAACACTTTTGGCTGTCTCTGATGTCGTCAACTCAATGTCTAACAATATTGACCCTAGATGGCTATGGCGTGCTAATGTTTTCCTAGAAAGTCTCACCGCCTCAGTTTGGTGTCCAAGTTTTCCCCGGTCTCCTTATCCTGAATTTTACCCAGAGGATTCGGCGGCAGAAAGAGCAGCCAAATTAATGAAATTAGAGAGCAATCATCCTAAATTTGGGTGGCAATTGCTTAGAAGAAAAAGCGCTACCGGTTCATGGGTCGAGGCAGCTTGTCCTGTTATTCAAAACCGAGGGAGGCGGTTTTATGTTCCTCTAATTAATCCTTACTTAACAGCAAACGAGGTCAAAATACTTGGCAGTGCTGACCAATTGGGTGTAAGTTTTAAGGATTATGGCAACGGCATATTAGGGGGCGGTTCAATAGCCAGTAATCGCATCTATGACACTCTTTACATCGAGGGAGAACATAGAGTAGAATTAGATTTAATATTGATGGCTAAACGTCCGGCTAATACAGTGATGAACACAGTCACTGTAAGCCCTAATCCCATGTTAATAGCCCCCGCTAATCTAAGCCGTGCTTATTTTGAAATTCAAAATCAGGGAGAAATTGAGCTCCTTTGGGGTTTTGGCACATTGGGAAGTGACGCGACAAGCCATCCATTCAAAATGCCACCCGGCCAGATTTATTATCCAGGTAATGTAGCCGGATTTATACCAACTGACGCGATATGGGCAAAAGTAAAAGAGGGAACGACAACTGTTCTGATTATGGAGAGTTATTATCAATGACCACAGCTTTATATAGCAGTGAAAATACCGAGGATTTAAGTTATCTACCAGAGGGACAATATGAAGTAGATGCAGTTAATTTGTGGAATAGTGATTTATCATCAATGCTTTATGCTAAAAAGGTGATATTCAAACGCCACTTTTTGCTTCCCGGTTCTCCATCTGATGCTTTTCCTTTCATTCGAGAGTTAAAAGCCTTGGCTAATGTTCCCATACAATACAGGACAATTAATGAATTTCCGAAAACGGATCGACAAACGGATAAAACGGATTTAAGACGCAAAGATAACTATCGTTTTCTTGTTGAGCAATGGTTAGAGAGAATTGAGTATCTATGCCAAACTTTTGACTTTTTAGAAGTGTTGCCAGTCACTGCCATGTTAATGTCTTGGAGAAGCCCGTATCTGCCTAATGCTTATTTTATGCTAAAAAAACGGGAAACGATTAATTCGGTTTCTTTGGAAGCGATCGAGGCGATGGAACCAGAATGGCTGACTGATAATCGGGTGTTGTCTGAGGAGGGATGGAGGCAATTATTTATTAATTGGGATGAGGAATTTTTGTCATGAGAGAGGTAGAAGAGCGAAGCAGGAGGGTGAAAGACATTGTTAGAAATCGCAACTACAGGCAAGCTGTAGATGTAATAGAAAGAGAGGTCAAAAGATTAGAGGCGGATGATAAATCCAGAGTTAGAGTAAGGTTTCCCCGCGACGACGGGGATATTGATATAGACGTTGGGGGAATGGTTGATTTTGCCCGGTCGATGTTGCCCAAAGCAAGCATAGAAGCTGAGGATTTACAGGATGGTGGAACTAGGAGAGGGATAAAAACTGAAAAAATAGGCAGCACAGCCCGCGCATTTGTAGACCTTGACGAGGATGGAAGCCCCAAAGGTTTTGGGGGAACAATTGACAGTATCAATGATGCTAATGTCTCGGTTTACCTTGGGGAATGCGAGCAATCGATGAGCGTAACTATTGGGGGGAAAACGGTTACCTTTGCCAGAAATGTTTGCGAAGATGATAAAGACGAGGAAACAGAGGAAGATGAAATTGAGACAAGCGAAGATGAAAATGATCTTAGACCTCCTAAGCTCGATATCCCTCGACCTCCGGCTGGATATTCTCGCCAGTTAGGGGAACTCTATCTAGTTAAAAAAGTATTCTTTTTGTGGGGGTGGTTTCCAACTTTTACGGAAGCAGGATTAAATTTTATAGCGAAGGGTGAGGGTACAATAACAACAAAATCAAGCTTAATAAGTTCCCTTGAATTTTCCAATGAACGTTGGGCGTTCGAGTCTATAACTTTTATGGGAATAGTGCCAGTTTCGGAGACTAGACAGCTTTTTGGGCGTTGGGATAGACTGCGGTTTAGAGATGTTAAAGTTGGAGTACACTTTAATTATATTAAATCGGTAAGTCAACTAGAATATATCAAGAAATCTCCTACATGGTTTCCCCAGCGTGTATGGACATCATACCCGATGCTTTCACCTTATTATTTGAAATCAGCCCAGCAGATTAATGTTGCGGTGGCTCCGATAGTTTTTAACCAAATAGAACCAGAAACTGGTAACTATATAAGCCATCAACTTTATCAGAGATATATATCCTGGTGCCTTTACCTGGTACCTCTGCCTTATACAGAGAATTTATCTGAACCAGAGCCACCGCCAAGTTTACCAATATTACCAGATGATATGGACAAAAACTGTTGTGAAGATTTGATTAAGATGACTCGGGAAATACATAAAGCCCTAGGGGTCAGGAAGTTGTTAGACAAGAGTTTCCAGGTTCCGTCTAATATGATGATACCAGAAGGTAAAGGGAATCATGCAAATAAGGATTATCTGGAAATCATGTCTGACCTGTTTAAAACCATCGATAATTATGGTTTTGATGCTCCGGTTACTGTTAAAGTTCAGGATACGAATAAAGCCCAAAAAGGCGACCAGTCTATAGAGTTAAAGTTTAACTCGCTGGGGGCTATATTAAAGGCTCAGACTGAACTGTTGATTGAGTTGAAAGGTGATAGTGCTAACCGGTTAAATATTCAGATTCGCCTAGCTTATATAATGACGAGAATGTATCGGACTTTAGCTAAGTTATATTACAGAACGTCGGCGATTTTGGACGGGTTGGGAATTCCTATTATCTCGAAGGTGGTGACTTTACCGATTGAGTTTAATGTGTTTGGTAAAAAACACTGGGGAGCTGGTAAGGGATTCGGTAAGGATAGTAAAAAGGGTCAGGAGCCTAAACTTGATTTAAACGATGAAGACACGACAGAAGCTATGTTACCCGATTTATTAGAGATTCATGATTATGAAATAGAGGTTGATGAGTTTAGGTTTAAAAGCACTGACCTTTATGAGATAATTTTGAATATGGCGGCTAAAATGAGGACATAATCGTGACCAAAAGAAATCCCCCCCGTGGTTCTAATCGCCCTCCGAGGGATTCCGGTAGTGGTGGGAAACCACCATCTAAAAAAGATGAAAAAGCCGGGTTAAGAACTGATACCAACAACAGAATAGAGGAAGCGATCGCTGTCTTGGATTTTCGGCTACATTTAGACTATTTAAATATGGCTTCAGCCGTTGGGGGCGGCGACTTTGAAGAGTTTAAACGTTCTTGGTTGATGAATTATTATAATGCGATGACGGAACCGAGGTTTAAAGACAAACCCAAAAGTCCTCCTACTAGAGAGGAACGGGCACGTCTCTTAAAAACTAATGATGAGTTGATGATGAATCGCCAAATCAAATCCGACAATTTGTCATCAAGGGAAAATCTAGCTGAATTTCGCCGAAGTAGAGACTTGTTGCCATTCGATTCTGATAATATAGGTTAAAACTATGTCTAATATTGTAGGGATAGACCAGAGAGAACTAACTTCAACCGCTATAGCTGGCGGTGCAATGTCTTCACAGTGGTTTAATGCTTTTTCGACCCCTTTTTATCAGCAGATTCAAAGTTTAAAAGCCTTTGATTTTAAGAAGTGGGCGGGTAGTGTCAAGGGCGGAGCTTTAGTTATTGCAGAAAACATCAAAAAAGGGAACTGGGGTTTTTTCAAAGAATGGCTACAAGAGGCTCCTCTGGTTCCTAAAATAGCCGGGATTGTAGCGGGTGGTTTAATTGCTGGGACTGTGCTGATTGTTGGCGGACAAGCATTAGGGTTTGTTGGTGCGGGTGTAGGGAGTTTAGTAGCAGCCCATCCGGCTTTTGTTGGCGGTTTTTTAGGGGTAACAATACCTACAGTGATGAGCAAATTGACCCAAGGGGTTTCTCAAGCCTATAACTTTGATTGGGCAGCATCTGACAAGAAAATGATGGACGATTTAAAACAAGCGGCTAATGCTTTATATGTTCCCTTGGGGGAAACAGTCGGGAAATCTTTGGCGGCTTTAGTGGTGGGCAAGGTGGGTAGTGCGGCGGCAACAAGTTTAAGGATTCGGGAAGGTGCGATCGCCGCTATGTGTATGATTAACCCGACTATTAAAGAGACTTTGGTGGATGCGTTATCCTCGCTGAGGTATGCGGTGCAAGAGGTTGTTAAAAAAGCACTGTTTGTTATGACTTACATTAACGCCAGAAAAGTAGCAGCCAGGTTGTTGGATAAGGAAGATACTTGGGGCAAGGAAGGGCAATCACCTTTTATTGTTTCGGAGAAAGTAGAAGAAACTTGGGCGAAAGTTAAAGAAGATGAATATTTTGATTGGGTGAATGAGCAACAATGGGAGGGTATAGAAACAATGACATCTACTTTTTTTGAAACCCTCGGTGAGTTGTTGTCAGAGCAGGGAACTTATGAGGAGTGGATACCGGTATAAATTCATCACCTGAGAGGAGGGATATCAATGGTAGAAGTTGGAAGACTTACTCAGCAAACTTACATCATGATGGCTCGTCAACGGCGTATCACGAAACTATCAGATAAGCGGCCGGAACGAGTCCGAATAGAATTGCAGCCAAACTGGAACGTTTACCAACTACAGCCAGACAGAAAAAACCTAGATTACAAACTGCTGATGGCTGGTTCTGAGTCAGCCTTGGCATTGCAGTTGTCACAACTGGGATGGATGGAGAAGATGATCGAGCATCTTCTCAATGCCAGCGATCTAAAATTCGAGGATTGGTTTGATGTTTGGGCATCGGGTTATCCAGAACTGCGCTACAGAGTGAACCCAAAACTCCCCAATTTAAGAACTAACTATCCTTCATCTAATGTTAAGGATTCCAATGGGGAGACAATAAGCAGATGGAGGAACGAGGTAGGCTCTCGCCCGGCTTACATTGAATGGAAACCTTCAGCCCGAAAAACAGCAAAAGATGTTGGGCTTCACCGCACAATAGAATATTTTCCCGATCGCTCTCAGAACAAATCAGTTGTCTTGACGGGGAACGACAAGGAATTAATTAGGCAAATCCTACAAATCCACTACGAGGGTGGGGGTAGCAGTGAGGGAATGGATAGCACGGTCTCGACGGGTATTAGTTACCGGGGCGCTCCCAAGGTTGTGCTGTACTTTTTGGAACGGATCGAGGATGTGGAAAAAGGCTACCGACAATTAGAGGCAAGAGTGGGATTCCGTTTGGTGGGAAAAACAGAAAACCCGAACGGAACTGGCGACTTGTTAACTAAGGCTAACATCAGAAATTTGGCTCAGAGAATTGTCCAGAACTTTCTACAACCCGAACAATTTCGTCTTCACAAGGGTAGAGAATCGGTTAGCTACAGAGATAAACGCCAAGGGTTAGAGTCGTTTGTTTTTGCAACTAGCGCATCAGAGGGGATTAATCTTTATCAGCGAATCTGTCGGGTGATGGAAATAGAATTTGATAACTCAAAGGTCTTTACATCGAGCAACCAAAATCCAACCCAAGCGTTTCCTATCACGCCCCCAGAAGTGACGATATTGGGTAACAAAATTAAACCACCCCGCCGCCGTCCGGTCGGGCACGTCTATTTTAGAGAGGCGAAATTGTTTTTAGAGATGCTCAACGAGCCTATCCTTCTCTGTGACTACAACGGGCATATATACAGGAATCCCGATTAGAAGACAACCCCAATATTTTTTTTAGATCAAACAAACTCCCTTGTATGTTCGGAAACCCTATAGGTTTCCGTAACTGTTCCACGCTCTAAAAATACCTGTTATGAATGTAGTGGTAATCAGTTTTAAAGCAACAAGGCAGGTATTCTATGCCCCCTCTAAATAGTTCAACAATTTATAGCTGGGATGCACCCTCGCCAGGGGGTACGGGAACCATTAAAGTAGCTGCCCGGCTTTCTAATCGGTACAATGGCATTGCTACACATCTCGGAATGACCGCCCACACAGATCCAACAAATGTAAATGCACATATGCTTAAGCCAAATAAAGCTGTGCAGGAGGGTTTCTTAATGAAGATGCGAATTAACTACCGAAAAGACAATAAGTATTATGGTGCTGATATTTATGTGCCTACAGACAAGGTTACTGAAGCCATCCAGATATTACCCAATAAAGCCTGGGATGGTACGGGAGTGATAACTTCATGTCGCGATCGTGTACGAGTTGATTACCGCTAATAACAAAAGGAGAGTATATCAATGGCTAGAACGAAACTATGTCAATTAGTAGATGGCGATAAGGTTAGAGTATTTAGAGCTAGTAGTGTGATGTATGACGATAACACTGTAACACATTTGGGAATAGGTCCAGTCGCTGATGCGAATAAGAAGGAGCCAGTTTATGATACTGGGGAATTAATGCGAGCTGGTGTATTGGTGAGACTTTGCGTTAGTTGCAACAATGGAGTTAATAGACCACCAATTACATATAGAATATTTTGCGACGTAGAAAACGTAAACGCTGCTTTACATCATTATAATAGTGGCGGTAAAACCCTAAACGGGAAACCAGTATTGAGAGCTAGTCTAGACCGTCGTCAAGTTATCAAGTAAAGCATGAGTTTTACAGATGCTTATGGCACATGGGAGGTGATAGCTTCAAGCTATCAGCCAACTCAAGAGTGGATAATTCACAGCTCCCCAGTTACTCAATACTCATTATTGAGGTTTAGATTTTGAACTGATTGGGGGCGGTGGAAAAATCCCTATGATGGCTATAGGTCAATGCTGCTTATTCGAGGGCATTATTATAATGATTCTGAAAATTCTGACTGGATAACAGAGCAAAGGACTGTATACGTTACAGAGGAACCGCAACTGATTAATTATCCACCAGTTCAAGGGTTTACAGATAACCCCTCGGTGATTAGAAAGTTAGGAGTTCGCCGCCGTTTTTTCAAAAACGCAACATGGATCGAAAATCATCCTACAATGGATCTAAAGTTTGACGTAACAATTGAGGCTTTTGTAAGTTAACATGGACATCTCTCTTAATCAATTAATCGACCATCTCCCAGATGATTCACAGTTTAAAACCTTACTAGAAACATTGGGGGCAAGCGGTGATAGTGTGGACGCTACCGTAGAATTTTGTCATTTAGTAGGGGCATTATATCAAGCACAGTAAGTATACAACCAACAACCAGGAAATAAAGCAATTAATGTGGTCTCAGCAGTAAGTATTAGGCCTGTAATAGAAAGTTTAGACGGGACATTTTTTAGGAGGTTATAAAGAACTCTAGCTTTTTTTGAAAAGTATGAAAATAGTATAATTGTCCCGAAAATCTAAAGTTAGTTGGTCGAAAATTTAAAGCTGCCAGATAATTCGGATTCTATCTGTATTATCTGGTCAAAGTTTTTAAATTAACCCAAGTAAAATGTGATTAAAAATCCACATCAACAGAGGAGTTAATTCCGCCGTGGATATTGAAATCGAAAAAATCACAATAATTATAAGTTGGATACTTTCACTCATTAGTACAGTATGGTATGTATCAGTTCAATACACAATAATTAGAGTACAAGTCAACAGAAACAGAGAAGAGCTAAACAGAATATCATCAACGCTTAGGCGAGAAATAGAAGACCATAATAAACTTATATGGATAAACATCAACCACATGGAAAAATACTTAACCAAAAATCAAGATTATTTTCCGTTAAATATCCAAGGCGATAAATACAAAAATTATGACGACTGAAGTTTTGCCGGAATTATTACGGGTAGGAAGTGATGGGGTAGTAATATTTTTAGTGTGGTCTTTGATGAAGCAAAACCAAAAGTTGATAGCAGAGGTTAACTCAAGAGACAATGAATTGATGAAGTTGATTTACAAAATACTTAGCACTGAACAGCCAGGTACAAGAAGTAAACGCGATCGCACTAGCCGGATTAACCGTCCCAGGGCAGAAAGCAAGGAGTGAGTTATCAGACTGACCCAATGGAAGGCAGCCTACTGGGAAAATGGACAAAATAAGTACAAATTCCCAGTTAGGACAAAAAAGCGATCACATTAAGTCCCTTGACACCAATCTGGACTTCTACAATTCCAAGACAAAGGTAAACGCTTCCAGGTTATTTGCTAATCAATCGGTCATACTCGGCATGGGTTCCAATCCAAAACCAAGAAATGCCGTTCTCTACTTCAACACCCAAAGCACGATAATTTAACCCTACTCTAACCGACCAATACCTTTTCCCCAGTTTTTTGAAATGGAGAGACGGATGAGACGGGTCAGATTTGAGTAAGTTGTAGCATTCATCGGCAGTTGTTTGTACAGCTTCCGGTAAAGCATGGTAACATTGCCAAAATCGTCGAGTGGTATAGTGCATCAGAGTTCTCGGCAATGTCCAGATACAAACTCCGCGATCGCCTCTTGAGCGAGGGCTTCTAAACGACCCTCGGCAATATCCTGTTCTATCTGTTCATCCCACCGTTGATAATCCAAATCAAAGAACCATTGTTTTAGTTTTTCAAACTCATGGGATGGCAGGGAGAGAATTGCTTGTTCAATTTCTTTCAGGTCGGACACAATTTTACCTCTGTCGTTGTTGTAGAAATTATAGCTGGGCTGGCAAGGCATCAGGGTAAACGAGATGCTCTAAAATCGAGCGTTATAGAAACCAATATTCTCAAATCTCCTCTAACCAGGTTTCGATCGCCGATATCAGATTCGGTTGATTGGGGGGAAAGCCTTTTAACTGCGCTTCTAGGGGTTCTGAGGTGAGAAATGCGATCGCAATTACCCCCGTCAGTTTTTGGCAAAAGGCCATGAGTTCTGGGGTGGGTTGGGTCGGGGTGGAAACCGTTTCGCTACCGAAGAGGATGGCACGGTGGGGGAGGAGGTGGGGCGCGTTTTAGGCTTTTGAGGTGGCGGCGCAGTTCAGCGGGGGTGGCGGGTTCCGGGGGGTCTTCGTCGGGACAGGTGATTTCCCAAATCAGTTCGATGACGGTGAGGGCGATTTCCCCTTCACGGGTTTCGTTGGCGAGGAGGTCGGCGTTGAGGCAATACAGGGGCAGGTGTTGCAGGGATTCCCAGGTGAGGGGAGAGGCGAAAGAGGGTTCGCCGCTATGGGGGGTTTGTTCGGTGACTTCGGGATGGGGAGTGGTGGGGGGATGGTGCCATGCTTGATAAAATTCGGGATAGGGGAGATTTTCGGCACAATTCCAAAGGACTTCGTAGGATGCCTCGAATCGTTTAAAGTTGTTTTGGTAAACTTCATCGCTGAGGTTGTGTTTTAAGGCTGAGACGAACCGTACAGATTGTTTTGGTGTGGTGAGCATTCCTCTCACTTTTGCCTGTCCATATGTCAATCTCTCAGTGTTAATGAGATTAATAAAAACATCAATTGCTTGAAAATTTTCTGAGTCAACCTTGTTTAGAGCAAGAGCCAATACAAATTGTCTTGTGCGAGAGACCAAAAAATTGTCGTTTGTAATAAGCTCAGAAAGAATCTTAATGACTTGACGATTATCTTTTCCGATTATACCTAAAGCATACACTAATCTTCCAAAATAAAAATCATGCCTGAATGTTTTTACAAGAGAAATTAAGGTAGGAATAATTTTATAGTTTTTGGCATCAATTCGAGCCAAATCTTTAGCAGCATGAGACCGAATATTTTCATGTTCAGCCTTGTTTTCAATAATCTTGACTAAACTCATGATTGCATTAGAATTTCCTTGACCAATTTCACCCAATGCCTCTACCGCACTACCACGGATATTCTCATCATTATCAGTATTTTCCAGAACCCTGATTAATGCTGCTATTGCATCAAAATTTCCTTGACCAATTTCACCCAATGCCTCTACCGCACTACCACGGATATTCTCATCATTATCAGTATTTTCCAAAACCCTGATTAATGCTGCTATTGCATCACGATTTCCTTGAGCAATTGTACTTAAACTAAATACCGCTCGCCTCCAGATATGCTCATTGTTCTTAGTATTGTTGATAACCCTGATTAATGCTGCTATTGCAACAAGATTTCCCTGGGGAATATATCTTAAAGCATACACTGCACTACTACGAGTCGATTCATTCTTAGAGGTTTCCATTAGTTCAACTAAAGTGATGATTGCATCAGGATTTCCCTGAGCAATTTTACCCATGCTCTTAGCCGCATCCTCACGGGTATCGTCATCCTCAGTAGTGCGGATTACTTCGAGCAATTCAGCGATAGCATCGGGATTTCCTGGAGCGATTTTCCCTAAACTCTCTGCCGCCTTCATACGGATATATTTATTCTCAGTAGTGCGGATAATTTGGAGCAATTCAGCGATAGCATCGGGATTTCCTGGAGCGATTTTCCCTAAACTCTCTGCCGCCTTCATACGGGTATCGTCATCCTCAGTAGTGCGGATAATTTGGAGCAACCCAGCGATGGCATCGGGATTTCCTTGTCCGATTTTCTCTAAATTCTCTGCCGCAAGCCAACCGGTAAGTCCATCCTCAGTGGTGCGGATAATTTGGAGTAACCCAGCGATGGCATCGGGATTTCCTTGTCCGATTGCCCCTAAACTTAATGCCGCTTCGTCCATGATATCTTCATCTAGGCAATTCTCAAGAATTGCACTCAGTTCTGAAATCGCAAGCCATCTAATGGTTTCAGATATCGCCTTTCTTGCCCATTCTTGAATCAGATTGGGAAAAATTGTCCATTTCTGTTTCTGAATATCAAACTCACCACACCCGCACTTCACCACCTGCTGCACAATATCAGTAGCCAGGGAACAAGCCTTAAACTCATTAATTCCTGCTGCTGCTAGAAAATAGGCTTTCTCTTCATAAAATCCTCTATCTACTTTCTCTTCATAAAATCCTCTATCTACTTTCTCAAAGTTCCATTCTCCACAGCCATCCTTAAACTCAATCAACCCCCGAATAAACCCCTCCTTCTCCTCATCCCCAACATCCTCACGCCCCAACCACAACAAAATTACCTGCTTCCACTGCGGTTCAAAAATATGATATCGCTTCCCCTCCACAGGACGATCGCAATGATCCTTCGGCAGAAAATAATCCCAATCCTCCACCGCCAACGCCGCGAAATACTCCGGAAACGTCGCATGATAAAAAACATAAACCGGGTCTTCCGGTTCATCCGCATCAACTCCCACCTCATTCAACCAACCCAACTTTAACGCCGTATCTAATAGAGAATCCTCGTCGGGTTCTCCCAAATATTCACAGACCAACCGATGACTTAACCGAAACCGACTCCTCTCCCCATCAAGGGATACTTTTGCTAACTCTCCTAATGCTGCATTTAACTGTTTTCTTTTCTCACTCTTCACCGGAAACTCTTTTT
Source organism: Limnospira platensis NIES-39 (assembly GCF_026000695.1). Classification (GTDB taxonomy): domain Bacteria; phylum Cyanobacteriota; class Cyanobacteriia; order Cyanobacteriales; family Microcoleaceae; genus Limnospira; species Limnospira platensis. The sequence continues at coordinate 5,655,800 of NZ_AP026945.1, forward strand.
TCTTCCACTTATAAATATAGTCCACAAACTTTTCATACAACTTAGCTGTCGTATCCGGCAAATTTCCCTTTTTTCCTGTCCAAGTCGCACATAACAATGTTAACCGCAGGGGATTGCGGCATAAATCCTTAATCCGTTCCTTCCCCGACTCTTGCAATTCTGACCACAAGGATTCCGCTAACTGGACATCCTCACCCGCCGCCACCAACCCCCGAAACCAGCGCCGGATAAACTGCGGCTACATAGCCTACAACTCCTATTCTACCGTTACTTAGGTGTTACTCAAAACCATAGCAGAGTAACAAGTGAGTAAAAAATGAGTAACGATATCAATACCCCTACAGTAGGGGGAAAGGGTAACTATGACGGGGGCTATGCTAGGTTCCTCAAGGCCTATCAGGATTTTAAGGGTGAGTGTCCTAGGGGGGTAACTCTCAAACTTCAAAAGACCGGGGTTAGGTACAATCTCTTATTGCAGTTTAAGCAACCACCAACCGGAAAACGACTACCCAAAACGGCTAACCTTGAGTGTACTCCAGAAGGGGTGATAGACGGCGTTAAGAAAGCTAAGTTGGTATCTGAAGCCCTGGGAACTATCAGCAGCGCTAGTGAGTTCTGGGATTGGTACGATAAAACCATCCTAGGGAAAAATCAGATTGAGGATAATCTGATAACCTACCGGGAAATATTTCAACAACTGGAAGATGGGTATTTTGCCGGGTACAACCGCAACACAGGACGACCGCGTTCTCGCGATATTGTCAGTGACCTATCATCTTACGAGGCTACTAAAGGAATATATTTCAGGCTGTTCCCTAACTGGGATGAATATCCTAGCTGGGAGAGTTTCAAGGCTATGCTATACACTCCCTTGCAGAATGGAGAACAATTAGTAGGCTCCAAAACCTTCAAGGAACGTTACTACATCTTAAAAGCCATAGCTGAGAAATCACCTAACAAAGAACACTTGCTTAAACAGCTTGAGCCTATTAACGCCAAACAAACACAATTCAAAAAGAAACAACGGATAGGCATCGATGCCTTTAAAGATTGGTGGTATAGCGCTAAACAAAAAGCCTATACCATTAAAAGCAATACAGTAAGCAATAACCGCCATAGTTGGTTATGGGTGACGGGTATGGCAGTAATGTATGGGTTAAGGCCTACCGAGATAGCTGCGGCCGTTAATCTAACTAAGCCATTTGTAACGGATGATGGTATCACTATCAAAGCACTGTCAGACCCTGATAATCAGGATAATTACTTGGTGCTAGGTGACTATGTTTACTTTACTGACTCAGAAGGTCGGAAAGTGAGTATTAAAATAGGAGGAAGGGTTGTAGCTCCAATTCCCAGTCCTGAAATGTTTAAACTTCTGGAATTGAAACAGCCGTTGTTACCAGAATATAGCCCTAAAAAAGGCGTTCAACCCAGAACCATAACCGGAGGTTTTGACACAAGGTTTACTCAAAAAATTTCCTCTATGAAATGCCCGGTAACCCAGAAATATGCTTTTCGTAGACTGTACAACCTGTTAGGTGAAAAGTATGGATTACCTATCGAGTTGCGAGCTAGACTTATGGGTCATAGCACAATCGTCAATGAGAGTAACTATAAAACAAAAGGGATTGACGCTACCTTAGAAGTTATCGAAGGATGCTCTAAGTTACCTATACCGTTGAACGTAGCCATAGAACGGTTAGCAGCGTTAGGGGTTGATCTTGATAGCTCTGAAGCTAAATTATTCCTTTGAGTTATCTATCAGATAGATTAATCTAATCGTCAACCTTTCATAAATTAATGCCCCTAGATTAAACCCCTAGGGGTTATTTTATGGCTACAGATTGATAGATCCTGCTATGGTTTTGAGTAACACCTAAGTAACGGTAGAATAGGAGTTGTAGGCTATGTAGCCGCAGTTTATCCGGAGGTGGTTTCCGGTGGAAGCTGACGCGGAGTCGTTGTGGTCACAGTTGCAGGCGACAGGGAAGGAACGGATTAAGGATTTATGCCGCAATCCCCTGCGGTTAACCTTGTTATGTGCGACTTGGAAGGTGGAGAATGCGCTACCGGAAACGATGGCGGAGTTGTATGAGATTTTTGTGAACTTTATTTATAACTGGAAGGGAGAATAATTTTTATTGACAGATGAGGAAAAGGATAAATTAACAAATGAGCAAAAAGATAAATTACTAGATAAGATAAAAAATGATTTGAATGCAACTTTAGGAAAGTTGGAAAAAGTATCCCTCGATGGTGAAGTAAGCCGCTTTCGGTTAACCCATCGGTTGGTACGTCAATACTTGGGTAAACGGGAGGCTAAAAGTTCTCTGTTAAACAGAGCGTTAAAGTTGGGTTGGTTGAATGAGGTGGGGGTGGCAGCGGAAAAGCCCCGTGAGAAGGTCTATGGGTTTTATCATGCGACGTTTCAGGAGTATTTTGCAGCGTTGGCGGTGGAGGATTGGGATTATTTTCTGCCGAAGGATCATTGCGATCGTCCGGTGGAGGGGAAGCGGTATCGGATTTTTGAACCGCAGTGGAAGCAGGTGATTTTGTTGTGGTTCGGACGTGAGGATATTAAGGCTAAGGCTGAGGAGAATGAGAAGGAGAAGGAGGAGTTTATTCGTGCGTTGGTTGAGTTTGAGGATGCTTGTGGAGAGTGGAACTTTGACAAAGTAGATAGAGGATTTTATGAATACCAAGCAAATTTCATAGCTGCTGCTGCAATTAATGAATTTAAGGCTTGTTCCCGGGCAGATGAGATTGTGCGGCAGGTTGTGAGGTGGGGATTCGGTTATTTTAATACTGAAAAACAAGAATGGCGGACTTTTTTAGATCCGATCAAAGAAGCGGCGAGAGAGGTGATACCACAAACCATTAGACCCTTGGCGATCGCTGTATTGATCGAAATTATCCGCATGACTAAGAATGAAGATACCCGTAGGAAGGCGGTAGAGAGTTTAGAGCAAATCGACCCGGGAAATCCCAAGGCGATCGCTGGATTGCTCGAAGTTATCCGCACAACTGATTCTAAATATACCCAGTACCAGGTGATAGAGAGTTTAGATAAAATCGACCCGGGAAATCCAGAGGCAATCGCTGTGTTGCTTGAAATTATCCGGCGCCCTACTAAGGATGAATTGACCCGTTCGGGGGCGACATGGACTTTAAGAGAAATTGGACAAGGACATCCAGAGGCGATCGCTGGCTTGCTTGAAATTATCCGCACTACTGAGGATGAATGGACCCGTAGGCAGGCAGTAGATGGTTTAGGGGGAATCGGACAAGGAAATCCCGATGCGATCGCTCGCTTGCTTGAAATTATCCGCACTACTGAGGATGAATGAACCTGTAGGGAGGCAGTAGAGAGTTTAGGAAAAATCGGACAGGGAAATCCCAAGGCGATCGCTGGATTGCTCGAAGTTATCCGCACCACTGATTCTAAATATACCCAGTACCAGGTGATAGAGAGTTTAGATAAAATCGACCCGGGAACAGGGAACCCGCAGGCGATCGCTGTATTGCTCGACATTATCCGCACCACTGAGAATGAAGATACCCGTTGGAAGTCGGCAGAAATTTTGGGGAAAATCGACCCTGGAAATGCCGAGGTGATTGCTGGGTTTTTCCAATTTATTCGCACGACTAAGGATTTTTTGAGATTGATTGATTTACACGGAATCATAAAAGGAAATCCTGAGCTCATCACTGGGTTAGTCAAATTTATCCACACCACTCAAGATGAATGGGCCAGTGGGGAAGCGGCTAATAGTTTAGGGCAAATCGTACAAGGAAATTCCGAGTCCATCGGTCAGTTGATCGAGATTATCCGCAACACCACTGAAGATGACTATATTCGTTGTCAGGCGGCTAATAGTTTAGGGAAAATCGACCCGGGAAATCCAGAGGCGATCGCGGCCTTAGAAGAAATCTTATGGGATGCTGGGGCTGATAAGTACACCCGTGGGCGAGCAGCCGAGAGTTTAGGGGAAATCGCCCCAGGGAACCCGCAGGCGATCGCCGCCTTAGTGGAAATCTTACGGGATGCTGGTGCTGATGATTCCACCCGTAGGCAAGCAGCCGAGAGTTTAGGGGAAATCGACCCGGGAAATCCAGAGGCGATCGCTGTCTTAGAGGAAATCTTACGGGATGCTGGTGCTGATGATTTCACCCGTTGGCGAGCAGCCAATAGTTTAGAAACAATCGCCCCAGGGAACCCGCAGGCGATCGCCGCATTAGAGGAAATCTTACGGGATGCTGGTGCTGATAATGACATCCGTAGCCGAGCAGCTTGGAGTTTAGGGGAAATCGCCCCAGGGAATCAGCAGGCGATCGCCGCATTAGAGGAAATCTTACGGGATGCTGGAGCTGATGATGACACCCGTTGGCTAGCAGCCGAGAGTTTAGAGAAAATACTCACCACACGCAACACTATGCAGGAGTCGTCTCCGCCTTAAAAGACTGCCTCAGCGATGAAGTTTATCAAAACAACTTTAAGCAATTTAATGAATGCTACGAACTCATCTGGAACTGTGCCGAAAACCTCCCCTATCCCGATTTTTATCAAGCCTGGCATCATCCCCCCACCACCCCCCATCCCGAAATCACCGAACAAACCCCCCATAACAGCGAAACAACCTTCGCCCCCATCAACCTCCCCCAAGCCCTACAACACCAGCCCATCCTCATCCTCAACGCCCAACCCCTCGCCAACGAAACCCGGGAAGGGGAAATCGCCCTCACCCTCAGCGAACTCATCTGGGATACCACCTGTCCCGACGAAGACCCCCCGGAACCCACAACCCCCGCCCAACTGCGCCGCGCCCTTAAACAACTGCAACGCCGCCAACTCCTCCCCCACCGCGCCCTCCTCCTCACCGACTGCGAACATCCCACCCCGGAACTCATCAGCTTCTGCGCAAAACTCACCGGGGTCATTGCCATTGCCATCCTCACCGAGGACCCCCTAGACGCGCCCTTAAAAGGCTTTCCCCCCAATAAGCGCGAATCTGATATCCGCCATTGCAACCTGGTTAGCAGAACTTTAACAAAATGTTGCGGAATTCCCCTTCCTCGCTTGCAGGGAGGGGATGAATAGCAACCAATAAACAAACTGAGCGATAGCGAATCCTCGGATGATCAGCTACAATGTTATCGGCAACAGCAAATAAAGATAATGTATAAGGCGTACAAGTATCGCATCTACCCAACCGACGACCAAAAAGCATCTCTCGCCAAGGCGTTTGGATGCTGTCGTTGGTATTGGAATTTGGCACTCAACCTATGCCAAGAAACATATCTCAAGACAGGCAAAGGATTATCTCGTGGATATATCCAGGGTCTGTTACCAGGGTTAAAAAAGAAATACCCTTGGCTAACGGATGCCTATTCCCAGTCTTTGCAAGTTGTTGCTCTCAATCTTTCCACTGCCTACAAAAACTTCTTTGAGAAGCGGGCGCAATTGCCCCGTTTCAAGTCAAAGCATGGTCGGCAGTCATTAAGTTATCCCGCCAACGTTAAGTTTGAGGGAGACTATATCAAACTACCTGGGAAGATCGGGCTAGTATACTGCAACTGTCATCGAAAATTTGAAGGGATAATTAAAACTGTAACTGTCTCTAAAAATTCTAATGGATATTATTACGCTTAGGTATTGGTGGATGATGGGAAAGAAACTCCGAGTCAGTCTACCGAAGGTAAAGCGGTTGGCATTGACGTTGGATTGACTCATTTCGCCATTACCAGTGATGGGTCAAAGTATGATAATCCCCGTCATGGCGACAAACATCACCGTAACCTTAAACGCCAACAACAAAAACTATCCCGCAAGCAAAAGGGGAGTCAGAATAGAACTAAAGCCAAACAAAAAGTAGCTAAGGTTTATAGCAAGACTGCCCGTTGCCGTGAGGACTTTCTACACAAACTATCCCGCCAGATAGTCAACGAAAACCAAGTTATTGCTGTAGAGAATCTGAATGTAAAAGGGATGGTAAGAAACCCCAAACTAGCCAAGGCGATTAGTGATGTAGGCTGGGGAATGTTTACCACAATGCTTAAATATAAAGCGGAGTGGGAAGGAAAAACTTATATTGAGGTTGACCGTTTCTTTGCATCCTCTAAAACCTGTCACGTTTGCCTCAACCGAGTAGATAGTTTGTCGTTAGATATTCGTCAATGGCAATGTCAACATTGTGGGACTTGCCATGAGCGAGATGTCAATGCGGCACAAAATATCAGAAATGAAGCCTTGCGGATATTGTCGTTGGGAACCAGCGATACTGCCTGGGTCGGGAGTGTAAGACAACCTGGCAAAACATCGGTTTTGTTGGATGCAGTTCCCGTTGAATCAGGAAGCCCCATGCTCTAGGGCGGCAGGGTGGGGTAGTTCACACAGCCAGAACCGCTAAAATATCAATAAGCCCTAGCCCAATTGCCCACAGATGGAACCAATCGTTAAATTCATTGTTTCTACACCCCTAGGGTTTACAGTCCGCACCACCGAAAACTACTGGCAAACATTGCTGATCAAACATCCCGATATTACCCATTTTGAAACTGAAATTCAGCAAACCCTGAATCAACCCGATGCCATTCACCAAAGTCAGCGCGATATTAACGTTTTGCTATTTTATCGCACCATCAAAGCACAAAGATGGCTAGTTGCTGTTGCTCGGCGTTTAAATGGCGAGGGTTACTTGATTACCGCTTACCAAACTGATGCAATAAAAAACGGAGCGAAATTATGGCCCAAATAAAAGTATTTTACGAACCCGAAACCGAACTTTTAACCATTTTTTGGAAATCTCCCCGTCCCAATCAAATTGCGACCGAACTTGAGAACGATATTATCCTGTTTAAAGATGGAGATACCCATGAACCCATTGGCATCGAAGTCTTGTCCTATCGTCCTGGAGATGATCGCATCAGTGGCATCTCCCTAGAACTCGGTCAACAAAATCTTGTTAATACCTGAAAAAAATCAACCGAACTCACATCCAAGCAAAAATCGCATTTCTCACCGACGAACCCCTAGAAGCGCCGTTAAAAGGCTTTCCCCCCAATCAACCGAATCTGATATCTGCTATTGAAACCTGGGTAGAGGAGATTTGAGAAACAGAGTTTTTAACCCCTTAATAAACTTCGTCATGGCTGCCGAAATCAACAAAAATAGCCTTGTTATCTTCTGTAAGATAAAATAATACTCTCACGTCGTAATCTACAGTGAAACTCCATAAATCCTTCAGTTTTCCTGATAGCTTATGGGTTCTTAAGCTCGGATCGTAAGGGTCTGACGTAAATATTTCTAGTTTTTGCCAAAATTTTGACTCTAAGTTTTCATTCCCTTTAAGCATTTTTTGTAAAGCCCGTTTAAAAGCCGAACTGAAACTAACTTCCATGATTATTCATCAATCAGTTGTTTCAATTCGTCAATCTGGTTAGAAAACTTGAGGTTTCCTTGTTGTTGTTCTTTCTGGGCTGCTTGGAAACTCTCATAAATCTTATCGCGACGTTCTTCACGGAGATACTGCTGCAACAATGATTGAATTTCTTCTTTTTCATTAGTAGAAAGACTTTTAATTCCTTCAACTATATCATTAAATGTCATCATTGACGAAGCCTCACGGTACTCAATCACCTTTAATGATATTCTACTTCACCACTTAGCGGCACCCCCCACCACACCCCATCCTGAGACACCCCATGTCCCGACGAAGACCCCCCGGAACCCAAAACCCCCGCCCAACTGCGCCGCGCCCTCAAACCACTGCAACGCCGCCAACTCCTCCCCCACCGCGCCCTCCTCCTCACGGACTGTGAACATCCCACCCCAGAAGCGATCGCCTTTTGCCAAAAACTGACCGGGGTAATTGCGTTCCGGAAGCGTCTGGGTAGGAGAATCGCATTTCTCACCTCAGAACCCCTAGAAGCGCCGTTAAAAGGCTTTCCCCCCAATCAACCGAATCTGATATCGGCGATCGAAACCTGGTTAGGGGAGATTTAAGTAACTGGGGTTCTGCCTGAAACTTAGGATAAAATTGGAATTGACCTTGAAACCTGATTTTGGGTAACGAAGCGGACTGAACTGTTATGAATACCCTAGCTCAAGAAATTCTCAAAAACTTTGATGAGTTGCCGAAGACAGAACAACAGGCGATCGCAGCAGAAATACTCAAGCGAGTTATCAATTTTGACGTTCCCCCTTTGACCGATGAGGATTTAGTCCTCAATGCAGAAGAACTATTTTTAGCCTTAGATGAGCAAGAAGCAGATTATGAGTAGTCCTAACCGGGGAGAAGTCTGGCTTGTCGATTTAGGTTACACCGCCAAGGTTAGGCCCTGTCTTGTGGTGAGTATTCCTGCCCTCATGCAGGATAGAGCATTAACAACATTGATTCCCCACACCACCAGTCCTAGAGGTTCACGTTTTGAAGTTGAGATTAAAACCCGGTTTCTCAAACCCGGAGTTTTCGACGTACAAAACCTGATTACCATTCCTCATGCAAAACTTCTGAAAAAATTAGGTGAATTAGATCCAGAGCAGTTGTCACAAATTGAAACAATTTTACGCTTATGGTTAGACTTAGAAAGCACGGATACTGAACCCAAAACATAGCCTCTCTCGCAGAGGAAAATCCCCCGGAACCCGCCACCCCTCCGGAAATGCGATCGCCACCTCAAAACCCTAAAACGCGCCCCACCTCCTCCCCCACGGAGCCATCCTCTTCGGCGGCGAATTTCCACCCGGACTCAACCCACCCCAAAAGCGATCGCCTTTTGCCAAAAACTGACGGGGGTAATTGCGATCCGGAAGCGTCTGGGTAGGAGAATCGCATTTCTCACCGACGACCCCCTAGAAGCGCCGTTAAAAGGCTTTCCCCCCAATCAACGGAATCTGATATCGGCGTTCCGGAAGCGTCTGGGTAGGAGAATCGAAACCTGGTTAGGGGAGATTTGAGGATTGGCATTTTTTAGGTTAGAATAGGGTTAGAGGAGAGTTGATAATTAATTATTGTCAGGTCGAAAGCGTAAACTATTAAGGCTGGTTGCCGTTGCAATTGTCTCAAAATCACGGTCATTATGAATTAAGATCAACTGATGTGCGATCGCCAGTTGAGCAATACAACAATCAATACTACTTCTAACCGTTAATCCCTGTCGTTGTAAATCGTAATAAATTCGGGCAGCCGCGACCCAAGTATTAGGAGTTGGTTCGATATAGTCTTGGTCTTGCAGATAGGTTTCTAATAACCTCCACTCCCGTTCATATCGGCAACCTTGCAACAGTTCCATTTGAGTAAATCGGCTCAAAAAAATGGGTTGCTCCTTAATAATTTCTGATAAAGATTGACCAACTGTACCAGTCTTGTCTCGGAAAACAGCAATCCAAACTGATGTATCAATCAAAAACATTCCGGTTTAACCGTAAGGCTTTATAGTCGTAATCTGTTGAGAATTGAATCTGTCCACTCAAATCGAGTAAATTTCGTTTTTTGCGGTTTTTGACTAACTCGGATAAAGCCAAGTTAATTAATTCTTGTTCTGTCTGAATATTGGTTAAGCGCAATCCTTCTTTCACCAATTCTTCATTGAGTTCGATGGACTTTTTCATCGCTAGTGGTTGATTTTATGTTCAGATTTATTGTCGTGCCGATTTACTTATATTAACATTTTTCTGACTCAATGTCCCCCTGATTTGGAAAATCACTTGTACCGAGGAAGACCTCGCCGGAAATGCGATCGCCACCTCAAAACCCTAAAACGCGCCCCACCTCCTCCCCCACCGTGCCATCCTCTTAGGTAGCGAAACCGTTTCCACCCCGACCCAACCCACCCCAGAAGCGATCGCTTCGGCGTTGACCTAGGAGAGCACGATTTCTCACCTCAGAATCCCTAGAAGCGCCGTTAAAAGGCTTTCCGCCGAATCAAGGGAATCTGATATAGGCGTTCCGGAAGTGTCTGGGTAGGAGAATCGAAACCTGGTTAGAGGAGATTTAAGCAGCCAAGAAACCCGGTTTCTGACCCTTAGCACCAAAATTAGCTAAAATGTCAACAACCCCTAGCCCCCAACTCAAAAATGACTCAAACTCTTGATATCACCGGACTCACCCCAGAACAAATCGAGCAAATTCACAAGATGATAGAAACTTTTAAAACTATTAATCAACAGCAGAAACAATCAACCCGAGAAAATATCTCAGAATCAGACTTGAATTCCTTGTTTTTTGCCAGCGAAATTCTCCAGCCCTTTAATCGGACGATGCTTTATGGCAGGGGAAGCTAAACGAATTTATCTGGATACGAATATCCTCGCTTATGTTGCTAATACCAAAGCCCCTCAACACAAAGCCGCTTTAGAAATATTTAGACCCACCGAAAGGGAAATTTTGTGTGTCTCATCGCAGGTTTTAGCGGAATTTTACTCCTATATTACTAATCCCGCTATTTTAGCCACGCCTTTACAGCCAACGGAAGCAATTATCCGCATTAACCGGATTTGTCAGATGCCCCATATCTGTCTACTTTCAACTCCGGTGGATTTGTTTGAACGTTGGATCGGTTTATTGGCAGAAAGACCTGTAAGCAATGGAGGTGTTTTTGATTTACTGCACATTGGGATTATGTTAGCCCATGATGTTACCACAATCTACACTTTTAACATCAAAGACTTTTCTTGGTGTTCTCAAATTGAGGCGATCGCTCCGAGTCACCGTTAATCAACCCACCCCAGAAGCGATCGCTTCGGCGTTGACCTAGGAGAATCGCCTTTTGTCTGACGGGGGTAATTGCCGTTAAAAGGGTTTCCGCCTAATCAACCGAATCTGATATAGTAGTCCTAAATCAGTCGTGGAAGACGATGGCGGCTCCTTTCTCGTTGGCGGCCCAGAACATCCGAGGGGATATCGGGTGAGGTACAAATCATTTAGGATGGCTATATCCGCCATTGAAACCGGGTTAGGGAAGATTTGAGCATCCAAAACTGTTAAAATATTAGCAAACCCTAGCCTTCAGCTAAAACATGGAATCAATTGTTAAATTTATTGTTTCTACTCCCCTAGGGTTCACCGTCCGCACCACCGAAAGCTACTGGCAAACATTGCTTATCAAGCATCCTGATATTACTGATTATGAAACTGAAATTCAGCAAACCCTTAATCAACCCGATGCCATTTACCAAAGTCAGCGCGATATTGATGTCTTGCTATTTTATCGCACCCTCAAAGCCAAAAGGTGGCTGGTTGCCGTTGCACGGCGTTTAAATGGAGAGGGTTACTTGATTACAGCTTACCAAACTGATGCCATCAAAACACCGAGCAAAATTATGGCTCAAATAAAAGTCTTTTACGAACCAGAAACCGAGCTGTTAACCATTTTTTGGCAATCTCCCCGCCCTAACCAAATTGCTACGGAACTTGGGAACGATATTATCCTTTTCAAAGATGGAGACACCAATGAACCCATTGGCATTGAAGTGTTATCCTACCGCCCCCGAGACGATCGCATTAGTGGCATCTCCCTAGAACTCGGCCAACAAAACCTTATTAAAACCTAAAAAAATCCACTGCACTCAAATCTGAGCGAAAATTACCTCACCTCAGAACCCCTAGAAGCCCCCTTAAAAGGCTTTCCCCCCAATCAACGGAATCTGATATCTGCCATTGAAACCTGGTTAGGGGAGATTTGAGCAGCCAAGAAACCGGGTTTATCCCTGAAACTTGAGATCAAATCAAAACTATACCAGCCCAACCATTGTCCAAATCACCATAACCCAATTTATGATGACACTTACAGAATTGCTCCCCGCCATCGAGCAACTGTCACCCATTGACAAAATTAAACTAATTGTGCGAGACGTTCAGGCATGAAATAGGGTTGAAATACCTGAAATAACCGCCTGGTGGGGACTTAAACCCCTTGGTTGAATATAAGGAGATCTCTCCTGACCATCCTCATAACTGTTTATATGTCCCAACATTCGGTATAGAAATATACCAAATAAGGCAGGGAACCCCAGGTCAAAACGAACTAACTCATACAAATTCCTATAGGAAGCCCAGAAATGGATAAGTAAAGTTAGGAAATTAGGGTAACGGCGATAGCCACCCCCAATTTTGGGAACCACAACCCCAGGATTGAAGCGGGGAACGGAAGGCTCCGAGGTGGAACCTAACACCAGAATCGAGACCACTGCCAACCATCCATGATTAGGGAAACCGAATGTCCGGCTTGAACCATCGTAAGAATTAAGTAGCGAAAAATAGGTTGATACGCTGCACTCAAAAGAGTAAGGGGAAAAGTAGGAGCTTCGTTAGACTACCTACACAGACCTTTAAAAGTACCCCGGTGGAAAGGACAAATCTAAAGATGGAATGCCCATATAAACGGAACGTTTTAACCCCTCTTAGGCTCTGATAATCTGGTCGAGAAAGTCAGTAGTGAAAGTGTAAGCGTAAGCCTATTAGGGGGTGAGATGTGACCAGAAGCCAACGCCCGACTGTAATGGTAGGGATATGCTAACGGGTCACGGTTTGATTGTAAAGAAATAGAGTCAAGTAGGTGTACAAATGGCGATAGCGAGTTTAAAGAAAGGATTTGGGAAATCAAAACCAATCAAGACTACGAACAACGCATGGAAGGCAATCCCATGGACTAAGGTTCAACGGAAAGTTTTCAAGCTCCAAAAGAGTATATTTCAAGCAGCTAAATCGGGACAAGATGCAAAAGCCAGAAGGTGGCAACGTCTATTGGTGAAATCATACTATGCCCGGCTCTTAGCAGTGCGGCTGTAGGGGCGGGTTCCACGGTCAGCCATGCTTCCCAACAGTCAGCTTAATAAACCCGCCCCCCAAGCGGGTCAAGGCAGGAAAACAGCTGGTGTTGATGGAGTAAGAGTAATCTCTCCAAGACAAAGGTTTGAACTGGTCAAGAACATTAAAGGAAATCTCAAAGCAAAACCACTGCGACGGGTTTGGATTCCAAAACCTGGTAGGGATGAAAAAAGCTGGAATAGGAATACCCACAATCCAAGATAGAGCAAGGCAAGCCTTGGTTAAGTCGGCTCTCGAACCTGAATGGGAATCGAGATTTGAAGGAACTAGCTATGGGTTCAGACCAGGCAGGTCAGCCCAAGATGCAATAAGCAGGATTTACAATGCCATTAAGATTGGACAATACTATGTCCTTGATGCAGATATAGCGAAATGTTTCGACCGAATAAACCATGATTACCTACTGTCCAAAATTGATTGTCCAAGCAGCCTAAAAAGAGACATGAAACAATGGCTCAAAGCGGGAGTGCTAGATAATGGTGTATTCGAGGATACAGAAACAGGGACACCCCAGGGAGGGGTAATTAGTCCAATACTCGCCAACATCGCACTGTTGGGGATGGGTAGGTTAATAGGAAAAATGTATCCAAATAATACCAACAGCAAACCATTTGCCACGGTCATACGATATGCCGATGATTTTGTAGTCATATCCAAAGACTTAGGAATCATTGAACAGTGCAAAACTGCTATTTATGAATGGCTAAAGCCTGTTGGATTAGAGATTAAACCTGAAAAAACTCGAGTCTGCCACACACTCAAATCTATTGAGTATAATGGCAAAGCAGAAAAACCCGGATTTGATTTCTTAGGATTCAATATTAGGCAATACCCAGTAGGAAAATACAAAACTGGAAAAACAGGGGGACATAAGAGCAGATTAATCGGACATAAAACTCTCATAAAACCCAGCCAAAAAGCAGTTGCCCACACTGAAGTGATTAAGGGTGTAATTAAACAACATAAAAATGCGCCCCAGGCAGCCCTGATTAGTAGACTAAACCCAATCATAAGAGGATGGGCAAACTATTATTCAGCGGTAGTCTCAAAAGAGACCTTCACTAAGCTAGACAATATAATCTGGCAAATGTTACGGGCATGGACAGGATCAAGATGCGGAAAGGCAAGTTACGAAAAGCTAAGTAATTATTTCAGACATGGAACAATTAAACTTAGCAATGGGAAAGAAAGACACGAAAATTGGCTGTTCCAAACCAAAGATGGGTTACATCTGTTCAATCACAATTGGACTCCAATTATCAGACATACCCTAATACGCCCTGACGCAACACTTTATGACGGAAATTGGACTTACTGGGCAACCAGAAAAGGACAAGCAATCGACACGCCAACTAGGGTAGCAAAACTACTCAAAAAACCAAAAGGTAGATGTACCTGGTGTGGGCAATTCTTTACTCCATCAGACTTAATTGAAGTAGACCACATTGTACCTAGAAGCCAAGGTGGAAAGGATGAATACAAAAATCTTCAATTATTACATCGCCATTGTCACGATGATAAAACAGCTCTTGATAAAGAGACAATGCTGTGCTCATAACAAAGAGACAGTCAGACTAGGAGCCGTATGAGGTGAAAGTCTCAAGTACGGTTTTGAATGGGAGGGGATGGAGGTGACTCCATTCTCGACCCCTTCTCGTTTACTGGCTGAAGAAATGGAATCACGAGCCGAAATTTCACCTTTAGAACCCGGTAAAACCTATGATTTGCCTACTCCATATAATACTTTTGGGGCTGGGGCGATTCTCATGCAGGCAATAGATTCCAGTGAGGAGGTTTGATGACCATGAGATTTCGCTACTCAACCACTGATTCATCCCAAAACGAATTTGAGAGTCTGCCACGAATCCCCATTATTTGGCGGCGAGAAAGTCATAGGATTGAAGCCGTGGGATTAGTTGACAGTGGTGCAACTATCAATGTCATGCCATATAATATGGGGCTACAACTAGGGGCTATTTGGGCAGACAACAAATCCATGATTCAACTAACTGGTAACTTAGGGAGCCAACCAGCACTACCTTTGTTGGCAATGGCTCAAATCGGCGATATTGCACCGATTCAGTTAGCGTTTGCCTGGACCAAAAATATTAATACACCTCTAATTCTAGGACAGACAAACTTTTTGATGGAATTTGATCTGTGTTTCTACCGTTCCCAGATGGAATTCGAGGTGAAACCTAAATCTCTGTAAGAAACCCGGTTTCTGCGACAGTTTCACCTACAAATCAGAGATTTTGCTACCAACTCTGTTTCTCAAATTTTATGTTAAAATATCCTTTTTTTTAAATACTAGAGGCAAATTATCGCTGGTCATCTTCTAAGATTTGTCAAGCAAGTTCAGCCATTTCATTTGGCGCGAGCCGCATAAATTAACACTCCAGCATCAACAAAAGTTCGGATCATGATTAGCCTGCATATCCTCCACACCGTTCCACTTTTTCTTGTTCGATTTCTTCTGGCGTTAACAAGGGGATGCCCGATTCTATAATTTCTTGGCGGATTTTTCTTAACTTTGCTCCAAGCGGAGAACTGGGTTTAGTCGGTTTAAGCCTTTGATGAATAAAGTCAATAAAAGCGAGAACTTGTTGCTGTTGTTCAGGGTCTAAACGCTGCCATTTTTCTCATAAATTTTGGGTAGTCATTTGGCTTTATTCCTGATTTTAGGCTCTGATTAATTGTAGTATAGCCTGACTTGCGATCGCCACCTCAAAACCCTAAAACGCGCCCCACCTCCTCCCCCACAGTGCCATCCTCTTTAGCGGCGAATTTTCACCCCGACAAAACCCACCCCAAAAGCGATCGCTTCGGCGTTGACCTAGGAGAGTACGATTTCTCACCTCAGAACCCCTAAAAGCGCCGTTAAAAGGCTTTCCGCCGAATCAAGGGAATCTGATATAGGCGATCGCTTCGGCGTTGACCTGGGAGAATCGAAACTTGGTTAGGGGAGCATGATTTAATCTCAAATTAGGTTAATATTTTAGGGCAATATGGTATAATAAGCGATAAGTGCGAGACGTTTAGGAGTCAAATAAGGCTGCAATGCCTGAAATAACCTCCTAGTGGGACTTGCACCCCTTGGTGGAATATAAGGGATTCGCACCCCTGACCATCCCATAACTGTTTATATGTCCCGACGCTTGGAGAAATCTAAGCAAGGCAGGGGACTCAAGGTCATAAACCAACTGAGAAATCAGGGCGTTGAGAGTAACGGCGATAGCCACCCCCAGTTTGAGGAATCACAACCCGTCAGATTGAAGCGGGGAACGGAAGGCGTGAGGGAAACCTATTCCCAATAATCCGACCACTGCCAACCATCCATGACTAAGGAAATCTGAATGTTCCGGCTTGAACCATCGTAATTATTAAGTAGCGAAATAGGTTGATACGCTGCGCTCAAAAGAGCAAGGGGAAAAGTAGGAGTTTTCATCCACTACCTACACAGACCTTTAAAATTACCCCGGTGGACAGGACAAGTCTAAAGATGGAATGCCCGTATAAACGGAACGTTTAAACCCCTCATAGGTTCTCAGCAGGATGTAACTGCACAGTAGTGAAAAGTGTAAGCGTATGCCTTTAAGGGGAAAGGATGTGACTGAAAGCTAATGCCTAACTGTAATGGTTAGGATATGCCCACTAGTCACGGTGTGGATATAGAGACTGCGACAAATAAGAGTGTTTATGACGAGAGCGAGTTTAAAGACTACGATGTTGTATTTAGCTCCAAAAGTTGAAGTCACAAAGCAGGGAGTTGTTGCCCTGTTCCCGATGTCAAAAGGGGTATCTACATCAGGAGCCGTATGAGGTGAAAGTCTCAAGTACGGTTTGGAATTGGAGTTGGGGAAGGTGACTTCCCTTTCGACCATAACGTTGAGGATAAACCTATTGCCAGATATGTCAAACCCAAGGAAGCGGCCTAAATCCTTGGAGTCCATGAAAGAACACTCCGCAGATGGGACGAAAATGGCTCAATCGAGACCATCAGAACCCCCGCTGGGCAACGACGATACAACGTTGAGTCATATTCTGATGCCATCACGCAGTGACAAACGCAAAGTCGTTATCTATGCCAGAGTTAGTAGCCGCGCCCAGCAGTCCGACCTCAACCGACAGGTGGCCGCACTGTCCAACCTCTACCCCGAAGCAGAAGTCGTCTCCGAAATCGGAGGCGGGCTCAACTTCAAGGGAAAGAAAATGCTGGCCTGACTGGGACAAGTCTTGTCAGGAGATGTCCGCATGGTTGTCGTTGCCCACCCAGACCGATTGGCCAGATTTGGATGGGACTTGTTTCGATGGCTCTGTGAGCAAAACAGGTGCTCACTCATGGTTCTCAACGAGACAAGTCTCAGTCGAGAACCAGAAATGGTTGAGGACATCCTCGCCATCCTCCACTGCTTCAGTTTCCGATTATACGGACGGAGTAAATACAAAACTCAGGTCAAAGAAGATCCGGATTTACCCCAGCCCAGAGCTAAATCAAGTCTGGCGTAAATGGCTGGCCGCTTGTCGGTATTGCTACAACCAAGCAATTGCATTATCCCGGAGTGGTAAACGACTAAGCAAACTGAAATTACGCAACGAAGTGATGCAGAGCGACTTACCCGAATGGGTCAAAGAAACACCCTGCCACATTCGGCAAAATGCCATCTTTGATGCCTATCAGGCTTTGACCGCCAGTCCTGGCGCAAGGCCACCGAGCTGTCGGGATAGTTCTCAAGCCATCAAGTTTAACAATGCTAATTTCTCTTCAGGGAGTTGGTATCCAAGACTCACGAAAGGATTAACTTTCATGGTTTCCTAAGCTATCCCTAAAACTTGCGGGCAAGGGACTCAGTTGGTGTTTACCAAAGGTCGATGGTTGGCGATTTTCCCTGAACCAGTTGCCGTTACCCCAACTGAAGCGAATGGCGTGATTGCATTAGACCGGGGTGTCCGAACTTTCATAACTGGGTTTGATGGCTCTCGGTTTCTGGAATTGGGCTCCGGAGATATAGGACGCATTACTAGGTTATGTCAACATTTGGATGATTTGATGAGCCGAATCGCCAAGGAACTTAATCGTTCACGGCGACGCCGGATGAGGCAAGCGGCTCAACGAATGAGAACCAAAATCCGCAATCTAGTTGATGAAGCCCACAAACAAATTGCTCACTACTTGACTAATGACTACAGCATAATTTTTCTGCCCACCTTCGAGACTTCCAACATGGTTGCCAAAGCCAAGCGGAAAATCAAATCCAAGACTGCCCGCGCCATGCTGACATGGGCGCATTATCGATTCAAACTAACCCTGAGACATCAAGCCGAGATAACTGGAACCACAGTTGTAGATGTGACGGAAGAATACACCAGCAAAACCTGTACTCACTGTGGTCATGTCCATTCCCAGCTAGGTGGCTCAAAAGTGTTCCGATGTCCTGAGTGTGGGTTCACTCTACCCAGGGACTGGAACGGTGCTTTTGGAATCTTTCTAAAAGCTTTGCGGGATACCGCCTCTGTTACCTTAACGGGTAATAGTGCTATCGTCGCATTGTCAGGCAATAGCCGGATAAATGTCGCGTAAATGTATCAGATTTGAATATCTGAAACTGTTACAATCTGACGCAAACGTATTATTCCCCAGCCGCCAAGAAGTGCCTCAGAAACGGGGGTGGGGACCATTTCATCCAGAGGCGTAAAGGATTCTTCTGGGCTTTAGGTGTCGTCGTGGGCGTAACGACGATAGAGGAAGTCTAGGGCTTCGTTGCGTAGCTCGTAGTATTCTGGCTGTTCCATGAGTCGGGTGCGATCGCGCGGCCGAGGGAAGGGTAAGTCGAGGATTTCACCAATGCGGGCGGCCGGGCCGTTCGTCATCATGACCAGGCGATCGCCCAGGAAGAGGGCTTCGTCGATATCATGGGTAATCATGAGTACGGTGACTTTGTGATCGGCCCAGATTTGTAGCAGTTCTTCTTGCAGTTCTTCCCTGGTGATGGGATCGAGAGCGCCGAAAGGTTCGTCGAGAATGAGGACTTTGGGGCGCAGGGCTAAGGCTCTGGCGATGGATACCCGTTGTTTCATTCCCCCGGAGAGTTCTTTGGGCTTCTTGTCGGCGGCCTCAGTTAAGCCCACCAGTTCCAGATGTTCTTGCACGATCGCCACTTTGTCCCGTTGTTTGAGCTTGGGAAAGACGGAGTTGACAGCCAGGAAGATATTCTCGTAGGCGGTTAGCCAGGGCAGGAGGGCATAGTTTTGGAAGACCACCATGCGATCAGGCCCGGGTTCTTTAATTCGTCGTCCTTCTAAGCGAACTTCTCCTTCGCTGGGTTGACGGAAGCCGGAAACCATATCCAGGAGGGTGGATTTACCACAGCCGGAGTGCCCAATCAGACATAAGAATTCTCCTTCCCGGACGGTGAGTTGGATGTTGTCGAGAACTCGATAGGGCCCCTCTGGGGTGGCATAGGTTTTGCTAAGGCCATCAATGACCAGATAAGAGTCATTGGTGGTGTAGGTGTGGGAGGTGGAGTTGGTTACAGTTTGCATTGGGTAAGAAGGAAATAGGGAACTCTTAACTCTTAACTCTTAACAGGGGGGAAGAAGGCAATAGGGGGAAGAAGGCAATAGGCAGTAGGTAGCAGGGGTGAAAGAGGAATGGGGGGTCGGTTCTCCTCTGGGGATGGCTTAGGGGTGGGTTCTTTGGGATTAGGCGGCGGAGAGTTCTCGGGGGGCTGGGTTGATATCGATTTCTGTGATGGTTAGGTTGGTTTTGATTTGTAGTTGTTCTAGGTAATGGATGGGATCGTCTGGGTTGAAAATAGCCCCGTCGAAGAGGATGATGGGATAGCGATCGCGGCCAATGTCCATCATGTTTAAGCCTTGGGCGGCTTGGGAGAACATATCGAGACGGCGGACGCGATCAATGACTTCAATCCAGTTGCGGGGGAAGGGGGTAATGCCCCAACGGGCCATTTGGGTGAGAATCCACAGGGCTTCGGTGCGATCGGGACAGTTGGTTTTGTCGCAGAAGAACTGGTTGTAGCGGGGGATAGGTTGGGGGTCGCCGATGCCTTTGTTGTAGGCATCAATGAAGCCGGGACGGGTGTAGATGGGGTCGGACCCGACATATTCGGGACGACAGATGAGGTCTAAAACCTCTTCCCGATGACGCATATCGTCGCAGTAGTCGCAGGCTTCTAAGAGGGCTTGGATGAGGGCTAGATGGGTTTTGGGGTGAGTTTGCGCCCAGTCTTCCCGGACTCCGAGGACTTTTTCGCAATGGCCAGACCAGATTTCCGGGTCGGTGGCCATGACGAAACCGATGCCTTCATGGACGGCGCGGGAGTTCCAGGGTTCGCCGACACAGTAGCCGTCGATGTTGCCGGCTTTGAGGTTGGCGACCATTTGTGCGGGGGGAATGATGACGATATCCAGGTCGCGATCGGGGTCGATGTCAGCGGAGGCGAGCCAGTAACGTAGGATGAGGTTGTGCATGGAGGTGGGATGCACGGCTCCCAGGGTGAGTCGTCGGTCGGGGTAGGCGGCGATAAAGCCTTTGAGATCGGCGAGAGTTCGCACCCCTTCCTCGTAGAAGTGACGATGGAAGGTGATGGCGTTGCCGTTGCGAGAGAGGGTCATGGCGGTAATGACGGGCAGGGGGGTATGGTTATCCCGGCCTATGGTCATTCCGAGGGGCATTCCGGCAACCATTTGGGCTGCGTCGAGGCGTTGCTCTCGAATGCCCGATTCGATCGCGTTCCAACTGAGTTCGCGACTGAGGGTGACTTGGGTCAAGCCATGTTTGGCGAAGAATCCCCGTTCTTTAGCCACCACGAGGGGGGCGCAGTCGGTGAGGGGGATGAAGCCTAGGTTGAGGTTGACTTTTTCTAAGCCGTTTTCGTGAACTTCGATGGGTTGGGGTTGGCTTTGGCGTTTCTTGGCCCGTCGCTGTTGGTTGAGGAAATAGACGATCTCGTTGCGGAGTCCGTAGTAGTTGGGATCTTTGACCACCGAGACATGGGTGCGGGGCCTGGGGATGGGGACATCGAGAATTTGCCCGATGTATGAGGCGGGGCTGTTGGTGAGGAGGACGATGCGATCGCTCAGGAGGAGGGCTTCGTCCACGTCATGGGTGACCATGATACAGGTGACTTGGCTTTCCTCGCAGATACGCATCAGTTGTTCTTGCAGTCCCCCTCGGGTCAGGGCATCTAGGGCTCCAAAAGGTTCGTCCAGGAGGAGGAGTTTGGGGCGGATAGCCAGCGACCGGGCAATGGCAACCCGCTGTTTCATGCCCCCGGAGAGGTGGGCGGGGCGTTTATGGGCCGCATGACGTAAGCCCACTAGGTCAATGTGATGTTCAATGATACCGCGTTGTTCTCCTCGGGGGCGATCGCCCATAACGGATTCGACCGCCAAGGCGATGTTTTCTCGCACCGTTAGCCAGGGCAGCAGAGAATAGTTTTGGAATACCACCATGCGATCGGGTCCCGGCTCTGTCACCTGGCGACCTTCTAGGATGATGCCCCCTCGGGTAGGTTTATCGAGTCCGGCAATTAGGTTTAAGAGGGTTGATTTACCACAGCCGGAATGACCCACCAAGGAGATAAATTCACCTTTACGAATCTTGAGTTCAATGTTACTCAAGGCAACATAAGTGCCTCCATTAGGGAGATTAAAGACTCGTTCAATATGGTCAACTTCAGCAAAAATAGACATGGGCTTTAAGCAGGAGTAGGGGACAACGAAATCAGAACAGAAGACAGCTAATTAATTATTGAGCTTAGTCTTCAGACACCACCAAACTGGCCAAGAAGGTAATAAACTTATCCAGCAGTAGGCCGACGACCCCGACATAAATCACCGCTAGGATAATGTCACTCATGCGAGAACTGTTCCAGGCATCCCAGATAAAGAAACCAATACCCACACCACCAATCAACATTTCGGCGGCGATAATTGCCAGCCAAGACAGACCAATCCCAATCTTGAGTCCCGTAAAAATATAGGGAACCGTTGCCGGGAAGAGGATTTTAAAGAAATAGGTCTTGCGGTCAAGTCGTAGCACCCGTGACACATTATTATAATCCTGAGGAATTTGCCGCACTCCCTCAGTTGTATTGATAATAATCGGCCAAATTGCTGTAATAAAAATCACAAAAATAGCCGAAGGGTTTGCTCGCTCAAAGCCTGCCAAGGAAATCGGTAGCCAAGCCAAGGGGGGAATCGTTCTCAAGATTTGAAAAATCGGGTCTAAGGCACGGTACATTAGAGTGTTCGTACCAATCAGAACTCCTAACGAGACTCCCACCACCACAGCGAGGGAGAACCCCAAGGCCACCCGTTGCAAACTCGTCAAAATTTGCCAGAATAGCCCCTTATCAATGCCGCCGTGGTCAAAAAACGGGTCGATAATCAATTCCCAAGTTTCTGACACTGTGCGGATAGGACCGGGCAACGTCGAATCGGAAACAGCCGTGAACACCTCCCAAACAACCAGGAAAATCAGAATAGCAACCGCAGATGGAATCAGCTTTTTCCCCTTGTTAAGAACGGCTTTAAGCCACCGTTGTGGGGAAAATTTAAATTTATGGCGTCGGCGATAAGTAGGAGAAGTCATAGGTTCATGAGGAGAGAAGGGGACAGGGAACTGATACATTTACGCGACATTTATCCGGCTATTGCCTGACAATGCGACGATAGCACTATTACCCGTTAAGGTAACAGAGGCGGTATCCCGCAAAGCTTTTAGAAAGATTCCAAAAGCACCGTTCCAGTCCCTGGGTAGAGTGAACCCACACTCAGGACATCGGAACACTTTTGAGCCACCTAGCTGGGAATGCACATGACCACAGTGAGTACAGGTTTTGCTGGTGTATTCTTCGGTCACATCTACAACTGTGGTTCCAGTTATTTCCCCTTGATGTCTCAGGGTTAGTTTGAATCGATAATGCGCCCATGTCAGCATGGCGCGGGCAGTCTTAGACCTGATTATACGCTTCACCTGACTGGCCATATCGGAAGTCTCGAAGGTAGGCCAAAAAATCAGGCTGTGTTATGGGATGGTCAGGGATGCGACCCAATCAACCAAGGGGTTGAAGTCCTCACCGGGTAGTTATTTCGCCCATTTCAGCTCTATTTCATACCCGAAGGTCTCGCACCATACTTGGTATTATACCGTATTGCCCTAAAATGTTAACCTAATTTGAGATTAAATCATGCTCTTAACTCTTAACAGGCAATAGGGGTAGGATGTGTTTCGGCATCAGTCTTAAATTCGGGTAATCTCTAAACTCTTGAGATAATCTTGGGGGTCTTCTGGGTCAAAGACCTTGCCATCAAAGAAGGTTTCGGGACCTCGAGAGGTGCTTTCGGGAATCATGTCTCCCTGGCCGATGGCTTCAGCCGCTTCTCGCCAGAGGTCTTCCCGATTTACTCGGTCCACCATGCCTTTAATATCCGCATCCGGGGGCAGATACCCCCAACGGATATTTTCAGTTAGGAACCAGAGCTCATGACTTTTGAAGGGATAGGACGCATTATCCCGCCAGTATTTCTGCATCAAATCTGGCATTTCCCTCACCTCACCGATGCCGAAATCATAAATACCCCGAGACCGGTCGATAATGTCATCAAACGGCACATTGAACCAAGCCCGGCGGGAGAGAATCTGACACATCTCCTCCACATTCTCCGGTTCACTACACCAGATTTGGGCTTCTAGGGTTCCCATCAACAACGCCCGGGCGGCTTTGGGATGTTCGTCAACCCAATCTGCCCGCATTCCTAGGGCTTTCTCAGGATGGTCTTGCCAGAGTTCCCCAGTGGTTAAGGCGTTATAGCCAATATCTTGGTTCACCAATTGCAGGGGCCAGGGTTCCCCAACACAGAAGGTATCCATATTGCCAACCCGCATATTAGCCACCATCTGGGGTGGGGGGACGACAATCGTCGAAATCTCCTGGTCTGGGTCAATCCCTCCCGCCGCCAGCCAGTAGCGAATCCAGCAGTCATGGGTTCCTCCGGGAAAGGTCATGGCGGCCCGTAAGTCTTCACCCGCAGCCCGTCGTTCAGCGAACCGTTCCTTGAGGGGGGTACTATCGACTCCAATTTCTAAATCGCGATAGTCATTGGAGAGGCAAATCCCCTGACCATTCAAATTCAGACGCGCCAAAATGTACATCGGGACTCGCCGACCATCGGTGACAATCCCCTCTGAAATCAGATAAGGCATTGGTGTGAGAATATGTGCCCCATCAATACCACCGCCCCGAGAACCCAGAACTAAATTGTCACGGGTGGTTCCCCAGGATGCTTGTTTTTCAACGGAGACATCCGTCATGCCATACTTAGCAAAAAAGCCTTTTTCCCGTCCAATAATTAGGGGAGCCGCGTCGGTTAAGGCAATAAAGCCGAGTCGTGCTGTTGGAGTTTCCGGGGCATTTTCTGGGTCAATTTCTACCTCAAATTGGGTTTGGTCATTAATCGGTCCGCAGCTATGGAGTAATAAGCTGCCAGCCGTTGCTGCACCAGCTGTAATCAGGAATTGGCGACGGTTAAATCGGGGCATTGTTTAGTTAAGAATCAACAGTGAGTTTTTAGGTTCTAATCACAGGGGATGAGTGCTTAGAGATAACATAGGGTCGGTTTGATGTTGTGTCCACAATCTAAGAAAAATCACCAGGGGTTTATGTATCGGCAACTACAATTTTTAGATTGTTTTTTATTTTACGCATTTCGGTCATGCGTAACTTGCATCTGAGTGAAAAGGACCCATGAAATAGCAGAAAAAAAGTAGCCATTGATATGATGACCCCAAGGCTAGGGCGACCCGGCAGGACAACCACAAGGGGTCGCCCCCACCTCTTCCCCCTCTCCTCCTCTGTGTCCTCTGTGGCTGAAGTGCTAACCCAGAGGTGGTTAGACCTTCTTCCCGCCATTCTGCGCCAGAGTGGCTATGCTGGAAGTTGCGGGTGCGTTCGTCTCCCCAGCGACCGATAGCCCAATCAAGATTTAACGAAAGTGGTGGGGAAGGTCGTCGCTACATTCATGGCCGTCGGCGCATCCACAATAAACCACCGTCAGCAGCAAACACCCCGATACGCAGCCCAAACCCGCAAACATCACCGGAACCGGAGGAGTCTCTAAGAAGGAATTAAGGTGAATTTCCATCACCTGATTAACATAGGGTTCCACGAAATTACTATATGCGTCTTCTAAGGCGGCGCGTTGTTTGAATTTGTCTTGTAGATTAGCCATCACTGACCTCCTTTGTCTGTTTGAGATCAGTGTTTTTTTGGGCTACTGCCCAAGCAAATCCACAGGTAAAATCCTGAAATCCTTGCTACAATGGCTTTACCTGGTTTGGGCAACCCTCCCGTTTGGGCAAGTTTCCCTAAACCAGCACCAGTTTTCTATCGAGGGTCGTCATGGTGGGAAAATCGGGTCAGCCTTTCAAAAAAAGCCGCAAGTATGGAGAAAGCGCGGAGGACTTGCAAGACCGTCTGGATTTCGTGGCGGCGTTGCTGGCTTTGGCTGATGAGGAGATCACGATTCCCCCAGACTCACTCAAGCCACAGTTCAATCTGCAGTGGGTGAAAGAAGACGAGTTGAGGGTGTCTGGCATCGTTGTTGAGCAAAAACAGCGCAATGGACAGATTAAGCGGATAGAAAACGGGATTACTAAGAAGGATTTAGGGGTTTTATTAGAAACCTATCGCTGCACGAAAATCCTAGAATCAGCGAGAGATGAACTGATCCAAAATGCGCTATCTTGCCTTCGAGATTTGGGGATTCTGAAGGAGCATAAATCAGCCAAAACTCAAGGATATTGGAAGTTTTCGCTCTGTCTCAAACATCAAACGAAGAGAGAAGAGAACCTACAGGTTATTCGAGATAAATGGAAAGAGGCCTTTGGGAAACTGCCTGAAATTCACCATCCTCCCCAACTCACGGCGACGCTCAACCGCTGCATTTTAGGACTCAAAGGCGACTATCAAGAAGCGCAACCGCAACTCACCGAAATCACCACTACCCTGCCAAACCTGCTCAAGGATAAAACCCTCTCCATTACCAAGGTTGAGGAAGGCAGTATTATCCTGATTGTGGAGAGTTCCCAAACGGGGTATGAGCAACTTAAACGCCTGATTGGACAAGAGATTGCTGGGTTTCCGGTGGAATATGCGATCGATGAATGGCAAGATATTTGCCGTCGGATGTTACTAGAGCGGAAACCCTTAACCAGTAATACGGTTATTGGTCGGGTTTATGGCGATCGCAACTTAATCGATGAGGATTTATTTGTCGATTTAGCCCTGGTGAAACCGAAAAGCAGCCAGACTGAAAAACACCCCCAAGAGATTGACCCCGAAAAGGGTTCCGACTTGTTCACCCGTCAGGAAGAAACCATCGAGAAACGGTTTGCTTATCGGGAATTTCTCCAAGAAGTCATCAGCAACCGTAGCGAAAAACAGCTTGCCATTATTGGCGAACCGGGGGCGGGAAAAACCACCTTACTCCAGAAATTAGCCTTTTGGTTATTACAGGAAACCGATGATTTAGTGATTTGGGTTGACTTAGCAGAATTGGGAAATCAGCCCCTGGGAGAGTATTTAGAGCAAAAATGGTTCAAAGAGGCATTAGGCAAGTCCAGAGAGGAAATTAAAGCGGACTGGGGGCATAAATTTGAGGGGGGTGCAGTCTGGTTACTGTTGGATGGCTTGGATGAGATGAGCCAGAGTGACCTACAGGGGTTAAAATTCCGAGGGTGGGTGACAGATGCGCGGATAATTGTCACCTGTCGCTTGAATTTGTGGCAAGGGAAACCCAGCCAGTTACAGAACTTTCAAACCTATCTCACTCAACCGTTTCAGTTGGAACAGGTGCAGTTTATCCGGCTTCTGGTATTGCCTTTAAACTCTTATCCTGATAGCGAAGCGCGGTTATTACTCAACCCAATAACTATGCCTAGTTACTCAGATATTACTCACAATCTAGTCCTAGCATAGGAAAATAATTCTGTCAATAGGTTGATTACTCAGTCAACAAGCACAACTTAATCAATCTGTCAAATACCCATACCATCCCCCCAACCAAACACCGATAGGGTAACTCCCTTGTGATACCCGTCAATAGCAAGCCTGGCGGTTCCTAGCGTCACCATTGACTGCTATCACATCGGTCGCACCCCCAAGAGTGTTTGTTCCGGTTAGGGGGGGTGGTATGTTTCAAAGTCAACACGATAGCCGTAGGTAGCCGAAGGTAGTCGTAGGGGGGAACCCACTAGGTTATCAATGTACAACGATACCCCTATCAATGTACAACGATATTCTTATCAATGTACAACGATACCCTTATCAATGTACAACGATACCCGGATAGGCAGCCGGGTATCTATGGGAGTCAGGTTATTGGTGAAATCTTGAGGAACCTACTCGCTACCAACAAAACGCGATCGCATAATCTAAACTATCTCCTACCGGAACCAACCCGATACCCCTAAACAACTTTTCAACTGGTGACTTGTTTCGTTATCTCTCGCTGATACCTACATAATCCTAGAGAATTGATTCCCCATCGAAACCGATACCTACATACCGCTAGACAAGTCTCCAATTTATAGGGGTACTGGGTTCCGCCGGGAATGATTACCCCTAATAGACGGGTTAAGGTTTTGGCTTAGGGTGTTTATTGTGGGTAAATTAGAGGCAAGCATTCATATAAGCCCGCAACAATATTGTTGCAACAATATTGTTGGTAAATAATATGAATGAACCCCTACAGTCAGAAACCATAGGGGGCCATTTAAGTTATTGAGTTAGGGGTTATCTGTTAGCTGTTAGGGTTTAGGTTGACTCCATGTATTAAGTAAACAATTATAGGCCTCTGGGTTAATTAACTCAGGAAGTTGATTAAAACCGTCTAAGTTACTTTTAACCCATAACACTTCAGTTCGTTTCTTTTTTACATCTTTCTTGTGACTAGCGGACATGACTGTATTTATTTCTATTTTTTGTGTAAATGATTGAGGTTCAATCATCTGATGATAATTCGATACAATGTAATTGCCTGTTATGCAATCTAATGTATGACATAGTTTTGTCCAATCTTTAATCGTGTAGCCACTATAGTGGCCTTGTGTACTACCGGGATAAGGCGGGTCACAATAGAATAGTGTATCAGGTGAATCCCATCTTTCAATACACTTAATTGCATCCTCACAAGAAATGCGAACCTTTTCTAATCTTTCCAACGCTTCAGATAGCCTAGCTTTTTTAGCTATAAACGTATAACAGATTGATTAAGTTGTGCTTGTTGACTGAGTAATCAACCTATTGACAGAATTATTTTCCTATGCTAGGACTAGATTGTGAGTAATATCTGAGTAACTAGGCATAGTTATTGGGTTGAGTAATAACCGCGCTTCGCTATCAGGATAAGAGTTTAAAGGCAATACCAGAAGCCGGATAAACTGCACCTGTTCCAACTGAAACGGTTGAGTGAGATAGGTTTGAAAGTTCTGTAACTGGCTGGGTTTCCCTTGCCACAAATTCAAGCGACAGGTGACAATTATCCGCGCATCTGTCACCCACCCTCGGAATTTTAACCCCTGTAGGTCACTCTGGCTCATCTCATCCAAGCCATCCAACAGTAACCAGACTGCACCCCCCTCAAATTTATGCCCCCAGTCCGCTTTAATTTCCTCTCTGGACTTGCCTAATGCCTCTTTGAACCATTTTTGCTCTAAATACTCTCCCAGGGGCTGATTTCCCAATTCTGCTAAGTCAACCCAAATCACTAAATCATCGGTTTCCTGTAATAACCAAAAGGCTAATTTCTGGAGTAAGGTGGTTTTTCCCGCCCCCGGTTCGCCAATAATGGCAAGCTGTTTTTCGCTACGGTTGCTGATGACTTCTTGGAGAAATTCCCGATAAGCAAACCGTTTCTCGATGGTTTCTTCCTGACGGGTGAACAAGTCGGAACCCTTTTCGGGGTCAATCTCTTGGGGGTGTTTTTCAGTCTGGCTGCTTTTCGGTTTCACCAGGGCTAAATCGACAAATAAATCCTCATCGATTAAGTTGCGATCGCCATAAACCCGACCAATAACCGTATTACTGGTTAAGGGTTTCCGCTCTAGTAACATCCGACGGCAAATATCTTGCCATTCATCGATCGCATATTCCACCGGAAACCCAGCAATCTCTTGTCCAATCAGGCGTTTAAGTTGCTCATACCCCGTTTGGGAACTCTCCACAATCAGGATAATACTGCCTTCCTCAACCTTGGTAATGGAGAGGGTTTTATCCTTGAGCAGGTTTGGCAGGGTAGTGGTGATTTCGGTGAGTTGCGGTTGCGCTTCTTGATAGTCGCCTTTGAGTCCTAAAATGCAGCGGTTGAGCGTCGCCGTGAGTTGGGGAGGATGGTGAATTTCAGGCAGTTTCCCAAAGGCCTCTTTCCATTTATCTCGAATAACCTGTAGGTTCTCTTCTCTCTTCGTTTGATGTTTGAGACAGAGCGAAAACTTCCAATATCCTTGAGTTTTGGCTGATTTATGCTCCTTCAGAATCCCCAAATCTCGAAGGCAAGATAGCGCATTTTGGATCAGTTCATCTCTCGCTGATTCTAGGATTTTCGTGCAGCGATAGGTTTCTAATAAAACCCCTAAATCCTTCTTAGTAATCCCGTTTTCTATCCGCTTAATCTGTCCATTGCGCTGTTTTTGCTCAACAACGATGCCAGACACCCTCAACTCGTCTTCTTTCACCCACTGCAGATTGAACTGTGGCTTGAGTGAGTCTGGGGGAATCGTGATCTCCTCATCAGCCAAAGCCAGCAACGCCGCCACGAAATCCAGACGGTCTTGCAAGTCCTCCGCGCTTTCTCCATACTTGCGGCTTTTTTTGAAAGGCTGACCCGATTTTCCCACCATGACGACCCTCGATAGAAAACTGGTGCTGGTTTGGGGAAACTTGCCCAAACGGGAGGGTTGCCCAAACCAGGTAAAGCCATTGTAGCAAGGATTTCAGGATTTTACCTGTGGATTTGCTTGGGCAGTAGCCCAAAAAAACACTGATCTCAAACAGACAAAGGAGGTCAGTGATGGCTAATCTACAAGACAAATTCAAACAACGCGCCGCCTTAGAAGACGCATATAGTAATTTCGTGGAACCCTATGTTAATCAGGTGATGGAAATTCACCTTAATTCCTCCTTAGAGACTCCTCCGGTTCCGGTGATGTTTGCGGGTTTGGGCTGCGTATCGGGGTGGTTGCTGCTGACGGTGGTTTATTGTCTGTGGATGCGCCGACGGTGAGGGGGTTCTATATAGCGTTCCCATTTGAGTGTTGTAATCCACAAGGGAAAGCAAAGGGAACAGGGAACAGTATACAAGGGTTAAAATGAGCTTGAAGTATTATGAGAAACTTCTCGGAGAGTTCATCAATGATTGGGAAACGCTATAGCTTCCAATATGTCCAGTAACTTTTCGAGATCCCTTCTCAAAACGGTATCGCTCCGGCTAAAACTTGTTGGCGAATTCTGCGACGTAACCCCTTCTCCGTCATAGGGTGAGTACAATACGGATCAGGCAAAAACCCAGATACGGTGAAGAAATGTTGACCATCGTTTCACCCCAAAAACTTTATCTTTCGGCCGGAGGTGTGATGCGATCGCCTGCCACCTGGCAAGAATATCAAGCATTGTGTGAACAGCGCGGAGAGGGTTCCATTCCCCGGCTTAAATATCGTTCTGGATTCGCAAAAGTTGATGTCGCCTTTACCTAAGCGGCGATCGCGAAGCGTCTCGGCACGAGAATCGCCATTGTCCAACGGCGGATAGATTCTCGTGTTGTTTTCGTCCTGTAAAGGCTTGATGTTCTGGGGATGCCAGTCCCCCTTGTCGGGTTTCCAAAACCGGCGCGAGGTTATTTAGGTGGCGATCGCCATGAACGCTCCCCCACTGTTTGGCGGCGAAGTGGGGGAGTGCGTCCCTATTTTAAATCACTCTGGAGCGCGTGAAGCGCGATCGCCCTCGGTTCGCTTTTTCCCCGGAATTGCCCAGCGTTTGATACTCCCCACCGTTACTGGCATACTATCCGCCACATCAATGGTAAAGCGGAACACCTGGCGCGATCGCTTCCCATCTTCGGGATCAAAGAACGTGAGTAGCACATCCCAGCAGTCACTATTGAGGCGACAGTACGGACTTTTTTGGACTTCGATGGTGTCGAGTTTTCGGTCAGAGGCGATCGCCTCCGCAAAGGTAGCAGCCGCCTGAAACGTATTGGTAACCGCAAAATTCAGAGCGCGATCGCGGGAGGTTTGCCCGATATTATGTAAATCGTAATACACCCGATTTAAAAAGGCCGTCAGCCCTTCCCGGAGATTTTCTACCCCCACCGCTTCTATATTATCGACAGTGGCTAAAGCAGCATCAACCAAAGCATTCACATTCCAGCCATACATCCCCCGAGGATGACGAATATTCAGCACCGGAACCACTTCCCCAGAAAAAAGTTCTACGGTTCGGTCAGTTTGTCGCCCAGGGACACTCACTCGCTCAATGAACTCAGCACTCGTTTCCGGTTCAAGCTGCCCATTGAGCATCACCAAAAACAGCTCATAAATATCATTAGCAAACGGGCCTTTTGGATCAAGAACATAGAGAGTATTTTGCTCAAGGTTCAGCGTCCAAATCAGCGAGTGAGCCTCTTCCGGATGGCGATCGAGATGTTCCACCATCTGACGAGCATCATAAGGGTCTGGCGGCACCATCACCCCATTCAAATCCACCGGAGCCATATTTTGCTTGAACGTATCCCGCCGTGCCGCATCTCCAAAATCATAGCCAATTGTGCCCAGAACATAGACATTTCCTGAGTGAGCTTTACTCGGTTTGACACTAGAAGCCGTTAAATCTGTAGGTTGGATTGACAAAGGAAAGCTAACCGCAGCAGTCTCTATACCCACGTTGTCCCCCGTGGCGTTAGCTTCAGGAGAAGCAGTCAACGGTGCAACCCAAGCCGCAGGAATAACGCCAGTATGCTCAGTCCGGGTGACTTGCTCACCGGCAAAAGAAACCGTCACCGAAGACCCGAACAACAACCCCATCGCACCCGGGAGATTGACCTTACCCCGTAGACAGCGTTCCGGTTCGTCGGTATCATCAGGAGTACAGGGAATTGCCGTATTCAATAGCGCGGCTCGCACCGCTTCCGCATCGACAGGTTTACCCTGTTGCAATTGCAGACTCATCAGCAAACTGCACAACCCCGTCATCACCGGAGCCGCCATACTCGTTCCCTGAAGGCGCACAGGTGCTTCATTGGCCGGTTGTGCCCCCAGAATTTCACCCCCCGGAGCCATGATCCCTTCTAAGGCATTGTTACCGCCCCAATTGCTGAACTTATAGGGTGTGCCGTCAGGTTTCAACGCCCCCACAGATAGCACTCCCGGCAGGGAAGCGGGCATACACCAGCATTCTCCCTTGTTATTCCCGGCGGGAGCGACAATCAGAATGTTGTTGTCTTGGCACTTCTTCAGGGCTTGCAGCAGGAGTTCTTCCCCTTCCCCGGTTTGGGTCGGGCGACAGGCGGCACAGTGGATGATATTCGCCCCTAAATTCAGACCCAGTTCAAAGGCACGAGCCAGACTGAGGGGTGAGATGAATTCTTCATCGGTGCCCGTGGTATTCAGGGGGATGTTAATCACACGACAGCGAGGCGCGAGTCCGGGCGAGGGGGTGTTTTCTTGACCCACAATGGTGCTGGTGATGTGACAGGCATGGTTATCCCCGTGGATGCGTTTGAGGAGTGGTTCGCTTAAGGCGGCTTTTTGGGCTTCGGCTTTTTGGTCTTTATCTAAAGTGTCATCATTGCCGATCGCCTGAAATTGATGATAAGCCTCTGTGGGAACGGGTTCGGCAGGAGGATGCCAGTAGGGGAAGACTTTGGAGACTTCTGCCCCTTCAAAACAGGAGAGGGTGTGATCCGGGTTGCCATCGAGAATGACGATGGTGATGCGCGGGTCGCCGAGGGTTTGGTTGCGGAGTTCCGCCAGTCCGGGGATGCGATCGTCGAGGTCGTGGGGATGTTGGGCCGTCGTAGCTTGGGTTTCGACTGCACTCAACCCGACAGAATCCTCCAATTCAGAGGGGTTCATTGTTTGGAGTTCGCTCGGTTCAACAGATACGGATTCGGCTTCAATTTGTGAATCCAATTCGGAGGGGTGAAGGATTGCTTGGGTTTCGAGTTCGCTCGGTTCAACAGATGGGGATTCGGCTTCAACTTCTATCTCCAATTCAGAAGCACTCACAACATCCGTTGCTGAATGATCTATCCCACTGGATTCAATCTCTCGATTAGGCAGCGAACCTAACATAAACTCGCCCACAGAGGACTCGACAACGTAATCTAATCCCGTCGCTTGGGCAAAGCGATCGCTATCTCCCGCCCCCAATGCACAGGGAGCCAATCCCATATTGGTGGCGACTAAATAAAGGTTCTGATACAGGACACCGACGTGCTTGAGAACTAGGGCATAGGCGAGCGATCGATACTTGCGGAACAGCCGCCCAAACCGCGCCGTAATCATCAGTAAAACTTGAGGCATTCCCTGTTCACCACTGGACTGGTGAGCATCTTTAAGCAGGGCCTGAATATCGGCATCAGCCGCATCAATTTGAGCCAGTTGATGATTGAGTGGGTCATAGTGATAAAGTCCCGGTTTCACCCCTGCACAGCGGCGCACCGCCAGATAGATTTCCAGTTCATACATCGCGCCGCCACAGGGATAGGGACGGCGGCTGAGTTCCCCCCAGTCGAAATCTTCACCGAATTGGGCTTTGAGCAGTTCAGCTTGTTCGGCATCATGGGTATAAATTTCCTTAATGCGGGCGGTGCGGTAGAGTAGCTCCCCCAATTGCTCAATGGTGATCGGGTGATTCTCATCATATTCGCGAATCGATGCCCGTTTTTCAATCGCCGTCGTCAGGGTTTTATCCCGTTGGCGAATGGCATCAATGCTCAGTTGCGGCAGGGGGACAATATGCCCGCTCATGGGTGGTTTGACTACGGGAAACTCGTCCCAAATATCCAAACTGGCGGCAATATCGCCTGTGGGGTAGTCGTGGCGACCTTGGCGACAACGGCTGTGAAAGAGCAGGTTATGGAATTCCCACAGTTTCAGTTCTGGGGCTTCGGTTTCGACGGTGAGAAACCCTGTCGCCCATAATAAATTTAAGAATTGATAGGCGGTTTCTGCCCCGATTTGGGGGGGTGGCGTGACCCAACCGAGGGGTTGGGGTTGAGCGAGTTGGGCTAAGATGGCGCTCGATCGCCAGTCCAGCAGTTTGACTCGAAATTTGGATAAGGGGGATTCCAGCACCATCCCCCCTGCATGGCTGCGTTGGTAGGCAAAGCGCGATAGGCTGACCTTGGCTTGTGTCCAGTGGGGGGAATTGAGGTCAAGTTCGGCGGACTCCACCATTGGCTCGGCGATCGCCAACGGTAATACAGCATACTGCAACCAGCCGCGATCGCCCATCTGTTGCAATGTGGCGGCTAACTGTTCTCCCGCTTCCACCCCCTCCCGTGCGCTCAGGGTTTGGGTCAACTGCTGGAGAGTTGCAGTTCCTGCTTGTAAGTGGGCCAGGGCATCGCCCATCCCGGTGATGGCAGGGAGAGTTACCATAGAGGGAGCAATGGATTGGCCAGGATCGGTATTCGCGGGGCTGATGGCATAGCCGTCTGCCGTGGTGCTGACCTGAATGGTGGAATTGAGGGAAACCGCAAAGGGATAGGTACGCATAAGTTCTAGAGGGGTAATGTTACAGAGGGAAGGAAATGACAGCAGCCATTGGGGAAATCATTAGAAATGGTATCTTATTTGATGTAAAAAACTGGTCAAAGGCAATGCCTGAACGAGACGTTTTTTTTCAAACGGTTGAATTGCTTTTTAACACATTGGCTGACAGAAACATCAATTACTTACTGGTTGGAGGAGTCGCCCTCCTGAGCTATGTGGAAGGTCGCAATACTCAAGACATTGACTTGATTCTGGCTCGTTCGGATTTGGATGTTCTGCCCGAAGTAGTCATCAATGATGAAGATAAGGATCTTATACGGGGCTTATTTGATTCATTGCAGATCGACATTTTTTTAACCCAAAACAAGCTATTCAAGGAAGTTTTAGAACAATTTTCGATAGATAGACAATTTGGAAGTCGCATCATTCGGTGTGCCACAGTAGAAGGACTTGTGCTGCTGAAATGCTATGCCCTACCGTCTCTTTATCGACAGGGGCAATTTAGTCGAGCCAGTATTTACGAAAACGACATTCTTCTCCTCCTGTTGAACTATTCAGTCGATCTTGAGAACCTGCTAAAAATCCTGTCTGCCCATCTCCTACCCAGTGACCTGACAGAGGTGGACAGGATCATAGAGGAAATTCAAAGCAGAATTCGGCGGTTTTCAAGCCAACAGCGATCGCTGACTGATGAGTAGGGAAGGGGATGGGGTGACAGGGCGATCGCATTTTCAAACCCGGGCAACGCAGGCACTCTCAGGGCCGGGGATATGCCATCAGCGTCAGCAGCCCCGCCGAGGGTGTAACCGCTTTCGGAGGGATTGATTTGAATTTCAGCACTCAGGGAAATCGTAAAAGGATTTGAACTCATTGTCCTTAAAATATCAACTATGTTTAATCATGGCGGAGTGTGCAGGAAAAGGGGCTGATTTGAGCTTTGAATTCTGCTCTGCCTAGAATGGAGAAGCAATCAAACCGCGTGAGGTGAATCGTCGTGGTATCAATTCCTCCTAAACCTTTATCTCTCCAACTTCCCGATCAACTGGCTCTGTGTGTCACGCCGGAGCAGTTTGCGGCCCTGGCCGTGGTCAACCGTGAGCTTCGACTTGAACGTACCGCAACCGGAGAACTCATCGTGAATCCACCCACAGGCGGCAATACTGGCTACCGCAACAGCAAAATCAATTACTTTCTGGTTCGCTGGATTGAAGAAGAAGGGGGCAATGGCAGAGCATTTGACTCCTCCACAGGTTTCGAGTTGCCCAATGGAGCAAACCACTCCCCTGATGCTGCCTGGGTCAGCCCAGATCCCTGGAATGCCCTGACCCCAGAACAGCAAGATGGATTCATCCCCTTGTGTCCTGATTTTGTCGTGGAGTTGCGCTCCAAGAGCGATACCCTCCAAGACCTCCGAAGCAAGATGGCAGAATATATCGAGAATGGTGCAAAGTTGGGCTGGCTCATCGATCCTAAAAACAAACGAGTGGAAATTTACCGTCCGGGGCAAGGGGTGGAAGTGTTGGAGAATCCCAAGACACTATCCGGGGAAACGGTGTTACCGGGGTTTACCCTCAGCCTGAATCGGGTTTGGGCTTGAGAGTATTTGCCAGGTGGCGGAGTGAAAGGGAGACGGGGTGAGAACAACTTCTCCAGTAGGAACGCCGTCAACGGGCTGTTGGGGGAGATGTTTTTCTGGTTCATGGGAGTTTTTCACTCTTTGTTAGGTTTATCAGTTTGACCGCTTGGGGTGGTCAGTCCCTTCTTCTTGTCAAGAAGCCTGTGGGTGCTGCGGTTGCGTAGCGGCCAGGGCGGCACGGAAATTCTGTTTTGGGAGAGGGTGAGGGGGTGAAGGGGAGACGAGGTGAATCAGTAGCATTCTCTTTGACGCTCCCATCGCTAAAAGCGAGGGATTCCCTGTTCAACCAGTTACCTTATCTACTAAGCTCTCACCTAATAGACAGTGGGTAGTCTGTCCGAGGGCTTAAATTCCTGTCCGCCCGACAGTATTGGCTCTACGAAGTATGTTGATAGCGGCGTTTTCATCTCTGTCTAGAACACAGCCACAAGAACAAATATGAGTTCTAATAGACAATGTTTTCTTGACAATGGAACCACAATTAGAACATTCTTGACTGGTATATTGTGGATTGACCGCTAGGACAAACTTCCCGTGGATTTGTCCAAAGTAGTCCAGCCAATTGGTGAACATAGACCAACTTGCATCACTAATAGACTTAGCCAGCTTTCTGTTTTTCACCATATTAGAAACCTTCAAATCTTCATAGACGACCAAATCGTTAGATTGGATTAACGCTTTTGCTGTCTTAACAACAAAATCTTTACGTTGTCTAGAGACTTTTAAATGAAGTCGGGCTACTTTTGACTTTTGCTTTTGACGCTTGTTGCTTCCTTTTTTCTTCTTAGATAGCTTACGCTGTGCCTTCTTTAAACGCTTCTCAGCTTGACGAAGAAATCGAGGATTGTCTACTTTTTCTCCATTGGAGTCAGTCAAGAAATGGTTTAAGCCCACATCAATTCCTATTTCCTTTCCTGTATAATCAAGGGGTTCTACTCGTTCAAGGTCTAGGACAAATTGGCAATAGAATCCGTCAGCCCTTTTGATCAGCCTAATCCTCTTGATTAATGACTTATCTAAAATCTGACGATTATAAGATCCGATCAGCTTTAGACATCCTATTCCAGTCTTGTCTGTGATGTGGATAGATTTTTTATCTTCTGATAATTTCCAACCCGAAGTTTTATATTCCACAGACCTTGAAGACTTCTTGAATTTAGGGTAGCCTTTTCGAGCTAACCCTTTTTTGCAGTTGTCATAGAAACGTGAGATGGCGAACCAAGCTCTTTCGGCACTAGCTTGACGAGCCCTAGAGTTAAGATTACTTACAAACGGAGTATCATTACTCAACGTTGTTACAAATTTGCAAAAAGAAGAATAATTTACTTTATCTTCTCTTTGGGAATCCATCCAGAGTCTAAGACATTTATTCCGAATGAACTGTCCTATTCTAATAGCTTCTAGGATAGCTACTTGTTGTTTTGGTTTAGCTTTAACCTTAAACTCCATGACTCGCATTGACTCGACCTCTCAATGTGTTATGTTATCATTATATCATCTCACCGTACAAGCTGCCAATAGTTATGGAAGCCAATTACTCTAAGACCCGCAGGGCTACGTTTAATCTTACTGTTCATATTGTGTTGGTGACTAAATATCGGAGAAAAGTATTCCAGAAAGAACATTTAGAGTTCTTATTAAAAAATCTGTGGAGAGCCAAGACTCTCCAGAGTATTAATTGTGCTTCGCTGTTTCCATATTGGTTGGCTTTTCATCTCATCGGTGAAACCGAGAGCCTTCAAGCCAACATTTAAGGTAAAATAGAGAAGGAATCCAGTCGCATGAGGTGAATGATGGTACGAGGTTGTCCTGAACCGTTATCTCTCCAACTTCCCGATCAACTGGCTCTGTGTGTCACGCCGG
Organism: Limnospira platensis NIES-39; assembly: GCF_026000695.1. Taxonomy (GTDB): domain Bacteria; phylum Cyanobacteriota; class Cyanobacteriia; order Cyanobacteriales; family Microcoleaceae; genus Limnospira; species Limnospira platensis. Next base: position 5,693,922 of record NZ_AP026945.1, read on the forward strand.
AGCAGTTTGCCGCCCTCGCTGCTGCCAACCGTAAGCTACGGCTGGAACGCACTGCAACAGGAGAACTAATTGTGAACCCACCCACAGGCGGCAAGACTGGCAAGCGTAATCTCAGCATTACAGGACAATTGAGTGTCTGGTTTGAAGAGAACGAAACGCTTGGCGCAGCCTTCGACTCCTCCACCGGCTTTGAACTACCCAATGGCGCAAATCGCTCCCCCGATGCAGCCTGGGTTAGCCAAGCGCGGTGGGATGCTCTTACCCCAGAGCAGCAGGAGGGATTCATCCCCTTGTGTCCTGATTTTGTAGTGGAGTTGCGCTCCAAGAGCGATACCCTCCAAGACCTCCGGAGCAAAATGGCAGAATATATCGAGAATGGTGCAAAGTTGGGCTGGCTCATCGATCCTAAAAACAAACGAGTGGAAATTTACCGTCCGGGGCAAGGGGTGGAAGTTTTGGAGAATCCCAATACACTATCCGGCGAAACAGTGTTACCGGGGTTTACCCTCAGCCTGAATCGGGTTTGGGCTTGAGAGTATTTGCCAGGTGGCGGAGTGAAAGGGAGACGGGGTGAGAACAACTTCTCCAGTAGGAACGCCGTCAACAGGCTGTTGGGGGAGATGTTTTTCTGGTTTATTGGAGTTTTTCACTTTATATTTGTTAGGTTTTCCGTTTGACCGCTTAGGGTGGTCAGTCCCTTCTTAGATGATCAGAAGCCTGGATAGTGCTGCCCGTGTAGCGGTGGGCGCAGCACACAAAACTTTTAAGTGGATGTCGCTAGAAGTGGAGAAATTTTGTCTGCCTCGTTTTCAAGTCATCCCTGCTGCAAATTTTTGATAGTAATAGAGACGAATATTTTCAATTCTTCCTTGTTGTTGTAGCTCTTGTTCGGCTACACCAACCCAGGCGTGGGGAAGGATTTCTTGCTGGTTATAATAAAGAATGCACCCGATTTCCCGTATCATTTAGTCGAAAATAATTCTGTAGTTCTTGCTTGTTTTTGAGTAGGTAATATAGAACTGGATTTTCATTTGCTATAGACAGACCCATATAAAAAGCACTAGAAGCAGCAAGGGGTTTTAAGGCAGAAGCACAGAAATTTGACGTAAGAAAAGATTGGACATGAGGAGAGTTAAATTCTTCTTCTTTCAGGCTGGCATATAGTTCGATTTCACTGCGGCCATCCAGATAAAAATCAAACCCAATCAAAGAGACAGATGATAACAGAATTTGGTGAAACTTGTCCCTAGGAAGTTTAGCCAAGCTGAAGGCAGTTGCAATTTTTTCGGGATAGTCTTCAATCGTGATGTGCATTTTCAGGCTAGAGTCGGCCAAGTTTTGCCGCAGGTCGATGCCAGTGGATAAAACCGATATCTTGCTAAAGTCGAAGTCATCCCCCAAGAAATGCTGCAGCAAGCCATAGTCTAAACGAACGCCTACCTGATTTTCGGTTTGATGAAAAAACCTAAAAGCTTGGTCTAATTTTTGGGGCCATGATTGAGTCATTTCTTGAAAAAACAAGAGAAATCGGGAGGCAATTAAATGGTCGGACTCAACCTTACAAGATGCCTCAATTGTGCAATCCCCTTCAACACCAAACACGAAGTCTTCAAACACTTGTAGGGGAAAAACTGGCTCGACATCAAAGGCAGTTTGATGGGCGCGAATAAATTGCAGTCGCTTTTCCCGCAAATGATTTTGTTGGAGAACAGAGGTACAGTTCATGAATAATGCCTTTAATGATGTCTTTGCAGAATTTTTACAGAAAAATGTCCAGAAACCCCAGAAATTTGCACTCAGGATACGCCTACCACGTCACAACGCGGTGCAACAATCGCGAGTTTAAGCTGTCGAGTCAAGCCTGTCGGGAGGTATTTCTTTATGCCATCAAACGGGCGGTAAACAAGTTTAATTTCCGACTTTACGCCCTGTGCATTATGAGTAACCATGTCCATTACCTCATCGAACCGAAACAGCCAGAAGATTTACCCAAAATCATGCATTTTCTCAATTGGTACACTGCTATGTGCTTTAACCGAATGCTCAACCGCACAGGACACTTTTGGGAAAAGCGCTATTTTGCAGAGGGGTTTCCCGCCAGGGACAAAGACAGAGCTTTAAATACCCTGCGCTACATCCACGGCAATCCCAGAGCGGCGAAAATGCGGTCTACCTTTTTCTACGAGTTCAGCAACTACGGTAGTTATGAAAAACTGACCGATGACGGCTTGACCCAGTGGCATCCAGCTTTCTTGCAGTTGGGGACAACTTTGGAGGATTGCGCTCGGAAATATCGGGGGTTTTGCAACCGCTACAAACCCAAAAGTAAACCCATGAAAAAGTGTCATTGGGGCAGTCGGTTATTCGCCGGGATGAAAACCGAGGGTCAGGGTCGTGGGCAGAGGGGCCGGGGGGGGGGAAAGCCCCCGACCCGACCCCAGGTATCGGAAAGCCCCGAGGTATCGGCAGTTGCCCGTCAATTCATCGAGGCGAACCAAGCGCCCTGGCTGACTCAACAGCCGATTTGAGGATCGATTTGGTCTGTGGTAGAATTAGCCCGCGACTACTCGTCGTCACCTTCATAGGAACAAAAACCAACACCACTTTCCCATATAGCGGGAAGGGCCTCAAGGGAGCCGATCGCCTCTTCACTCAATTCAGCCAAAGCACTAGGCAGTTGACCCGAAGGAACGCGGTCAACGGGCTGTTGGGGGTTGGGGGAGATGTTTTTCTTATCCATTGGAGTTTTTCACTCATTTGTTAGGTTTACAGTTTGACCGCTTAGGGCGGTCAGTCCCTTCTTATTGTCAAGAAGCCTGTTTGTGCTGCCCGGTAGCCGTGAGCGCGGCACGAAAATTCTGGTTTGGGGTAGTACCCAATTCCGTCCAACAAAACTCTGGGTCGGGGGAAGAGGGGCCCCAGGGAGTGATGCTCCCTCCACCCCAGCAGCGTGCCAGGTATCGGAAAGTCCCGAGGTATCAACGGTTGCCCGTCAATTCATCGAGGCGAACCCAGTGCCCTGGCAGTCCTCACAAGAAGTTTGAGGATCGATTGGGCCTGTGGTAGAATTCGATGGCGACTACTCGTCGTCACCATCATAAGAACAAAACATAGGCGGCAAGCCGCACCCGGCGGCGGGCAGGGCCTCAAGGGAGCCGATCGCCTCTTCACTCAATTCAGCCAAAGCACTAGGCAGTTGACCCGAAGGAACGCGGTCAACGGGCTGTTGGGGGTTGGGGGAGATGTTTTTCTTATCCATTGGAGTTTTTCACTCATTTGTTAGGTTTACAGTTTGACCGCTTAGGGCGGTCAGTCCCTTCTTATTGTCAAGAAGCCTGTTTGTGCTGCCCGGTAGCCGTGAGCGCGGCACGAAAATTCTCGTTTGGGGTAGCACCCAATTCCGTCCAACAAAACTCTGGATCGGGGGAAGAGGGGCCCCAGGGAGTGATGCTCCCTCCACCCCAGCAGCGTGCCAGGTATCGGAAAGTCCCGAGGTATCAACGGTTGCCCGTCAATTCATCGAGGCGAACCCAGTGCCCTGGCAGTCCTCACAAGAAGTTTGAGGATCGATTGGGCCTGTGGTAGAATTCGATGGCGACTACTCGTCGTCACCATCATAAGAACAAAACATAGGCGGCAAGCCGCAGAGCCCGGCGGGCAGGGCCTACCGGGAGCCGATCGCCTCTTCACTCAATTCAGCCAAAGCACTAGGCAGTTGACCCGAAGGAACGCGGTCAACGGGCTGTTGGGGGTTGGGGGAGATGTTTTTCTTATCCATTGGAGTTTTTCACTCATTTGTTAGGTTTACAGTTTGACCGCTTAGGGCGGTCAGTCCCTTCTTATTGTCAAGAAGCCTGTTTGTGCTGCCCGGTAGCCGTGAGCGCGGCACGAAAATTCTCGTTTGAGGTAGCACCCAATTCCGTCCAACAAAACTCTAGGTCGGGGGAAGAGGGGCAGAGGGAGTGATGCTCCCTCCACCCCAACCGCGTGCCAGGTATCGGAAAGCCCCGAGGTATCGAGGGTTGCCCGTCAATTCATCGAGGCGAACCCAGTGCCCTGACTGACTCCACAGCCGATTTGAGGATCGATTTGGTCTGTGGTAAAATCAACCGTGACTACTCGTCGTCACCCTCATAGGAACAAAAACAAGGCATCCCAGGCAGTCCCGAGGCCAGGGCCAGGGAACCGATCGCCTCTTCACTCAATTCAGCCAAAGCGCTAGGCAATTGACCCGAAGGAACGCGGTCAACGGGCTGTTGGGGGTTGGGGGTGATGTTTTTCTTATCCATTGGAGTTTTTCACTCATTTGTTAGGTTTACAGTTTGACCGCTTAGGGCGGTCAGTCCCTTCTTATTGTCAAGAAGCCTGTTTGTGCTGCCCGGTAGCCGTGAGCGCGGCACGAAAATTCTCGTTTGAGGTAGCACCCAATTCCGTCCAACAAAACTCTAGGTCGGGGGAAGAGGGGCAGAGGGAGTGATGCTCCCTCCACCCCAACCGCGTGCCAGGTATCGGAAAGCCCCGAGGTATCGAGGGTTGCCCGTCAATTCATCGAGGCGAACCCAGTGCCCTGACTGACTCCACAGCCGATTTGAGGATCGATTTGGTCTGTGGTAAAATCAACCGTGACTACTCGTCGTCACCCTCATAGGAACAAAAACAAGGCATCAACACCAGTCCCGAGGCCAGGGCCAGGGAACCGATCGCCTCTTCGCTCAATTCAGCCAAAGCACTAGGCAGTTGACCCGAAGGAACGCGGTCAACGGGCTGTTGGGGGTTGGGGGAGATGTTTTTCTTATCCATTGGAGTTTTTCACTCATTTGTTAGGTTTACAGTTTGACCGCTTAGGGCGGTCAGTCCCTTCTTATTGTCAAGAAGCCTGTTTGTGCTGCCCGGTAGCCGTGAGCGCGGCACGAAAATTCTCGTTTGGGGTAGCACCCAATTCCGTCCAACAAAACTCTGGATCGGGGGAAGAGGGGCCCCAGGGAGTGATGCTCCCTCCACCCCAGCAGCGTGCCAGGTATCGGAAAGTCCCGAGGTATCAACGGTTGCCCGTCAATTCATCGAGGCGAACCCAGTGCCCTGGCAGTCCTCACAAGAAGTTTGAGGATCGATTGGGCCTGTGGTAGAATTCGATGGCGACTACTCGTCGTCACCATCATAAGAACACACACACGGCGGCAAGCCGCCTCGCCCGGCGGGAAGGGCCTCAAGGGAGCCGATCGCCTCTTCACTCAATTCAGCCAAAGCGCTAGGCAGTTGACCCGAAGGAACGCGGTCAACGGGCTGTTGGGGGTTGGGGGTGATGTTTTTCTTATCCATTGGAGTTTTCCACTCTTTGTTAGGTTGACAGTTTGACCGCTTAGGGCGGTCAATCCCTTCTTATGGTCAAGAAGCCTGTGGGTGCTGCTATGGGCTGTAGCGGTAGGCTAGGCAGCACGAAAACTCTGAAAATTCTGTTGGATTTGGACTGACAATCAGTCCAAACTTTGTCTTAACTTTTACAGCCTGCTCAATAACCTACTCGGTTCTCAAAGTCCCTCTCCCTCACTTGGGAGAGGGATTTAGGGTGAGGGGTTTAAAGTCCCTCTCCCTCACTTGGGATAAGGATTTAGAGTGAGGGTATTATCGGGTGAATTAGCATTAACTTTGTTGCTCAAGATATTAACACATTCACTTGCCTTGTCAACAGGTTTTTTGATATTTTTCAACTTTCATTTTTCCGTTTTTTATCAACTTCCAACGCTTGAGAAAATAGTGCAATATCACACGACATTGCAAGCCATTAAAGGATTATCAACAACAACTGTTTAATCCATTTTCCCTGTTTAAAACCGCCAAAATGAGCCAAACAAATATTTCAAATAGCCTCCCCTATTTAGAGCTAAAACGGCATCGCCATCGGGTTCATCTCCCCTTCCGGTGTCGGAGTCTCCCGCCAACCCAACCGAACCGGCACATCATAGAGACGACCCGGCCCAAACCGCGACCAAAAATGACGCATTCCCGGCACAATCACCTTGACCACATTCAAACCAATATCCGGGCGAGTTTGATCCAGTACCAACGTTTCCAACCCAGCCCCTCCCACAATCTCCACACAAGTCCGCACATCCTCGCGGATATCATTCCCCCAACGTTTCGGATAGTCCTGCATCGTTTTCAAAGGTTGCGTCGGGTCAGGAGCCAAATAAGGCTGATTCTCCAAAGTCGCTTCCAAGAGCCAGAGTTTCGCATCCCCATCCAGTTGGTCATCGGGCACCTTATCCAGTTCCAACCCCAACTGATTCACCTCCGTCAGGGCGCGGAGAATCGCAATAGTCGGGTCGAGGTGCGCCCCAAAACCAAGAATCAACCGTTCCGACTCGCCCACCATCCGCCGCGACACCCCAGCAAAAGCAGAAATCCCCAAATCTGCCGTCAAATCCAACACCCACAATTCCCGGTCATTCTCCCCATAAAACTGCTGCAATTCCAAAAAGTAAGGCTCATCAAAACTGCTCAAATCCACAGCCGGACGACGCAAGCGGTTATACCACCACAAAGCCACGCTATCCCGTTCCACCAATTCCAGAAACCCTTGTAAAATCGCCTCCTCTAGGGTGTTCCCCGCCGCGTTGCCATTGGAGTCAGCCTTGCAAAAGCGTTGATTTTTCGGCATCGGATAGTTGTAGTAACAAAAAGCCGTGGGTAAGTATTTGTGACGTTGTTCTGTTAACGACCAAACCGGAGTCCAGTCAATGCTTTGGTCAGGGTCAAACCGTTGGGGAATCCAGTCGTGGGCAGCTTGGCGATTTTGATTAATCTCCTCACGGCGGGCAAATTGGCTGTCACTAATACAGAGACAATCTTCAGGATTAATCGCCAACTCCCCCAACTCCGCAAAGGTCGCCCGTTTGCGCGGTTCATCCCCCTGGTAAATTCCCGAATAGCGCTCCACCGCCTCACAGAAACCACTAGCGCGGGATTGGCTGTCGGTTTTGCCCTTGCCCGAACTCTTATGTTTCAACGTGCTACGGAGTCCCCGCAGGGAAGTTGCCCCCCCAAAGGCATGGCCCGCCCGGTAGGTATGCACCAGAGGGTTAGCCGGGTCAGTGACGCGCACCAATTCCGTCACCACCCCCGTAATCGGGCTGATTAAATGCTCATGTTGCTGTACCGTTTGGGCGGGAGTGAGGGCGCGGTGGCCGCCGTCGCGGGTGAAATGTTTCTGGCGAGATTCCAGAATCACCGGCTCAAACCCCCGACGCTGGAGGATTTCCGGGTCGCCACAGGTGGGGCATTGGGGGCGGCGGATGAGGCTGTGGGTTTTGAAGTCCAGGGTGCGCTGGTTGAAGGTGATTAATTTGCCCTCCAGGGTGGGGGAAGGCGTAGAGGACTGGGCAATCACGAGGGATTTGGCGATTTCCGTCGCCGCAAACTGAAGGGCCGTCTGCAAGGTCGAAGGCAAGGCGGCGCGGGCTGTGGGGAGGTAACTATTGACGGTGTGAGGGATGTTGCCGTTGGTTTGGCCAGCAGCGTATTTCTCCCGCTGTACCGAAGCTTCAACTTCCCGGTTGCCTTCCAAACGCTGGGCGAGGCAGTGCCAGCAGCCCGTTTCCCCCGGTTTGAAGACTGGGCCCAGCCAGAGGACACTGCCTAGGGGTTTGACTAAAATCCAGGGTTGGCCGGTTTCGACCTGATGACGGTTGATTGTCGCTAAGTCGGGGTTAAGGTAGTCGTCGGTGAGGACGATGGTGAGGGCGGCTTCGGTGGGTTGGAGGGGAATGCCTAAATCACGCAGAGCCGTACCTAGAATGTCAACCATACCCTCACTGATGCGGTTGCCGACGGTTTTGAGGGTGACGGGTTGTTTGAGGGCTTGGGCGGCTACTGCGGGGGCAATACCTAACTCACTCCAAAAAGCAGCCACTTCGGGAGTCAATTCTGGTGCAGACTCAATGAGGTAGCCTTTTTCGCTCAGGCGATTGAGAACGAAATCAATATGGTCAAGGGGGACTTCACCGTTGAGCTTGTCGGCAATTTGTTCGCGAGAGTGGTTGCCGTCGAGAAAGGGAAGAATTTGGCAGTAGAGTCCCCCGGTGAGGGCGTGGTTTTCTTGTTCCCCCAGGAGATAGACCTGTTTGGGGGGGATGATTTCGATGTGGTAGTGGGGTTTGATTTGGAAGGACATAGGGTAGAGGAAGATAAGGGTTAGTACAATACTGATCAGGCAAAAACCCAGATACGGTGAAGAAATGTTGACCGTCGTTTCACCCCAAAAACTTTATCTTTCGCCCGGAACAGTGATGCGATCGCCTGCCACCTGGCAGGAATATCAAGCATTGTGCGAACAGCGCGGAGAGGGTTCCATTCCCCGGCTTAAATATCGTTCTGGATTCGCAAAAGTTGATGTCGCCTTTACCTAAGCATGGTCGTGATGCTCATTTGATTGCTGCCATCATTACAACCTTGTTGGATAATCACGGGCGAGAATACGATGCTTTTACACCCGTAACCATGCAACTGCCAGAAGAAAGCGGGATTGAACCAGATTATTGTTTCTACATTGACCATTGGCAAGCGGTTTCCGGTAAGGAACGGATTGATTGGCGCAATGACCCCCGCCAGATTTGGTGTTAGAAATTGACATCACTAGCTACTCAGACGTGCAGGATTATCTGCCCTATCAAGTGCCAGAAGTATGGCTATTTCAAAACCAGCAACTGATGATTTACCAACTTCAGGGCAATGAATACGGCATCACATCCCAAAGCCAATATTTCCCGGCGGTAAACCCAGCCGATCTCGTTGCTCAATGTTTAGAAATTGCCTATCAGAGGAATACCAGTGCAGCTATTCGTAATCTGAAGCAGCAACTCGGAGGGTAGGGGAGCCGAGAAAAGGGTAACGAGGCGATGGGGTAAACTTAACCCTAGGCGTCAGTCCCCTTGCTCCCCCCTCTCACCTCACAATGCCCTGATCGCCTCAAGGCTCAAGGGATCAATTCGCAGCCAAGACTCAGGCCCAAATCCGCCCTCGGCGAAAGGTTTTACTGTTAGGTTTGGGTTTATTGGCGTGTTTACGGGCATACTCCCACCAGTAGGAATAATCCTGAAGCCCCGTCATCGCTGTGGGAACATAGGATTTTTGCGCTGGCGCGGGTGGTGTTGCCGGGTTAGCTGCCGGAGCAGTTTCCGGTAGATCATCTGGATTTTTTGGGGTGTTTTTTTTCGCCATCATCGTCTCCTTATTTCAATAAGAACAGTAAAAATTGGCAATGTTCTGGGGTTAGAAAAAACGACCCATTGAGGCAAAGCCAGAGTGCATCACTTGGTTGTAGCTGCGCGGGACAAATACCGCCGGGTCGTTATAGTTCGCACCGTGAAGCAGATCCATCCGAATATGCACCAAATCCTCGATCTCCCCATCCTCCAAATCCACCGCTAAGGCGGGTTGGGTGAAATGAGGTCGTTTAACCGGGGCGGATTGTTTAGGAAATGTCATTGTTTTTTGATGGGTATATTAAGAACTAGGAACGGAAAAAAGAGGAGAGGCAGCTAAAAAGTTGACTTTTCCTCCGCCTCAAACCTTGAGGATTAATACGGCGAAGACCAACTCTTCACTTCGCCCAACGTCACCGGAATCAAATCGCTGACATCGATGGTGAAGCGGAAGATTTTCTTGGCGCGGCGGCTGTTTTCGGGGTCGAAGAACTTCAGTTTCACATCCCAGCAGTCGCTATCCATCCGGCAGAACGGGCTTTTCTCCACGGTGATACTGTCCAGTTCCATCCCTTGGGCGACGGCTTGACTGAATGTGGAAGCGGCTTGGAAGGCATTGGTGACGGAGAAGTTGAGGGCGCGGTCTTGAGACGTTGTGCCCAGGTTTCGTAAGTCGTAATAGACCCGGTTGAGGAAACTGCCTAGGGTGCGGCTCATGGCATCGCGATCGGCTTCACCTTCGGCTGCCTGTACCGTCTCAAAGGCGGCATTGACGAGACTGTTAACCTTCCAACCGTAGAGTCCGCGAGTGCTTTGGGGTTCGATGACCGGCACAACTTGCCCAGAGAATAGCTTCACGGTGCGCCCGGTCAAGATGCCCGGAATACTCACCCGCTCAATGTAGTCGTCGTCATGTTCCGGCTGAATTTGACCCGCCAGGAGTTCTTGCAGAGCCAGATAGGCTTCACGGGCGAAGGGGCCTTTAGGTTCAATGGCATAGACCGGAGTCAACTCAATATTGAGCGTCCAAATCAAAGACCGAGCCTCAGAAATATCGCTGGCCAGGTAGTCCACCATCTGACGGGCATCATAGGGGTTAGCTGGCACCGACACGCCCTCGCTGATTTCAAAGGGTGGCATCAGTTGCTTAAAGGTGTCGCGGCGGGCTTCGGAACCGAAGTCATAGCCCAAGGTACCCAAGGCATAAACCAGTTGGCTGGATGCAAGTTCGCTGGGGGCTTGGCTGGGAGTGACGGCGTTGCTAGAGGTCATAGGGGTAGATTGAGTAGGGGTGAATGATTGGACAGTGTTGCTGGGAGTGACCGCAGCTTGTGGCTCCTCCTGAGCCGGGGTGGCATCGGGGACAGACAAACCCCCGCCGCAGCCGCAACCGCTCGATGGTTCTACACCTGCGGGGGTGACGGCTTCTTGTGCTTCAGACATATTTCCTCCAGTGAGTAAGGTTAAAGCTCCAGCGATATTGATTCGGCCTGCCAGACATCGCTGGGCATCGGCAGGCAGGGCGGCATCGCAGGGCAGGGCGCTCTGCAACAGGATTTGACGCACCCGGGCGGGGTCAGGGGTTTCGCCGCGCTCGACTTGCAGGCTCAACAACAGGGCAGCAACCCCGGAAACAATAGGGGTGGCGAAGCTGGTGCCGTTGAGCCGTTCCGTCCCGCCGCCGGGTTTGGCCCCCAAGATTTGCTCGCCCGGAGCAAGGATGCCCTGGGTTTGGTACTTAGACCCCCAATTACTGAAGTCCAAGGGTTGCCCGCGAGCATCCATCGCACCCACGGCTAGGACGGCGGGGAGGGCGGCGGGGACGTGCAGGCACTGGCACCCGTCGTTACCCGCCGCCGCTACGAGCAGAATGTTCCGCTCCTGGCAGAGGCGGACGGCGTTTTCCAGCCAGCCCTCAGCTTCCCCAAAGTCGCTTAACTGACCGCCACTGAGGTTGATGATGTGCGCTCCGGCGTTGGCGGCTTGCTCAATGCCTCTGGCGAGGTCAAGTTGGCTGGCACTACAGCGATCGTCAGGAAACACAGGGACAATCAAACCCCGACATTGGGGCGCAATGCCAGGAATGTCGCTGTCGGGTTGCCCGAAAATGATGCTGGTGACGTGAGTGCCATGGCCGGACATACTGCCGTCGCTGCGGGCAGCATGGGGGACGAGGGTGGGCAGGGTGGTGAGGTTAGCACCTTGGAAACAGGGGTGGGTGCGATCGACGGGGCCATCCATGACGGCGATGGTGATTTCTGGAGAACCTTGGGTGCGGTTTCGTAATTCTGAGAGTCCTAGTATTTCCATCTAGAAATTTTTGAAGTTTTTATAGTCAATTGATCAAAAAGGCTTGAACAAGCAGTTTTTACATCTATGAAGCACAATCCGAAACCCATTGCGATCTTGGCGAGAGGGGCTTAGGGTGATGAGGACTTCACATATGGATGGACAGTTGCCGAAGGAAAAATATACGAAACTAAAACAGTACGAAAACCGCCATAAACAATGGACGAAAACCGTACTAAAAATTTAGTTATGTTGCCAGCACCAGATTGAGTTCAGCCTCTTGAGATTTAGTAGGATGTCAAGATTTAAGTTTCCGATTTAGTCTAGCCTTGGGAAATTCAGGATGTCAAGACTTTTTGAGCCAATTTTGTAAAGTTTTATAACAGGAAGCTCTCCCCACCTCGGGGCGCGAGGTGGGGGTGTCATAATGGGTGCATTTCAGTTAGGAACACCAACCATAATGTCCCGTTGCAATTCCTCAAACCGCCCTTGATAAATGCGTTCTCGGTCTGCTAAAAGCCTAATACCTGTGGCGATCGCATCTTCAGCGGAAGGATACTTACCGCTTTCTACCAGACTTTCCAGAAAGCTCAATTTCTGCACTTAACGAGATATTCATTTCTAACCTCTGTTTTAATCCGGTTGAATAAAGGCTTGATGTTCTGGGGATGACAGTCCGGTTTGTAGGGTGGCCAAAACCGCCGCGAGATTATTTTGTAATAGTTGCGTTGCGTTCAACCATAAACCCGGAAACACCCGACTGCACAAAATCCCCTCATCATTGGGAGAAAGAGACTGATAAACTCCCTCCTCTAAATAAAACCAATCTAGTTTTTGGTCGAAGATTTGCCAAACTAGATATTCTTGTACCCCATTGCGCCGATAAACCCGTTTTTTATCCCCTAAATCGATCGCCGCACTACTAGCCGCAATTTCTACCACCAATTCCGGCGCGCCTTGAATGTAGCCGTATGAGGTGAGTTGAGAACTTCCCCCCGGAATCAACAAAACTCCATCAGGTTGAAATTCGTTGTCCGAGTCGAGGCGAACCGTCGGTTCAATACCTATTTCTGTCCCTGGGGTTGCCATTTTATAAGTCCATAGCAACCCGATTAAATCCGCGTGGGGTTTCGCATGGGTGGTAAACCGCAGGGGTGATGCCATATATACGACTCCTTCAATTAATTCGGCTTTCTGATCTGTAGTCATGGCGGCGTAACGTCGCTCAAATTCTCGATAGCTGAGGCGATCGCCATTTTCCAAAGGTGGATAGATCGGAGAAGTTAGCTGCATAGTATCGACCAAAGATTAGGGGACAGTTTGATTATAGCAATTGGGTAATCGCATTATTATCTTATTGTTAATCGCAATTCATCAGGTTGGCATAATATTAATCAGCACAGACTTGGGGCGATTTCCCATTGGTGATAGGGTGATAATTATTTCACTTATCCCCAACTGGCGACACTTACGTTAATTCCAGTGGCGTTAAGATTTCTTGAGCATATTCACCTATACAATCATCTCAGGTGCGATCGCCACTTTGGCGACCTTCTCTGGTGGGAATTGAGCCGCAGTTTTTCCCAAATCTAACAATCATCAGAGAGGAATGCGATCGCGATGACCCCGGTGAGTTTTTCACAGAAGCTGATGAGTTCTGGGGTGGGATGTTCGCAGTCCGTCAGGAGGAGGGCGCGGTGGGGGAGACGGAGCAATAATCATTTGACTCATTCCGCTCTAAAATTGATTGTTAACATATTCTTTAATCACTGGTGCAAGGGTGAAGCGCGATCGCCCTTTTTCCTTCACTTTTTCAAGTAAACCGCGTTTTAATAAAGATTGAACAGCTTTTAATAAGTCATACTCGGAGAGAGGTAAATCTGTCGTATATGCGGAAAGTTCCACGGGTATGTCTTGGCTGCCTAACCAAACAATTGCTTGTTTTTCTATGAGCGACAAGCGTTGATAATGTGCCTGCAATAGAATTTCTAAATCTCCCAAAAACGGACTCTCACGCGATAAGAAGTCAGCCACGCTGCCGTCAAATAGTTCTTGAATCGTATTAGCTGCTATCTTTAGCCATAAAGGATTGCCGCTATAAAGTTGGATTAATTCTAACCATCTATCTGGATCGGTTAATTCCATTTCGGTTAAGATTTATTTAGCTGATTCGCCTAAACCATCAATTGGTAATGTGTGGCATAAACTTTTTCGACCTTCTAATGTCGCCAATTCTATAGGTTTTTCCCAACTAATAATCAGCAGGCAACTGTGGTGATGCGTGGTGGCTATTTCTTTGATAAATTTGCTGTAATCTTGGCAGTCTGTTTGGTAAGTTCCGGCTAATTCTCCACTGGTAAATAGTTCTTGAAAGTCATCGAGGATAATCAGGCAACGATGCGATCGCAAACAGTCGATTAAAGATGGGGATTTGGTTTCTGTTGGTGGTGAGAGAAATTCGATTAAATGAGTTTTGAGCGATTTTAAGGTGGGGGCGTTGGTACAGTTGCGCCATAAGAGGCGATCGAAGTTATCTTGAATTTGTCTCACCAGTTCCACTACTAGGGCAGTTTTGCCAACACCCGATAAACCGATAACGCTGACGATGGGGATTTTATCTTCGAGTATCCATTGTTTAAGGGTGTTGAGTTCCTGGGTGCGGTTGTAGAGGCGATCGCTTTTGGGAACTTCCGTTAAATCGTGGCGTTTTTCTGTTTGAACCTTATCTGCGTTGTTAGTGGAACGTTTTTTTGCGGTTTTTGCATAGGGTGGATTTTCGCGACAAACATTGATGTCGCCATTACCAATATGCAGATTTTCAATGTGCGAATATCTCCCGTTTTCTAAAATCGACCTAATATTAGCTTTTCTAACATCTTCCTCGAAAACATCCGACAGAAGTTGCCATAATTTCCAAGCCTCTTTTCTGATATGATGTTTGCTGCAATGTTCATTATCTCCTATTTGTTCGTAAGTTTCCCGTTGCCAAACCCCCTCTAAAATAGCCTTTTGTAGAGAATCCAGATGTTTTCCGGTTTTCGCGAACAGGCGATCGTCAGTCCACTTTAAAGCTTCTTCAATATCCATAGACGTGAGATATGGTTTGATTGTGGATTTTATCCTATATTATCATACTTTTTCCTATTTGGGGGGATAAAATCCTATGTTTTCCCATAAAATCAGGTACTACATGGTTTAAAAGGTTCCTACAAAATCCTATTTTTAGGGGTTGTCAGATAGGAATTAGCATCATAAAATAGTGTTAATACAGAAAATTTAATTTTAGCGCCCAGGAAAATACCAATGGTCAAGACATTAGGGGTTCAGGAAAAGACTTCTGACAAGTTACCGTTTGCAATGCTTTTTGCGGTAGAGCCTGCTTTTACCAGCATTCCTAAAGAGTCACTCGAACAGGAACTATGCTATAACCCCGTGCTTCAAATTAACAACGAAACTCAATTGAATCTGATTGTAGGTGGACAAACAAGTACAAGTCTGAAACGCTCAACTGGTACTGGGTTTTTTGAGGATTCAGATGAGGATACTATGGGTGATGAATATGAGTGATGAAAGTCAATAAATTGTTGATTATATAACCCATATAAATAGGTGGCTACCAATTTATAGCCGCCTATCTATTTAAACCTGTCTTCAATCAAGTTCTGGGATAAGTTTATTTGGTTAGAGGAATTGCAAATCCAATGGTTAAAACATTAGGGACTCAAAAAAATTGTTCCCACCAAATGCCTTTTGCTATGCTTTTTGCAGTAGAACCTGCTTTTACTAGCATTTCTGAAGAATATGGGCAAGAAAACCTTTGCTATAATGCTAGATTCCAAATTAACGAGGAAACTCAGTTAGCTAGTATTTCAGGTGTTCTAAATAGCACGAGTATCAAAAAGTCAACTAATAGTGGCTTGATAATATGGCATGGAGACAAAGACGACGATAATGTGGCTGATGAATGAAAATTACTGATAAAGTCCTCAATATAAAGTTTATTAAAGAATAGTTAATCCTCATCAATATGATTAAGCCCATCTTAGTAATTACGGATAAATGCGATGTTCACGCAGATTTTGTCACCATTGAACTCAGAAAACTAGGTGGCGATATTGTCCGCATGAATACCCAAGATATGGGTTGTAATTCAGACTTTACTTTGGGAAAATTAGACTTAGCAGAACCTTGGCATCTCAAATTCCACTTTAAAGACTCTGACAAAACAGTAACATCAGACAGTTTTGATACTATTTGGTATCGAAAACCAGAACAAGTTGAGCCAGACTCAAACATTACCGAAGAACACGCACAGGTTTTTGTCAAAGAGGAGTATAGCTATTTTTTACGCTCATTTTATAACCTGTACTCCCACAAAACATGGGTTAATCCGTTTTGGAATTTAAGACACTCCAGCCAAAAACTACCTAACTTGGAACTGGCACTAAAATTAGGATTAAAAGTTCCCAAAACTTTAATTACTAACAATCCCGAAGTTGCCAGAGAATTTGGGGAGAATTGTCAATGGGATTTACTGGTAAAAACATTTCATTTTTCCGGTTTTGTGGTGAATCAAACTGAGGCATGGCACTGCTTTGCTAAACGTATCGATAAGGAGCAGTTTCTTCAATTTGCGAAAACCATAAGTTTTGCTCCCACTTTTTTACAACAATACATCGATAAATCCATAGAGTTAAGGGTGACAATTATCGGAGAAGAAGTTTTTACCGCCGCAATTCATTCTCAGGAAATTGAAAAAACCAAGTCTGACTGGCGGGCAATAGATAGTTACCAGATTAAACACACTGTTTACGATTTACCCGTTGAGATAGCGCAGAAACTTTTGGCTTTTAACCGTCATTATTCTTTGGTATTCTCAACTTTCGATATGATTCTTACTCCTGAAGGGGAATACTACTTTTTAGAATGCAACCCTAACGGTCAATGGTATTGGATTGAGGAATTGACACAAATGCCGATGGCTAAAACAATGGCTAAACTGTTGATGAGTATTTAATTTTTGTAGATGCCATCAGAGGCTTATCATTTAACAGCCTAATACCTGTGGCGATCGCATCTTCAGCGGAAGGATACTTACCGCTTTCTACCAGACTTTCCAGAAAGCTCAATTTCTGCACTTAACGAGATATTCATTTCTAACCTCTGTTTTAATCCGGTTGAATAAAGGCTTGATGTTCTGGGGATGACAGTCCGGTTTGTAGGGTTGCCAAAACCGCCGCGAGATTATTTTGTAATAGTTGCGTTGCGTTCAACCATAAACCGGGAAACACGCCACTGCACAAAATCCCCTCATCATTGGGAGAAAGAGACTGATAAACTCCCTCCTCTAAATAAAACCAATCTAGTTTTTGGTCGAAGATTTGCCAAACTAGATATTCTTGTACCCCATTGCGCCGATAAACCCGTTTTTTATCCCCTAAATCGATCGCCGCACTACTAGCCGCAATTTCTACCACCAATTCCGGCGCGCCTTGAATGTAGCCGTATGAGGTGAGTTGAGAACTTCCCCCCGGAATCAACAAAACTCCATCAGGTTGAAATTCGTTGTCCGAGTCGAGGCGAACCGTGGGTTCAATCCCCATTGCTGTGGAGGGGGTAGCGGCTTGGTAAACGCCCAACCAGGTGATGAGACGACCGTGGGGTTCTGCATGGGTGGTAAACCGCAGGGGTGATGCCATATATACGACTCCTTCAATTAATTCGGCTTTCTGATCTGTAGTCATGGCGGCGTAACGTCGCTCAAATTCTCGATAGCTGAGGCGATCGCCATTTTCCAAAGGTGGATAGATCGGAGAAGTTAGCTGCATAGTATCGACCAAAGATTAGGGGACAGTTTGATTATAGCAATTGGGTAATCGCATTATTATCTTATTGTTAATCGCAATTCATCAGGTTGGCATAATATTAATCAGCACAGACTTGGGGCGATTTCCCATTGGTGATAGGGTGATAATTATTTCACTTATCCCCAACTGGCGACACTTACGTTAATTCCAGTGGCGTTAAGATTTCTTGAGCATATTCACCTATACCATCATCTCAGGTGCGATCGCCACTTTTCCAAATCTAACAATCATCAGAAAAGCCCAGAGAGTTCCCTATTCGGTTTTGTGGGTCTTAACCCATTGATAGGTTTTTCAAACCCCCACAGATTCGGTATCCGTGTCAGAATATCTGTAAACTTGCACACTATTAGATAGCTAAATTTTGGGAGGTCATACATGGTAGCCCTCACTGACCGGGTTAAAGCAGGTCGGTTGACCGTTGAGGTAGCAGAAGTTACTACAGACACCACCACAATTCGATCGCTTGATTGGGACCGCGATCGCTTTGATATCGAATTTGGTCTGCAAAACGGCACAACCTATAACTCATTTATCATTCGTGGCGACAAAACCGCCTTAGTAGATACATCCCACGCCAAATTTCGGCAACTATACCTAGACACTCTCCAAGGATTAATCGACCCCGCCGCCATTGATTATCTGATTATTAGCCACACAGAACCCGACCATAGCGGTTTAGTGGCTGATATTCTGCAACTAGCCCCCCAAATTACCGTCGTCGGCGCAAAAGTTGCCATTCAATTTTTAGAAAACCTAGTTCACCAGCCCTTTAAGTCTCAACAAGTTAAAAACGGTGATACATTAGACCTCGGTAACGGTCATGTGCTGGAATTCGTTTCCGCCCCTAACCTACACTGGCCTGATACCATTTTCACCTACGATCGCCAAACCGAAACTCTCTTTACCTGTGACGCTTTCGGAATGCACTACTGTTCCGATCTCACCTACGACTCAAACCTCGCCGACATTGAGGCTGATTATCGATTCTACTACGAATGTTTGATGGCTCCTAACGCCCGGTCTGTTCTCAGCGCCATTAAGCGTATGAAGCAACTAGGAACTATTACCACCATCGCCACCGGACACGGCCCCCTGCTGCGCCATAACGTTAAGGAATTGACCGATCGCTATCAAAAATGGAGTCAGGAACAGTCCAAAGCCGAAACCACGGCGGCGGTATTTTACTATTCCGATTTCGGTTATAGCGATCGTCTTTCCCAAGCGATCGCCCACGGGATTACTAAAACTGGTGTCGCTGTCGAAATGATGGATCTGCGATCGGCTGATAACCAGGAAATCCGCGAGTTAGCTAGTATGGCTACCGGATTAGTTATCGGAATGCCTCCGGTGTCTGGTGAAGATGCAGAACTTGCCGAACAAGCCATCAGCACCATTTTAGCATCTACCAACAAAAAGCAAACCTTTGGTTTGTACGAATCTGGTAGCGATAATAATTTGTCCGTTTACCCCCTGGAAGTCAAGTTTAAAGCCGCCGGACTTAAACCCGCTTTTCCCTCAATTCGGATTACCGAAACCCCCACCGAAAACACCTATAAACTCTGTGATGAAGCCGGAACCGATATGGGACAGTTACTCAGTCGGGATAAGGCTATTAAGCAGATGAAATCCCTAGATAGCGATGTCGATAAAGCCTTGGGTCGCATTAGTGGCGGGTTGTATATTATCACCGCTGCTAAAGGGGAAGTGAGTAGCGCTATGTTGGCTTCCTGGGTGTCTCAGGCGAGTTTTGAACCTCTGGGAGTAACTATTGCAGTTGCCAAAGATAGGGCGATCGAAGCCTTAATGCAGGTCGGTGATACCTTTGTTCTCAATGTCTTGGAGGAGAACAATTATCAAGCCTTGATGAAGCATTTTCTCAAGCGTTTTCCCCCTGGTGCTGACCGTTTTGAAGGCGTGAAAACTCAAGCCGCTAATAATGGCAGTCCGATTTTAAATGATGCTCTGGCTTATCTGGAATGTCGGGTAGCTAGTCGCATGGAATTAACCGATCATTGGATTGTTTATGCCACTATTGATGGCGGTCGCGTTAGTAACCCTGATGCTTTACCAGCCGTTCATCATCGCAAGGTCGGAAATCACTACTAAAAAATTCCTTGATGGCGGGTTGATTGATATCAAAAATATTGCCAAATCACCCGCCTTTTTTGGGTTTCTATGTTCACTATATCCATTTTAACAAATGTATAATTCAAAAGCTCGTGATGTTCAAGTTTTCTTAATTGGTAATGATACCAAGGTTTTGCGATCGCGCACTTGGGATAGACTCAAGTTTGAGGTGGAATATTCCCTACAACGGGGGACGACAGCTAATAGTTATCTAATCGAAGCTGACCAAGTGGCGATTATCGACCCTCCCGGAGAATCTTTTACCGCCAACTATCTTAAATCCCTGGAAGACCGCTTAGATTTTAACAACCTCAAATATGTGATTTTAGGGCATTTTAACGCTAACCGAGGCGCGACAATTAAAGCCTTGTTAGAAAAGGCTCCCCAAATTACTTGGGTGTGTTCTAACCCCGCTACCTTGGCGCTGCGGGAATTTTTCCCAGAATTAACCTTAAATATTTTAACAGTTAAAAGTGAGGAAAAATTAGACCTGGGTCGCGGACATGAACTGCAATTAATCACTGCACCAACTCCCCGATGGCCTGATGGTTTATTGACCTATGACCCCTGTAGTCAAATCCTGTTTACAGATAAGTTTTTTGGAGCCCATGTTTGCGGTGATCAAGTATTTGATGAAGGCTGGTCAGTCTACAGCGAAGACCGCCGTTTTTATTATGACTGTCTCCATGCGGCACAACCTAAAAAAATTCTGTCAATCTTAGATAAAATTGCTGAGTTATCACCCATTGATTTTTATGCCACGGGTCACGGTCCCTTAGTGCGCTATGGGATGAATGAATTAACTAATTTATATCGACAATGGAGCGAAAAACAAAAATCTCAGGATTTGAATGTGGCGTTGCTATATGCTTCTGCTTACGGGAATACCGCCTCTATTGCTCATGCGATCGCCAGAGGATTAACTAGGTCGGGAGTAGCGGTAGAATTGATTAATTGTGAACACGCTAAATCTACCGAAATTCAAACATCCGTCGAAAAATCCGATGGATTTATTATCGGTTCCCCTACCCTCGGTGGTCACGCTCCCACACAAATACAAACCGCTTTGGGAATTATCCTCAATACCGCATCAACTAATAAATTAGCCGGGGTTTTTGGTTCCTTTGGTTGGAGTGGAGAGGCGGTAGATTTAATCGCCGATAAGTTAAAAGATGCTGGCTATCAATTCGGCTTTGAACCAATTAGGGTCAAGTTTAAACCCACAGATATCACCCTACAAACCTGCGAAGAAACTGCTATTGATTTCGCTCAAATGTTGCGACGTGACCAAAAACGCCGCGCCTTAAAATCTACTTCCCAGTCTGCTAGTGCTGACCGAACTGCTCAGGCTGTAGGTCGTTTGGTAGGTTCCCTGTGCGTGGTCTCCTGTCGCCGTGGAGAGGTGGTAAGTGGGATGTTGGCTTCGTGGGTATCTCAAGCTACTTTTACCCCCCCAGGATTGACTGTGGCTGTGGCTCGCGATCGCGCTATGGAATCGATGACCCATATAGGCGATCGCTTTGTTTTAAACATTTTGGACGAAGGTAAACAACTCCGTAAACACTTTATGAAAAAGTTTGCTCCCGGTGAGGATAGATTTGCATCTTTATCAACCACAGAAGCCTCTAACGGATGTCTGATTTTAAATGATGCTTTGGCTTATTTAGAATGTGAGGTAAAAAACCGCATGGAATGCGGCGACCACTGGGTTATTTATGCTCAAGTCCAAAACGGCAAACTGTTAAATAATGAAGGTGTAACAGCAGTTCACTATCGCAAAACCGGAACTTTTTACTAATCCTCTCCTCAAAAGGCGAGCCCGTCAATCTTCCTGTGGGGAGGTTAGCAAATATAGCGGTTCGGTGGATTGGTGAGCTACTTTTCAAAGCCCCTCTCCCGTATGGGAGAGGGGTTTGGGGTGAGGGCTTTACCTCAAAAGGCGAGCCCGTCAATCTTCCTGTGGGGAGGTGAGGAAATACCCGGTTTGGGAAGGGCGGGTTTATCAATCTTCCTGTGGGGAGGTGAGGAAATACCCGGTTTGGTGGATTGGTGAGCTACTTTTCAAAGCCCCTCTCCCGTATGGGAGAGGGGTTTGGGGTGAGGGCTTTACCTCAAAAGGCGAGCCCGTCAATCTTCCTGTGGGGAGGTGAGGAAATACCCGGTTTGGGAAGGGCGGGTTTATCAATCTTCCTGTGGGGAGGTGAGGAAATACCCGGTTTGGTGGATTGGTGAGCTACTTTTCAAAGCCCCTCTCCCGTATGGGAGAGGGGTTTGGGGTGAGGGCTTTACCTCAAAAGGCGAGCCCGTCAATCTTCCCCTGGTGAGGTGAGGAAATACCCGGTTTGGGAAGGGCGGGTTTATCAATCTTCCTGTGGGGAGGTGAGGAAATACCCGGTTTGGTGGATTGGTGAGCTACTTTTCAAAGCCCCTCTCCCGTATGGGAGAGGGGTTTGGGGTGAGGGCTTTACCTCAAAAGGCGAGCCCGTCAATCTTCCCCTGGTGAGGTGAGGAAATACCCGGTTTGGGAAGGAAGGGCGGGTTTATCAATCTTCCTGTGGGGAGGTGAGGAACTCGGAGAACC
Source organism: Limnospira platensis NIES-39 (assembly GCF_026000695.1). GTDB lineage: Bacteria > Cyanobacteriota > Cyanobacteriia > Cyanobacteriales > Microcoleaceae > Limnospira > Limnospira platensis. The sequence goes on from NZ_AP026945.1 coordinate 5,715,986, forward strand.
CGCCCCTACAGGTCAAAAAGCGGGTTTATCAATCTTCCTGTGGGGAGGTTAGCAAATACCCCCCTTGGGAAGGGCGGGTTTATCAATCTTCCCCTGGTGAGGTGAGGAAATACCCAGTTTGGGGAGGGCGGGTTTATCAATCTTCCTGTTGGGAGGTGAGGAAATACCCGGTTTGGGAAGGGCGGGTTTATCAATTTTCCTGTGGGGAGGTTAGCAAATACCCCCCTTGGGAAGGGCGGGTTTATCAATCTTCCTGTGGGGAGGTGAGGAAATAGGAGAACCCGCCCCTACAGGATCTATCTTACCTAGTAGGGGCGAGAAATTTTTCGCCCCTATTATATCGATTAATCGACAACTCTCATGCGCTGGGTAATGGAGGTGATACCATCACGACGCATAAGAATAGTAGAAACCCAGTTATCCTCTGGTAATATCGGCGCTTGACCAATTTTGAAAATACCACCAGATGTTAAAAACTGAATAGATACAGGTGTAGGCTCAAAGTAAGCATTAGTATTAACGGGTTGGACGATCGCCCCTCCAATCAACAATTCCGAACCCAGGGGTTCTTCAACTATAGCATCAAGGCTGAATTCTCGACCCGTGAACACCTGTTCAGGAATATTCAATGTAACCGTTGGGGGAGCATCACCAGAAGTTAACTGGTTGCGTTCCGCTAAAATTTCCTGAGCGATAATCAGATCATTCTCAATGCGCTGTTGGGAAGTAATCCTCGATCGCAAAATTACATCGCGATCGGGAAAGCGTTTCACCCCTTCAATTTCCGTAACCGTTGTCGCAATAATCGCATTTCCATCTCGTTCCCAATCCTGCAAAGTCGTGCGATAATTAAGAGAGTAGTATTGTTCCCAAAAATGCCTTAAACCCCGTTTTAAAGTATCATGATTTAAACCATCAGTATTTTCAAAATCTGGAGCATAAAACCTCATCAACGCTTCCAGATTTTGGCGATTAGCTTCAGTCTCAATATTTTCTAGCAGCATTTTCAGTTCCGGTGGGGCGGTGTCTGGTTCGGATGCCCAAGCGCGATCGCTCCCCCAGCCTAAACCGCACCAGAGAGCAATTGTCAGAATGGCTGATAAAACTGGGGAAAAAGCCGGGTAGCGCAACGGAAAAATCACAAGGCGGGTCATAAGTATAGTTGTCAGTTGTGCGTCAGAGTGGTAAAGTAATCAGGAGCTAGGGATTTCCGTTGGGAACACCCCCTCTGATTCTTCCAGTGTTTTGATTGTAGCGAAATTATTGATTGAGTATCCAAAGGAAAAGCAGCCTTGACCGAGACACCCACGCGATTATTAGTTGCAGCCAGTGGTACTGGAGGGCATCTGTTTCCGGCGATCGCCACCGCCGATAGTCTTAGTGATTATCATATCGAATGGCTAGGAGTTCCAGACCGCCTGGAAACCCAGCTAGTTCCCCAAAAGTACCCTATCCATTCTATCGCCGTGGGTGGATTTCAGGGAAAACCCGGCTTAGGAACTCTCATGACCGGGACTCGTCTAGCCACCGCTATCCTCAAAGCCCGCCACCTCCTCAAACAGGGCAATTTTCAAGGCGTATTCACTACAGGGGGTTATATTGCCGCCCCCGCCATTTTAGCAGCTCGTTCCCTCGGTTTACCCGTCATTCTCCATGAGTCTAACGCCCTTCCCGGTAAAGTCACCCGCTGGTTAGCCCCTCGCTGTACCCAGGTGGCGATCGGCTTCGCAGAAGCCGCTAGATATCTTCCCAAAGCCAAAACTACCGTTGTGGGTACTCCTGTACGCGCAGCCTTTACCAACGAGTCAGAGCCCTTAGAATTCCCTATTCCTGACCATGCGCCGCTCGTCGTAGTGTTAGGAGGTTCTCAGGGCGCTGTAGCCGTCAATCGCTTAGTCAGAGCCGCCGCACCAGCTTGGTTAGATGCAGGTGTTTGGATCGTTCACCTTACCGGAAATCTCGACCCCGACGCTGACAGCCTCCAGCATCCCCACTATATTGCTATGCCTTTTTATGATCACATGGGAGCCTTGCTCAAACGCGCTACTTTCGCAGTTAGTCGCGCCGGGGCGGGAACTTTAACAGAATTGGCCATTACTAAAACCCCCGCTATTCTCATTCCCTATCCCTACGCCGCCGAAGACCACCAAACTTTTAACGCCAAAGTTTTTGCTAAACAAGGGGCGGCGGTATTAATTCAACAGCAGGACTTGACACCAGAAGAACTCCAAGGTAAAGTTTTGTATCTATTGGGTGACTCTACAGAACTCAATCGGATGGCTGAGGCGGCTGGGTCCTTGGCAGTGGTTGATAGCGCTAACCGCCTAGCTGACGTGGTTAGGGCCGTTGTTGTTTAGGTAGAAAATGCGATCGCAGCATCTATTTTAGATCCTGACTGTGATATCGATCAGCTTACGGTGAGATTTTACTCATTTCTTTCGGGCTCAAAATCAGTCATAGTAATAGTATCGAGAGTCGAGGAGGGTGTGGGATGAAATTATTAGCTTACGCAACCGCAACATTACTTGTTACCATTGGTATCGCTACTGCAGTTCGTGCAGAAAACCCCGCTCACCTGAAGCAGTTGCTGGAGACTAAAAGCTGTGAGGGATGTGATCTTACCGGGGCACAGTTACAAGGATTAGACCTTAGTGGTGCTAACCTGAGAAGGGCTGATCTCAGTGGTGCTGATCTTACTGGTGCTAATTTGAATGAGGCTAACTTCAACCGGGCTATCCTGGTTGAGGCTAACTTAACAGATACTAGCCTGATTGCAGCTAAACTTCACGGCGCAGACTTAACCCGTACTAACTTGAGGAATGCTAATCTAACCCTAGCGGGGATGGTGATTGCTGACCTGACTGATGCGAACCTCAGAGGTGCAAATCTAGTTGGTGCGAATTTGGAAAGTGCTGATTTAACTGGGGCGAATCTTCAAAATGTTCGTCAGTCTGTAGTTAGTTTGGGTTTGGTGCGTCTTCAAGAAGGAAGCCTATATGGCTTTGATATCATTGGTGTTAATTTGCGGGATACTGATTTAACAGGAACTAATCTAAGTGGGGCTGATTTGACTGCATCAGACTTAGCGGGCGCTAATTTGGATGATGCCAATTTATTCAATACTAATTTAATGAATGCCAGACGTTAAGAAGTTGGTCAATTATCTGACCATGAAAAGGAGGGGTATAGCCAGGCTATATCCCTCTTTTGTTGATTTTGAGATAGCTTTAAGATTCTTTGAGAGGGTCAATGTTGACGTGCATTTTCGATTTGCTTTCCTCATATTTATCGGAATTGGAGTCTCGATTTAATCCGGCTAATCCCCATACTAGGCTGACTAATGCTGCTTGATAAACTGCATGATTTCCTTCAGCGTTAGCTTTATCTATTAATGATTCATTGTTAGATTCATCGTTAACTGTTGGCTTATCTGTAATAACACCTCCTTCGTATTTAAGACTGGCTGAGTCTATAGCAGTTAAAGGTTCATATAATACTATTGTAGTCTCAATTGGCTCATTTTGTGTATACAAGAGTCGATGACCTCTATCAGGATCAAGGATAGATCTGAGCAATTGATCAAAATCCCCCCCCTGTACTGTTGTCAGTATCAACAGGCTATGATAGAAAAATAGGGTATCTCAGAATCAACTGAACCCATTTTTACCCATCAAACGAGATCTTATCAGATGTCTTCCCAGTTACCTTCTGTTTCTAACTCCCCATCTAACCCTAGTCCTGAAGTATTCTTGCACCAGGCTGAGACTTGTTATCTTCAGGGAGACTATGATCAGGCGATCGCCGCCTGTCAAAAGGCGTTAGAATTGAAACCTAACTGGCCTCCGGTTTATGTGACTATGGGTAATGTGTCTCAGGGTCGGGGTCAAATTCAAGAGGCGATCCGATACTATGCCAAGGCTTTAGAATTTGACCCGAATTTACCCCAAGCCCATGCTAATTTGGGTAGTATGTTCTATAAACAAGGACAATTGGAATCGGCGATCGCCAGCTATCAAAAGGCGATCGCCCTCAAGCCAGACTTAACCGCAGTTTATGTTAACCTCGCTCGTGCTTTGCGACAACTGGGGCGAGAGTCGGAAGCCTTAATAGTTGAACAAAAGGCTCATCAAATTAATTCCTCTACCGGGGGCGCAATTCATCTTTATAACCAGGGAAATCAACTCGTCAATGAGGGTAAATTAGAAGAGGCGATCGCCCTGTGGAAACAGGCTATTGTCGCTGACCCCAATCTGGCAGAAGCCTACTGTCAAATCGGTATAATTCATAGACATCAAGGCCAGCCGAAAGAAGCTATCCCCTTCTTAGAAAAGGCGATCGAATTAAAACCCAATTTTATCGCCGCCTATCAAAATATCTGTGGCATATATCGCGACTCCTCCGACCTCGCCTCCGCCCGGAATGCCGTAGAAAGCTACCTCAAAAATTGTGGTAGTATCGATCCGATTATGACCGCTATTTATGCCGTTAGTATCTATCAGGTTTCCGGTTTAAATGCCGTGGCTTTACCAAGATTTTTGCAGCTAGAATCACAAGTCCCGGCTTTACTAGCTCACACCAAACCAGTAGAGATTAAATCCCTTTATGCTAACCTATTATTCGCCCTGCCCTATCTGCGGGATGATTTAGAAAAGAATTATAAGCTACAACGATTAATTAGCGATCGCTATGTTAGCCTAATATCTCCTACTTCCACACCCACCACTATTCAAACCACTAAAGGATTTGGCAATATCCCCAGCCCCAAAACCGTGAAAATTGGGATTCTTTCTAAAAACTTTTGTCGTCATTCCGTCGGCTGGTGTAGTGCCGATGTCATTAAAGAATTAGCCGCCCTGAATACAGAAATTTATCTATATTGGAGCGATCGGCCTACCCGAGATAACCAAACTCCAGCATTTGAACAAGTTGCTCACAAAGTTTTTGCCCCCCAAAATTTCCCCCAGGGACTCCCCAACCCCCAAGAAATTGTGAACGCTATTCGCCAAGACCAAATCGATATTCTCCTAGACTTAGACTCTCTCAGTGTCCAAATTAATACCGAAATTTTAGCCCACCAACCTGCTCGCTTTTGTATATCTTGGCTAGGTTTTGATAGCCCTCAAATTTCCGCCGATAACTATTTTATTGGCGACCATTATACCCATCCCCCAGGGCGAGAATCTTATTATACTGAAAAATTAATTAGGATGCCTCAGACATTTATGGCCGTCTCTGGCTTCAAGAGAGTATCAGCAGATCAAAACCTCCTCAGACAAGCCTACCGTATTAGTCGCGACCAGGTGGTTTATTTGTGTGTAGCACCGGGACGTAAATTTAACCCTGATTTAGTGAAAGCCCAGGTCAATATCCTTAAACAAGTTCCCGATAGTATTTTAGTTCACAAAGCATTAGGAGATACCCAGATAATTCGTGAAACCTATGCGGCCGCTTGTAAGGCGATCGGTGTCGGTCAACATCGCATTAAACAAATAAGTCGATTTGCGACCGAAGAAGAACACCGGAAAATCTATATATTGGCAGATGTGCTATTGGATTCCTACCCCTACAATGGTGGTACTCATAGTTTGGAAGCCCTCTGGTTTAATACTCCCCTAGTCACTCGCCGAGGCTCACAATTTTTATCCCGCATGGGTTATTCTTTCTTAAAAGCAGTAGGTGTAGAAATGGGGATAGCCGACTCCTGGGAAGACTATCAAAATTGGGCTATCCGTTTGGGTCGTGAACCGGAACTTAGACAATCAATTCGCGAACAGTTAATGGCATCTAAAAACCCTGATAATTTAGCCCCTTTATGGAATCCTAAAGCCTTGGCTAAAGATTTATATTCCCACTTTCAACAATTACTCAATCAATCAACCTAATAATTACAATATATTTGACATTCTGGTAAATTTCCGGTATAATCCCGATAGTGGGTGATATAATGGGGTATATTGTAAGCAATCCTAGCCAGCCATGAGCAACCTTCCAGACTTCCAACATCAAGGTTATCACACCATTAGGCAATTGGGATGTAACCCAGAAGGGGGGCGGATAACCTACCTGGCAACCTATGCCAAAACTAATCAACCAGTGACAATCAAAGAATTTCGCTTTGCCTTTACTGGGGCGAGTTGGGCAGGATTAAAAGCCCATGAACGGGAAATCGAGATGTTACAGCAGATTAGACATCCCCGTATACCGCGCTATCTGACATCCTTTGAGACTCCGGCTGGCTTCTGTTTGGTGCAGGAGTACAAAAAGGCACCTTCCCTAGAGTCTGGTCAACGCTTCACCCCAGAACAGATTAGGCAAATTGCTATTTCTATCTTAGGGATTCTGGTATATTTACAACAGCATAATCCGCCAATTATTCACCGTGATATTAAGCCAGGTAACATTCTAGTAGACGATCGCCTCAATGCTTATCTAGTGGATTTTGGCTTTGCTAAAGTAGGTGGAAAAGATACCGCCACCAGTAGTATCGCCGCCGGAACACCGGGGTTTATGCCACCGGAGGAACTCTTTAACCGACCCTTAACAGAATCTTCCGACCTCTACAGTTTGGGGGCTACCCTAATTTGTCTGCTAACAGGGACTCAGCCCGCCCATATTGGTCAGCTTATTGATGATAACTATTGTTTCCAATTTAGACATCTAGTAAAAGGTGGCGATCGCCGTTTTTTGGCATGGTTAGAAAGGCTGGTAGAACCTAGCACCAAAAGACGGTTTAAAAATGCCTCTCAAGCCTTAGCAGCTTTGACTAGCACGAAAAATTCAAGGGATGTAGTTATCTCTCAACTTAAACCCATAGGGGCGCTATTTTTTATGGTGCTAGTGGGCAATATGGCTATGGAAGAGGCGCGAGATTTTAGCAATTATAAATCATCAAAAGTTAATCGCCCATCCGAAAATTTCACAGCTAGTTTTCCCTGGTCACAGGCGGTCAAATTACGCCATAAAGCTCAGAGTTTTTTGGGTGTAGAACAATACGATAAAGCCTTATCTGCCTATAATATGGCTTTGGATATTAACCCGAATTATCTGCAAGCCCTAGAGGGTCGCTGTTCAGCATTATATCATTTAGAACAGTATGATCAAGCCCTAAGAAGTTGCGACGCGGCGATCGCGATTAACCCTCAGTCATATCATTCCTGGCATCAACGAGGCAACATTTTAAATCAATTAGGGCGATATCGGGAAGCCTTAGAATCTTATAACAAGTCTATTGCGATTCATCCCAATTATGTCCATAGTTGGAATGGTCGCTGCTGGTCTTTGAATAACTTACACCAGTTTCAGGATGCTTTAAAATCCTGCGATCGCGCTATAGAAATTGATGGTAATTCCGAGTGGGTATGGAATAATCGAGGTTATGCTTTAGAGAGATTATCACTCCACCAGGAAGCGCTACAATCCTACAGTCGCGCCCTCAGTATTAACCCTAAGAATACCATGATCGCCCGCAATTATCAACGGGCTACCGAGAGATTACATAAATCGGCTATATCTAACTACACACCTACTGACTGGTTTAATCAGGGAGAAATATCGCGAGATAAAGGTGATTATGAACAGGCTTTAAGTGCTTATGATAAAGCAATTGCCGAAAATTCTCACCATTTTGATGCCCACCTTTATCGTTGTCGGGTGTTGCGTATCTTAGACCAAATGCCGGAAGCCCTAATGAGTTGCGATCGCGCTTTAGTAATCAATTCTAACTCCCATTTAGCCTGGGAAAGTCGCGCTTGGGTGTTGCGGGGTTTGGGTCGTTATGCTGATGCTATACAAGCAAGCGATCGCGCTTTAGCAATTAATCCCCGCGCCTATTGGTCTTGGATAGAAAAAAGTGTAGCCTGGCGGAATTTAGGGGAATATCAACAAGCATTAGAGGCGGCGGAAAAGGCGATCGCCATTAACCCCAATCAACTAAATGGCTGGTTAGATACGGGGATAGCTTTAAATCATTTAGGCCGTTATGAACAGGCATTAATAGCCCTAAATAAAGCCCTAAATGCTGACCCCAAAGACCGGGAAGTGTGGCATCAAAGGGGATTAGCTTTAGAGGGTTTAAACCGTTCCGAAGAAGCTCGTGATGCCTATAATCAAGCCTTAATCTTGGATTTGAACAGTCAACAGCCAACCGAAAACGGAGCCATCAATTAATAATTTCAATAATCATCAACTCCCAAATGTTCCCAAATTGTCCGTAAATATGAGATAATGTCAAATGGTGGCTTGAGGGATATAGATGGCGAGAATCGCAGTAATTGACTATGATATGGGTAATCTGCACTCGGTCTGTAAGGGCTTGGAAAATGCAGGAGGAACCCCAGAAATTACCGATGATCCAAAGGTAATCAATGCGGCTGATGGTGTGCTTTTACCAGGAGTAGGAGCCTTTGACCCGGCGGTGCAACATCTGCGATCGCGTAATCTCATCGAACCCATTAAACAGGTAATTGCTGACGGTGTGCCATTTTTGGGGATTTGTTTAGGGTTGCAAATTTTGTTCGAGTCCGGGGAAGAAGGGGAAGAAGCAGGGTTAGGGATTTTTCCGGGTAAAGTGCGACGGTTTAAATCAGAACCCGGACTGACTATTCCTCACATGGGTTGGAATCAACTAACATTTACTCAACCATCAGTCAGTCTTTGGGATAATTTGGGAGATAATCCCTGGGTGTATTTTGTGCATTCTTATTATGTCGATCCGGCTGATTCGACGATTACCGCCGCCACTATCACCCACGGAAGCCAAACCGTGACTGCTGCGATCGCTTACCAAAATGTGATGGCGGTACAATTCCACCCCGAAAAATCCTCACTCGCCGGACTGCAATTATTATCTAATTTTGTGCAGTTGGTGAACTCTTCTCAAAAGGTAATTACTTAGATGGGATAGTGTTCACAAATGGCCTTGAGAATTTATGGTAATCGCCAACTAAAAACCCTCCCCGGACAAAATACCCGACCTACTCCCTCACGGGTCAGGGAAGCCGTGTTTAATATTTGGCAGGACATTACTGGATGTCGTTGGCTGGATCTTTGTGCTGGTAGTGGGTCAATGGGGGCAGAGGCTCTATGTCGTGGGGCGGCGATCGCAGTGGCGATCGAACAGTCCGGGCCAGCTTGTCAAATTATTAAGCAAAATTGGCAGCAAGTAGCTACACCAGAACAACAGTTTCGCGTCCTACGGGGAGATGTGGTTAAACGGCTAAAATCCTTAGCCGCCGAGGAGTTCGATCGCATTTATTTTGACCCACCATATACAGCCAATTTATATGAACCTGTCCTAGAAGCGATCGCCAAATATTCCCTACTCGCCGCCGGGGGAGAGTTAATTGCTGAACATGACCCAAAACGAGAAATGGTAGAGGTTTCCGGTTTAGCGATCGTCCGCCAAAAAGTCTATGGAGGATGTGCGATCGCCTTTTATCAATCCCTTAATTCCCCTGTTCCTTAATGATAGCTTTAGCCCTATCCCATAAGACATCTAATTGAGCTAGGGTGTAGTCTGCTAAAGGGCGATCGCAAGCAGCCTCTACCATAGAAAATCGGCGAATAAACCTATGATTAGTCTCCCGTAGCGCTTCATGAGGGTCGATATCATACCAGCGGGCTAAATTGACCAACACAAATAAAATATCTCCTAATTCCGCTTGTTGTTGTGCTTTATCTTCGTAGCGTAAGGCTTCTTCAAATTCCGCCACTTCCTCATGAAACTTATCCCAAACCCCATCAACATTATCCCACTCAAAGCCAACAGCAGCAGTTTTTTTAGATAATTTCATAGCTGCTATCAGAGGCGGAAGTTGTCGGGAATAACGGTTTAATTTAGCACTTAAAGACTGGGAATCTTGATGATTTGCCGCTTCTTTATCCTTAATAGCTTCCCAGTTTTCGTGTACTTCCTCGACACTATCAACCTTCACATCGGCGAAAACGTGGGGATGTCTGCGGATGAGTTTTTCCGTAATACCAGCCGCCACATCAGCCAGGGAAAATTGCTGAGATTCGCTGGCAATTTGAGCTTGTAGAACTACTTGCAACAATAAATCTCCTAATTCATCAGCGATCGCTTTTGGGTCTCCCGTAGCAATGGCATCGACTACCTCATAGGCTTCTTCGAGAATATAAGGGGTTAAACTTTGGGGCGTTTGAGCCAAATCCCAAGGACACCCACCATCAGGCGATCGTAATTTAGCCACCACATCAATTAGTTCTTGTAAGGCATTTAGCGTGTCGTTTTCGGGTTGATTATGACTAGAATCAGACATATTGATTTAGGGTTGATTGTACGAATTTGATTAACCGATAAAATCCTACCGTATAGCATCGCTCCTAACAGTTAGGATATATACTATCGTTTGCGGGAGTTCCCCACAGTCGAGGAATTTCTAGAACGACGACTGCTTTTTTTTGGGGAAGTTGACGAGGATTTTGGGGAAGTTGACGAGGAATTGGAGCGAGACCGCCGGGAGGTGGTATTTTTCGGTTTTTTGACTAGGACTGATGGTGGTATCAGTCCATATACCCCTTGGCTTTGCAGGCGTTTATAAATAGATGATCCCCAATCAGATAGATAGTGGCTCATAGCACCGAGTTCTAAACCGCAGAAGATAGCGATCCATTCCAGAGAGTGGTTTACCAGAAATTGCCATAGTTCCCCTGCTAAACTTGATATCGTCCACTCTACCGAAAACAGAAACTCGATCGCCATAGTCGTAATCACACCAAAACCGCCTAGCCAGGTGAACAAGTACAGAACCCGTAAGGCAGTGCCAATAAAAGGCCCGTGGGACAGAAACGAGCGATGGTGCAAACTCTTTTGATAGGGAACCCATAGCCAACGGAACCACCCCCAACGTTGAAACTGTCGCGAGTTTAGATCTAAATCTGGCCCAAACATCAGGCCACTAAATAGAAAACTGGCAGATACTAGGAGGGTTAGATGGCTGCTGCGAGTTTGTCCAAAGGTCAAACCCGCCACCAGTGGCAAGCTCCAGAGTGTTATGCGATCGTGGGTTTTGCCAGAAGGCATAGCACAAAAATTTTTTTCAAAAATAGCTTCCCTATTTTAGCGATTGCTGCTACAATAGAAAACATCGAATGCAAAAGGGCGATTAGCTCAGTGGTAGAGCGCCTGCCTTACAAGCAGGATGTCACTGGTTCAAGTCCAGTATCGCCCATTTTCGGGAAATCCTTATCCTAGCAGCGATAACCGGGATTCACTTAACCCGATAGTCGCACCTAATTACTCAGATATTACTCACAATCTAGTCCTAGCACAGGAAAATAATTCTGTCAATAGGATGATTACTCAGTCAACAAGCACAACTTAATCAATCTGTCAAATACCCATATCACTCCCTAAACCCGACGCTGATAGGGTAGTTCCCTTGTGATACCTGTCAATGGCAAGCCTATCGGTTCGTTCGTCACCATTGACTGCTATCACGTCGGTCACTTCCCTTTGAGTGCTTTTCCCGGTTATGGGGGGAGGGTATGTTTCAAAGCCAACACGATAGCCGTAGGTGGGGGGGGAACCCGCTAGGGAATCAACGTACAAAGATATCAGACCGCCTTTCAGTATCAGATTATGAAAGTATGGCGATCGCCTATCCGGTTATCTATGGGTCTGATTCATAATCTCCGGTGAGGGGAAACTATGGGCTATCATCTGGCTGATATTAAAAGTGCGATCGCCAAATCTAAACTATCATCTACCGGAACCAACCCGATACCCCTCAACAACTTTTCAACTGGAGGCAATTACCGGGGGTAGTGCCTAATATTAATGATAGAGGTGTAAAAACCGACTCGGGTTCAATTTCCATGCCTACCTGCCCAACTTGTACATCTACCCAATTGTTAGACTAAATGGATTAGGCTCAATATCATTTTGAACCGCTTGCTCCGAACCCATACGCATCGATGACTTTGGCTCCGTCAGTATTGCTGACGTCGTCGGTATCGGAACCACAGTAGCACAAACAAGATTAGATGTTAATGGAAATATAAGAGGGCATAGAATTAATTTCAGTAATTTACCGACAAGCCCTACAGGTTTAAGGGTTGGTGATTTATGGTGCGATACAGCTAACGATCATGTAATCAAACAGATTAGATAATGCCTAACAACTATGATATATCTGAGACTCATTGGTTTTGAGTTTATCACCAATATTTCATCAAAGAGGATGATTCAAAACATGGTAGTCAGAAATTTCCAGATATATCAGGTAGCCAATTTGTGAGGATATTATTTGAGGCGGACCAAATTCCTGTTGATTGGAAAATCGCGGGATGGTTAAAATTTTACGCATACAATGATGTCCAACAGAATATGATGGTTAAACGATATATTATTTGGCTTAATCAATATCAAATCATTGCCGAGCCGCCATATAGCAATTTTGACGCAGTATTTGACCCCTTAGAGAGGATTAAGTGGTTTACCATTTATTTTTGGAGATTAATACAATTAATCTAATTATAATAGAGGTTATATTATTGATAATTATTATTGTTTATTTGGTAATTTCTTCATTTATAGGCAATAAAATAATGGAGTCTAAGCTAGATTAAAAAAATAAAAATTTCGACATATTATTTGAGTTTTTGAAATATTCGTTAGATAGTATAATCTGCCCAAAAATATATGACCATGATACGCGTTTACCACCTAACTAAATCAACAGAGATGATATTGACGATGATGGATGGTTGGCGTAAACCCTAACAGCCTAACAGCTAACTCAATAACTTAATGACCCCCTATGGTTTCTGACTGTAGGGGGTGTCTATGTATTTTGGGCTAACAGTCTAACTGCAACAGTCTAATTAAATGTCAATTTTTTCATTAGCTTAAATGCTAACAGTCTAACTGCAACAGTCTAATTACGGGTTTATATGAATGCTCACCCTATCATGTCCAGATATTACCCATAACGGATATTACCCCTAACCGATCGCTTTACCTACAACCTACGACTAAGATTTTTGGGTAAGGCGATTATGTTGGTAGTGACTGTTGGAGGTGATGATTACCATCAAAGATTGGAGACTTGCTGAGAATTATGTGGGTATCGATTCCCATCCCGGTAATTGCCTCCAGTTGAAAAGTTGTTTGGGGGGTATCGGGTTGGTTCCGGTAGATGATAGTTCAGGTTTTGCGATCGCACTTTTAGTTTCCCTCACCGGAGATTATCAATTGGACCCATAGATAACCGGATAGGCGATCGTGTTGGCTTTGAATCATACCCTCCCCCCATAACCGGGACAAGCACTCAAAGGGAGTGACCGATGTGATAGCAGTCAATGGTGAGGAACGAACCGATAGACTTGCCATTGACGGGTATCACAAGGGAACTACCCTATCAGCGTCCGGTTATGGGGGTGATCAGCAATTCTCATTTTGGCGAAAACCTGTTCAAGTCCCCAGCATCCCTGTATCGTAATGACATCCAAGAAACCCAGGAGCGCCAGAGCCGTTGAAAAAGCCAGGTGGCTTTGAGACTCTAGTCGGTTCTTTCCGCCAGTGCTTGTCATCGCTACCGGACAAGCGCCGGGGTAAAAATCGCCGCTATGGAATGGAGGATGCCGCTTTAAGTGCGTTTAGTGTGTTTTTTACTCAAACTCCGTCGTTTCTGGCTTATCAACGTCTGATGGAGGGGAGTAAAGGCAAGAGCAATGCCCAAAGTCTGTTTGGAGTTCATCGAATTCCCTGTGATAACCAGATTCGGGACTTATTAGATGCCGTGTCCCCAGAGCACCTGTTTCCAGTGTTTGAGGATATCCTACAAGTCTTGGAAGCCCAGGGGCAGTTAGAAGACTTCCGTTGCCTAGGGGACAGTCTATTAGTCGCGTTGGATGGCACCGAATACTTCAGTTCCGACCAAATTCACTGTCCCCACTGTTCAACGCGCACCCAGAAGTCAGGAAAAACCCATTACTTCCATAGTGTTGTCACTCCAGTCATCGTCTGTCCGGGACAGAATCATGTGATTCCCTTAGTCCCCGAATTTATCGTGCCCCAAGATGGTCATGATAAGCAAGACTGTGAGAATGCCGCCGCCAAACGCTGGCTATCGAGGCAAGAACAATGCTTGAGGGCTTTGAATGTCACGGTTTGAGGGGATGACCTCTATTGCCACCAACCGTTGTGTCAGCAGTTTTTAGAGCAGCAACTTAACTTCATCGTCGTCTGTCGCCCCGAGTCTCATACTACCCTCTATGAACACCTAGAGGGCATCGAACTCCCGACCCTCACGACCAAGAAGTGGACTGGTAAAGTCGAGAAAACCTATACCTACCGCTATCTCAACGGAGTCCCCCTCAAAGATAGCGATGAGGCGCTGTTGGTTAACTGGTGCGAACTTACTGTCACCACCGCTGATGGCCAGGTAACCTATCACAACTCCTTGGCCACGAATTATCCTCTCAGCGATGAGAATGTAGCCGAGGTGGTTCGGGCCGGGCGGACTCGTTGGAAAGTTGAGAATGAGAACAACAACACTCTCAAGACCAAGGGCTACCATCTCGAACACAATTTTGGCCATGACAAGCAGCATCTTTCTTCCTTGCTCCGGACCATCAACATCCTCTCGCTGCTCTTCCACACCCTGCAGGAGTTGCTCGATAACAAGTACCAGTTGCTACGAGCGCACTTACCGAAGCGCCAAACCTTCTTTAATGATTTGCGCGCGCTTACCCAGACTGTACTTCGACAGTTGGGACCACCTTCTGACCTTTATGCTTGAGGGTCTCGAGTTAGACATCCCACCCGATAGCAGTTGAATTTCCAAAATGAGAATTGCTGGGGGGTGATATGGGTATTTGACATATTGATTAAGTTGTGCTTATTGATTAACCCGTCAATGATTAAGATTTATTGCTAAGGGATATGCACTAATTGTCCCGTGTGCTAAGACTGAATGGAGTGCATTTTGAGTGTAACGGTACGACTATCGGGTTGAGTGTTTCCCGGTTATCGTAGCCAGAATAGGCTTTTAAGCGATATGGAGAATAGGGGAGTCGAACCCCTGACCTCTGCGGTGCGATCGCAGCACTCTACCAACTGAGCTAATTCCCCAAGTATAGAGAGAGATAGGACACAACCGCCGATTATAACATCAATCGGGTTCCGATAGTGCAACTTCTCCAGAGATTCCCAAAATCCTCTCTAACTCCAAGTCCTGGAGATAGTCCACACACCAATCAGCGCGACGCTGTAGCATATGGAAAGGATAAGTATGGGCTACCCCCACGACAGGAATACCCGCGCGTTTCGCCGCCTCAATACCAGCAAAAGTATCCTCAATAGCTAAACACTCTTCCGGCTGCAAATTCAAGGTCTCATCAGCAGAATTTAGCCTTTGTAGCGCCAATAAATAGCCATCAGGTTCCGGCTTGCTGGTGGTAATATCATCCCCAGCGACAATGATGGAAAAATAATCAATCAACCCCGCGCGAGTCAAAACTAACTCAACTTCCTCTCTAATAGCGCCGGTAACTAGGGCGATTTTCAAATTCGCCGTCTGAATGCGTGTAATTAGTTCCCGCAACCCATCATATAGAGGTAGGTCTGACATAGCATTTAACCGCTGTTGATAGGCTTGTGCTTTCCGCGCGATCAGGTTTTCTAGCTCCTCAGAAGTTACGACTCTGCCGTATAATGAGAGTAAATCCTGTAAACAGGCGCGATCGCTTCTTCCTAAGCAAACCTCACGAATTTTATCTGGTTTCACCCGCAGATTTTCAGCTACCAATAATTCCTCGATTAACTGTTCATGAATCGATTCATCATTGATAATTACACCATTAAAATCAAAAATAACAGCCTTTAAACTCATACCCAGTTAATGGATAATGGACAAATGTTATCTATGGAAATTATTAATTAATAATTATTAATTAATAATTATCTGTGGGAATTGAGATTGACAGCAGAACCCGCCCCTACATGATAACCAATTATTGATGGATATGGGGTGGGTAGGGGCGGGTTTACGAGTGTTATCTGTGGGAATTGAGATTGACAGCAGAACCCGCCCCTACATGATAACCAATTATTGATGGATATGGGGTGGGTAGGGGCGGGTTTACGAGTGTTATCTGTGGGAATTGAGATTGACAGCAGAACCCGCCCCTACCAAAGTATTAATTATCTTAGGCTGGGGCAGGAAATGGGTTATGATTGGGCTGTTGTTCCCATTGTGAATTGATGTTGGGGGAATGGTTAATAATCGGTTTGAGACCTACGGTAACTTGATTTATCCACCATATATCCTCCGATCGCACTTTCGCAAAACCCGCCGCCCCAAGAGTTGCATCAACGCTTCCGGTGGCATAATCTTTAAGATAGGGTTCCTCAAAAATTTCCGTTAGCCAGGGGTTTTGGCGTAAGATTTTCTGATGACCGTCAAGAATCATTACTTCTCCCCCGGCTTTCAGAAGTCGGAAAGCCTCCCGTGCTATCGCTATGGCTATTTCTGGGGGGGTTTCATGGAAAAGCAGGGAAGCCGTAACTAAGTCAAAAGATTGAGGTTCAAAGCGATCGCTTTCTTCTGCTAAACCATGATAGAATTTGATATCTAACCCGGCTTGTTTGGCTTTAGTTTCCGCCACCGCCAACATATAGGGAGATAAGTCTAAGCCGATCACTTCGGCATTAGGAAAGGTTTGTTTTAATAGTAGGGTAGTTGAACCTGTGCCGCACCCTAGGTCTAATATGCGTCTAGGTTTAACGGTAATGGTATCAATAGCTTCTTGGCGGACCCAGGTTTCATTGGGGGGAATGGCGTATTGGGTAATGGGGTCGTAGGTGAGGGCGGCGCTTTTATTCAGGTATCCTCCCTCGATACCGTGAAAGTCTTGGGTTTGGTAATATTGGGGATAGACGAGGTTGGGGTCAGTGAGGCGATCGCACACTGATTCCCAATCGATACTTTTGTCCAAGTTATCGATCGCTTCTCGGTCTACCAATAATTTGAACATGGGCGCTAAATAGCGCTCAAAAATTGTATCCTGACGTGGCATGACTGCGACCTGATTTTGGGCAAAGCTGCCACCATTATAACTAATTTTTCTCGATTGGGAAGGTTTTAGGATCGTTCAGGATCGGCGATTTTCTCATTTAACGCACGGCGGGCGATTTGGGTGACATAGACTGTGACGGCTACGGTGGCTACAAGTCCCACGCCATAGAGTATCCACTCCCCTGTTGTGCGCGATCGCTCAGTTCCCAGGGTGGCTAAACTACCCGCAATAGATCCAATATACACATACATGACTGTTCCTGGCATCATACCTATCCAGGAAGCCAGAAAATAATCTTTTAGGGAAACTTTGGTTAAGCCCAAACTATAATTTAGCAGGTTAAACGGAAAGATGGGCGACAGGCGCAGGAGTCCTACGATTTTCCAGCCTTCCTTCCCTACTGCATTATCGATCGCTTTGAATTTTTCCTGACCGGCGATTTTTTCCGATACCCAACCCCTAGCTAAATATCGGCCGATTAAAAACGCACAAATTGACCCCAAAGTTGAGGCGATCGATACATAAACAGAACCCCAAATTACCCCAAAGACAAACCCCGCACCTAGGGTTAATATCGAACCCGGTAAAAAGGCAACAGTTGCCACAATATACAGGAGCATAAATACTCCCGCCCCCCAGCCGCCTAAGCTGTCTATCCACTTGATCGCATTTCTTAATATATCTTGAATTGCCAACATTTTTGCCAAACTCACCTTATAACTTATCCGCTAATTAGCCAGGAATTATCATTGATTTTACTTGACAGATTCCCGGCTTTATGGTAGGCAATAGTCAAGGGTATGAGCCTAAACTAGCCCCAAAATCATCATGTTAAAGCACCTCCACAACTAGAACCGCAGCCCGCAGTACAACCATAGCAATATGCTTCAGTGTGGACGGTTTCAATGATATCTAAACTGTCAGCTTCCAGAAGTGTTTGAACTGTGATATTTTGACCATCAGGGGTTCTGGCGGGTCGATTTTCCATCTGGTTAAAATCACAGTCGTAGACATTTCCCAGATAATCAATTGATAATTCATTCCGACACATGAGATTTTCCACGGTATCAGGATTATAGTTATCCGCCAAAAAATCTAAGTATTTATCGTGGAGTTTTTGACGCTGTAAAAATAACTTAGTGCGACCTATGGGAAGGTTGGTAATGGTGAGAAGTTGATTAAACTCAATATCGAATTTCTCTCGCAGATAGACCTTATAGGCTTGTTGTAGGTTTTCCTGTTGGGGGGGTAGGGAAAAGCTGTCTGAGGTGGGTAAAGCTGGGTTATAGACTAGATCTAAAATTAGATCCGGCGCGTGACCATATCCTAATTGGTTGAGTTTTTGAATGGCGGCGATCGAGTCTTGATAAACCCCTGAACCTCTCATGCGATCGACATTATCTTGCAAATAGCAGGGTAAAGATGCTATAATCCTGACTTGGTGGTGGCTACAGTAGGCGGGGATATCCTCAAATCCCTTAACAAAATAAATAGTTAAGTTGGAACGGACAATTACTTGTTTATTGAGGGATTTCGCCACTTCTAATAATGGCTTAAAACCATAATTCATTTCGGGCGCACCACCAGTTAAGTCCACAGTTTCAATTTGTGGAAAACGCCGAATTAACTCAATTAATTGTTCACAAATTTCTGGGGTTAATTCTTCGGTGCGTCGGGGACCAGCTTCTACATGACAATGAGTACAGGCGAGGTTACAGCGTTTTCCTAGATTAATCTGTAAAACCCTAATCGAGTTTTTGGTTAAAGGGGATTTAATTGTTTTGTGAAATGGTGCGATCGTGGTCTGAATCATGATTAATTGGCTAGTACTATGATGATCAGTTATTGTAACAACTATCTAGCTAAAATTACCGGAAATTTGGAAAACACAAGTTTCTCAAGTGTTCCCCAAGTTTACCTCAGATACCATATCTATGCCATGGTTATATATCACCTCATATAACTTAAATTTTGATGAGACTAAGCCGAAAAATCCCTGAAAATTTTTAAAATTATCCCATGTTTGGTAATCCCGGATACAGTAAATCAGGAGAGATGATATAAATGCAAATCTTTGACCCAGAATCAAAAGAAGTTTTTTTATGGGAATGTTTATTAGTTTTGGTGATACTATACAATTTTATTGTTATCCCATTTCGTATAGCTTTTGATACCACTACTTCCCATTTATGGTTAGGGATAGATTTAGCCGCAGACTTAATTTTCATCATGGATATTTTCCTAAGATTTAGGATGGCATATATTGACCAAGGAGAATGTATTACAGACCTGCAAAAAATCGCTCAAAATTACCTGGCTACATATTTGAAAATGAACCTAGCCGCTAGTCTCCCCCTGGATTTAATGGCTAGGCTATTTTTTCCTCAATTATCAGTATTGATATTGGCTATCCTCAGAATACCGAGGCTGTTGAGACTGTCGCAATTTTTTAGAATTTTTCGGCGATGGGAGACTAATGTTGAAATTAATCCAGCCCTAGTGCGTATGACTGAGTTAGTGCTGATTATATTTCTGATTGATCATTGGGTCGCCTGTATCTGGTTTTGGATTGGTAAGTCAATGATTGCTTACGGAGACTCTTGGTTAATTAATTCTAACTTAGATACAGCCCCCATAGCTACCCAATATATGAAATCTCTATATTGGTCAATTACTACTTTAACAACTGTCGGTTATGGCGATATTACCCCCACCAGTAACTTAGAAATTGCATTTACTTTAATTGTCATGATTTTGGGGGTGTCTATGTATGCGTTTATTATTGGTAATGTGGCTTCTGTGGTCAGTAGTTTAGATGCTAGTCAGGCTAGGTTTAGAGAACAACTTGATCAAGTTCAGTCTTATATGCGCGATCGCAAAATTCCGGCTTTTTTACAGGCGCAGGTTAGGGACTACTATCAATATCTGTGGGAATGCAACCGAGACACATCATTTGACCGGGACTTTCTCGATGAAATTCCCAATTCTTTAAAAACTAAAATTTATCTGTATTTATATCAGGAATTATTGGAAAAAGTCCCCCTATTTAAAAATGCTGATCCAGCTTGTATTGAAGCCTTAGTGGTTAAACTAAAACCGAGAATATTGCCACCAAATGACTATATAATTAGGGAGGAACAGTTAGGACATGAAATGTATTTTATCCAGCGGGGAGAAGTGCAAGCCTTTTCCGAAAAAACCGGAAAAGTATATAGAATCATGTCAGCGGGGTCATTTTTTGGCGAAATTGCTCTAGTTTATTCTACCCGTCGCACTGCGTCCGTTAAAACCCTCAGCTATTGTGAGCTTTTTGTGCTGTTAAAAGAAGATTTCGACAGTGTTTTAGACAACTATCCTCATTTTGCTAAACAAGTTAAAGAAATCGCCCAACAGCGTTATAATACTGAATAATTAATCACAGAATTTATAACAATTCTTGAACTGGTGGGATGCTAGAGTTATTACTAGGTTGAGCATTAATATCAAATCGATTCATAATATATATAACTCCCGCCGCAATAAAAAGCCCTAAAACTAAGCCAATAACTACTAGAGACAAAAAGGAATTTTTGAGATTTTTAACTACTCGTGGATCATATTCATTAAATTGCAGGTCTTCGATATCTGATTCCGAGGGATGATGGATATTGTTTAACCCATTGGGGGATTGATTATCTTTATGAGAATTAGGGTTCTGATGAGAAAATGGATTCATGAGCTACTTTTGTTGGTGTCAACAAGATAAGATGAGACAACATATAATTATATCATACTTATTGATTAATGACACCAATCTAAAATTAACATATCAGGGTCAGAATTATGAGCTATAGTTAAGCCTTCAATGCGGTTAGAAGCAACTGTTACCTGATATCCCTCTAGGGTGATGAGTTCCGATGCGATAAATTCAGCTAGTTTAGGGTCATCTTCTACCAGAAGTAGGTTTAACTTTGGCTTTGGTGAGTTCTCCCTGTGCTAGTCCGGTGTTATTTGCGGTATTAGCAGGGGCGGCGGAGAGGGGTTATCAACTGCTCGGAACCCTGACTATGGTGAGTTATGCTCTGGGATATACTCTGTTGATTTTCCTAGCTAGTTTGTTTACTGGATTAGCAAAACAAAGCAAGCGGTTGTTAAACCATTCTGAAGGTATTATCCGCTTTGGTAGTGTGGCTTTAATGATGACAGGTGCTTACTATATCTTGACGGTAACTAAATGGTTTTTATGCGGTTATATTACTTCCCATAAATCAAGCCAGCTATAAATGTTGTCAGTTAAGTTTATAGGGCTGCTATGGTATGATAAAAAAATCCCCCCAGCAGTTGGGGGGGAATGATTAATTAGGTATTGAATTGGTTAAATTGGTTAATTCTCAGACAGGGACTTACCGATGATGGGAGCATTTAGAGAAACCAATTCTTGAGTATTGGTAGCAATGGGATTATTCTTAACCAAAGTGGGGACAGACTGCCGCATTAAAGCGGTAAGTTGAGTTGTGGTTGAATCATACATTTGTGTTACCACTTTGGGATATAACCCAATGCCAATTATGGGCACTAATAAACAGGCGATAACAAATACCTCGCGGGGTTCTGCATCTACCAGTTTTTCGTGGGAGGTTAGTTCCTGATTTTCGGGACCATAGAGAATTTCCCGCAGCATGGACAGCAGATAAATGGGGGTAATAATTACACCAACTGCAGCCAGGAAGACGACTAGCACTTTAAATGTGGCATTGTAAGCATCACTGGTAGCGATACCAATAAACACCATTAATTCAGCCACAAACCCACTCATTCCGGGTAAGGCTAGAGATGCCATTGAACAAGTAGTCCACATGGCAAAAACTTTCTTCATCTTTAAACCAACCCCTCCCATTTCATCTAACATGAGGGTATGGGTGCGGTCATAAGTACAGCCGACCAGGAAGAATAAACTAGCCCCAATTAAGCCATGGGAAATCATCTGCAACATGGCACCACTGAGGCCTATTTCTGTGAATGAGCCCATACCAATTAACACAAACCCCATGTGAGAAATTGAGGAATAGGCGATTTTTCGTTTGAGGTTGCGTTGGGCAAAAGAAGTGAAGGCGGCATAGACGATGTTAACTACGCCTAAAATCACTAAAATGGGGGCGAAGGTGGCATGGGCATCGGGTAGCATTCCCACATTCATGCGTAGCAAGGCATAACCGCCCATTTTTAGGAGGATACCCGCTAGTAACATATGGGCGGGGGCGGTAGCTTCCCCGTGGGCATCAGGTAGCCAGGTATGAAGGGGAAAAATGGGTAATTTGACCCCATATGCAATCAGAAACCCACCATACAGGAGTAATTCTAGTTTAATGGGAAAGTCCTTAATGGCGATCGCCTGCATATCAAAGGTAACAGTATCGCCATAGAAGGCCATAGTCAGGGCTGCGACCAAAATAAACAGGGAACCGCCTGCGGTATACAAAATAAACTTAGTAGCCGCATACAGGCGCTTTTTACCGCCCCAAATTGAAAGAATTAGGTAAACGGGAACTAATTCCAACTCCCAAACCAGGAAGAATAACAACATATCCTGGACAGCGAAAACGGCAATCTGACCGCCATACATCGCCAACATTAGGAAGTAGAAAAGTTTGGGCTTTAAAGTGACTGGCCAAGCTGCTAAAATCGCGAGGGTGGTGATAAATCCGGTGAGGATAATCAGGGGCATAGATAAGCCATCAGCCCCCACGGACCAACTCAAACCGATTTCGGGTAGCCAGTCATAACGTTCTACCAACTGTAAACCGGGGGTATTCAAGTCATACCCAGTACAGAAGGCATAAACAATAATTGAAAAGTCAATCAATCCCACGATTAGGGCATACCAGCGCACCGTTTTACCATCTTTATCAGGGATAAAGGGTAAAAACAGTGATGCCACAATGGGAAACAGAATTGTAATCGTCAGCCAAGGAAAATTAGCCATTGTCATGTTTAGTTGTCCTTTCACGCTTAGGACAAAAGCGCCAATCATTCACTACAAGATTGGGAAAGTGTTGTGAATCTAATGGTTAGTTAAACCGGAGATTTTCCACTTCCCCAAATTACGGAAACACGGAGGTAATTGCAGTTAGCCAATGCCGGAAAATACGACAAAGCCGAGGACTGCTACAAATACAATTAGGGCGTAAAATTGGGCGCGACCATTCTCTAAGTATTTGAGACCTTCTCCGGTGACTAAAGCCACTAAACCTGTTAAGTTAACGGCACCATCAACAACTCGATAGTCAACTTCGAGAATTTGACGGGCGAGGCGGCGACTTCCTTTGACAAATAGGAGGTCGTTAATATCGTCGAGATACCATTTGTTGAGGGAGAATTGGTAAAGAGGTTGGATTTTTTGAGCGATCGCATTTGGAGCTATTTGATGTTTCAAGTACATCAAGGATGCCAAAGTAATACCAATCAAAGCAATGCCAACGGAACTCCCCGCCATAATCACAAATTCGCCGAGTTCAAACTCAGCCAACTGTTCCATCACCTCAGCTATTGACTCCCCGGGAGCGTGAATAAACATCTCGAAATAGTTATTAAAGGGAGTTCCTAATAACCCAATAAACACAGAGGG
The DNA here is from genome assembly GCF_026000695.1 of Limnospira platensis NIES-39. Classification (GTDB taxonomy): domain Bacteria; phylum Cyanobacteriota; class Cyanobacteriia; order Cyanobacteriales; family Microcoleaceae; genus Limnospira; species Limnospira platensis. Next base: position 5,739,630 of record NZ_AP026945.1, read on the forward strand.
AACAGCTAAAGCCATCAAAGCAATAGTCATAGTCCAGGGAGACTCATGGGGAGTATCACTATGACCATGACCGTGATCATGACCATGACCATGATCATCGCTATGTAGTTCCTCTGGGTTCATCGCACCCGGACCAAAGGCATAATTAGGGCCATTAGCCGCCGCCGTTAGCTGTTGCTGTATGGTTGTATCATTACCCCGAAATTGACCTTCAAAGGTGCTGAAATACATACGGAACATATAAAATGCCGTAATACCAGCCGTTAGCCAGCCTACCACCCACAGGGCAGGATTAGAAGCAAAGGCACTGCTGAGAATCTCATCTTTTGACCAGAAGCCAGCAAAGGGAGGAATGCCGCAAATAGCCAGAGTCCCAATCAAAAAGCAGGTGCTAGTAATGGGCATATATTTCCGCAGTCCCCCCATTAGTCGCATATCCTGGGCTAAAACCGGGTCGTGTCCGACTACGGCTTCCATACCATGAATAACCGAACCCGAACACAGGAACAACATTGCCTTAAAATAGGCGTGGGTCATTAGGTGGAAGAGTCCGGCGCTATAAGCACCGACACCCATTGCCATGACCATATAGCCTAGCTGGGAAATGGTGGAGTAGGCGAGTCCTTTTTTGATGTCGTTTTGGGTGATGGCGATACTAGCGCCTAAAAAGGCAGTAAAGCAACCAGTCCAGGCGATCGTAGTCATCACCACGGGGATACCCTCAAACACGGGGTACATTCTGGCGATCAGGAATACCCCAGCCGCTACCATGGTGGCGGCGTGAATGAGAGCAGAAATGGGGGTCGGGCCTTCCATTGCGTCAGGAAGCCAAACATGGAGGGGAAATTGAGCGGATTTGGCTACGGGACCCAAGAACACTAGGATGGCAAATATAGCAGCCAGCGCCCCACTAATGGACCCGCTTTCTACTAGGTATTCTAGGCGAGACCCCATTAACTCAAATTCAAAGGTGTTAGTCGCCCAATACAGACCGAGGATGCCTAACAGCAGACCAAAGTCACCGACACGGTTAGTGATGAAGGCTTTTTGACAGGCATCTGCTGCTGGTTTGCGATCGTACCAAAACCCGATCAGTAGGTAGGAAGATACCCCTACCAATTCCCAGAAAATATAGACTTGTAGCAGGTTGGGACAAACTACCAGACCCAACATAGACGAGCTAAATAGGCTCAGATAGGCATAAAAACGAACATATCCTGGATCATGAGCCATATAGCCGTCGGTGTAGACCATGACCAATAGGGCTACAGTGGTGACGATCGCCAACATCACAGCGGTCAGATGGTCAATTGTGTAGCCCATACTGATTTTAAAGTCTCCAGCCGCCGCCCACTCAATTATATGAGTGTAGGATTCATGGCCGTTGATTTGACTGGCTAGGAGAGCAAAGGACAAAACCATTGATGCACCTAACAGGGAAATCAGGAATATAGCGCTTCCCTGTCTAATTTTGTTAGTGGCTTTGTTCAATGAGATTAGCCCTATGCCCACCAGCATCGCACCAAAGAGGGGCAACACCGGAATTAACCAGGCATATTGATAAAGGGGTTCCATAACTGATGACAGCTTTATACTTCTTAACAAATGGGTTAAACCGATCCCAATTGTGACACAGAGTTTGTCGCTTCTGAATAAATATCCATCTTTTTCAACCAAAGTCCCTAAAAATGGTCCACTGACACCCCCAGATAGATAGACTCAAATAAGTTGACATACCTATTATCATAGACTATACTCAATCCATGCAGTCAAGGATAACCCAGGATCAAAAAAAAATCACAGCCTGAAACCCTTACTGTGTAGTGGATTTAGACAATCTCGAAAAAAAGTTTGCCCAAAGGCTTAACAAAACTTTACTCTTTGAGTATAATTCACTAACAAGCAAGCAATAGGTATTTATTCTCACACTGACCATGAGCAGTCAAATTCCCTGGCTAACAGCAATTATCCTATTTCCCCTATTGGCATCCTTTGCCATTCCCCTAATTCCCGACCGAGAAGGCAAAACTATCCGCTGGTATGCCCTAGGAGTCGGTTTGATAGACTTAGTTCTGACAATTGTATGCTTTTGGACTAACTACAATCTCAACGATTCAACATTCCAACTAGCCGAAACCTATAGTTGGATTCCCCAATTAGGGCTGAACTGGTCAGTGGCAGTAGATGGCCTATCAATGCCCCTAATCGTACTAACAGGTTTCGTTAATACATTAGCTATTCTAGCCTCCTGGCGCGTCACCAACAAGCCCAGACTATTTTATTTTCTCTTATTAGTGCTGTACTCCGCCCAAATGGGAGTATTCGCAGCCCAAGACCTGCTATTATTCTTCCTGATGTGGGAACTAGAACTGGTTCCCGTTTATATCCTGATTTCCATCTGGGGTGGAGCAAAGCGCCTCTATGCAGCGACTAAATTCATTCTATATACTGCCCTAGGTTCCATCTTCATCCTAGTCGCCGCCCTAGCAATGGCATTCTACGGCTCCAACCTCAGTTTCGACATTAGTACCCTCGCTCACAAAAACTATCCCCTAGCCTTAGAATTATTCTTGTATGCAGGCTTCCTAATTGCCTTCGCCGTCAAACTCCCTATCTTCCCTCTCCACACATGGCTACCTGATGCTCATAGCGAAGCATCCGCGCCTGTATCCATGATTTTAGCGGGTGTTCTCCTGAAAATGGGTGGTTACGGCTTAATCCGCATGAACATGGAAATGCTACCCAACGCTCACCTGTATTTTGCCCCAATTCTGGCAATTCTAGGAGTAGTTAATATTGTCTACGGTGCATTAAGCGCCTTTGCTCAAGATAACCTCAAACGTCGATTAGCTTGTTCCTCTATCTCCCACATGGGTTTTGTCCTCCTGGGTATTGCTTCCTTAACTGAATTGGGACTTAACGGCGCAGTTCTGCAAATGATTTCCCACGGTTTAATCGCCGCCATGCTGTTCTTCCTAGCAGGTGTTACTTACGAACGTACCCACACCCTATCAATGTCCAAATTGGGCGGTATGGCTAAAGATATGCCTAAAGTGTTTGCCCTATTCACTGCTGGTTCAATGGCTTCTTTAGCACTACCTGGAATGAGTGGTTTTGTCGGAGAATTAACTATCTTCCTCGGCATCACAACTAGCGATATCTACAGTTCCAACTTCAAAATTGTAGTCATCGGTTTAGCTGCTGTCGGTCTAATTTTAACCCCCATTTATTTACTCAACCTATTGCGGGTGGTGTTCTACGGTGAAAATAGTGGCGGATTCAACATTGAAAAATATCTAGGAGATGCCAAACCTCGCGAAGTGATGATTGCCACCTGTCTACTGTTACCAATTATCGGGATTGGTTTATATCCGAAAGTAGCGACTCAAACCTATGATGTAAAAACTGTTGAAGTTGCTTCTCAAGTGCGTGAAATATTCCCGGTATTTGCTCAACAACAACGCGGTTCAGTGCTTTACTCAGGCGGGTTTGTAGCTCCCAAAATCGCTCCCGAAACCTCTGTAGAAGCTCTCCTACCTACTAACGATTCTAACGCCTAGAATCCTCTGTAATTAACCGCTAAATCAACAAATAAATAAAGACGGAAGGTTGGTAATATCTTCCGTCTTTTAATTTCGCAGAAACCAGATTGATCAAGATATCTCAGTGTTTCTGATTAGTTGTAATTAGCGGATTAAACTAACTCATCCTAAGTTAGTGTCCAATTCCCACATATTGGAAACCAAGTTCTTGGAGTTTTTTGCGGTCTAAGAAATTCCGACCATCGATGATAACAGGAGTGTGCATAGATTTAACCATTTTGGCATAGTTAAGGTTTTGGAACTGTTCCCAATCGGTTACTAAGACCAAAGCATCACAACCATCAGCCATCAATTCTGGGTCGGTTTCCACCATCACGTTAGACAGACCATGACGCATTCCGCTTTGGGAAATAATCGGGTCATAGGCTTTCACCCTGGCTCCCAAACGGCTGAGTTGTTCAATCAAATTTAAAGCCGGTGCATCCCGCATATCATCAGTATCGGGCTTAAAGGTTAACCCCAGTAAACCAACGGTTTTACCTTTGAGAATTTTGAGAACTTGCTGCAATTTTTCGATCGCAATTACCCGCTGCTGATCATTGACCTCCACGGCTGATTTCAACAGTTTGGCATCATAATTATAATCATCGGCGGTATGAATTAAAGCCGACACATCTTTAGGGAAACAGGAGCCCCCCCAACCAATACCAGCTTGCAGGAATTTGTTACCAATACGGGAGTCTAAACCGATACCAGTGGCTACCTGTTTAACATCAGCACCAACGCGATCGCAAATATTGGCGATTTCATTAATAAAACTGATTTTAGTCGCCAGGAAGGAATTAGCCGCATATTTGACCATTTCCGCCGAACTTAAATCAGTCATCACCACCGGAACCGGAGGTAAATCGGGATCATCAGCATATTTACGATCTACAATGGGTTGATATAATTCCTGCATCAGACCCAAAGCCTTTTGGCTATTGCTTCCCAACACAATGCGATCGGGATTAAAAGTATCAAAAATCGCCGAACCTTCCCGCAGAAATTCCGGGTTACTAACCACATCAAACTGCAATTCTCCCGCCGACCCAGAAGTTCCTTGTTCCTTTTGTTGTTCAGTAAAACCATCAAGAACAATCATCCGCACCCAGTCCCCCGAACCGATAGGAACCGTAGACTTATTCACCACCACCTTATAACCCGATCCACGGGTCAAATTAGCACCAATTCCTCGCGCCACTGCTTCCACATATCGAGTGTCACTTTCTCCTGTTGGTAGGGGAGGGGTTCCCACCGCAATAAACAAAATATCCCCATGTTCAACCCCAGCTTTCAGGTCAGAAGTAAAAGACAACTTCCCAGACTCCGCACAGGACTTCATCAACTCCGAAAGTCCCGGCTCATAAATTGGGGACTGTCCCGACTTCATCAACTTAACCTTTTCTTCGTTGTTGTCCACACAAATCACATCATGACCTGTATGAGCCAAACAAACCCCGGTTACTAAACCCACATATCCAGTACCGATTACACAAACACGCATACAAACTTCCTCAAATGATTGATACAACAGGAGTTATAGCAGTGCCATGATTTATTAGCACAACCATTTAGAATTGTAGAAGACCCATCAATCGGCAATTACCTAAATTACTTACTCTCAAGGATAACCCGACTCCGAAAATCTTCAATGGTTAGCTTGAGTCCATCATTTAAATGTACCGTCGGTTCCCAATCCAGATACTTCTTAGCTTTGGTAATATCCGGTTGTCGCTGCTTCGGATCATCTTGGGGTAAGGGTTTATATTGAATCTCAGCATCAGGATTAATCATCTGTTGAATTTTGGTAGCCAACTCCAAAATCGTATATTCTCCCGGATTACCCAAATTCACTGGCCCTATATAGTCCCCATTCATCAGGCGAATCAGTCCTTCCACCAAATCCGAAACATAGCAAAAACTGCGGGTTTGGGAACCATCACCATAAACCGTTAAAGGAATTCCCCGGATAGCTTGGACAATAAAATTGCTCACCACCCGTCCATCATTTTCCAGCATACGGGGTCCAAAAGTATTAAAGATGCGCGCCACCCTAATATCTACGTTATTTTGATGGTAGTAGTCAAAAGCCAGAGTTTCCGCCACCCGCTTCCCCTCATCATAACAGGAACGGGGACCAATACAGTTAACATTACCCCGATACTCTTCAGTTTGGGGGTGAACATCTGGATCTCCGTAAACTTCCGAGGTGGAAGCCAGCAAAAATCGAGCCTTGACCCGTTTGGCTAAACCCAGCATATTCAAGGTCCCCATGACATTAGTTTTAATGGTCTTGACCGGGTTGTATTGATAATGTACAGGGGAAGCAGGACAAGCCAAGTGATAAATCTGATCCACCTCTAGGCGAATTGGCTCAGTGATATCATGGCGGATCAGTTCAAAATAAGGATTCCCAATCCATTTAAGAATATTATCCTTATTCCCCGTGAAAAAGTTGTCCAGACACAGAACATCGTGTTTCTGCTCCATTAGTCGGTCAATCAAATGGGAACCAATAAATCCGGCTCCACCCGTTACTAATATTCTCATACCCTCAACTCCTAGTTGGCTGAATGCTCTAAACTGTAGATGTTATAGTTGGTTTAGGCTTAACTTGGTGGCCATGTACACCAACTCATCTCTTGTCTAAGATACAATCCAGTTTACTCTTAACAGAACTGACATGATTACAATTACCCAACCTCAGCTTGAGTTGGAGGAGTTTCTGAAACTTCCAGAAACTAAGCCAGCGTCAGAATTTATCAATGGAGAAATTACTCAGAAAGTTATGCCACAGGGAGAACATAGCAGACTACAGGGGAAACTTGGCGGCGCGATTAATCAGGTAACAGAAACAGACAAAATTGCTTATGCCTTTCCTGAATTGCGCTGCACTTTTGATGGCAGGTCAATTGTACCAGATATTTCTGTATTTCGCTGGTCAAGAATTCCTCGCGAACCTTCTGGGAGAATTGCTAATCGCTTTACAACATATCCTGACTGGTGTATTGAAATTTTATCACCAGAACAAAACCTGACTAGAGTGCTGTCTAAGTTGTTATTGTGTTCAAGAAATGGTACGGAGCTGGGATGGTTAATTAATCCAGATGAAGATGGCAGTGTGATTCTGGTGTTTCCTGAACAAAAAATAGAGTTGTATGAGGGAGATACTGTGCTACCTGTTTTGGATTGTCTCCAGTTGGAATTAACACCTAATCAAATTTGGGGATGGTTGAGTTTTGATTGAGCTATCCCCAATTTATGGGTATATTTCATTGAATAATGGTAGATTTAGGTCAACTCTTCTGGGTTGACCAATGATGAATCTTGAGGTAGTCCTAAACTCAATATAAAAGCCTTAGAATAACGAGCTTGCTCCCAATTTTTTGCTACTCTAATTTGTTGAGTGGTTAATCCCTGAGCATTTTGCAGGTTAGCGCCTTGTAAATGGGCTTCTTCAAAATTAACTCCGGTTAAATTAGCATCTTTAAGATTGACTCCCCGCAGGTTGGCTCGTTTAAAGTTAGCATCCTGAAGATAGGCTCCCTGAAGGTTTGCACCTTTTAAATTGGCTTCTTGAAAGTTGGCTCCTTGTAAGTTTCCTAAAATGTAGGCTCCCTGTAGGTTGGCTTGCTGTAAATTAGCTTCTAATAAATTGACTCCCTGAAGTTCAGCATTTTGTAGGTTGGCTGCATTTAGGTTGACTTTCTGGAGTTGGGTGAGTAGAAAAAAACATTCCTGTAAATTGGCTTTCCATAGGTTAGCGCCTTGCAGTTGTGTGAGTTCAAAGGTACTGCCTTTTAGGTTGGCTTCCTGTAGTTTAGCGGTTTTCAGATTGGCTTCTTTAAAGTCGGTGTCTACCAAGGTGACTTGTTCGAGATCAGCCATTGGTAAAGATAAGCCTTTAAGACTTACTCCGTCTTTGGATAATTCTTCTAAGGCTTTAATGCGAGCATGGCTAATTTTAATGCCTTGAGCTGAGTCAATTACTTGCCATGCTTCGTAATGAGATTTCTTTTTTCCTTGTCTGACATAAATTACTAATGCTGTGACAATACTGATGCTTTCAAATGTGCCAAGTATTCTTGACTTTTCTAGGGCATTTATAAAGAATTTACCCCATTCGGTGTTGGCTTGTAGGGTATCTTCTATATATAGAATGGCAGAAATTAACAGGAAAACAGCTACTAAAATTAACAAGATTTCTATCAATTCTCGCAGTAGTTTAGCCAGGGATCTTATCAGTTTAGATAGTTGTCTGCGGTTGAAGATTTTGGCTAACTGCAATTTTAATCTATTCATAATTGGATTGGTTAATATATATTGAGTATAAAATGTGACCAACTAGGTGTTCGTATAATTTACTATCTATTATAAATCTAATGTCACGATAAATATCAGGACTAAAAGTGCATCCCTAAAGGTGACTAGGAGGCTCATCCCCTATAGTCCTGTAACTTGTCCTGGGAGTATTTGTGGGTGGTTATACCCATGATGGGCATAACCCCTTATTGTATTGTGGTTCTTTACAAAAGGTTGGGATTTATAAAATTTGCTCAAAATTGCGTAAATTTTTGATAAGGGGACAGAGAATCTTGAGCAAATCCAGAAGCAATATGCTATTGATTTAAATATAGAACTATTACTATAGAATTGATTAAATGAATACTACTAACGATAACAAACCGCCAAAATACCAAAATGTGATGGAGATTTGGGTAGATGAAGAAATTGATCGTCAGTTAAAGCGTCTGTCGGAGAATTTACTAAAGTATATTAGTCGGGTGGAAGTAGCAACCTACGCTCTTAATCGTCTGCCGCCGTTGTATGCGTCTTGTCAGGAGGGTAGAAACAAACAGGAGCAACGAGCGAAAACCTACAGAAGTAAAATACAGGAAACGGTGCGTCAGGCGATCGCTGCTGTTCAGCGAGATCCAATTAGATTGTCTACGCCGTTGATATCTCCCGAAGAAGTCCAGTATGAACAAACTATCCGGGAGCTAATAGATTTGTTACCCAAACAAACAGATGCTCGTAACAGTGCAATTAAATTGCTCAAGGATGCGATCGCACCATTAGCATCTCCCCAGAGTCGTCCTACTCCTCCTCCCCCTCCGGCTCGCAGAACTGTAGCGGGTCGGACAGTTCCCAGTGAACCGCTTTTGAGTCACCGAGATATGATTCAAGAGCAGCTTAGAATTGCTCAAACGGTGAACCGTAATCCCTATGAGTCATAGGGAAGGGGGAAAATAGGCGATCGCAGTTGGTGACCAAATCGAAGAACAGCTTAAACTGACAAAAAAAAGCCAGCTCTGATGATGCTGACGTAGCCAAATCAACTTCAGACTCCCTTGACCTTTGTTAATCATCAGTAAGAGCGAAAAATCTCGCCCCTACTGATGACCGGCTATTGGTTTGGGGAGTTAGTCTGCTGGGGACAGTTTATAACCAGCCAAAAATGTGACCAACAAACCAACCGTAAAGCACAAAAAATAGCAATCCTTCCCATTGTGTTACCTGTTTATCTTGGGTGACAAAGAAAAACAGTAAAGTCGCCGCCAGCATGACCGGAAGAGCATTAATTAAGATATCATCAGGGATATCTAAAGGTTTAATCAGTCCCGGCACTCCCATAACGATTAAGGAGTTAAAAATATTGGAGCCGACCACATTTCCGATCGCCACTTCTGCATCGCCTTTTCTAGCGGCAGAAATGGTGACCACTAATTCGGGTAAAGATGTCCCCAACGCCACGACAGTAACTGCAATAATCTCAGTTCCCAGATTGAAGATTTCCGAGAGTTTAATAATTGATTCAATGGTATAGTTAGCGCCGACAAAGATAAAAACAGCTCCCAAAACCACAATCGCCACATTCACAATAACAAATCGAGTCGAGTTAACCTCATCGTCAACTTCAGGGTTATTATTCTGTTGACCTTCTCGGATAATATAAACCAGATAAATCAAAAATCCGATGAGACATAACAGAGCTTCTCCGGTAGAAAAAACATCATCACTAATGGTAAAATAGAGCAGAATAGCGGAGCCCACCAACATAGGTAAATCCACAGAAATCAGGTCATAATTAATCTTCATCGGACTACTGATAACGGCGGCGACCCCAACAATCAGAAAAATGTTAGTAATATTAGAACCAATAACATTACTAGCTACAATTTCTGAGGTATCTCGATAAACGGCTACCAGAGAAGAAACCAGTTCGGGAAGAGAGGTACCGATCGCCACAATGGTCACGCCCACAATAAAGGGACTCAATCCGAAAAATAGCCCCAGTTTACTAGCTGATTCTGTAAAGGAATCGGAAGCATAGATCAGAACCGCGAGACTAACTGCAAAAATCCCTATCCAAATAAGTGCTTCTAACATTTTGACTGCCTGTTGTCGATCAAGTAAATAGTGAGCCCCAAGAGAGCGCGGTTTAATTTAGGTCAATGTTCTATTTTATATGGCTTGTGTATATTTGGGTAAATGTAGATTATGTTCTGTGAAAAAAGACAGATTTAATAGTCCATAAATCCACATAACTTAACCGCGAATAGTTGACCTAATGCGATAAAATCAGCCAGTATGGATGTTGATCACCCTTGGGGATGGTCAAAGGGCCGATTTGTATATAATCGGTGAAAAATATCATCTTTTCTGTAATTCAAGCACTGCGTAATCGGCAGCCCAAAATTATGTCTTCTCTAATTCAACAGATGCGATCGCGATTTGAAACAGCCCTAACTGATGCCTTTGGGGAAACCGTCAGTGGGACTGATCCATTAATAGTTAACAGCAGTAACCCCAAATTCGGGGATTATCAGTGCAACGTCGCCATGTCCCTCACCAAAAAGCTCAAAAGTAACCCTCGCCAGATAGCGGGAACCATTATAGAGCATCTTCAAATTGATGATATCTGCTCCCCTCCAGAAATTGCCGGACCTGGGTTTATCAATTTGCGCCTCAAATCAGAGTACCTGGAAACCCAACTTAATGCTAAATTAACTGACCCTCGGCTGGGAATCGCCCCCAATCGAGACCCACAAAAGGTGATTGTAGACTTTTCTAGCCCCAATATTGCCAAAGAAATGCACGTTGGTCATTTGCGATCGACCATTATCGGGGACTGTATCGCTCGGATTTTGGAATTTGAAGGTCATCAGGTGCTACGACTCAATCACGTTGGCGACTGGGGGACACAATTCGGGATGTTGATTAGTTACCTACAGGAAAAATACCCCTCAGCCTTAACTACTGCTGATGTTTTAGATATTGGCGATTTAGTCGAGTTTTACCGTCAAGCCAAAAAGCGCTTTGATGAGGATGAAGAGTTTAAAGAAGCCTCTCGCGAGCAGGTAGTCCGTTTACAATCAGGAGCCGAGGATAGTCGCCGCGCGTGGGAATTGCTTTGTGAGCAGTCTCGTCGGGAGTTTCAACAAATTTATGATCGCCTTGATATTAAACTCACAGAAAGGGGTGAATCATTTTATAATCCCATGTTGGCGGAAGTGGTGGCGGATTTGGAAGCATCTGGGTTATTGGTGGAAGACCAAGGCGCAAAATGCGTATTTTTAGAAGGATTTACCAATAAGGAAGGAGACCCCCTACCATTAATCGTGCAGAAGTCTAATGGCGGCTATAACTACGCTACTACGGATTTGGCGGCGGTGCGTCATCGGATTAACACTGAAGGTGCTACTCGTCTAATTTATGTCACTGATGCGGGTCAGGCTAATCATTTCGCCCAGGTGTGGCAGGTGGCCCGTCGGGTGGGGTGGATACCCGATGGGGTGGATGTGGTCCATGTTCCCTTTGGTCTGGTTAAGGGAGAGGATGGGAAAAAGCTAAAAACTCGGTCTGGGGAAACTGTTAGGCTGCGGGATCTTTTGGACGAAGCGGTTAAACGGGCTCAGGAGGATTTGGAAACTCGCCTACAGCAGGAAGGACGCGCAGAGTCTCCAGAATTTGTGCATCATGTGGCGGAGGTGGTTGGTATTGATGCGGTTAAATATGCTGATTTGAGTCAAAATCGCACCAGTGATTATATCTTTAGTTTTGATAAGATGCTCTCCCTACAGGGTAACACGGCCCCCTATATGTTATATGCCTATGTGCGGATTCAGGGGATTAGCCGTAAGGGGAGTATTGATTTTGAACAGGTGGGGGATAGGGCGAGTATTCATTTACAAGACCCTTCTGAGTTGACTTTGGCTAAACATTTACTACAATTACATGAGGTTATCGATGCGGTGGCCCAAGAGTTGTTGCCGAATCGATTGTGTCAGTATCTGTTTGAATTGAGCCAGAAGTTTAATCAGTTTTATGACCGCTGTCCAGTTTTGAAGGCCGATGAATGCGATCGCTCTTCTCGTTTAGCTTTGTGTCACTTAACGGCTGAAACTTTGAGGCTGGGTCTATCTCTATTGGGGATTTCGGTATTAGATCGAATGTAAGAGCTTGGCTTAAACTTTACAAATTTTTGCATAAAGTTCACACAAGATGCTTGTTTTTTATGCTTCTATAGGTTATTATATAACTTATAGAATCCGAAAATACCTTTACCTAACTGGGAAAAACGGATAACTAGACTAACTATTAAATTGGGTGGTCTACTCGATATTTGACTGGACACTGATAGGGGGCTTTTTTTAAAGTTCCCTTTTTTCATGGCTGGGAATGGTTGGCAGTGGACAGGAAATAATTATTAATTGTCAATTAATTACCCGTTTACCATTGCTTTTTTTCAATCGTATGGCTGTCGAGTTTCGGAATTATAATCTTCATAGGAGGGTGAGTTTCCCCCTAACTGAAGTCGATCGCGATCAGATGGTAGTCTCTGGGACGAGCGTTCTGGGGGTAAACTGGGTTTGTGGGAAGGGCGACCTTTACCCGTGAAGGTTCCCCAACCGACACGGATACCTGCGACAAGACTCCCTGTGCCGATTTTTAGTTGTTTGGCTTGTTGTTTAGCACTGCTAATACTGCGATCAACTTGTTTAACTACTTGGTTGGCACTTTGGACTCCTTCGGCTACATCATCAGTCAGATCGCTAATTTCCATCCCGGTTAGGCGAATGGCCTCTAGGGTGGGAGGAAATTCCCTCGACAGGGTATCAGCTAATTTTTCGACGCTGCGTGCTGCTCTCCCCAAGGCGAGTATGGCGGGGAGTGCTGCAATTAATAAGGCGGTGAGGCTGACTGCAACCAATAATAGGGACAGTCCTACCCAAAAAATAGGATCAAGCACAACAATGGTAAAATTCGGCGAGAAGGGACAAGACTATGATATCGAAATTGGCGATCGCCAATGTTGATCGACCCTTGTATCTTTAGACGATATTTTGGGCTTTTTAACGGCGATCGCTTTTCGTCTCCTGGGGTTCAGCCAAATTCCGACTCTCAAGTTCCGATAGAGTCTGACGTTCGATCTGACTCGCTTCTAGTCCGGCGGCGATCGCTTCTTTAAGTCGCACTAGGGTATCATCCCAACTCCGCCAAGCTGATGCTGACACTCGTTCAGCTTGATTTTGGACTGTGGTTGATACATCTTCCGCTAACTCCGGGAGAGTCGCCGCTGATTTTTTTAATAGTTTTCGAGTCTCGCGACCAGAGCGCGGCGCAATCAGTAGACCCACTACTGTACCAAGGGCCGACCCAATCACTAGACCACTAACAAATAATCCAGAACGGTTTTTTGACATATTTTTTGAGCAATATCTGTAAATTCATCTTAGGCAATTTGTTCAACCTTGAAAAGTGACATACTACCGAGCCAGTCCCCTATTTGATTCTATCTCCTGCGTCGTTGCCACCGCCACAGGCCTAGGCCCAAATTTAACAGGGTTAATATTTTCTGAAGCTGTTGGATTTGGATCTCCAGACGCAAATATCGCCCTTTCAGATTAGAACTGAGGACCTGTTGCTTTTCAAAAACATGGGTGGTCTGTTGCAGAACCGTATTTACCCGTCGGTCTAGCAAAAGTATCCGGCGTTCTAGGCGTTCTAGTTTATAATGAAGTCTCCAAGTCCGTCGGGCTAAATAAAAACAGCCCATAGCAATGGCGACATTCATTAAAACAACAATCCACATTTTTCTGGTTCAGTTACATACAAGACATTATACAAGATGAGTGGTTGAATTTAAACCATTTCGGCTGACTTTTGATACAATAGTAGTAGTCAAGTATCCTTAGTATTTATTCCTAGTTTTAAGTTGACTTGATGCCTGACCATAACAGCAGCAGTTAACCTGCTTGGTCGTGAGTATTGGTATTTGGGGAGAACCATTGTCAAGTGTTCCGTAACTTTTTTGACCATTTGCCACTACAGTTTTTTCTGATTGTTCCTTTTGTCACTCAGATTTTTGTCGCTGTTGGCTTAACTGGCTGGCTGTCCTGGAGTAATGGCGAGCAAGCTGTTAATGAAGCCGTTAATCAGCTTCAGGACGAAATTACTAATCGCATTGAGGATAAACTTGATCAGTTCTTGATGACTCCGAATTTGATTAATCAACTTAATCACGATCATCTATTGTCCAATAATTGGGATGGGCAATATAGTCAACAAATGCAAAAATTATTTAGGAGCCAATTAGATAATTTTGATTTAATTGACTCTATTTTTTGGGGCAGTCAAACTGGTGAATTGATCGGGTTGGCACGCATTGAAGGTCAACAACCTCACTTAATGGTGTCGGGAAAAAACACTAATGGCAACATTCAATTTTGGAGCCTGGATGAATCAGGAAATTCGGTGATAATGGTCAATGAAACACCCGATTTTGTGGTGACAACTCGGACTTGGTATCAGGCGGCGATCGCCTCTCAAGATGGCGTATGGGGGGATATTTTTTCCTATCATGCCTACCCGAGAATGGCTTTAGCTGCTAGTGTCGCAGTGCGGAATCCTCAAGGAGAAATAATTGGGGTATTTGGTAGCAACTTTTTCTTGGATAAAATTAGTGATTTTCTGCAATCTTTAGAGGTTTGCAATTATAGTAAAATTATCATTGTCGAAAGGTCTGGATTGCTGGTAGCTAGTTCTACGATATCACAGCCATTTAAGATTGAAAATCAACAAGCATCCCGCATATATATTAATCATAGCCAAGATGATTTAATGCCACAAGTATATAGATTTTTGATAGATAATTTTGGCAGTTTATTTAATATCAATCAACGCTTAAATAGTAGATTAATAATCAATCAAGAACGCCACTTTTTGCAGGTTTTACCCTATCAGGACAATATGGGTTTAGATTTGTTGATTGTAGTGGTTATTCCCGAGTCCCATTTTATGGAGAGGATTCACAGTAACGCTCGTTCCACTTTGTTGTTATGTTTATTAGCCTTAATTGTGGCAATTTTCCTTGGTGTTTACACTTCCCGTTGGATCGCAGAACCGATTTTACAATTGATTAAAGCTAGTGAAGCGATCGCTAACGGAGAATTCACCCATCGAGTCGATATTAAAAAAATCAAAGAAACCGAGCAATTATCCCAAACTTTTAACCAGATGAGTTCCCAGCTACAAGAATTATTTGAAACCCTAGAAATCCGTGTCGAACAACGGACAGCAGAACTCCGACAAGCCAAGGAAAACGCCGAAGTTGCCAATCAAGCTAAGAGCCAATTTTTAGCTCACATGAGCCACGAACTCCGTACCCCCTTAAATGCAATTCTTGGTTTTACTCAACTGATGATCCGCCAAATTAGCTTAGAAAATAATCATAATCTGAATAATTTTAGAGACCATCTTTATATCATTCAACGCAGCGGTGAACATTTACTACAACTCATTAATGATGTCTTGGATATGTCCAAAATTGAGGCGGGTAAAATCTCCCTTAATATCAACAACTTTGACCTGTGGAGTTTACTAGACTCCCTAGAGGAGATGTTCTCTATCAGAGCCGCATCGGAAGGATTAAAATTAATTTTTGTGCGATCGCCGAATCTCCCTCGTTATATTAACAGTGATGAACAGAAACTACGACAAGTGCTAATTAACTTAATCGGAAATGCCGTTAAGTTTACCGAAAATGGCTCTGTCACTCTCCACAGCCAAGTTATTGACCCACCTAATCAAATTGACAACCCACAGCCGCCGCCGATGGTTTTACAGTTCACAGTAGAAGACACCGGACCAGGTATTGCACCCGCAGATATAGACCAACTTTTTGAGCCATTTCTACAGACAGAAACTGGCCGTAAATATCAGCAAGGAACTGGCTTAGGTTTACCCATTAGTCAACAATTTGTTCAGTTAATGGGGGGTGATATTTCCGTATCTAGTACCCTAGGGGTCGGTAGTGTGTTTAAATTTAAGATCAGGGTCAGTCTAGGATACCCAGAAGAGATAGCAAGTAGTCAACTCCAGCATCAAAGGATTGTTTCCCTCGCTCCAAATCAACCGAAATATCGGATTTTGGTTGTCGATGACCGCGAAAGTAACCGACAGCTTTTGGTTAAATTCCTCAGTCCTTTAGGATTTGAGGTACAGGAAGCTGAAAACGGCCAAGAGGCGATCGCCATTTGGAATCAATGGGAACCTCATCTAATTTGGATGGATATGCGAATGCCAGTTATGGACGGCTACGAAGCCACTACACAAATTAAATCCTATTTAAAAGGTCAAGCCACCGTGATTATTGCTCTTACCGCCAGCGCCTTTGAGGAAGAACGTGCCGTTGTCCTCTCCGCTGGATGCGATGATTTTGTCCGCAAACCTTTTGAAGAACAGATTTTGTTTGAGAAAATGGCTAAACATCTAGGTGTTCGCTATATTTATGAACAACAGATAAATTCTCAGCCTTCATTACTGGTTCAACATCAACCCCTAGAGGCGAATTGTTTGATAGTGATGCCAAAAGACTGGATTCTGCAACTTCACCAAGCAGCCACTGAATTAGATGATAAGCTAGTTCTACAACTTCTTGAAGATATTTCTGAAGACCAAGTGGCACTGAGGGAAAGTTTAATTGATTTGGTTGAAAGGGTGCGGTTTGATATGATTCTTAGTTTAACTCAATCGGCATTGAAGTTATGAAATCTGATGAGGTGAGTATTATTCCTGGTCATATATTAGTAGTTGATGACTTTCTGGAAACCCTTAATCTTTTGACCAATTTGTTAGAAGAACGCGGTCATAAAGTTCGGCGTGCTATTAGCGGAGAAATGGCATTAATGGGAGCAAAAGCCAATCCTCCCGATTTGATTTTGCTGGATATTAATATGCCTGGGATGAGTGGCTATGATGTTTGTCAACAACTGCAAGCTGAACCAACTACACAGGGAATTCCGGTTATTTTTATTAGTGCTTTGAATGAGGTTTTTGATAAAGTTAAGGCTTTTGAAGTTGGCGGGGTAGATTATATTACTAAACCCTTTCAGATTGAGGAAGTTATTGCTAGGATTGAAAATCAAATTGCTCTCAAACAGGCTCATAAGCAAATTCAGCAGCTTAATGCGGAACTGGAACAGCGGGTTCTACAACGGACTGAAGAACTCGAGTCCGCTAATCAAGAATTAAAGAAAATGAATAGTCTTTTAGAGAGGGAGATTCTTCATCACCAACAAACACAAAGTAAACTGCTACATATGGCTTCCCATGATGCCTTAACTGGTTTACCTAATCGTGTGTTTTTTATGGATAAATTGATGCAAGCAATATCTGAAACTAAACAAAATCCAGATTATCGCTTTGCGGTTTTATTTTTGGATTGCGATCGCTTTAAAGTGGTTAATGATTCCCTTGGACATTTAACAGGCGATCGCCTATTAATTTCCTTAGCCAGAAGACTGCAATTAACCTTAAAAATGTCTCCCACTAATTTAGCTAGATTTGGAGGTGATGAATTTACCATTTTACTCGAAAATATTCATAGTACCCAAGCTGTTACTGTTATCGCTGAACGTCTACAAAAGGCTTTAACTTGGCCGTTTCAACTAGATGAGCAAGATTTGTTTTTAGAGGCTAGTATTGGTATTGTTATCGGTACATCCGAATACACCGAACCCGAACAAGTCTTGCGAGATGCTGATATTGCTATGTATAAAGCCAAAAGTCAAGGTCGCGGCTGCTATCGGTTTTTTGATGGCACAATGCACAATGATGCTCATCGAAGATTCCAGCTAGAAAATGACCTGCGACTAGCAATAGAAAATAATCACTTTTTGCTCAACTATCAGCCAATTATTGAACTCCAAGATGGCTCTGTTATGGGTTTTGAGGCTCTTTTGCGTTGGCATCATCCAGAGCATGGCATCATTTCACCCGCAGAATTTATTCCCATAGCTGAGGATACTGGCTTAATTATTCCCATTGGTTTATGGGTCTTAGACCAGGCAGTTAAACAGTTAAACCTGTGGCAAAAAAAAGGATTAATTACTCCTCAATTTCGCATGAGTGTTAACTTGTCAGTTAAACAGTTTACCCAGCCTTATTTAATTGAAGAAATTGACCGGATTTTGGTTAAAAATAACTTTCAAAGTTCTTACTTGAAGCTAGAAATAACCGAAACGGCAATTGTAGAAAATCCCGAAGCTGCTCGACAACTCTTACAACAGCTTACTCATCGTAATATCCATTTAAGTTTAGATGACTTTGGCACCGGTTATTCCTCCCTAAGTTATTTACATAGGTTTCCCGTTAACACTTTAAAAATTGACCGTTCATTTATTACTTGTATCGGCACACCTAACGAAAACCTACAAATTGTTGATGCCATTATTACCCTGGCTCATCAATTGAAAATTAACGTGGTTGCAGAAGGTATAGAAACCGCCGAACAACTCGCTAAACTTCGCAGTTTAGGCTGTGACCAAGGACAAGGTTACTATTTTTCTAAGCCAGTGGAAAGCATGATGGCTGAGGACTTGCTCAAACAGAGAATCTTATGTTAAACTTGAAATAGACATCAGACAATGGTCTAGTTATGTGTTGTTTAATGTCCCTCAGCTTCCCGTTCTAATAACAAGGTGACTGGACCATCATTTTCAATAGACACATTCATCATAGCTCCAAACTCACCTGTAGCGACTTTTAAACCACTTATTCGTAGTTTTTCAATAAATAACTGATATAACTTTTCGGCGGCTTCTGGAGGCGCTGAACGGTCAAAGGATGGACGGCGACCCTTGCGACAATCTCCGTACAGGGTAAACTGACTCACCACTAATAATTCTCCCCCAATATCTTGCACTGACTTATCCCAGCGTCCGCTATGATTATCCGGGTCGGGAAATAATCGCAAATCGAGACATTTTCGAGCCATCCAGTCAACTTCAGCTTCTGTATCTGTGGCTGAAATACCGACTAGCAGATTGAGTCCTTGATTAATTTTACCAACAATTTGACCATTAACTGTGACCTGTGAAGATTTGACTCTTTGGATAACAACTCGCATGGGATATTGTACAGTTAGTGATTGCTTGATGTGACTGGGAAGGTGGGCAACCATAGAAGGTTGCCACTACTATCTAATTACCTAGAAAACCCTTGACCGCGAGTTGGGGAAGGTTTACAGAAACAATTTTCAATCTGAGTTTTTAGGGTGGCTTTATCTAGGTTTTGACCAATTAACACCAGTTGGGTTTTGGGGGAACCTTTCCACTCATCATCATCAATGGAAAATCGCTTACCGCTGAGGTGAAAAATATGACGTTTCGGACTTTCATCAAACCAGAGAATTCCTTTGGCGCGAAATATATTAGCTGTTAATTGATTGTCTAAAAAGTATTGAAATTTCCGCAGGGATAGGGGGCGATCGCTTTCAAAGGAAATCGAAGTAAAACCATCATTTTCTAAGTGGTTAGAATGATGTCCATGGTCATGGTCGTGGTCATGGTCATGGTCATGGTCATGGTGGTGATGTTCGTGTTCATGGTCATGGTGGTGATGGTCTGATTCTTCTGTGTGGTCAAAATACTTATCAGACTCAAATAAACCGACACTGAGAATCAAAGGAAGGGGAACTTGAGAACGTTTAGTCCTGAGAATGCGAGCATCTTTTTTCATGTCTCGGAGGCGAACTTCCAGCAGATCCACATCAGCCTCATCTACCAAATCAGTTTTATTGAGGATAATAATATCCCCATAGGCGATTTGACTCTCGGCGGCTTGACTATTAAACAAATCCAAACTAAAGTTTTCACAGTCTACCATAGTGACAATAGAATCGAGGCGAGTCATGTCTCTTAATTCCGTCCCCAGAAATGTCAAAGCCACGGGTAGCGGGTCAGCCAAACCTGTAGTTTCAACCACCATATAATCGACTTTTTCCGGGCGTTCTAGGACTTTGTAGACGGCGTTAACTAAATCTTCATTAATGGTACAACAAACACAGCCATTGCTGAGTTCTACCATAGTATTATCTGCGTCGGTAGCCACAATTAACTCGTTATCAATGCCGACTTCGCCAAACTCATTCACCAAAACGGCTGTTTTTAAGCCTTGTTGGTTGGAGAGTATGTAGTTAAGAAGGGTAGTTTTACCGCTACCGAGAAAACCGGTAATAATTGTCACAGGTAAACCGGGTTTGGGTTCGTCCATTGTCTTTTCGGTATGGGGATTGACTGCTGATTGCATAGCCCTACTGTCCAAAGTGTTAGAAACTGGAGAATCTCCAGTTCTTATTTTATCGCAATTACGGGATTTTATTTAATGAATTTGCATAATCCTCTCTCGGAGGTGCGGATAAATTCGCACAACTCCCGGACTAATTCTGAGTTTAGCTCAGATTCTAGTTTTTCGAGGGCTTGAGAAATATTGAGATTTGACCTATATAGGATTTTAAAGGCTTGCTGAAGTTCTCGGCGCTGTCCTTCGTTGAAGCCAGACCGTCGCAGTCCGACGACATTCAAACCCATGACGGTATTAGTGCTAAGGCTGCGGGTGATACAGAAGGGGGGAACATCTTTTTGGATAGCACAGCCGCCAGACATCATGGCTAATCGCCCAACTCTGGTAAACTGGTGAATGAGACAGTTACCGCTGATAAAAGCCCGATCGCCTACTTGTGCATATCCAGCTAATAGGGCTCCATTGGCAATAATCACGCGATCGCCCACTTTGACATTATGACCTACATGGGAGTTAGCCATCAATAGGCAATCATTACCCACGAGAGTCATTGAACCTGCTTTAGTGCCGCGATGGATAGTTACACCCTCACGAATTACACAATTATTGCCTATTTGGACTGAGGATGGTTCGTCCGAGAATGCTAGATCCTGGGGTGTGTCCCCCAATACTGCCCCAGCATGAACTTGGGTGCGATCGCCTAGGGTAGTTCCACATAGAATAGTAACATGGGATGCGATCGTGCAGTGGTCGCCAATTGTCACCCCTGCTTGAATATAGCTCAGTGGTCCAATTGTTACATTCTCGCCTAATGTTGCACCCGGTTCGATTATAGCTGTGGGGTGAATTGTCATCTCTCGATAGAAGGTTTGATGGGAGACGACATAATCATACCATTACTGCTCAATTGGTGGGTGAGTTGATTTGTATCTGTCATCAATTAATGATTATCAATGGGTCAGACCCTACCAGCTACCAGCTAAACCGGGTCAATGAATCATTATCAATTGTTAATTATTAATTATCAATTATTGATTAGTCAATCGATTAAATATAGTTGACAAAATTACCGAAATGTGATACATCAAAACAGCAGACAATATTGAAAGGCTAATAAACAGCTAAACATAGAGGCGGGAACAATCGTAGGGTGCGTCAGAGGGATAACCTATCGGGTCAAGGGCAAATTTTGTTCATCTGAGGCACCGCCTTTATTTAAGGCGGGAGAAATTCGCCCAATTGTCCGGTAAAATAAATTACCATATTAATCAAAACCGGAAAGGCAATTAGGTATAAAGCATGACCGCAACCACATCAAAACCAGTTTCCGCCCCCGAATTTTGTCAGGGCATCCAGTATTTTAGCGAAACATTCCCCAGATTAGAAACTTACGGCCAAAAGCCAGCCATAGCCGAGGGTACAGTGGCTATTTCTGACCCTAAAGACCCAGTAGCAGTGTATCAAACCCTGCTATATGCGGACGCGCTGCGATACTTAATTCTACAGGTAACAGGTAGTAAGGCATCAGGACACCCAGGAGGTTTCGCCAGCCAAGCGGAAGCCTATGCAGCTTTAGTCATGCTGGGTTATAAAAATATTATTACGGAAGTGGGACACCATGCGCCTGGCTTCTATAGCGCGGTTTTCCTCGATCGCTCCTTAGAAGACATGGAAATCTACACGGTGCAACAACTGCGCGATCGCTTCCGGGAAATGCACGGACTGCTGGGGCATCTTTCCGGTTATATTCCGGGTCTACTGAACCCCGCCGGACCCCTAGGACAAGGGCAGCATTTCGCCATGGCTGCGGCTCTGTTACACAGGGACAAACTCTTCCCTTTCACCCTAGGCGATGGTGGTATGGGAGAGCCCTATCCGATGAGCAGTATGGCGCATTTTAACACAGCCTATCCTAATGTAACGAACTTCCTGCCCATATTAGTGTGGAATGGCTACAGCCAGGAACACCACAGCATGGTCTCCACTAAAACCAATGAGGAAATGATCGCCTATTGGAAAGGTAACGGCTTTAAAGAAGTCCTGCTAGTCGATGCTAAAGACTTCGACGACCAAAACCAACCGGGAGATTATGTTGATAGTACGGCTTTTTCCATTGATCGGCGCATGGCTTTCACCCAGGCGGTGATGGAAACAGTAGACAAAGCGGCTAAATTTGCCCTAAATGGTACATTGACGGTATTTATTATTAAACAACTGAAAGGGGCGGGTGTTCATGCGCGGGGTGCGAAATCCCACAATCTCTATCCCGGAGATACCCTCGACAGTCCCCATATGATTAAGGCTCTCCAGGAGCGATCGCTACCAGTAGCCGCTTGGGAGTTGGTGCGTAAAAACATTGAACGAGCAGGGGGTGGTCCGGCTTCTAAGACAGTGGTAACTGAGTTTGAGTACCCGATCGCCGATTTGGGTACACTCCCCTTAGAAGAGTATACAGTGGGCGGTGATCCGAAAGTGGCAACTACCGCTATGGGGGCGATCGTCGGTCATGTAGGCCAAAAAGACCCCCATTTTCTGGTCACAAATGCGGATGGTAACGCTGCTTCGGGTATTAACAACATTAACCAAGCCCTGAAAATTATTCACCCTACCCCTGATGATATCTATTTCCAGGGACCCAATGGACAGGTTTATGAGCCCCTCAGTGAAGACGCTTGCGCCGGAATGGCTGCAGGTTTAGCCTTGATGGGCGCACGGACTCTGTGGTGTTCCTACGAGTCTTTTGCTATCAATGGTTTACCAATTTGGCAAACTGTCACCCAGGCGATGGCTGAGTTGCGGCACCTCACCCCTTCCACCATTACGTTATTTACCGCTGGGGCTCTGGAACAGGGACGCAATGGCTGGACTCACCAACGCCCGGAAATTGAGGCTTATTTTGCGGCTATGTTACGCAACGGTAATGTTTTCGCTCTGTTTCCCCCAGATGCTAATAGTATCCAGGTCTGTTATCAGTGGGCACTCAATACTAAAAATAAGGGCATTACTATTACTGCGAGTAAGTCTCCTTTACCGATTCGTACCACCTTTGAACAAACCCGCCAAGGCTTGCGAGATGGGGCGGTGATTTTGGAAGAGGTAAAAGGTGATAAAACCGTGGTTTTTGCTGTCATTGGAGATATGACTTTAATCCCCGTTTTTGAGGCGGCGGCTTACCTGGAAACTGAGGGAATTGGTACTCGCATTGTCTCAGTGATTAACCCCCGCCGTTTGTATCGTCCTACTGATGTAGCTTGGGATACTTGTTCGGAAGCTGATGGGGATTTTATCAGTGATGAACTGTTCGAGAATTTGTTTGGTGGGGATGCTTTGATTGGGGTGACAGGCGGCGCTAGTTTGATGCTGGAGCCGATTATGTTGCGTAGTAATATCCGCCGCGATACTTTCGCCTGGAAACGGGGAGAAACTACTTCTAGTGCGGGTCAGTTGATGGCTTTTAATGGCTTGACTGCTGAGACTTTGACTAAAAGGGCGATCGAGTTAATCCACTAGGTTTAACTGGTTTTTCCTGGTGTCCGTTGGGGGGAGAGGAGTATTACAGTTTTCGGTCATTCTCCCAGACTCCCCCTGCTTCTTCCTAAGACTCGACACCGATAATGCTCTGATTGGTGTCACAATAGAATCTTGATGTAATCTGCAATTATGCTTTATGTATCTAACTTGGTTGGACAGTAACTCTTGGTTAGTGGAGATGGCTGGTAAGTCTATCCTGATTGACCCTTGGTTGGTGGGGTCTTTGGTGTTTGGTAATTTACCCTGGTTATTTAAAGGGGAAAAACAGAAAACTCGCCCCCTTCCCGATCGCATTGATGCTATCCTGTTGTCTCAGGGATTGGAAGACCATGCTCATATTCCTACTTTAAAAATACTGGATAAAAATATTCCCGTCGTCGCTTCCCCCAATGCGGCTAAGGTGGTGCGAGAATTGGGCTATACTCAGATTCATTCTTTGCATCATCGGGAAACTTTTAAACTGGGCTCCAGCCTGGAAATTAGGGCGGTTCCCGGTTCCCCAATTGGTCCGACTTTGGTGGAAAATGGCTATGTTATTTCTGATACTACTACTCACCACAGTCTCTATTATGAACCCCACGGCTACCATTCCCCCACTTTGAAAGAATTGGCTCCCATTGATGTGGTAATTACTCCTATTATGGATTTGGCTTTACCCTTGATAGGTCCGATTATTCGCGGCACAAAATCTGCCCTAGAGTTAACCAAAATGGTACAGCCACAGGTGATATTACCAACCGCCGCCGCTGGTGATGTCTCCTATGAGGGATTATTAGTTGCGGCTTTAAAGGTAGTCGGAAACCTAGAAGATTTTCGCTCTCTCATCGCTCGCCATAACCTCAAAACTCGCGTGCTTAATCCTCAGCCAGGTGAACGCTTTGCTATTGATTTATAGTTGGCTTCCCATAGAGGCGATCGTATTTTCCCCCGGCTGGAATTTCTGAAAAGTGAACCTAGATGGCCAAAAAAAAAATTTTTCTGGGGGTGCGATCGCTCTTTTTTTTGAGAAACCCCTATCTTTTTGGGGGGAGTCCGTGCTACACTATAATATAATGGGAATAGTTGCAAAAATAATATTTTTGGTCGCATCCGATTATGTAACATACCCCTATGATACCCCCCTGCAGCCGCCTTGTCAACCCCTTTTCACTTGGGCGGCCGGGCCAAAAAAAAATTTTTTCTGGGGGTGCGATCGCTCTTTTTTTTGAGAAACCCCTATCTTTTTGGGGGGAGTCCGTGCTACACTATAATATAATGGGAATAGTTGCAAAAATAATATTTTTGGTCGCATCCGATTATGTAACATACCCCTATGATACCCCCCTGCAGCCGCCTTGTCAACCCCTTTTCACTTGGGCGGCCGGGCCAAAAAAAAATTTTTTCTGGGGGTGCGATCGCTCTTTTTTTTTGAGAAACCCCTATCTTTTTGGGGGAGTCCGTGCTACACTATAATATAATGGGAATATTCGCGAAAATAATATTTTTGGTCGCATCCGATTATGTAACATACCCCTATGATACCCCCCTGCAGCCGCCTTGTCAACCCCTTTTCACTTGGGCGGCCGGGCCAAAAAAAAATTTTTTCTGGGGGTGCGATCGCTCTTTTTTTTTGAGAAACCCCTATCTTTTTGGGGGAGTCCGTGCTACACTATAATATAATGGGAATATTCGCGAAAATAATATTTTTAGCCGCATCCAATTATGTAACATACTCCTATGATAGCCCCCTGTAGCCGCCTTGTCAACCTTTATTCATTACTTTTTGATATACTCGATCGCAAAGCAGCAATTTTGGTGGCGAGAATGCCAGCTTGTCCGATCATCAATACCCTTGCATCCGGGCTAGGGTCATCAGTGCAAATATATAAGGATCTATGTCTCCCTCCCAGGAACAATACACCGTTAACCTAGAAGAAACCGGCGAGTTAATGATTCCCGAAGCTGTGCGGAAACAACTGAACCTGCAAGGGGGCGATCGGCTCACTTTAACCCTTGAAAAAGATGGCAGCCTGCGTCTGGTCAGTTGGCGTGAGCAAGTCCAAAAACTCCGGGGAATTTTTAAAGATATTTCAAACGGTGTAAGTCTCGCCGACGAACTGATTCGAGAACGGCGTTCCGAAACACAGCCGGACGACCAATGGTGAGTCAAAATCCCCGTGCTTTATTGGATGCTTCAGCTTTACTGGCATACTTACAAGACGAACCCGGTGCAGATGATGTTGTAGATGCTTTGCTGAAAAAAGCAGCTATCAGCGCCGTAAATTGGGCAGAAACTCTCTCGAAGCTGGCTGAACGCGGTCAAGATCCTGATGTGGTCACCACTCAATTAACAGAACAAGGTTTACTTGAGCGAGCGTTAATTATTTATCCAATAGATGGAGAGCTGGCGCGGGATATTGCCAAGCTAAGAATACCAACTCGCGCCCTGGGACTTTCTCTGGGCGATAGAGCTTGTCTGGCGTTGGCATTGAAGCTAAATTTACCCGCACTTACGACCGATCGCGCCTGGTGCAATCTCGATTTGGACATAGAAATTCGAGCGATTCGATAATTATATTAATGTGCCTCAATGTCCTGAGAATTGGGGCTATCGCATTTTTCCCCAGCCGGGAATTTCGGAAAAGTAAACCTACGTGGCCCAAAAAAAAAATTTCTGGGCGCGCCCCCGCGCTTTTTTTTTCAGAAAACCCTATCTTTTTCTGGGAGTCCGTGCTACACTATAAAATAATTGGAATATTTGCGAAAATAATATTTTGTCTAACATCCGATTATTTAATATACTCCTATCATAGCCCACTAGCGCCGCCGTGTCAACCCCTATTTACTAGGGCGGGCCATAATTTTTTTAAAAAAAGCGGCAGGTTGATCACCTAGTTAGAGCGATCGCCTAAAACCTTCCAAGTTTTGTCATCTACAACCCCGGTAGATTCTAAGCCCATAGCCAACTGAAAATCAGAGACAGCAGCCAAAGTTTTGGGGCCAAATATACCATCAACAGGACCCGGATCATGTCCAGTCAACTCTAGGCGAGTTTGCAGAGTTTTGACTTTGGAACCGCGATCGCCTTGTTTAATGAGAGTTTCTGCTATAGTCTGCTGGTGAGGATCTTTTGAGAGAGCCTGCCAAGTGCTGCGATCAACCACTCCAGTAGGTCGGAGACCCTTAGACAATTGAAAGTTAATTAGGGCTCGCTCAGTGCGGGGGCCAAAGAGACTATCTACACGACCCACAGAAAAGCCATGTACTTCCAGGCGCTGCTGTAAACCGGCTACCTGTACCCCTTGGGTTCCTCGCGCTAAGGTCATTTCCCTAGGTCGGATCTGATTTTCTTCAGGTTGATAGAAAGGTTCAGCAAAGGTAGTTTCTTCGCGAATTTCCTCATGGGGTTGATGGAAAGGTTCAGCAAAGGTAGTTTCTTCGCGAATTTCCTCACGGGGTTGATAGAAAGGTTCAGCAAAGGTAGTTTCTTCGCGAATTTCCTCACGGGGTTGATAGAAAGGTTCAGCAAAGGTAGTTTCTTCGCGAATTTCCTCACGGGGTTGATAGAAAGGTTCAGCAAAGGTAGTTTCTTCGCGAATTTCCTCACGGGGTTGATAAAAAGGTTCCGAGAAGGGACTTTGATTATCCGAGAAACGCCTGCGATCTTGAGTTAGGTTGAGAAGTCGTTCAACTTCGGACTCAGCGATCGCCGATGTAGTCCCGGACGTGGCGATCGCGGGACCTGTAAAGCCGGGAATTGCTAAAGCCATCAGGCCAGCAATGATAGCAGTTTTGATACCCATAGGACTAAGTGTGCGTGTTATGGTTTGAGGTTATAGCTGTTAGTTAAGCGTACCAGATCGTATTCTAACATCCGGATCGGTTTTCCGACAGCCTCCAACCGATCCAAAATCGCCGAAATCTCTTACCAAGTTCGCCGGGACTAGACCCATTTCTAACGTTGTAGATGCTGTTGCAATAACTCCTGGCACCTGGGTTTATAGATCAAATAGAATAAAGCCTCCAAATAGCGCATCATATCGGCGCGTTTTTCCTTAGAGACATATTTCCAGAACCCATAGACGCGGGTAAGAGTCAACAATCGAGAAGTGTGTATTTTCCAGGTATAGCTACTGTAAACCCGATCCATTCCCCGTTGAGAAATTTCATTCCAGAAACCGATATTATATTGACATCGAACCAGAAACTCATCTAACTTGGCAGCAGTCTCGTCATAGTTAGTGGGGTTAATGTAAAAGCCATTAATTTTATCTTTGATAATTTCCAGAGGGCCCCCGAATTGAGTAGCAAAGGTAGGTAAACCGGATATCATGGCTTCTAAAATAGTTAACCCAAAGGCTTCAAAGAGAGCAGGTTGGACAAAGATACCATGATGGTCAGCAATTACCCGATACATTTCTCCGGTATCAGTTTTAGAAAGTCGGACACCGAGCCAGCGGACTTTATCATAAAGATTATAGTGCTCAATGAGATGATACATCTTTTTAATTTCTTCGGCTTCTTCATAGTCGCTCGAATCTTCTACCCGGAGTTTTCCAGCAATAAAAATCAAGTTAGCTTTTTCTTGCAATTCGGGATGTTGACCATAGCACTCTACCAAACCCGTGATATTTTTAATTCGGTCTAAACGAGCGACTGAAAATAGGGGCGGCTTGGTTGGGTCAGCCAATTTACCAAACACTTGGTTAGGGTCATCTAGGTAAAAAATCAACTCTTCTAGCCGTTGGCGATCGCTGGATATGCGTTCTTCCGTGCGAGTATAGGGGAAGAAAATAGTCTCATTTACACCAGGGGGAACCACATTAAATTTAGGGCTAAATAGTTCAATACCATTGACCACATGATATAAACCGGGCATAGTATAAGACTTATAAGACTCATATTGACCCACACTATCAGTAGTGCCAATGATTTCTTGATAGGTACTGCTAATAATGAAATTAGCGGCATTCATAGCAATTAAATCTGCGGTAAATTGCAAGGAGAAATGATATTTATCATCCATATCCTGCCAGTACAAATCACTAAACACATATTTAGATTTTTCTAAAGCATGAGCCACATTACACTGAATAACATTCAGGCGTTTAGACAGCAAAAATGCGACTAAATTACCATCAGAATAATTGCCAACAATCAAGTCAGGACGACCTTGGAACTCCGCCAAAATTTCAGTTTCCGCATCAATAGCAAAAGTTTCTAGGTAAGGCCATATCTCAAACCTAGATATCCAGTTTTGGGTAACATTAGGGTTAAATTCCCGGAAGGGAACCCTGAGAATCCAGGCATTTTTAGTCCCATAAACTTTTTCTAATCGTTGATCACAACGAGTCCCATCACTATGAGGAATTAAACGAGTTAAAATCATCACTTTGGGTTGGACTCCCAAAACACTCAAGCCGGAGAGTTTCAATTCTTCCTCGAGTTCCATTTCTAAGCTACGCGCTTGGTCTAAAATATAGACAATTTGACCCCCCGTATCAGGACGACCTAAGACTCCTTCCTGAGCAAACCAGCCATGAATAGAGACTAAAACGATACGGAAAATCATGGGAATCCGAGCGAGGAATGCTTCTAATACTTGATGGTCGGGAGAGTCCAGAAGTTCGTCAAGTATTTCTAGGGTTTCCAAAGCTCGTCTGGCGGTATTTCCCCATCCGGGTTCAAAACCAATTTCTTGCAATTCAAACCGGAATTTTTCGTAAGGTTCTTTTGGAGAACGTTTATTAAGTAATGAAATGGCTTTTTTAATGGCGTAGGAAAGTTGGTTTTGATTAGTGATGCGATCGTTAATCAGTAATTGTAAGCCATTATAAGAATGGAGGCTGAGAAATTGATACAGAGATTCCAGCCACTGATTAGAGTCTTGAAAGAGTTTGCTGGATAAATAGCGGTTGAGATAACGGACACCTTTACCAATATTTTTCGAGTCTCGCAGTTGGGGAGAATAGTCATAAAAGGGGCCAAAGTCTATGGCGAAAACATTGCCATCATGGGGATGGTGATGGTCTACGAAGTGATCGCGTAAATCCAGCAATTCCTGAACACTCATCACATCAACCGATAGATCAGGTCGGAGACGAAACCTTTCCTGGGTGGCTATCTGGGGACGTACAATCAAGCAAATACTTTCATTTTCGAGAATAATTTCTTGGGTATAGTAAATCAGTTTACTGAGGTGAGAACTATCGACAAAATGAGCGGCTTTTTGAAATTTTAGGCAATAATCAGCAAAGGCTTGTAGAATATCATTGCGGAGTAAATATCGCTTCTCGGAGATTCTCAGTTCACTATAAAATTGTCGCAGATCCTGTTTCTCATCGCTCTCAATTACGTTCTGAATCAGTTCGGACATTAAAAATTCTCCTGATTAGTTTGTTGTTAATGGTGTGGTTGTCCCTAACCTAGTCTTGATTTATAGGTCTTCGTTTGCTGATCACACATCTTACCCAGTATAGATTTTGGCTGGGAAGGTTTGACAAAAATTTATGGTGATATGGTGATATGTTGATGGGTCTTATATGGATTTTGGCTATTCTCTGATTTCCCATATCTGTCAGGGAGAGGGTTGGATGCTTAAATATCCCTCAAATGGGGGGTTATGCTAACGGGGGTGACTCTTGTTGGGACAATATACCTCGGGGGTGGGCGCTATCTCATCAAAAATGGTGAAATGATGATTTAGATCCTGATCCCCCGGGAAGGCGATCGCATTATTTCATAGAAATATGGTAGTTTTCTATGATTTAGCTTTCCCCCTTATACCTGGGTCCCTAATCTGCTGTTAGGTATAGTTATGATCCGAATTATTAGATTAATTATTATTTGTTGTACAATCTGATGGTATTTTGGTCTCTCAATCTATAAGTGATATGTCAACAATGGATTACAACAATACACCGAAACCCATCACGGGTGAAATGGATGATAAGGCTAAAGCCCGTTTGCTTCTGACATTATGGGCGTTGGGAGGAACACAGACTAAGGTTAAGAAAAGTGATCTGACCAGTAAAGTCAAACAAAAACGACAAGGTAAGAAAGTCGGGATTTATCAGGGACTCTATGAGGATCTCAAAAATGCTGGGGCGATTGAGATTCATAAAGAAAACCAAGTCCCAATGGTTTTATTAACAGAAACAGGTAAATGGATGTTGGTTGAAGCCCTACAAAATCATGAATTTGAGTTTGAGGGAACTGTGGTTGCGTCTCGGTTGGCTAATGGATTAGTTGATTTAGTTCGAGCCATAAGTCAGAGAACATCTGGGACTGATACCTAATCATATTTAGCCAAAAATTGGTAAGTTGAACTGTCTTGACTATCCCCCAACCAATGACCCTATTTCCCCCTAATCAAAACATGGGATAGATTTGAAAAACCTTCCTTGTAAATACCAGCACTCAAATCTGGATCGCCTTTCATTTCCGTGATCAAGTTTACTCCTCACACTTTCTTAAACGCGATAACGGATTCAGATCCAGATTGATGTGGTCTAATTATGAGGTGTGTCTACTAACAATCAATACACCCCTATCATGTTGCTTGAATGGAGATGTTATTGTGGCTTCGATTTGCCTTTTTTAACCATAGCACCAACTCCTCAAACAATTAAAGCTACAGTGGCTGAAGGTTCGGGGACAGATTTCTTATTATATTCTGTTTGCATTTGATGATAAACGCCACTAGCAATAATTTGATGGGCTGTGGTAGTGGGGTGGATATAATCCCAGAATAGATACTCGTGGGGGTTCTGACAAATTGTGCCTGATCTTAAGGATAGACAGCTATCAGTTACGTTGGTTAATCCAAATTCCTGAGGGTTAGCGATCGCATTATCGAATAAACTACCCACATCAAAAAAGCTAATATGGGCATTAGATAAACTTTGATTTAACCCTAATATTCCTTGCTGTAAGGCTTGATTATGTTGGATACTGAGGCTATTAAGTGCGGCTGGGTTAAAGGAATTAAAAGGGTCAACTGGGTCGAAGGGATTAAATTGGGCAATGGGTGTTTTTCCTAATTGCGGTAAATTTAGCACTAGAAAATTACGGGCTCCCACACCATACAAAGAACTTACAGCTTGCGTAATATTATTAACCGGGATATTTACATCAGTTTCCCTTCCCCCTAAATAATCATTTGCTCCCGCCCAAAGAATATATAACGCATCAGATTCGCGGATTGACCGGACATTAATAAAGGGGCAAT
The DNA here is from genome assembly GCF_026000695.1 of Limnospira platensis NIES-39. GTDB lineage: Bacteria > Cyanobacteriota > Cyanobacteriia > Cyanobacteriales > Microcoleaceae > Limnospira > Limnospira platensis. Next base: position 5,771,541 of record NZ_AP026945.1, read on the forward strand.
AAATGCCTGTAATTGAGTTGATCAACCTGGTAAAAATCCAGGCGTTAAAATCTCCGGTTGTCGCTCCATTAAAGGCAAAATTTACCCCGTCAATGGGAGAGTCTGGGTCGATTAATGTAGTCGGATTTAAACCGAATTCTGAGGCTAAATAATCTACCCATAGTAATCCATTAGATGCTCGTTGCTCGAAGTAGGGTAGACCTTGAAAAATGGCTCCGCTAGTGGCTTTATAAGCGTTACCTGTATCTGATAAACTGTCTCCAAATGTATAGATTTGACTAAAGTTAAAGGTGGCGGCGATCGCTGAGGTTTCAGTAATAATACTTATGGCGATCGCACTAATAATGCTGGTAGTCAATGAGATACTTTTGTAGATGCTTTTCATAACCAGCCCTGGTGTAAATTGGGGTAATTTGTACATGGTAAGGCAACTTTAACATGATGACTCCGTGAAATTACATAGGCTGGTGTAAACTTTCAGGATGATTTTAGTAAAGGTTTGGGAAAGCCATGGTGCTGAGGTCTGGGGATAATCAATAATTACCCCCAGACAGACCTGAAATTAATGGGAATTAAGTATCTTTGAAGGAACGCATAGTTGGGAATAAAATAGCATCGCGGATACTCTGGGTATCAGTTAAAAACATAACTAGGCGGTCAACTCCAATTCCCATACCACCACAGTTAGGCATCCCCAAAGAAAGTGCTTGAATAAAATCTTCATCCATGGGGTGTGCTTCATCATCTCCGGCTTGTTTTTGAGCCAATTGTTCCTCAAATCGCTGCCGTTGATCTACGGGATCATTTAACTCGGAAAACCCGTTAGAATATTCAGTGCCATGAATAAATAATTCAAACCTCTCTACAAATCCCGGCTTAGAACGGTGTCGTTTAGCCAAGGGACTTACTTCTACGGGAAAATCAATAATAAATGTAGGTTCAATTAAGGTTGATTCTACCTTTTGGTCAAAGACAGCATAGAGTAAATATCCCAAATTTTGAGTATTTAAGTCTGTGAGTCTCACGCCGATCGCTTCAGCTTTGGATTTAGCTTCTGAGAATTCCAAGGTATCAAAATCTAAGCCAGTTTCATCTCGGACAGCTTCGACCATAGTTTTAACCCGCCAATGTTTTCCGGTGAAGGTGGGATAAATATTGCTGTAGTCATATTGGCGATCGATACTGATTTTATCTCCCTGATAATCAATCTGAGTAGACCCGCCCAAAACCTCTGTAGCTACGGCACAGATTAAGTCTTCAACCAAAGCCATAATTTGGAAATAGTCAGCATAGGCTTGATAGACTTCAATGGAGGTAAATTCTGGGTTATGGGTGCTATCAATTCCCTCGTTGCGAAAGACACGACCAATCTCGAAAACCTTTTCCATACCGCCACAAACGGCACGTTTTAAGAACAATTCGGTAGCAATACGCAAGTATAAATCAATATCTAGGGTATTGTGATGGGTGATAAAGGGTCGCGCCGCCGCGCCGCCATAAATAGTCTGGAGGACGGGGGTTTCAATTTCATCAAATCCGGCATTCCATAGATAGGTGCGAATGCTGCGGATAATGCGGCTACGGAGTTTAAACCGCTGTAGGGATGTGGAATTACTAACTAGGTCTATTTCCCGGTGGCGGCGACAGAGTTCGGGGTCATTGATGCCATAGTAGGAGTCGGGGAAGGGTATGGTAGCTTTGGAGATCACGTCAAGGCGGGATACTTGAATGGAAAGTTCCCCCCGGTTGGTGCGGCAGCCAATACCCTCAACTCCGATAAAGTCGCCAATATCGAGAAGTTTTTTAATTTGGTTGAATGTTAAACCTGGGTCGCCTGTGACGAGTTTTTTCTCGATTTTAAGTTGAATGGTTGCTGATGCGTCGGTTAAGCCAATAAAGCCAATGCTACCGCTATCACGTTTGAAGGTGATGCGACCACAGACTCGCAGGGGAAGTGCTTGGGGGTCGGCTTCTCCGTTGGCGAGTTGGTGTTGTGGTTGGGAAAAGTGATCGTGAATTTCTTGGGCGAGGTGCGATCGCTCAAAAGCTACGCTAGGATAGGGATCAATTCCCTGACGACGCAATTCTTGGACTTTTTGGGCACGAACTTCTAATTCGTTGCGGGTTTGATTCTCAGCCATTTTGGAAATTCCATTATAGATTAGAGTCCTAGGATCTCATATCATAGCGATCGTCAACATCTCCAGAACCCGATATTTATAGTTATTTATAAGTTACTGTCGCTAACCCCATGAGGAAAGTTAAACCCAAAGTTAGGCTCATTGTCCTGGGTGCTATTATACTGGCAGTAGGTGCGATCGCTATTGGTTTGGCGTTCAGGCCTGATGCTGAAAAGGATTTGAAGGCTAATGGGGATGATCTGTTTGAGCCGATAGTGGGGAATCCTGGCTTTGAGGGGGAACCGCCGCCACAGGTGAGGCGCAATTTTCCTGATGGTGAGTTTCGGGGTGCTGATTTTTACCCGCGAGCCAAGGCTAGAATTAGGAGTAATCGGGTAAATGTTCGCCGACTGGCTACTCTCAACACTGGAAGTATTGCTAGGTTATCCGAGGGGACGGTGGTGGAGGTGGTCGATCGCATTGATATAGCATTAGTCAAGGTGGTTAGGACGCAGCTGGGAGAACGGAGTCCATGGCATCATCGAGAGAATCAAACTGCTCACGTGCAATGGCGAATGCGGGCTTTCAACCACGACCAACATTTCTCTATCTTGTTGAGGTCTGGCGAATAAGGTGGTAGATAGAGCAAACGGCATTGAGCCGCCTCCACTAGCTCAGGAATCCGTCCCCCTTTATGAAACGTTGCATTGTCTAGCACTAGAGTCTGACCTGGCTTCAGTGTTGGAATTAAGATGAACTCCAACCACAGCTCAAACACTGTCCGATTACAACAACCCTCAAAGCGATCGGGGGCTAAGAGTTGTTGATGACACCATGCGGCTATATAGCTCACCCTGCCCTGCCTCTTCCCGGATTTGAGGACATCGAAGCGTTGTCCTTGCTCACAGTAACCATAAGGATAATCCGAGTCCTGACTATTCATGCCGGCTTCATCGAGGTAGACCACTTCTTGTGGCTCCATCTGTTCAATCTGAGCAATAAACTCCTCTCGCTGTTGCTGATCACGTTCTTGGTAGCCGTAAGTTTTTTTTCTGGTGAAGCCAATTTTCTTCAAGGCTCTGGATATGGTGCGAGGAGAGATGTCGTCATCCCAAAGTTCAGCCATTTGAGCGGAGGTTTGATCGCCATGCTCTTGGGCAAAAGCCTTGAATTTTTGCCAGTCGGTAATTTTGTGGTTATTGCCAGGTCGGTGATTAGGTTTAGGGAGGAAGTCTCCGGTCTGTGCTTTTCTTTGCAGCCAGAGATTAATGGTGTTCCGGCTGACATGGAAAACTTGACTGGCTTCTGTTTTGGGCATACCGTCTAGTTCAATTGCATCAATAACTTTTTGTCTGAGGTCGTAACTATAGGGGGCTGGCATTTTTGGTCTTCTTAGTCATCTCGTCCTCTCCATTATACGTCCTAACTTTCCTGTCTGGTGCTATAGATACTGCGATTAGTAGGAGTATTATGACGAGAGCGAGTTTAAAGACTACGTGGTTGTATACAGCTCTGAAAGTTGAAGTTACAAAGCAGGGGGTCGTAACCCTGTTCCCATGACAAAGGGGTGTCCACATCAGGAGCCGTATGAGGTGAAAGTCTCAAGTACGGTTTTGAATGGGAGTTGGGGAGGGTGACTTCCCTTTCGACCCCTACCCCTTGGAGGGAGTAGGATATGACTGAAAGCCAATGCCTAACCGTAATGCTTAGGATATGCCCACTAGTCACGGTATGGACATAGATACTGCGACGATTAAGAGTATTATGACTAGAGCGAGTTTAAAGACTACGTGGTTGTATACAGCTCCAAAAGTCGAAGTACGAAAGCAGGGGGTAGTAACTCTGTTCCTACGAAAAAGGGTGTCCATATCAGAAGCCGTGTGCTGGGAAACTCGCAAGCACGGTTTTGAAGTGGAGTTCGGGAAGGTGACTTCCTGTTCGACCATAACTCAGGGAGTTGTCAATCATTGGGGGGATACAGAGCGTCTACATAGCCTATAACCCCTATTCTACCGTTACTTAGGTGTTACTCAAAACCATAACAGGATAACAAGTGAGTAAAAAATGAGTAACGCTACTGATACCCCTACAGTAGGGGGAAAGGGTAACTATAATGAGAGTTACGCTAGATTCTTGAAAGCCTATCAAGACTTTAAAGGGGAATGTCCCAAAGGAGTGACACTCAAACTACAAAAGACCGGGGCTAGGTACAACCTACTATTGCAGTTTAAGCAACCACCTACCGGGAAACGGCTACCCAAAACGGCTAACCTTGAATGTACACCTCAAGGGGTGATAGACGGCGTTAGGAAAGCTAAGTTGGTATCAGAAGCCCTAGGGACTATCACTAGCGCTAGTGAATTTTGGGATTGGTACGATGCGACTATCTTAGGAAAGAACCAGATTGAGGATAATCTGATAACCTATCGGGAAATATTCCAACAACTAGAGGATGAGTATTTTGCGGGTTGCAACCGCAACACAGGAAGACCGCGTTCTCGCGATATTGTTAGTGACCTATCATCTTACGAGGCTACTAAAGGAATATATTTCAGGCTGTTCCCTAACTGGGATGAATATCCTAGCTGGGAGAGTTTCAAGGCTATGCTGTATACTCCCCTACGGAACGGAGAACAATTAGTAGGTTCCAAAACCTTCAAGGAACGTTACTACATCTTAAAAGCCATAGCTGAGAAATCACCTAACAAAGAACACTTGCTTAAACAGCTTGAACCTATTAACGCCAAACAAACGCAATTCATAAAGAAACAACGGATAGGCATCGATGCCTTTAAAGATTGGTGGTTTAAAACCAAACAAGAAGCTTACGATATCAGAAACTCACGACATCAATCATGCCGGCATAGTTGGTTATGGGTGACGGGTATGGCAGTAATGTATGGGTTAAGGCCTACCGAGATAGCTGCGGCCGTTAATCTAACTAAGCCATTTGTAACGGATGATGGTATCACTATCAAAGCACTGTCAGACCCCGATAATCAAGACAATTACTTGGTATTAGGAGATTACACTTACTTTACTGACTCAGAAGGTCGGAAAGTGAGTATCAAAACAGGGGGAAGGATTGTAGCTCCAATTCCCAGCCCTGAAATGTTTGAGTTCCTGGAATTGAAAAGACCCTTATTGCCAGAATATAGCCCGAAAAAAGGCAGTAAACCCAAAAGCATAGTTGGAGGCTTTGACGCAACGTTTAGTCAACGAATTCAATCTATGAAATGCCCGGTAACCCAGAAATATGCTTTTCGTAGGCTGTACAACCTGTTAGGTGAAAAGTATGGATTACCTATCGAGTTACGAGCTAGACTTATGGGACATAGCACAATCGTTAATGAAGGTAAATACAAGACAGAAGGCATTGACGCTACCTTAGAAGTTCTCAAAGGGGTTTCTAAGTTACCTATACCGTTGAACGTAGCCATAGAACGGTTAACAGCGTTAGGGGTTGATATTGATAGCTCTGAAGCTAAATTATTTCTTGGAGTTATCTATCAGATAGATTAATCTAATCGTCAACCTTTCATAAATTAATGCCCCTAGATTAAACCCCTAGGGGTTATTTTATGGCTACAGATTGATGGATCCTGTTATGGTTTTGAGTAACACCTAAGTAACGGTAGAATAGGGGTTGTAGGCTATGTAGACGCTCTGTATCCGTCAGAACGCATAACTATAAACCCTTATCCTGATAGCGATAGCGGGTTATTACTCAACCCTATATCCTATTGAGTTACTCAGATATTACTCATAATCTAGTCCTAGCACAGGAAAATAATTCTGTCAATAGGATGATTACTCAGTCAACAAGCACAACTTAATCAATCTGTCAAATACCCATACCATCCCCCCAACCAAACACCGATAGGGTAACTCCCTTGTGATAGCAGTCAATGGCAAGCCTATCGGTTCGTTCCTCACCATTGACTGCTATCACATCGTTCGTTTCCCCAGGAGTGCTTGTTTCGGTTGGGGGGAGGATATGTTTCAAAATCAACCACGACAACAGCAGAAGATAATTCCCTAAGCTATCAATGTACAAAGATATTAGGCTGCCTATCCGGTTATCTATGGGAGTCAGATTATTAGTGAAATCTTGAGGAGCCTACTCGCTACCAACAAAATGCGATCGCATAATCTAAACTATCTCCTACCGGAATCAACCCGATACCCTCAAACAACTTTTCAACTGGTAACTTGTTTCGTCATCTCTCGCTGATACCTACATAATCCTAGAGAATTGATTCCCCATCGAAACCGATACCTACATACCGCTAGACAAGTCTCCAATTTATAGGGGTACTGGGTTTCGCCTGGGATGATTACCCCTAATAGACGGGTTAAGGTTTTGGCTTAGGGTGTTTATTGTGGGTAAACTAGGGGGGTAAGCATATAAATAATTAATAGTCCAGGATTAATAGTCCAGGAAATCAATAATACGAATGAACCCCTACAGTCAGAAACCATAGGGGGCCATTTAAGTTATTGAGTTAGGGTTATCTGTTAGGTTGACTCCATGTATTAAGTAGGCAATTATAGGCCTCTGAGTTAATTAACTCAGGAAGTTGATTAAAACCGTCTAAGTTACTTTTAACCCATAACACTTCAGTTCGTTTCTTTTTTACATCTTTCTTGTGACTAGCTGACATGACTGTATTTATTTCTATTTTTTGTGTAAATGATTGAGGTTCAATCATCTGATGATAATTCGATATAATGTAATTGCCTGTTATGCAATCTAATGTATGACATAGTTTTGTCCAATCTTTAATCGTGTAGCCGCTATAGTGACCTTGTACACTACCGGAATAAGGCGGGTCACAATAGAATAGTGTATTAGGTGAATCCCACCTTTCAATACACTTAATAGCATCCTCGCAGGAAATGTAAACCTTTTCTAACCTTTCCAACGCTTCAGATAGCCTAGCTTTTTTATTTGTGAATGTCATCGCTTGGTTTTCGCTTTTTTTACTGAAACCCCACCCCTGCCTAGCGTTGGCAAATGATTGGTTGATATTGACATAGTATGCCCAAGCTTTTTCAATGTCTGAAAAGCCTTCCGGTTGTTTACATATTGCTTGAGATTTTCTGTAGTCAGATTGACTATATAATGTAGCTTGAATTTCATTATTAAGTTCAATAGGGTATTTTTTGGCTACTCTATACAAGTTGATTAAAAGGTTGCTTGTATCGTTAATGCACTCTCTATAATCGTGTTGATTGGTTACGGTAGGTAATGGTTTTAAAAATAACAAAGTAGCTCCACCGGAAAAATGTTCTACATATATTTTGTGTGGTGGTAAATATTGCAATATTTTAGAACCTATTCGTTGCTTTCCCCCGTAATAACTTAGTAAAGGTTTCATTGTTGTGATTTCATTAATTAATAATTGATGTTAGGGTTTACGCCAACCATCATCATCAATATCATCTCTGTTAATTGGAAGAGGGGGTGATTGCTTTTTATCTTCTAACTGTTTTTTACAAACTGTTGATGGCATAAAATCATTAACATATCTAATCAAATAATTTAGGCTATTTTGGATACCGTCTAACCTATTCTCAATAATTAGGTTTCCTGTATGCGTAATGAACATACTGATAATAATCGCGACAATAATTAACCCTAATTCAACTATTACCAAGTTCATTTATATTAATTTCCAAAAATGAAGTGTAAACCATTTAATCCTTTCTAGTGGAGAAAATGAAGCGTAAAAATTGCTGTACGGCGGTGATTCAATTATTTGATATTCATTAAGCCATATAGTCTCTTTTTTAACTAGCATAGCTTGGTTAACATCATTGTAGGCATAGAATTTAAGCCATCCTGCCATTTTCCAGTACACGGGTACACTGTCAGCGTCAAATAATATCCTGATAAATTTACTGCCAGAAATGTCAGGTAATTTTTTAGTACCGTGTAGCTATCATCTTCTATCCTGAAATTAAGTTCATAAACTTTAAACCAATTACTTTCAGATATATCAAGTGCATTAGGCATTATCTGTTAATTTATTGTTGAGTGTTTAGCATATTTTCCAATTTGTCGATTTTTTCTGATAATTCCTGAATTGCCGCAATCACTAATGGTATCAGTTTATCATACATGATTGTTAAGTAATCTATTTTTTTGTCGTCAACTTCAGGGCTATCTGTATGGTTATTTTCAACCACTTCAACTGCGTTATGGTATATATTTTGTACTTCTTGAGCAATTAAACCAAATTGTTCTGTACTTGGATTAAAGCCATGAAATGCTGCAAGTTCATTATACTTAAACCACGTGACTGTCAATGCGTTAATTTCGCTTAACCCTATAGTTGGTTTTGATAAAAGTGTTTTGAATCTAATATCAGAGCTACCGCTAACATAATTTCCATTAGTGGCAATATATGCTATGCTAGTTGGTCCATATCTAAACCTAGCTAACGCTTGACTTTCGATAGACGCGCTAAATTGCCATGTATTGTTAAAATATTCTATTTTGCCTGTTGCATTAACAGGAGTACCTCCCCAAGTTGTTGTGCTTTTTTGCTCAAAAAATGAATTTTGCGCTCCATTTAGTGTAAATCTACCGGCAATATTGATATTGCCGTATCGATTTAAAGTAATTGTTGTATTATCATAATTACTAACAGTTATTGCTTCCGGTACATGATTTTCACTAAATCTAAAGTTAAAATTTTTATTTATCCAATTTGTATCTATAAGCCCTGAATTGGGGTTATTAAATCTTAATTTATTTATTGTTTTTATGTCGTCAATAACCTGATTACCTGTAGTTCTAACCACAGTTGAATCTACATTAATTGTTCTATTAGCTGCTAAAGTTCCTCCTCCTGATAAACCATCTCCTGCTGTTAATGTAATATTTGAATGTGTGTGCGTTGTGGGAGTCCTAGCGTTAGATAATCTACTATCATTACCTTGACAGGCTGTGCCTGCTGTAGTGCCATAAGCAACTGCCCATGTTGTTGCAGCACTCCCATTAAAATTATTTCCAGTTAATCCCGTACCATTTGTTAATGTATTAGGAGTATTGGCAGTTATTGTTATATTGGCACTACCATTAAACGAAGTCCCATTAATTGTTCTAGCAGTTTGAAGCGTGGTTGCAGTTGCTGCATTACCTGTAATATTAGAGCTTGTAAAAGCTAATTATTGCCAGCTACTCCAGACTCCATTTACACGATTTCTTTGATAAATACCTTCTCCTCCAAAAGGTATCATTGTTTGAGAAATCCAAGAATCATTATGTCTTTGTACAGTACAAAAACGCCATGAACCTCCCGGACTTTGATTTAAAAGAGAACTCCCTTGATAAAAACCTGTTGTTAACACATCATTCCAATCTCCTGTTACAGTTATTGAAAGATTGGGTAAAGCACCAATTTCTGCTAAACTCCAACTTACATTTCCAGAGCCGTTTACTGATTTGCCTGTAGAACCAATTGTTAAAGTCCGAGCAGTTCCCCAGTTTACAGTAGTAATATTTACTGTTCAGGTTAATGGTAAACGATTTACAGCGTGCAAAAAACTCTCAATCAATGGTTTTACCTACTGGAACCTCAAAGGGTGGGATGGTAGCGTCAATCATCACATTTACATAGGGAAAGCTGACCAAGTCACTGTAGATAAGCTAACAGAAGCAGCGTTAGCTATGATTACTAAGTGCAGAACAACCTAAACCCTAAACCCTAACAGATAACCCTAACTCAATAACTTAAATGGCCCCCTATGGTTTCTGACTGTAGGGGTTCATTCGTATTATTGATTTCCTGGACTATTAATCCTGGACTATTAATTATTTATATGCTTACCCCCCTAGTTTACCCACAATAAACACCCTAAGCCAAAACCTTAACCCGTCTATTAGGGGTAATCATCCCAGGCGGAACCCAGTACCCCTATAAATTGGAGACTTGTCTAGCGGTATGTAGGTATCGGTTTCGATGGGGAATCAATTCTCTAGGATTATGTAGGTATCAGCGAGAGATGACGAAACAAGTTACCAGTTGAAAAGTTGTTTGAGGGTATCGGGTTGATTCCGGTAGGAGATAGTTTAGATTATGCGATCGCATTTTGTTGGTAGCGAGTAGGCTCCTCAAGATTTCACTAATAATCTGACTCCCATAGATAACCGGATAGGCAGCCTAATATCTTTGTACATTGATAGCTTAGGGAATTATCTTCTGCTGTTGTCGTGGTTGATTTTGAAACATATCCTCCCCCCAACCGAAACAAGCACTCCTGGGGAAACGAACGATGTGATAGCAGTCAATGGTGAGGAACGAACCGATAGGCTTGCCATTGACTGCTATCACAAGGGAGTTACCCTATCGGTGTTTGGTTGGGGGGATGGTATGGGTATTTGACAGATTGATTAAGTTGTGCTTGTTGACTGAGTAATCATCCTATTGACAGAATTATTTTCCTGTGCTAGGACTAGATTATGAGTAATATCTGAGTAACTCAATAGGATATAGGGTTGAGTAATAACCCGCTATCGCTATCAGGATAAGGGTTTATAGTTATGCGTTCTGACGGATACAGACCGACCAATTGAGCAGGTCTCTAACGTAATACATCGAGGAAGGCGAAAACCGCCGGAGGATGCAGACCATTACTAAGAATAGCCGCGCCGATCGCCCTTTCTAAGGGTACTGGAAGCGATCGCACTTTCACCGACTTAGGAATAGGTAGCGCCGCCAACCGGGGCAGAATTGCGGCCCCTAAACCTTGAGCCACCATACTAACAATAGTAGAATCTTCCTTAATCTCATAGGCAATTTTTAGGGTCTGTCCCCACCTAGCCCAATGTTCTCGCACCGCCGAAGTACACTCAGCATAATTGTACAATATAAAAGCATGAGCTGACAACTCTTCCCAGGTTAAATTTTGGGTAATTGGTTGCTTAGAATTGGGCAATAATACTACATACTCATCCCGGGCAATTTCCCAAGTATCAAACTCTTCAGATCGCGGTAAAGGAACTAAACCAATATCCACCTGACCCATCCGCAAAGCCTGTTCCACCCCCACCGGATCAGTCTCGGTAATTTTCACCTCTACATTAGGAAAACGACTGCGAAACTCAGCCACTTTCGGCGGCAAAATATGGGTAGCCGCACTGCGAAAAGAAGCCACCCGCACCTTAGACCCCTGTAACCCCTTTTCCAAATTCACCTCGTGGTCGATAGTCTCCCGCAGTTCCAGGATTTTCTGGGCGTGACCTAGGACTTTTTCACCAATGGGGGTTAAATGCGCTCCAAAGCGCCCCCTACACAATAGGGGAATCCCTAACTCATTTTCTAAAGATGCGATCGCCCTACTCACCGAGGATTGGGAAATATTCAAATCCAGCGCCGCCTCAGAAAAGCTACCCTTGGCGACCACAGCCATTAACACCCGCACATGAAACAAATTCATAACAATTAACCGAACCGGAGACCATCGTCATTAACAATCATCCATCCAGTTTACGCATGGAAATTATGCTTAATGAGTTTTGCATGATACCGAATCAGATCATTAAGCTATGGGAGAACTGAAAAATTTAATCGCTACTCTAATCATTTATGTTCGAGTTACTGCCCTTCCATAAGTTCCGTGATACCCCTAGCGTGCGTTTTTTCGATATCACCATCCCCAACTCTAATGCTAGGGATCTGGTTTTTCACGAAGGACCAGCTACCAGTCCCAACAACACGGAGGATGGCTACTGGCAGTTCTATCTACACTCCAACCAAGAAGATAACCTACTGGCTGTTTCCGGGGGTCGTACTTTCTATCTAGTTAATTTCGCTTGGGAATGTCCCTATCATATTGTCCGACTAGACGCTAATCGACACATTTTGCGGATTCCCCCAGGAACCTTCCATCGGTCAGTATCCGACCCCGAAGGTTCCCTAGTCTTGAATCAAGCTATCCGTACCCACAGGGCTACTGTAGAAAGCGAGTTCCGAGTATATAATAGCGCCGAAATTTCCCGCCTGTATAGAGTGACTTCTGATAAGGCTCGCCCCCCTATCTTACACGGCTTTGAACGCCTGCGCGTCGCTTGATGAATTATCCATCATCTGGGGGAGAGTTCCCAACCATCCGGGACTCTCCCAGATTATGTTAACTTTTGCAATAAAAAGTTAATAAATGTTACAAAAATTTTTTTTGTGGGGGGGTGGGTTGATTTTTGGGTAAGTTTCTGCTACCATTTTATATAATTGGAATACTGACAATTTTAAAAAAAGTGGCTATATAAAAATTATTTTTTTTGCTTACAGAATATCACAATTGAGCAGTGTTTGTCAACCCCCCAAAATATCCGGGGAGAGGGAGGCGTGATAGAATTAGTTATTGATTATTGATGATGGATTACTTCGAGTTAGAATGTGGTTTCATATTAATTCAGCCACCCCAAAGTGAGTAGAGATATATTTGCGATCGAAGCCCTAGGGCAAATTCCTAAAATTCTCACCTTGCTAGATCGGAACCCCCACAGTCCGACCTATGGGTGTTTTGACCGAAACTTCTGGCATTATAAAATTATCGACTTCCCCAGTGGTATGGCCCAGGAGTTTGTCTGGCCCATGGCTTTAGCCCACGAAGTCAATGTTCCCGATAATTCCTATTACCAACACCCCGCTATCAAGGAATGGGTACAAGCGGGGATAGCTTTTGCAGCGCGCAGCGCCCATGCAGACGGTTCTAGTGATGACTATTTCCCCTATGAAAGGGCGGCGGGGGCTTCGGCGTTTTCTTTGCTGGCTTGTGTGGAAAGTTATCGACTATTGGGGTTAGTTGATTATGAGGCGCTGAGGTTTTTTGAACGACGGGCGAACTGGTTGGCTAACCACTACGAAAGTGGTCAACTGGCGAACCATGAGGCGTTAATTATTCTAGCCTTGGAAAGGTTGGGAAACCTGCTGCAAACTTCTAAATGGCGGCGCATACAAGGGACGAGACTCGATCGCCTTTTAAGTTGGCAAACTGAAGAGGGATGGTTTCGGGAGTATGAGGGTTGCGACCCCGGATATCATACTCTCACCCTTTCCTGTTTGGCAGAATTGGACCGCCTTAAACCTGATGACCGGGTGAAAAATGCGATCGCCAAAGGTGTAGAATTAGCGTCCCATTTCATCCACCCTGATGGCACTTATGGCGGGGAATATGGCTGCCGCAACACTTATAATTTCTTTCCCCATGGTTTTGAGTTAGCGGGGAAGTGGCTACCAGAAGCCCTGCGGATTAATGACCAGTTTTTACAGGGTCTAAAAAATGGCTTGGGTCCTTGCTATGCTGATGATCATATTATTGGGCATCATGCCTGGAATTATCTGCTGGCTTGGCAAGATTTCGTGAGCGATCGACCTCAGCCTCTGCCCCGGGATGTGGCTAGTCTTTGGTTAAAAGAAGCCCAAATTTTAATCAAACGTCGTCCCGGGATTGAGTTATATATGGGCTTAAATAAAGGCGGAGTTTTCAAGATATTTAGGAACAATAAATTAGTAATTTCTGACACTCAAATATCCCTGCAAATTAGCAAGGGGAAAAATTTAAAAAATGCCGTCAGTCACCTAATCGAACCTTACCAGGTCAAAGTAGAACAGGACGAAATCACTATCGAAGGGCCGTTAGGATGGGCGAAACAAACCCAAATGTCACCCTTAAAATTAATCCTGTTACGGGTAGTCATGTTAACTTTTGGGCGGTTTTTTCCCAACTTAATTCGGAAAATGCTGCAAAAAATGTTAATAACAGGCAAGCAGGATGCACCGTTTCACTTTCGGCGAAAATTACTCTGGCAAGATAATCAATGGCTGGTGACAGATGAAATTACCGCCTCTTCTTGGCAGGGTGTAATTAGTGCAGGAATTGGGGCTTCCCAAACCTCTATTTATGTGGTCATGAGTCGCACATTTCAACCGGGACAACTACAACCCTGGTTAGATTTAACTGAGGAAATTAAGAAACTTACACCGGGTCAAACACTGAGGGTAGAACGCACTTTTTAGGGGGCTTTCTGTTATCAATTAATTATCGGGTGCGAAACGTTCAGGCATAAAATAGGATTGTGATACCCTAAATAACCGCCTGGTGGGGGTTTCAGCCCCTTGGGTGAATACAAGAAGCTCGCTTCTGACCACCCCATAACTGTTTATATGTCCCAACGATTAGTATCATACGATACCAAATCAAGGCAGGGAACCCAAGGTCAACATACTCTGTAACAAATCGTAACAATTCTTAACATAACGGAAGCGTAACGAAACAGAGTTGAGGGAAACGGCGATAGCCACCCCCGATTTCAGGAATCATAACCCGTCAGATTGAAGCGGGGTACGGAGGGATCCGAGGTGTAACCCAACACCAGAAGTGAGACCACTGCCAACCATCCATGATTAGGGAAACCGAATGTCTGGCCTGAACCATCGTAAAAATGGAGTAGCGAAATAGGTTGATACGCTACGCTCAAAAGAGCAAGGGGAAAAGTAGGGGGCTTTGTTCACTACCTACAAAGACCTTTAAAAGTACCCCGGTGGAGAGGACAAATCTACAGATGGAATGCCCATATAAACGGAAGGTTGTAATCCCTCTTAGGCTCTGAATATCTGGTCGAGATAATCAGTAGTGACAAATGTAAGCGAATGGTGCGAGACGTTCGGGTATGAAATAGGGCTTAAATGCCAGAAATCACTAGCCGGTGAGGATTCCAGCCCTGAGTTTGGATATAAGGAGCGCACTCCTGACCATCCTCATAACTGTTTATATGTCCCGACGCTTAGGGAACTAAGCAAGGGAGGGAACCCAAGGTCCTAAGCGAACTGAGAAATCACAGAGCAGAGGGTAACGGCGATAGCCACCCCTAGTTTTAGGACTCACAACCCTAGGACTAAAGCGGGGAACGGAAGGCTCCGAGGTGTAACCTAATACCGGAATCGAGACCACTGCCAACCATCCATGATTAAGGAAACTGAATGTCCGGCTTGAACCATGGTAATACATTAGCAGCGAAATAGGTTGACACGCTGCGCCCAAAAGGGCAAGGGGAAAAGTAGGGGGCTCATACGACTACCTGCACAGACTTTTAAAGTACCCCGGTTCTGAGGACAAATCTAACGATGGAATGCCCATATAAGCGGAACGTTGTAACCCCTCTAATGCTCTGCCTATAAACAAGTGAGTAATGCTATTGACAAGGCAGTAGTGAAAAATGTAAGCGCATGGTTAGAGGGTGAAGGATGTGACCAGAAGCTAAAGCCCAATTGTCATGGTTGGGATATGCCCAATTGTCACGGTGTGGATATAGATACTGCGATTATTAGGAGTATAGTGGCGAGAACGAGTTGAAAGACTACGTGGTGCATAAAGCTCTGAACATTGAAGTACGAAAGCAGGGGGTAGTAACCCTGTTCATCAGACAAAAAGGGTATCCACATCAGGAGCCGTGTGATGGGAAACTATCAAGCACGGTTTTGAATGGGAGTTGGGGAAGGCGACTTCCCTTTCGACCCCTACCCTTAGAGGGTGAAGGATGTGACCAGAAGCTAAAGCCCAATTGTCATGGTGGGGATATGCCCACAGATCACGGTGTGGATATATAGCACTAGTCAATACGGTTAGGACGCAGCCTTGAGAACAGAATCCATGGCATCATTGAGAGAATCAAACTGCTCACGTGCAATGGCGAATGCGGGCTTTCAACCACGACCAACATTTCTCTATCTTGTTGAGGTCTGGCGAATAAGGCGGAAGATAGAGTAAACGGCATTGAGCTGCCTCCACCAGTTCAGCCTGCCGCCCCCCTTTATGAAACGTTGCATTGTCCAATACTAGAGTCTGACCTGGCTTCAATGTTGGAATTAAGATAAACTCCAACCACGGTGTTGCATAATAGAAAATGATATTCTCAAATAAATCAAGATGGATTGTCCTTATTGCCAAAGCCATAAAGTAGTCAAAAATGGTCATCGTCAGGGAAAACAGAGTTACCTGTGCCGTGAATGTGGTCGCCAATTTCGAGAAAATCCCTGTCCTGGAGGTTACAGTTCTGATGTCAAAGAGCTTGGTGTGAAAATGTCCCTCAATGGCATGGGATTTCGAGCCATTGAGAGAGTCACTGGTATTTCTCACAACACAATACTTAACTGGGTTAGAGTTGCAGAAACCCAGATGTGATGAGGAAAACTATGAAATTCCTGAAATAGCTCAAATTGATGAGCCTCAGACTTTTGTGGGTTCAAAAAAAAACATCTGGGTCTGGACAGTTGTGAATACCAAACTGCCTGTAATTCTGAAGTTTGTCATAGGCGACCGCTCATTGCTGACTTTTACCACATTATGGCAAATGATTCAGGGCTGGGGGTAGGGGTCGAGAGGGAAGTCGCCTTCCCCCACTCCCATTCAAAACCGTGCTTGATACTTTCGCATCACACGGCTCCTGATGTAGATACCCCTTGGCAACGGGAACAGGGTTACCAACCCCTGCTTTTGTACTTCAACTTTTGGAGCTAAATACAACATCGTAGTGTTTAAACTCGCTTTCGCCGTTAAACTCCTGTTGATTGCAGTAACTATATCTACACCGTGACTAGTGGGCATATCCTAACCATTACAATTAGGCATTGGCTTTCAGTCACATCCCTTCCCCTTAAAGGCATACGATTACACTTTCACTACTCAACAAGATGTACCTGCCGAGAGCCTAAAAGGGGTTTAAACGTACCGTTTATATGGGCATTCCATCTTTAGACTTGTCCTTTCCACCGGGGTACCTTTAAAGGTCTGTGTAGGTGATAACAAGATTACCCTACTTTTCCCCTTGCCCTTTTGGACGCAGCGTATCAACCTATTTCGCTGCTTCTAGATTACGATGGTTCAAGCCGGAACATTCAGATTTCCTTAGTCATGGATGGTTGGCAGTGGTCGGATTGTTGGGATTAGGTTTCCCTCATGCCTTCCGTTCCCCGCTTCAATCTGACGGGTTGTGAATCCTGAAACTGGGGGTGGCTATCGCCGTTACTCTCAACGCCCTGATTTCTCAGTTTGTTTATGACCTTGAGTCCCCTGCCTTGCTTAGATTTCTCCAAGCGTCGGGACATATAAACAGTTATGGGATGGTCAGGAATGTGAATCCCTTATATTCCACCAAGGGGTGAAAGTCCCATTAGGAAGTTATTTCAGGCATTGCAGCCTTATTTGATTCCTAAACGTCTCGCACCTTTTTTTCTATATATTACGGACGGATACAAAGTTTATCCTTGCTTAATTGAGGATTGCAATCATCTAGTCAGCAAAACGGCTATGACAAGAGTAGAAGGAGAAAACTGCCGTCTGAGGCACTATTTAGCCAGGCTACATCGCAAAACTTTGTGTTATTCCAAGTCCACTGAGATGTTGTACAAATCAATTCGCTTACTTATCTATTATTTGAAGCATGGACAACTTCCTCCGTTCTCTTAATCATTCCTCACTGTGCAATACCAGACCGTTTTGATTTTCACGGGTGGATACGCAATCAAACGGGTTCGCTGGAACTGATTGAGCAGGCGGAAAACTGGACGAGTCCCCGGTTAGGGATTCGCTTTGAACTCATTGAGGAGCAGTTCACCATCTATCGTCCTGATGGTCAGCGATTTCTCACCCCCACAGAGTTAGCCAAACTCGCCGAACAGCAGCGTCAGGAAGCCGAACAGCAGCGTCAGGAAGCTGAACAGCAGCGCTTGGAGGCCCAACAGCAACGCCAGGAAGCCGAACAACAGCGTCAGGAAGCCCAACAGCAGCGCTTGGAGGCCGAACAACAGCGTCAGGAAGCTGAACAACAGCGTCAGCGGGCGGAGTTAGCGGAAACGCGGCTGCGGGAATTGGAGGCTCGCTTACAGCAACTGGAAGGCGATCGCTCTTTGTTGCTTGGGTTTCACCCAACATTTGTAGGTTGGGTGAAACGAGGGTGAAACCCAACATAACCGAGAGATGGTGGTGTTGGGTTCCGTTACCTCCACCCAACCTACTTAAATAAGCGATCGCTCTTGGTAGGTTGGGTGAAACTCCGTGAAACCCAACATAACCGAGAGATGGTGTTGTTGGGTTCCGTTACCTCCACCCAACCTACTTAAATAAGCGATCGCTCTTTGTTGCTTGGGTTTCACCCAACATTTGTAGGTTGGGTGAAACGAGGGTGAAACCCAATATAACGGAGAGATGGTGGTGTTGGGTTCCGTACCTCCACCCAACCTACTTAAATAAGCGATCGCTCTTGGTAGGTTGGGTGAAACTCCGTGAAACCCAACATAACCGAGAGATGGTGTTGTTGGGTTCCGTTACCTCCACCCAACCTACTTAAATAAGCGATCGCTCTTTGTTGCTTGGGTTTCACCCAACATTTGTAGGTTGGGTGAAACGAGGGTGAAACCCAATATAACGGAGAGATGGTGGTGTTGGGTTCCGTTACCTCCACCCAACCTACTTAAATAAGCGATCGCTCTTGGTAGTTTGGGTGAAACGAGCGTGAAACCCAACATAACCGAGAGATGGTGTTGTTGGGTTCCGTTACCTCCACCCAACCTACTTAAATAAGCGATCGCTCTTGGTAGGTTGGGTGAAACGAGCGTGAAACCGAACATAACCGAGAGATGGTGGTGTTGGGTTCCGTTACCTCCACCCAACCTACTTAAATAAGCGATCGCTCTTTGTAGGTTGGGTGAAACTCCGTGAAACCCAACATCATTGAGAGATGGTGTTGTTGGGTTCCGTACCTCCACCCAACCTACTTAAATAAGCGATCGCTCTTTGTGGCTCGGGTTTCACCCAACATTTGTAGGTTGGGTGAAACGAGCGTGAAACCCAACATAACCGAGAGATGGTGTTGTTGGGTTCCGTTACCTCCACCCAACCTACTTAAATAAGCGATCGCTCTTGGTAGGTTGGGTGAAACGAGCGTGAAACCCAACATAACCGAGAGATGGTGTTGTTGGGTTCCGTACCTCCACCCAACCTACTTAAATAAGCGATCGCTCTTTGTGGCTCGGGTTTCACCCAACATTTGTAGGTTGGGTGAAACGAGCGTGAAACCCAACATAACCGAGAGATGGTGTTGTTGGGTTCCGTTACCTCCACCCAACCTACTTAAATAAGCGATCGCTCTTTGTAGGTTGGGTGAAACTCCGTGAAACCCAACATCATTGAGAGATGGTGGTGTTGGGTTCCGTACCTCCACCCAACCTACTTAAATAAGCGATCGCTCTTTGTAGTTTGGGTGAAACGAGCGTGAAACCCAACATAACCGAGAGATGGTGTTGTTGGGTTCCGTTACCTCCACCCAACCTACTTAAATAAGCGATCGCTCTTTGTGGCTCGGGTTTCACCCAACATTTGTAGGTTGGGTGAAACGAGCGTGAAACCCAACATAACCGAGAGATGGTGTTGTTGGGTTCCGTTACCTCCACCCAACCTACTTAAATAAGCGATCGCTCTTGGTAGGTTGGGTGAAACGAGCGTGAAACCCAACATAACCGAGAGATGGTGTTGTTGGGTTCCGTTACCTCCACCCAACCTACTTAAATAAGCGATCGCTCTTGGTAGTTTGGGTGAAACGAGGGTGAAACCCAACATAACCGAGAGATGGTGTTGTTGGGTTCCGTTACCTCCACCCAACCTACTTAAATAAGCGATCGCTCTTGGTAGGTTGGGTGAAACGAGCGTGAAACCCAACATAACCGAGAGATGGTGTTGTTGGGTTCCGTTACCTCCACCCAACCTACTTATAGCACTAGTCAATACGGTTAGGACGCAGCCTTGAGAACATAATCCATGGCATCATCGAGAGAATCAAACTGCTCACGTGCAATGGCGAATGCGGGCTTTCAACCACGACCAACATTTCTCTATCTTGTTGAGGTCTGGCGAATAAGGCCGAAGATAGAGTAAACGGCATTGAGCTGCCTCCACCAGTTCAGCCTGCCGCCTCCCTTTATGAAACGTTGCATTGTCCAGTACTAGAGTTTGACCTGGCTTCAATGTTGGAATTAAGATAAACTCCAACCACAACTCAAACACTGTCCGATTACAACAACCCTCAAAGCGATCGGGGGCTAAGAGTTGTTGATAACACCATGCCGCCATATAGCTCACCCTGCCCTGCCTCTTCCCGGATTTGAGGGCATCGAAGCGTTGTCCTTCCTGGCAGTAACCATAAGGATAATCCGAGTCTTGACTATTCATGCCAGCTTCATCGAGGTAAACCAACCCTTCCGGCTCCATATGTTCAATCTGAGCAATAAACTCCTCTCGCTGTTGCTCATCACGTTCTTGGTAGCCGTAAGTTGTTTTCTGGTGAAGCCAATTTTCTTCAAGGTTCTGGATATGGTGCGAGGAGAGATGTCGTCATCCCAAAGTTGAGCCATCTGAGCGGAGGTTTTGTGGCCATGCTCTTGGGCAAAAGCCTTGAATTTATGCCAGTCGGTAATTTGGTGGCTATGACCAGGTGGGCGATTAGGTTTAGGGAGGAAGTCTCCGGTCTGTGCTTTTCTTTGCAGCCAGAGATTAATGGTGTTCCGGCTGACATGGAAAACTTGACTGGCTTCGGTTTTGGGTATACCGTCTAGTTCAATTGCATTAATAACTTTTTGTCTAAGGTCGTAACTGTAGGGGGCTGGCATTTTGGGTCTTCTGTAGATATCCTTGCCATTATACGTCCTAAATGTTCTGTCTTGTGCTATAAACAGTTATGAGGATGGCCAGGAGTGCGATCCTTATATCCAAACTCGGGGCTGGAATCCTCACCGGGTAGTTATTTCGGGCATTTCAGCCCTATTTCATACCCGAACGTCTCGCACGTTAGGGGTCGAGAGTGAAGTCACCTTCACCCTCTCCCATTCAGAACTGTGCTTGATAGTTTCCCATCACACGGCTCCTGGTGTGGATACCCTATTTGTCAAAGGAGCAGAATCAACAGACCTGCTTTCTACTTCGATGTTCAGAGCTATATGCACCACGTAGTCTTTAAACTCGTCCTCGCCATTATACTCTTACTGACCGCAGTATCTATATCCCCACCGTGACAATTGGGCATATCCCCACCATGACAATTGGGCTTTAGCTTCTGGTCACATCCTTCACCCTCTAAGCATGCGCTTACATTTTTCACTACTGCCTTGTGAATAGCATTACTCACTTGTTTATAGGCAGAGCATTAGAGGGGTTAATTAGGGGTCGAGATAAACCTCACGGTCTACCCCTCCCATTCAGCAGCAGAACCGTACATGAGACTTTCACCTCATACGGCTCCTAGTTTGACCGTCTCTTTGTTAAGAGTACAGCAACATCTCTTTCATCAAGAGCTGTTTTATCATCGTGACAATGGCGATGTAATAATTGAAGATTCTTGTATTCATCCTTTCCGCCTTGGCTTCTAGGTACAATGTGGTCTACTTCAATTAAATCTGATGGGGTAAAGAATTGCCCGCACCAGGTACATCTACCTTTTGGTTTTTTGAGTAGTTTTGCTACCCTAATTGGCGTGTCGATTGCTTGTCCTTTCCTGGTGGCCCAGTAAGTCCAATTTCCGTCATAAAGTGTTGCGTCGGGGCGTATTAGGGTGTGTCTGACAATTGGGGTCCAGATGTGTTTGAATAGATGTATCCCATCTTTGGTTTGGAATAGCCAATTTTCGTGTCTTTCTTTCCCATTGCTAAGTTTAATTGTTCCATGTCTGAAATAATTACTTAGCTTTTTGTAACTTGCCTTTCCGCATCTTGATACTGTCCATGCCCTTAACATTTGCCAGATTGTATTATCTAGCTTATTGAAGGTCTCTGTTGAGACTACTGCTGAGTAATAGTTTGCCCATCCTCTTATAATTGGGTTTAGTCTACTTATCAGGGCTGATTGAGGTGCTGTCTTATGTCGTTTAATTACACCTTTTATCACTTCTGTGTGGGCAACAACTGCTTTTTGGCTGGGTTTTATGTGGGTTTTATGTCCGATTAATCGACTCTTATATCCCCCTGTTTTTCCAGACTTGTATTTTCCTACTGGGTATTGCCTGATATTGAATCCGAGAAAATCAAACCCAGGTTCTTCTGTTTTGCCATTATACTCAATAGGTTTGAGTGTGTGACCAATTCGAGTCTTTTCGGGTTTAATCTCTAATCCTACCGGTTTTAACCATTTGGTGATAGCAGTTTGGCACTGTTCAATGATTCCTAGGTCTTTGGAGATGACCACAAAATCATCGGCATATCTTATAAGGTTCACCTGAGTGGCTGTGCCTTTATTTGGATACATTCCTTTAACTAGCCTTTCTACTCCCAACAGTGCGATGTTGGCGAGTATTGGACTTATTACCCCTCCCTGGGGTGTCCCTGCTTCTGTATCCTCAAATACACCGTTATCTAGCACGCCTGCTTTGAGCCATTGTTTCAGGTCTCTTTTTAGGCAGCTTGGACAATGAATTTTGGACAGTAGATAATCATGGTTCACGGTAAGAGCATTTCGCTATATCTGCATCAAGTACATAGTATTGTCCTTGATTTATGGCAGTGTAAATTCTACCAATTGCGTCCTGGGCTGACCGTCCGGGACGGAACCCATAGCTAGTGCCCTCAAATCTTGACTCCCATTCGGGCTCAAGTGCCGACTTAACCAAGGCTTGCCTTGCTCTATCTTGGATTGTGGGAATTCCTATTCCAGCTTTTTTCATCCCTACCAGGTTTTGGAATCCACACCCTTCGCAGTGGTTTTGCTTTGAGGTTTCCTTTGATTTTCTCGGTCATTTCTAGCCTTTGTTTAGGGGATATTGCTATCACACCATCTACTCCAACCGTCTTTTTGCCTTGACCCGCTTGGGGGGGCGGGTTTATTAAGCTGACTGTTGGGAAGCATGGCTGACCGTGGAACCCGCCCCTACAGTCGCACTGCTAAGAGTCGGGCATAATATGATTTCACCAATAGACGTTGCAGCCTTCTTACCTTTGCGTCCTGTCCCGATTTAGCTGCTTGAAATATACTCTTTTGGAGCTTGAAAACTTTCCGTTGAACCTTAGTCCATGGGATGGCCTTCCATGCGTTGTTCGTAGTCTTGATTGGTTTGGGCTTGCCAAATCCTTTCTTTAAACTCGCTATCGCCATTTGTACACCTACTAGACTCTATTCTTACAATCAAACCGTGACCTGTTAGCATATCCCTACCATTACAGTCGGGCATTGGCTTCTGGTCACATCTCACCCCCTAATGGGCTTGCGCTTACACTTTCACTACTGACTCTCTCTACCAGATTGTCAGAGCCCAAGAGGGGTTAAAACGTTCCGTTTATATGGGCATTCCATCTTTAGATTTGTCCTTTCCACCGGGGTACTTTTAAAGGTCTGTGTAGTTATGACATTGAAGTTCCTACTTTTCCCCTTGCTCTTTTGAGCGCAGCGTATCAACCTGTTTCGCTGCCCAATCATTACGATGGTTCAAGCCGGACATTCGGTTTCCCTAATCATGGATGGTTGGCAGTGGTCTCGATTCTGGTGTTGGGTTACACCTTGGAGCCTTCCGTTCCCCGCTTCAATCCTGGGGTTGTGATTCCCAAAACTGGGGGTGGCTATCGCCGTTACCCTGACTCTCTAACTTCTACTTATCTATTTGTAGAATTTGTATAAGTAATTTGTATGAGTTAGTTGGTTTTGACCTTGGGTTCCCTGCCTTGATTTGTATCGTGGGATACTAATCGTTGGGACATATAAACAGTTATGAGGATGGTCAGGAGAGATCTCCTTATATTCAGCCAAGGGGTTTAAGTCCCCACCAGGCGGTTATTTCAGGTATTTCAACCTTATTTTATGCCTGAACGTCTCGCACCAACGTTCCGATTATATGGGCATTCCATCGTTAGATTTGTCCTATCGACCGGGGTACTTCTAAAGGTCTGTGTGGGTAGAATGCAGAATCCCCCACTTTTCCCCTTGCCCTTTTGGGCGCAGCGTGTCAACCTATTTCGCTGCTCGTGCTTTACGATGGTTCAAGTCGGACATTCGGTCTTCCTAATCATAGATGGTTGGCAGTGGTCGCGTCTTGGTAGTAGGTTCTACCTCACGCCTTCCGTTCCCCGCTTCTATCCTGGAGTTATGATTTCCAAAACTGGGGGTGGCTATCGCCGTTACTCTCTACTCCCTGATTTCTCAGTTCGTTTATGACCTTGAGTTCCCTGCCTTGCTTAGTTCCCTAAGCGTCGGGACATATAACCAGTTATGAGGATGGTCAGGAGAGATCTCCTTATATCCAGATTCGGAGCTGGAATCCTCACCGGGTAGTTATTTCGGGCATTTAAGCCCTATTTCATACCCGAACGTCTCGCACCATCCGCTTACACTTATCACTACTGATTACCTCGACCAGATAATCAGAGCCTTAGAGGGATTACAACGTTCCGTTTATATGGGCATTCCATCTTTAGATTTGTCCTCTCCACCGGGGTACTTTTAAAGGTCTGTGTAGGTAGTTGCAAAAGTCCCCTACTATTCCCCTTACTCTTTTGATCGCAGCGTATAAAAACTTATTGCGCTACTAAATATTTACGATGGTTCAAGCCGGACATTCGGTTTCCCTAATCATGGATGGTTGGCAGTGGTCGCTTTTGGTAGTAGGTTCTACTTCACGCCTTCCGTTCCCCGCTTCAATCCCAGAGTTGTGATTCCCGAAACTGGGGGTGGCTATCGCCTTTACCCTCAACATACTTTGTAACAAATTGTTAGGATTTATTACAAAGTATGTTGACCTGGGGTTCCCTGCCTGGTTTTGGTATCTTGTGATACAAAACGTCGGGACATATAAACAGTTATGGGGATGGTCAGAAACGAGTTGTCTTGTATTCAACCAAGGGGTTGAAGTCCCCACTAGGAGGTTATTTCGGGCATCTCAGCCCTATTGAACTCCTAAACGTCTCGCACTTTGCTGATATTTTAGCGAATTTGAGAACTTGGGGTGAGGGTTCGGAAACCGGGTTTCTGGGTGGCTGCTTAAATCTCCCCTAACCAGGTTTCAATGGCGGACATCAGATTCGGTTGATTGGGGGGAAAGGCCTTTTAACGGCGCTTCTAGGGGGTCGTCCGTGAGGAAGGCGATCGCTTCTACCGAGACGCTTCGCGATCGCTATTTCCCCCGTCAGACAAAAGGCGATGATTCTGGGTGGGTTGATTAACGGTGACTCGGAGCGATCGCCTCAATTTGGGAACACCAAGAAAAGTCCTTGATATTAAACGTGTAGATGCTGTTCACTTCATGGGCTAACACGATCCAAATATGCAGTAAATCAAAAACTCCTCCATTGGTTACAGGTCTTTCTGCCAATAAACCAATCCAACCTTCAAACAGCTCCACCGGAGTTGAAAGTAAGCAGATATGGGGCATCTGACAAATCCGGTTAATGCGGATAATTGCTTCCGTTGGCTGTAAAGGCGTGGCTAAAATAGCGGGATTAGTAATATAGGAGTAAAATTCCGCTAAAACCTGCGATGAGACACACAAAATTTCCCTTTCGGTCGGTCTAAATATTTCTAAGGCGGCTTGATGTTGAGGGGCTTTGGTATTAGCAACATAAGCCAGGATGTTCATATCCAGATAAATTCGTTTAGCTTCCCCTGCCATAAAGCATCGTCCGATTAAAGGGTGGGAGAATTTAGCTCTCAAAAAACCAGGAATGCCGGTCTAATTCCGAGAGATTTTCTGGGGCTGATTGGTTCTGCTGTTGATTGATAGTTTTAAATATTTCTATCATTAGATAAATTTGCTCGATTGGTTTTGGGGTTAGTCCGGTGATATCAAGAGTTTGAGTCATTTTTTCGTCGTGGGCTAGGGGTTGCTGACATTCTAGCTAATTTTGCTGCCCAGGGTCAAAAACCTAGTTTCTTTGCTGCTTAAATCTCCTCTAAACCGGTTTCAATGGCGGATATCAGATTCGGTTGATTGGGGGGAAACCTTTTTACCGAATCACTCGAAATTCGAGGTTGAGATTTAGCTGACTCCATTGGCGGTCTGCGGTGATTACGGGTTGATTGAGAACAAGACCCAAGCCTAGACAAGCACGATAGCCTAGGGATAAGCCTAGAGGTTTAGTGATGGTTCGTAGCATACCAGCAATATGAGCTTGCGGTTTATCAAAGGGAACAATTTTTAAGTTCAAGTCGGACAAAATTTACCAAATCTCCGGTTCTGAGATGCCAATTTATGCCAATTTAGCAATAACTTCCGATAAATTAATGGTGCTAATCGTTGCATTGTCAATCAAGTCTGTTATTTGTTCACTCCCGCTTTCTTGATTGAGAAATGCTAATATGGCAGAGGCATCCATGATTACATTACTCATGGATATAGCAATCCTAAATCAGTTGTGGAAGACCCTCACCCCCAACCCCTCTCCCAGAACGGGAGAGGGGAGAAGAAGATGTTATAAATCATTTAGGACTGCTATAGACTCGTGACGGCGTTCTTGAATCAGTTCCTCTGTTAGGTTGCGATTTTTCCCATATTTTTTGACTATTTTTTGAGGCTGGGTGAGGGGGCTGGTGGAGTCAGTTATTAGTGGGCGATCGCCTTGTTTCTGCTGGTGATTAATAGTTTTAAAGGTTTCTATCATCTTTTGAATTGGCTCGATTGGTTCTGGGGTGAGTCCGTTGATATCAAGAGTTTGAGTCATTTTTGAGTTGGGGGCTAGGGGTTGTTGACATTTTAGCTAGTTTTGCCGCTAAGGGTCAGAAAGTGGGTTCTTGAATCCTCCAATCTCCCCTAACCCGGTTTCGATTCTCCTGGGTCAACGCTTCCGGAAGCCCGATATCAGATTCGCGCTTATTGGGGGGAAGCCTTTTAATGGTGCTTCTAGGGGGTCCTCGCTGTTTAAAGCTATGGCGATTACCCCCGTCAGTGTTTGGCAAAAGGCGATTCTCCTGGGTCAACGCTTCGCGATTCTCCTGTGGAGACCCTTCGCGATCGCTTCTGGGGTGGGTTTCGTCGGGGTGGAAAATGTTTCGCCGCCGAAGAGGATGGCGCGGTGGGGGAGGAGGTGGGGCGCGTTTTAGGGTTTTGATGTGGCGATCGCCGATCAACTGTTGCGGCGGCGCAGGCGAGTCATAGCCAGGGCTCCGACCCCCAAACTGATCGCCAGGGTGGGTTCGACCGGCAGGTTGCGTTTCCCAATTCACCACTTGAATTGGGTAAGCCAGAGCCGATTTGAGGCGGTTTGCTGCAGCCCGTGAGGGTGAAGGGTTCGGTCACGTCGCCAATCCACAGGTAGTCCGCGCCCCATCCGTCGGTGGGATTCTCGAAGGCGGAGCGATCGCCCACCGCCACGACGACCCTTACCGGTTGTCCACCACCAGGCTCATCCCAAAACATCCGTAAATTATCGGTTAAAATTAGGCTAATGAGTCCGAGTTTATTAAGAGTTTAAATATATCCATAAACCGGCTGCCCCTGATGTCCAGGTAATTTCAATTCTCGATGGCCTGACGGAGCTGTGGCCGCTTTTCTGCGGGCAGCTCCATGACTTTATTAAAAAAATAAAAAGAATCGACTTCCTGCCATCGCTTGAAGGCTAAGGTATTAAAAAATTATCCGATAGTTTCTCGTCCCATTTGCGGGTGCAGTAACCGACAGAACGACTAGGATTCACTCTTTTTTTTGAAGGGGGATGGTTTTTTTCGTTAGTCCCAGCCCCAAACTGGCATCAGGGAAAATGTGATCAGCATCGTGACAACTGCAAGGGGAGCGATCGGGCCGGGAAGCGGCGATCGTGTCCTTGGCTAACAATGTAGAATCTCTCAACAAAACAGGAACTTATGTACCTAAAACAAGACAAACTCCAACATATTAGTACAATTACCCATGAGGGTAAGGTTGTTGTCTTTGGCACTGATAGCAGCGGTAAGATTTTCTATACGGTGAAGCAGGATGGTTTTGAAGATAGTTACCTAAATACCCCTGCTGACCAAAGAACCGGTTGGGAAACTTGGCAAACCCTAGAGTTTCCGAATGAGGCGGATGATCAATCGGTGATTGAGCAGGAGAAGGCTGAACTCACCTACCAGAATGATCCGAGTCGATATTTGCTAAGGTCTCGCTACTCGACCCAAGGCATGACCGCCGTTGCTCCCGTCCAGGTGATTGCTGCCCTGGATCATCTCTATGTGTTCCGCCAATCCACGAGTAATACCCTGTTGGTTGATCGCTTTGTTCTGGACGGCATGACCAACAAGCTAAATCGGAAACTGGAAGTCCGGTTTAAGCGGAGTCGGCAAAAGCACACTCCGACCAAAACTATGACCATGGGCAGCAATGGCCTCAGCAACGTCGATACCCTCGACTTCCGAGATGCCAATGGCAATTTATTTTATGAACCCACAACGGAACTTTGCTTAGTCAACAACCTGCACAAAGGTTGGTTTTCTGTGGTAGTAGTGCCTACTATTGAAAATGATGTTCATCGGTGGCATATTTTTGCCTACAACAGCCAAAGTGAAAAAGTTGAATTAACGACCCTTCGCGCTTCCAAGGAAGGACTCTTTGACCTCAAAGACTACACTATTTATGAAGAAGTCGAAGAGACCTTAGTGCCGAAGAAAATTCCAGGGGTGATTCAGCGAACCCTGGATATTGATGGGGTCTCTATCACCAATGGCCTGTCAGCGACCAAGTATGATCTCCAGCAGGAACAGGAAACCCAATCTGGGGATACCCAACTGCTGCGAAGTGCCACTAAACTCATGGTCGCGATTCCTACTGATAAAGGGGCAGCGGCTCTGAGCTTTGCCATTGCTGGAGATGGCACCCTATCTGAAATTGATGAAACTCCTGAACGGACTATTGCCCGCAGTCGTCAGCGGGAAATCTTGTTGCCCCTCAATACCCTAGACGAAGTCAAAGCCCTCGCAGATTCAACGCCCCCACCCCAGGGGGTGATCCGTGGATTGGCCCTGGGTACTGATGCTGATGATGCCGAAGACCTGGTGAAGGTGTCTACCGAAGGAGACGCTGGCGAACTGACCAATGGTGATCTGGTAAAGATTATGGGCACCCAGGATCTGGGTGGGCTCTATGGTGCTCAGAAGATTGACGACCATACCTTTGAGATTGAACTACCGAATGCCGCCGATAATCTAGGGTATTGGGAAAAAGAAGACCTAGAGGAAGCGGGCTTGATTTTCGATGGCATGATTGCCGCCTATGAGAAAACCGCTGACGGCAAGCTGCGCGTTACCTGTGACTACCACGGTCTTGAAAATGGAGATGAGGTGCAAATCATTGGCACCGAAAACTATGACAATACCTATCCGGTGCAGCCCGTTGATGATAATCACTTTGTCATTGAGCGGCGGTGGGCCAAGGCGGAAGCTGTCAACATCAAGGTCATCTCTCGCAAACGGCGTGGCATTGTGCTGGATGGCGTAAACGACTATATTGAAATTGCCAACCCCTTTGCTAAAAACAAAAACTTCACTATTTCTGCTTGGATAAAGCCGATGCAGATCAATACTGGGGCAACTCAAGCTGTGATGGGCAATGATCTATGGCAACCATCGTTGTGGATTACACCTGACAACGGTGGCTTACACTACATGGCGTTTGCTGCTCCCAACCAAGAGTCTGTCTTGAGCGGCACCTTCAACAACTTCTTTGATCAGGCAGAGACTTGGGTTCATATAGCCTGGGTAAAAGATGACAACAGATTCAAGTTCTATAAAAATGGTGTGGAATTTGCTGTTGTTGAGAATGTACCGGAAAAGCTTTACAGTGATCCATCCAGCAATTATCAGTTCGGAAAAGTAGGCCAAGACTTTTTCTCTGGGCATCTGGCCGAGGTACGGATCTGGTCGCTGCCCCAAAGTGCTGAAACCATCAAAAATAATATGTACCTGCAACTGCGGGGCAAAGAGGTGGGCTTGGAAGGGTATTGGCGCTTGGGTGGCATTGCCGAAGGCAAAGTGAGTGACTTCGCTATCCACGGCAATGAGGGTACCGTTTATGGCGATCCCTACGTCAGTGCGGCTACCCTCAGCCGCAAACTGGCTAGTGGAGCCAATGCAGTTAAATACAGCAATTCTGACCTGTTTGCCGTCAGCCAACGCGCCACCTATGAAGAAAGCTTTGAGTTCAAGGTCAATGCTTCAAAACCAGTGACGCTAGCAGATCTCAACAATGCCGATGGCCGTGGCCAGGACACTAAACTCTTTACCTTCTCCCACTGGGGTAAAACCAGCCGCAGCGCCAACGATACCATTGCGGTCTCGGCAGTGCAAGATGAGTTTGAAGATCTGGGGAACGGCTGGTATCGGGCTTCTTGTACCCTAACGATTCCCGATGAGATCAGTCTGCTGCGCTCCTTCGAAATTGCGAAGGTACAAGGTAACTGGAATTCCTTGGAAATTCGCAAGCACCACATTCGTCTGTTGTCTGATTCGATTACATCGGCAAAGTATGTCGATGATATGGCTTTAAAAATGTTGGCAGATGATCAAGCTGATTCGATGGCAAATTTGAAAGATCTGAAGCGAAAAGAAATGCAAGAAATAACGCTAAAAAATGAAAAACAGGAGCTAGAAGAAAAACTGGCAGGGCTTAAAGATCTTGAACTAATCAGAAGACGAGTTAATGAATTGATTGTCGAAATTCAAGACCTTGAAATTCAAGAAAAGAATTGCAAATCGAATTATGATTATGAAGTGAATAATCCTTTTAATTATGTATGCCATATCCAAACGACATACAACGGTTGGTTCTGTCACTATGTATTATTGTATGATTATAGTGGCTCCTTTCCAACCATAAGAATGTCCCCTTCGAGTTCTGGTGCTGGTGGTAAATGGAAATTCAACAAGATAAGTCAAGAATATTACACAATTCAGACGACATACAACGGCTGGTTTTGTCACTATGATTATAGTGGCTCATTTCGCTCATTTCCAACTGTAAGAATGTCCTCCTCGAGTTCTGGCGCTGGTGGAAAATGGCAGCTAAACAAGGTGGATCAAAAATATCATACAATTCAGACGACATACAACGGTTGGTTCTGGAACTATGATGATAGTGGTTCATTCCCAACCACGAGAATGTCCCCTTCGAGTTCTAATCCATGGCAACTTGTCAAGACGGAAGAGCAAGTCAATGATGAGATAGAAAAATCTCGACAAGCATGGCAAAAGATCACTGAACTGCTTAAGCAAAAGAGAGATCTATTGTATGTAAGCAGGCAAATTTTAAGTGCTGGTGATCAAGAAAAAGAAGCATGGGAAAAACGATTGGATCAGGTGATTTCTCTGCTGACCCAATTGCAAATAGAGATAAATACTCTGAACACAGACTTTCTTAAGTTCATCAGTAATTCTCATGTGAAGCCCCAGGTAATGCCTGAAGTTGCCAAAGACGACAATGACTTAGTGACTCAAGGAGCACTGCTCGGATTTTTGCAGCCAGCGAGTCGGCTTCATGCCCTAGAAACTTGTGAAGGGAACGTCCAACTGAGTTACTTCGATACCCAAGGGCGGATGCGACAGACTAACTACGATGCCACCGCTGATAGTCGGAATGCCGCCTTTGAACAATGGGTTCCTGATGCCTACCGAGCTTGCCTCAACTTCAATCTTAGCAAGAGCGTCTTGACCTTAAATACGGCATTGCCCCTACCTATGGACTGGAGCATGGAGGCTTGGTTTGTCTATCCCTTGCCTGAAAAATTGGAATGGAATACCTTAAGTCGTTCAGACAGTGAGCACCATGTTTTAGTAAAAGATGGCAAACAGTTAGGTATCTACTTACGAGATGGCATTCAAGAACAGAGATTCTTTGACTGTGGCTTCAATTTAGATCAGCTCTCTCCAGGTTGGCATCACCTGACCGCAGTCGCCAAAGGGGATACAACCCTGTTCTACATTGATGGTCAAAAGGTTGGTGACACTAAAGCGAAGGCTCTAGCCGATGCCGAGGAAAGTTTGACAAAAACACCTAATGATTCTGCTGCACAGCAGAAGGTGGAAGCCATCAAGAAGGCAATTCTCAAAGTGGTTGGTGTTATTCGCACTATTGGTAATGCACCTGGGGGACAACCCTTTGGCAAGCTTTCCGAAGTTCGCATTTGGGGTGATGCCCTCAGTGAAGAGGAAATTAATATCAATAGCAAAACTTTACTCAGTGGTAATGAACCAGGATTACTAGCCTACTACCCCATGAGTGAAGCGACGGGCGTAGAAGTCCGCGATCATTCTGGCAACAGTAACAATGGCACGATATCTAGTGCTAGTTGGTGGGCTTCCACAGTACCCATTGGTAATCTGGGACATACTGTGATGCAATTCGATGGCGTGAATGACCACATCACCTTGCCTGAGATGAATATTAACTACTCAGAAGGGTTCAGTTTAGAAGTGTGGGTGTGTCATAAGAGTCTCAAGAGCTGGTCAAGAATCATTGATTTTGGTAATGGATCCGGTGCAGATAATATTCTGCTAGCTAATTCAGCCAAAACCAATACCCTAGTGTTTGCTGTCAATCGAGGCTCTTCTGTTCAGGAAAGAATCGAAGTTGCAGATATCTTGATACCTGGAGAATGGACGCATCTTGCTGCAACTATTGACGCTTCCGGCAATGCCAAAGTCTATAAGGATGGTCAGCTCCTCCGCTCAGGAACTTGTCACTTGCCGAATAGCATCAATCGCAAAAATAATTACATTGGGCGCAGTAACTGGTCTGTTGATGAATACTTAGATGCTCAAGTTTCCGATCTTCGGATCTGGAACGTTGCCCGCACCCAGAAAGACATTCAGGCAGACATGAATACCCGACTCGGCGGCAAGGAACCTAATTTGGTTGCTTACTACCCACTGAATGAAGTCAAGCTGGAAGGCAACACTCGCAAGGTGCAAGATCTAGCGGGCAACCGTCATGGCACTGTCCACGAAGCCTTAACCACGCAGGATAATACCCTGCCCATTGGCGGCGATGCCTTAGTCTCTGCGGAGTACAGCACCGTTACCTTGGAACCCGCCACCAAGCGCAAGGTGGCGATCATGCGGCGCTTCCTGGGTGCGCCCACCACCAATGGGGCCACGCTGCTACCCGATAAGCGAATTGAAACCCTAGAACTGAAGTGGATTGGTAACGCCCAGTTTGCCCCGACCCTGCTGGGGTACATTGAAGGCCCGCCTCCCGTTCCCAGCGAGAATTTGACCATCGAAGAAGACTACAACGGTGCCACCTCGGTGGAACTCACCATGTCGGAAGACGTAGACTTTAGCTGGAACCGCGCCCAAGATAGCGGATTAGGTGCAGCGGCAGAGATTTTTGCCGGGGCAGAGACAGAGGCATCTGCTGGTCTTTTCGTCAGTGCAAGAATCGCCACCATGCGAGCCGGATTCAAAGGCAACTTTGACTTCAGCTACCAGTTCTTAAACGAGAGCAACATCACCTCCAGTTCTTCCCTCAGCTTGACCGACAAACTGGAACTGCGGGGCACCCCTGAGGTAACTCCCCACTTTCCCCACTTGGGCACCCGTTTTATCCCCAAGAATATCGGCTATGCCCTGGTGGTCTCGGCCATCTCCGATGTGTTTGTGACCCGCCTAGCCCGCAGCGGCAAGATGGTGGGCTACCAAGTGCGCCCTGTGGAAGGTCTGCCGCCGGATGTGAATACTATCACCTTCTTGATGAACCCGGCCTACACCATGAACGGCAGCCTAGATGGCATGACCGGCAGTAGTGCCACCAGCGATCGCTTCTTCAAACATGTTCCCGAAATGCGATCGCAGTATGGCTCCCTCTATCCGGCCAGTTATTACCGATTGAAAGAAGCCTACGACCTAAAAGAGCAGATCGAAGCAGAGGACAAGCGGCGAGAATCGTACTTCTCTAACTTCAATGTGCGCCTCTTGGATGAAACCTCCCTGAATCGGAACATTGACAGCGGCCCAGCACCTAGCACGATTGGCGTTAATCGAGAGGAAGATAAACCTGCTACCGAAATGACGGAGGAGGAGAAGAAGGCTGCCGATGCGGCGAAACAGCAAAATCTCCAAGCCAATGCCAATGCCAATGTGGATAAACAGAGTCAGGCTACCCAAGCCAAACAAGCGGAGATTCAGAGCAAAATCACTGACCAAGAGAAACGAGTGCAAGCCACAGAAAGCTTTGCTGGTTGGCAGAGACGAATGGAAGATCTACAGATTCGTGCTGCTAAACGCAACATTGTCAACACCTATGTCTGGGATGCCGATGGTGGACTGCGCTCAGAACAACAAAGCTTTGCCAACACAGTTGAACATACCATCGGTGGTTCATTTACGATGAATGCAGCCTTGGGGGCGGAAGCCAAATTTGGGGCCATGGCGACCGCAGAGCTAACCGCCCAAGCAACGGTAAACTTGACCCAAACGATGACCAAAACTGAAGCTCGTAGTAAAGGTTTTGAGCTAACGGTAGACCTCGGTGGATTAGAGTACAAGGGCATCACTGACTACAACGATCAGCCTATCCTGCCTGGAGAAAAAGTAGACCGCTATCGATTTATGAGCTTCTACCTGGAAGGCAGCACCGATCACTTCCAAGACTTCTTCAACTATGTGGTTGATCCCGAATGGCTACGCAGCAACGGCGAAGAAGCGCGGGCACTGCGCCAGACCCAGGCGGGCAAACCTAACAAGGCGTGGCGGGTGCTGCACCGCGTCACCTATGTGGAACGTCCAGCTTTGATGGGCTTTGGTCGGGACGTGCGTAAATTGCGGGTGGCGGCTGAAGTTTCAGAAAATCAAGCACTGTTGGATAAGATTGCCAAATTGGAGGATAAAAACCAAAAACTTGAGGAAAAACTGGATACTATCCTCGGCTTGTTGAAAGAGCAGAAATAGTCGATCATTAGATCATTAAAAGGAGGGGAAATAATTTCCTCTCCTTTTTTGATTGAGGGCGATCGCCGGATGATTTGGAAATTTTGGTTGGATCGAATCATATCAAATCCAGTTAAATATAGCAATGAGCGATCGTGTGGTTACAGATTCGGGACTAGGGACTCGGTATTAGGGAGTCGGGAGTCGGATCGAGCGTTTTTACAATTAAGGTCTGTGACGACTCCAGCGCTCACTGCTATACCCAGACAAAAACGGGTCTGATACCCGTTTTATAGCCTATAACCCCTATTCTACCGCCATTCTAATGCACTCAAAAGCGATCGCATTATTAGGAGTTAGTGCAAAATGAGTGCAAGTACAAACAGTACACATAGTGCTACATATCAAGGCTTTCAAGACATTCTTGAGTTTTTCAACCTATCCCGCAAACAATGTCCCAAAGGTGTCAGGATTAAACGTAACCGGGGGACAATCCAACTAGACATCACCACTGACCCGGAAACGGGGGGACGTAAACAACGGGGCTGTAATTGTCAGTTTACCCCAGAGGGTATCCGCAAGGCTGTTGACAAGGCTTGGTTAGTTCATAAATCCCTTGACGGACAATTTCAGTCGGTGTCTGAATGGCTGGACTGGTACAAGGCTACTATCCTTGATGAAAACAAAACTCCCCTAAAGAATGACTTAATCACCTACCGTCAAGTGTTTAAAGAGATGGAGGATGATTACTTTAACGGAGTTCACAAAAACACTAAGCGCAAACGTTCCCGCGATATGGCTAGTGACCAAAGGTCATTTAAACGCTGTTTTCTTACTGTGTTTAACAAAGTCACAGACTGGGATAGTTACGTTACCTGGGAGGGTATAAAAGAAGCCTTGTATACTCCATTGCCAGACGGTAGCAGCCCGGTAGGACATAAGGATTTTAAGGACCGATATTACAAGTTAAGGCAGGTAGCGGAACGGGCTGACTGCAAAAAAGCACTGGACAAGCTAGAAAAAATTGACCCTACCCAAACAGTATTTGCTGAATCCCAAAGTATAGACTTGGATACCTTGTTAAGTTTACTAGACAAAGAACGCAACACTGATTATCGTTCTGTCAAAGAGAATAATGCGCGTGATGGTTGGTGTTGGGTTAGTGCAATGTGTACTTTATATGGGTTAAGACCGTCTGAAGTAGCAGCAGGTCAAAATTTAACTAAGCCAGTTAAGATTGATGGCATTACCTTCCCAGCCATATCTGACCCTACCAACATTGAGTTAGTGTTAGTGATTGGAGAATTTACCTATTTTGGGGGTTCTACTAAGACAGGTTGGAGGTTAGCTATCCCAATGAGTAAAGACAAGGTTCTAATTAACCGCCTAGGGATTCATAACGTTTGTCTACCTATCACAGAATCCAAAGACCCTAGCAAGTTTAATACTAATCATTGTGGCTGGTTATCACGACATAAGTGGGGACTAACTCAAGCCTATGCCTTTCGACACCTTGGAAACCAACTGGGAGAGATGAATGGGATACCACAGGAAATCAGGGCGCGTTCGTTTGGTCACTCGGTAACGGTTAATGACAGCAGATACAAAAAACGTCGCAACCTTGCCACAGAGTTAGGTATCCTGACAAGACATCAAAGGCAACCATTGCCACTAGATATGGCAAAACAAACACTACTCAATCATGGTATTAACCCAGAATCACCAGAGATGAAAGCAGGACTTAGATTAATCTATCAGTTAGACGATTAACCCCCAATAAACCCACAACACAATACCCTCTAGGCTAAATACCTAGGGGGTTTTCCTTTTGCACTAACTCCTAATAATGCGATCGCTTTGGAGTGCACTAGAGTAACGGTAGAATAGGGGTTATAGGCTTTATAGTGGGTTTCGTACCCAACATCTCCAATTAACTTAAACCCTTATCATTATTGCGATAGGAGGAAATTAACTAACCCGTTAGTCGTACTGTTACATTCAAAATGCACTCCATTCAGTCTTAGCACACGGGACAATTAGCGCATATCCCTCAGCAACAAAACTTAATTATTGACGGGTTAATCAATAAGCACAACTTAATCAATCTGTCAAATGCCTACTATCTCCCCCTAACCAAACACCGATAGGGTAACTCCCTTGTGATACCCGTCAATGGCAAGCCTATCGGTTCGTTCCTCACCATTGACTGCTATCACATCGTTCGTTTCCCCAATAGTGCTTGTTTCGGTTAGGGGGAGGGTATGGCTTAAAGTCAACACGATAGCCGTAGGTAGCCGTAGGTAGCCGTAGGGGGAACCCACTAGGTTATCAATGTACAACGATACCCCTATCAATGTACAAAGATATTAGGCTGTCTTTCTATGGACTAGACCTATAGGTAAACCTATGTGCGATCGCAAAACCTGAACTATCATCTACCGGAACCAACCCGATACCCCTAAACAACTTTTCAACTGGGGACTTGTTTCGTCATCTCTCGCTGATACCTACATAATCCTAGACAATTGCTTTACCAGCGACATCGGTTATTCACATAATCCTAGGGAATTGATTCCGCATCGAAACCGATACCTACATACTGCTAGACAAGTCTCCAATTTATAGGGGTAATCATCCCGTGCGGAACTCAGTACCCCTAATAGACGGGTTAAGGTTTTGGCTTAGGGTGTTTATTGTGGGTAAATTAGAGGCAAGCATTCATATAAATTTTCAATAGGCCTATTGCAATAGGCCTATTGGCAAAAAATACATAGACACCCCCTACAGTTAGAAACCATAGGGGGCCATTTAAGTTATTGGGGTAGCTGTTAGGTGTTAGGGCTTAGGGTTTTCTCCAACCATCATCATCAATATCATCTCTGTTAATTGGAAGAGGGGGTGATTGCTTTTTATCTTCTAACTGTTTTTTACAAACTGTTGATGGCATAAAATCATTAACATATCTAATCAAATAATTTAGGCTATTTTGGATACCGTCTAACCTATTCTCAATAAGTAAGTTTCCTGTATGCGTAATGAACGTACTGAGAATAATCGCGACAATAATTAATCCTAGTTCAACTATTATTAAGTTCATTTATATTAATTTCCAAAAATGAAGTGTAAACCATTTAATCCTTTCTAGTGGAGAAAATGAAGCGTAAAAATTGCTGTACGGCGGTGATTCAATTATTTGATATTCATTAAGCCATACAGTTTCTCTTTTAACTAACATAGCTTGATTAACATCATTGTAACCATAAAACTTAAGCCACCCTGCCATTTTCCAGTACACGGGTACACTGTCAGCGTCAAATAATATCCTAACAAATTTACTGCCAGAAATGTCAGGCAATTTTTTAGTACCGTGTAGAGTACTATCATCTTCTATCCTGAAATTAAGTTCATAAACTTTAAACCAATTACTTTCAGATATATCAAGTGCGTTAGGCATTATCTGTTAATTTATTGTTGAGTGTTTAGCATATTTTCCAATTTGTCGATTTTTTCTGATAATTCCTGAATTGCCGCAATCACTAATGGTATTAGTTTGTCATACATAATTGTTAAGTAATCTATTTTTTTGTCGTCAACTTCAGGACTATCTGTATGGTCATTTTTAATCACTTCAACTGCGTTAGGATATATATTTTGTACTTCTTGAGCAATTAAACCAAATTGTTCTGTACTTGGATTAAAGCCATGAAATGCTGCAAGTTCATTATACTTAAACCACGTGACTGTCAATGCGTTAATTTCGCTTAACCCTAGAGTTGGTTTTGATAAAAG
This sequence comes from Limnospira platensis NIES-39, assembly GCF_026000695.1. Taxonomy (GTDB): domain Bacteria; phylum Cyanobacteriota; class Cyanobacteriia; order Cyanobacteriales; family Microcoleaceae; genus Limnospira; species Limnospira platensis. Next base: position 5,810,312 of record NZ_AP026945.1, read on the forward strand.
TGTTTTGAATTTAAGATCAGAGCTACCTTTAACGTAGTCTCCATTATCGTTAATATAAGATACATTTGTGCCTCCTACTCTAAATCTAGTATGTACTCCAGATGATGAAAGAGTTGAGCTCTTTATAAAATATGTCTGCCCGTTATATAATTGTATTGAATATCTATTGTCAGGAGCACCTCGCCAAACATCGCTTTGATGAAAATTAATACCATGATATATAAATACTCTAGGATTATTATCTGCTTCTAATTCCATAGAATAATTCCCCTGATAAGAAAACGCCCAGCTATTTCCTCCAACTCTACTATTTAGTACTAAATTTGCCGAACCAGCAGTAGAGCCTATCCGGCGGATGTCAAACCCCCTCCAAACATTAAAATCAATAAGCATATTTCCATCAGGAAAACTTTCATTAGTTGCAAAAGTTACTGGATTATTTGTTATGTTAAATGTTTTAATTCCTGTTAAAGTTTGATTACCTGTAGTTCTAACTACAGTTGAATCTACATTAATTGTTCTATTAGCTGCTAAAGTTCCTCCTCCGGATCAACCATCACCTGCAGTTAATGTAATATTTGAATGTGTGTGCGTTGTGGGAGTCCTAGCGTTAGATAATCTACTATCATTACCTTGACAGGCTGTGTTTGCTGTAGTGCCATAAGCAACCGCCCATGTTGTGGCAGTACTCCCATTAAAATTATTTCCAGTTAATCCCGTACCATTTGTTAATGTATTAGGAGTATTGGCAGTTATTGTTATATTGGCACTACCATTAAACGAAGTCCCATTAATTGTTCTAGCAGTTTGAAGTGCTGTTGCTGTTCCGGCGTTTCCACTTATTGACCCGGTAATTAATGAATTAAATGTTTTAACTCCTGTCCATGTCTGATTCCCAGTTGTAATTATCCCTGAATTAGTTGCACTAGCTGTAGGTAAAGTAACATTAGTTCCTGTTGATGATGTAACTACAGGACCTGCTGTTGTTCCTGCTGTTACTCCTAAATTAGTTGCTACATTTACTTGTGCGCCTGCCGCAATCCCATCCAGCTTGGTTTTATCTGCCCCCGTCATTAGACCCGCAAGCGCAGTCGTGGCACCAGGTAATACAGCATTAGTACCATCAGAACTGTTAACGGTTAACGTATTGCTTGTAGTGCTTGTAGAGAGGTTGGTGGATACGTTTGGGGCGGTGTTTCTAAACTCAGTTCCTACTAAAGTTAAGCCAGTTCCCGCAGAATAGGTTGTATTAGGAGGTGTTACCCAAACACCATCGCCGCGTAAATAGTTAGATGTACTACCATTTGTATCAATGGCAGCAACATTACCTGAATCTGTTATTTGGGATAAGGTATGTGTATGGCTAGTTGGCGTTCTAGCATTTGATAATCTGACATCGTTACCTTCTGTAACAGTTCCGGTAGTTGTTCCAAAATTTTTGTTAAACGCTGTATTTTTGGTAAAAGTAGGCTCTTTACCGTCTAATGTACTTTGAAGTCCTGTAACATTAGCAATGGTATGTGTATGACTTGAAGGAGTAAACGTTGTCGGTTTGGACGTTATTTCAGTCCAGCTATGGGAATGAGTAGATGGGGGGAAAGTGCCAGGTTTATTAATAATATTATTCCAAATTAACTCAGTTAATTTGACTAAATTAGTATTGGAGTCAATAACTGCTTGTATCCGTTCATTAGTTAAATACAGATTAACTTCACCTTCTGGCAAGTCATCGGTTGATTGCCCAAACTTACTAGAGTAAATGTTGAAATTAGTCATAACTGCCTCTATATTGATTATTTAATTAAATGGCTAATAACTTAATACTAGCCATTCATTTGATGATTACATATTGATATATTCGATAATTGTAACGCTGATACTAGCGCTAGATTCTGCTATCGCCTGTAACTCAGTTCTACCCCACGTTATTGAGATGGTATCACCTGGCTTAACCGAAAATGCAGCGTCTGACACGCTATCACCTGTAGGGTCAAATATTAGATGTACATTGGTATTTGACCGATTCTTTACAAACACCGTTCTACCGTTACTGGTAGCATTGATAGGCACAACTTCCGTGATAGTGTTAGCAGTCAAACTTATCGCTGTAGTTGTCGGTGTTCCCTGTATTTTACTGCTAATGTTTAGAGTGTCTAAATTGACAATAGAACTGTAAACTGAGAAACTCATAATAAACCCCTAAATCAAAGTACAATTTACCAATTTATTGTTTGTTCTAATCCAACAATATTGGTTACGCTATCCTCAGTTATAGCATAGATAGAAGCTGTTGATTTTAGTTCATCATCCCACCCAGCGTTAGGAGGTAAATATAGGCATTGATAAGGTACACAGTTACTGATATCACCGTGACAAAACCATACCCCTACAGAACCTACGTTTTGTAAGTGCAACCTATACCGATTAATATTTGAGGGTCTAACTAATGTGGGGGTATTGCCTATTGTCACCCCAAAATTTTCGGGTTGTGTCAATGTAGGGGTTTGAGGAACTGTATCGAGTTGATATTCAGCCATGCCCAAAATATTAATAGAATCATTGTTATGTAACTGAGTTAAACACCTAGCTTTAACTATTGAGTTGCTATCAATTGCTAAACCTTCGTTTTGATTAGTGATTAATTCAATTAACAGGTTTTCGGTGTGAATGCCTCCATAATATGGCAATTTGACAATCCCTAAATTTAACCCGTTTTCTGTTGCCATATTCCCATAAAATATCTGTAAATCTACCGCTCCCTGCAACACTTCCTGTTTTTTTTCCACCGTTGGTAATAGCTATCTTCCGGGTAAATTGTGGGGATTTGTGATTGTGCAATACTGGGAGTGTAACATCTAGCGTTTAACGATGATATATAGCTGTAAATACCGATATCATATTTATATCTTTCTGTTATTAATGATTCTAAAATAGTCCCGTTAAATAACTCTATGGCGTTACTCCAGTTAGCAGCGTTGATATTAGCCGTGATATTTTTAATACCTCTCATGATTTTAACCACCTATTAATAAATTATTTGTTAGTATAATATTACTACTTTAATGTGATTATTTAAATGGTTAGAAACACAATTAACCCATGGGACCCAGGTCCTACTAGGGAGCCACCAAAGAGAGATGAACCAAAGGGAGGTAAAAAACCGCGTGGGTTTGGTAGGAGACCTGGTTTTGGGGGTGGCAGAAGCGGCGGCGGTGGTGCTGGTAACAGTTTTGGCGGTCCTAATAGCGGTGACGAGGTAGATGATGATAAAGGAAGGCAACCACCAAAACCGGGGAACGAAATGCCAGACCCTCGTGATTATCCTGTTAAAAATAATAATAAATGGCATTTAATGATTTTTGCTCAAATAGTAAATAGTAGACTTAGCAGTGGAACATCTAGTATTAATAGGCATTGGTGGAGAAGGCAAGAAGCAACAACGTCAAATTTTAGACTTAATAAGATTGGATTAGATGTCTTTATAGAGTGGGAAGAATCATGGCATGATTCAGAGTACAATTACGAAGAGCCGATAATTGTACATAATGATTATATTAAACATCGTAAGTTATACCCGTTAAAACCTTACTATATGAATTCAGGTTGTGAAAGAGTTTCATTATATGGAAGTGGCTTTAATAGTTTTTATAACTCTGAATATAACGCTTCATGTCGTGATCCAAATAGGCTTATGATTAGTCCATTATTTGGGTCTATCTTTTACCGTTTAACTCCAGCCACAACCTGGACAGACGTAACAACTGTTTGGACTAAAGACCCGGAAGCAATGTTAGAATATATACATTTATGGGAAGTTCCATATATTGATAGAGGTCATCAATCATACTACGAATATGAGTCTGACGTATTGTGGGACGCCTATCGAGGTAGGTCGTATGAAAATACACGCTGGTATCCAGTATTTCCTACGAGTACTAGATTAAACTATACTTCTTTAGACGGTCCACGAATTTGGGAGAACACCCGTAATTATAGCTATAAACTATGGATTCTGTCTGAAGATAAAGATTATTTGCCGCCAGAAAACAACGTTCGTCAAATCACAATACCAGACAGACATGAATGAAGAATGCTGTGGAATGATTAGAAGGATTTACGAGTTCCTAGACCCTGAATCCTTTCCGGCTGAAATGCCTACAAAAATAACAGTAGATGCCGATAATCCTGATAATGGAATTAAAGAAATTAAAACATTGCCAGAGTGGTTAATGTACAGATTTGACATCGATGATGAGAGGTGGGGGGAATTTGAGGTAAAGGTAGAAATTAATGATATCAATCTTCTATCAGAAGAACAAGAAGAAGTAACAATAAAATTGCCTAATATTGCAGAATCTATAGCTGAAATTTTCGGGCTGGTTATGGAAATTGCCATCTCTCATCAGGTTACACAAAACGCTGTGTTAACCTGCTTACATGAAGCAGGTTTGGCTCACGCAGCAGCCTTTAAAGCTGGTAGGGAAGTCTCGGAAATATTAGACTATTTAGGCTTTGAAACTGAGGAAAAATACGAGAAACTAAAAACAGCTTTCACTCCAGAGGCTGATAATTTTGAGGAACTACTAGAACCTAACGAAAGTAAAGTTAAAATCACTAATCAAAAGAACGCGAAAGAAACACTAGAGACAGCCTTAAATCAAATAAAGGAAATATTCTCAATAGTTAGAGCGCAAGGTACTTTACAAGTTAATGGTAATGACCCATCAAAAGACATATTAGCCGATTTAACGCGGTTATATGATTCAATGAAAAAACAGGATGAGATTAGAGAACAGGAAACCAATAAAGTCAAAGAATTGCTCAAAAAAGACTTTCCTGATATCAAGATAGAAACCGAGTTAATAGACGGCGATAATCCACTAAGGGAGACTCTGTAATGGTAGCCAGAAGTGCAAGAATGCTAAGAACAACCCGTGGCTTATCCAGTCGTCAAACTAGGTCAGCAATTGGACGGAATGGAGTTAGACAGGTTAATTTTTCTCGACGAACATCAACCGAGGAAATGGGATGGTTTGGGAAGCTGTGGACAAAAGTCACAGGAAAAGTAGTTCAGTGGGGTAAATCATTTGCGGGTTGGTTATGGGAGGGACTTACTAAGTTCTTTTCTAGCTTTAGCTTTGAAAAAGTAGCGACATTTATTACCTCTAATTGGGACAGCTTTTGGAATTTCAACTGGAATATATCAGATGAACAGATAGACAAAAATATGATGAATATTGCTAATCAATTTATTAGTACTACCGCCGGTTTTTTGGGTAATATGGCAGGTAAATTAGTTTGTGGAGTATTGCCTACCATTGGTATTGCATTTATCAACAAAGCTGCTGCTATGCACATTGCCTTAAGCAAGGGACCTGAAATGCTTAGGGAAGTATCATCAGCTTTTGGTTCATACGTTAGGCAATCATTTAATATGGCTATGAAAGCTATAGCATGGCAACTGTTTAAACATGGTAGACGGGTTGTTAAAATGTTTTTAGCCGCAAGCCATTCAGCGCTTGCGAAACGTATCGTTTCGATGGTTCCCGGTGGTAAAGACAGGATGAAAAAGTGGGGTGACGAAAAAGGTGAAGAATGGAGTTTTGGGAAACAGAGAAGGGACGCTAGAGAAAAATTACCAGAAGAATATGACGGCAAGTTAAGCACTATATGGAACCAAGATAGTTCAGAGGAATTTTGGGATGAATTCTCAGATAATTGTAAAGAAGCGATTATTTTAGTCGCTCAAGGCTTAGATGAATATATCGCGTTACAACGCATTGAGGAAAATAGACAGCAACAGTTAGTTAGCGCGGTTATAGAAAACGGCAGCGAACGTTTTAGATTAGTATCAAGTTTGCGTAATTTACAGGAAAATGTAACCAACGCATTAGCTCAAACTGAGATATTAGGAAATAGAGATATTGGTCAATTTGTAGGGTCGGGTGATATCTCTGAAGTTCCGAATAGCAGTAATTTAAAAATTCAGTTAACCTTCATTTTGTACAATTACGAAAAACCTCCATATTGGACTAAGGAAAGACGGTCAAAACTACAAAAAACTCAAATAGAACTCCCATCAGTAGAAAGACACGAAATAACCTGGGATAAATTACAAAGGATATTTACTCAACCTAGTAAATCGGCATTTACCAAAGGCAATATCAAAGTAACCTGTAATATGCGAAATGGTAGGAAATTTTCATTTTTTGTGAATGAAAGCTCTAAATCTGACGCTGAAAGAATTTGTAAGGATTTAGTACAATTAACAAGTTCCTCAATTGTTTATCCTTTGATATTTGAGGAACGTAAAGGTTTTGGCGGTAGGGAAAATGCGAAAAGAATCAAAGAGAGCAAAATGTATATCAGTGAAGTGAAAATACTTAACTGGGAATTAATTGATAAATTTGAACAAGCCAAAATCGATATGGGAGAGAATAGTGTTTTGGCAACGTACAAAGACCCTAGGAAGTCTAAAGTAAAAATTCCTTTACATTTTGAGAAGAAACCTAAGTGGGTAGATGACGCAATCAGAACAGCTACTAGAACGTCGTTAGAAATGAAAACTGGGAGTCAGCCACCAACTACAGCTTAATGTAGTTTTCATTGAATAGAAGCTACATATATGTAGCATCTGATATATCAAATAGTTAACAGACAAATTCAGTTAATGATGCTAGGCTCTATGTATTAACTGATTAAAGGTGATGATTATGGCTAGTCCAGTAACTCTTAATGGTGCCACTCTCGAACACCAATTGCTAGAAGTTATCGAGCAAGTTCAACGTGCACAGATAAACGCAACTAGAAACCCTAATGGTGTAACGGTAGTTACAGCTTATACCCGCAACATGGCAACTGGAGCTGTGACAGTATCCCTAACAATCCCTACTGATGATGTTTGGGATGCTACTGATGGCTCTATCGATGTACAAGCCATCGCTGTTTTTGTTGACTAGGGTTCATTAACTAGGTAGACATTAACACTATTGTTGTCTACCTATCTAAAGTTTTGTTTGATAATTAATGAGGTTAAATTATGCCATTAAATGATGCTTACGATAAATATAAAGCAAATTTTGTTGCTAAACTAGCGGAACCGAAAGGCACTTGTATCGGCAGGAGTTTGATGGTTGAGGCTCCAGTAGACAAGACATCAAAGTATGTTATCCCAATGCCTATGTTGCTGCTTTATACGCTATCCGATAACGCCGTAACACAGGAACCCGTCCTGGTGCGAGACTTAACTATCTGGAGACCTCCCGTTAGTGGAACTACATCAACTAATGCTAATAGGCGTAATATCATACCAGGGGCTAGAGTTAGGTCATGGAAACGTATAGAGTACACAAAGATTTTTGTAGAAGCTCCTGCCTCTATGGGTGGAGTATGGAGAACATATCGCACATCAGGAACTAACGCGGGTGATAGGAAGCTAAGATTTATTGGTTTAAAAGTTCCTCAAATTTTCTCGATTAATTCTTTGCTATATGTTTTTGCTCATTACTGGAGCAAAAAACCCGCGAGTATTAGAACCTATAACTCAATGTTTCGTATTCCGGCTGAATCTGAAATTACCCTCGATAACCTAGGAGAACTAACCACAGGTAAAACTGAAGCACCTAATCAAGTACAAGGAAACCTTAGCGCTTTACCTGAGAAAACAGGCAACAAACCATAATAACTATCTTGTTGCTAATTATATACCCGTTAAATCACAAAATAGGATTAACGAGTTTTTTGTATTGGTTATTATTTGTACATTCTATATATACTTAATGTAATACTTGATATTTTTATAAATAAGTGTAAATTGTATAATTTATGTTTATTTTTAATAAATTAATTAGATAAGATAATTTTAATTAAATACAGTGAATTCAAAAGAGCAAGGTAACTATACAGTTACAGAATCAATTGAAGGTAGCGTAACTGTAGAAAATGTAACTAATGTCAATACTAATAAAGTATTGACTCCTACAGAATACCAAGAGACGTTGAGTCGGTTTAATCAGTTTACTAAGTTTCTGGAGTTGGTTAATACTTACCTTCCTTACCCCAAAACTTCATTAATTCAATCATTGACCAACAAACTCCAAACGTCGGAGATTATCAACTCAAATACCTTTTATCTGACATATTCAGAGATTGCCACACTTAAACGAGTCACCAACGCAATCCTGACGCTATTAAAAGCAGGTGGAGTAAAGCTACCTCGTAAGGTTACGGGAGCCATACAGGATGATATTAATGCACTAGAAGACCATCTATTGGGCTCTGAGAGTGATTTAGAGGATGAAGATAATGAAGTCAACCCATTTTCTAGTTGGTTAGATTAAGGCTAGTCCAAAATAAAACCACCCATATATTATCTGTTTTCAGGACTGAAAATACAGTCCTGAAAATGAATAATACCCAGGTGGCAGTCAACAAGCATCAGGAAATTATAGCATGATACCACGTCATTGGTCCGAGGTTAGGCTTAACCTACGAAACATCGCGTTAACCCCCTTGATGTATATCGGTCATTCCCTATATATCAAAGTTCCAATTTCCAGTGGAAAGTCAGGAATAACGTGGCCATCAACTTTAGTTAAGTTTGATAAGGATTTTATCGCTTATTTTTTAGGTAAAATCATTAAAAAATTAATACCATTAAACCCCGAAAAACTTGAGGAATTAATGGAGGATGCACTTGAGTATTACAGAGAAGAATACAGCATCTATGCGGCGGAAAATGGCTTAGACAAAGAAATTGATAACCCTAGCGGAAGTTTCGGAGTGCACCCAAAAGATGAGAAATAAATACAATGCTAGAGGACAAAAAATAGACAGCTATTATTTTTCAAGTGCATTTGAATGTAGGGTTTATCACCTTCTACGAAAACATGATAATCAATTAATTGTTCACCCTAAAATGACATTAATTGAACATGCAAAACCTTGGAAAAATATCACCTGGATTCCAGATTTTTAGAGTCCGTTCTTTAATCGTTACATCGAAGTTAAGGGAGTATTAACTGATTCATTTAAGCTAAAAATGCAGTTATTGCAGTACCTTAATCCTGGTTTAGTCAATCAGTGTTGGTTTGTTATAAGGGGGACATCCTACCGATGGCAAGGCATCTCATTTATCAATATCGACGAGTTTAAGGGGCTTTGGAAAAACTTAGAGATTCCAAGGGTAAACAATGAATAAACTGCACTACAAGGGGTTATTTTCCATTGACGGTGAGTTAATAAACACCACCTATAACCCACACCTATTTGAGTCAGAAACCACTCAAATAGCCTACCGGATACTAACCCCTATAAAGGAACATAAAACCCAGGAAATCCTTGATTTAGCTTATTCCTATATGGGTTGTTATAGCCCTAGGGGGGACTACAGAGGTCACGCTACAGCAAGGTTGACAAATGAAGGCAGCCTACGAGTATCAATTGTTGGTAACCCTCAATTTTGGGAGGTATGCAAAAAAATTTCAAACGTCATAATCAATCATCAAAGGATAATTAATCATGAGTATCGGATATTACGGCAAAAAACAGGACGATAAATTTAGTTATTGCAGTGCAGTTAAGCCCGGTGAAACGGCAACCTTTCTAATTGTTGATTATGCATAATTCCGAATTAAGTCACCTCATTTATGGATATTCGGGAAAGGTGTATCAGGGGATTTTTCTAACTTCAATGATAGGGATTGGAGTTATTCCAAAGGTGATAAATAATTAATTGCTGTACGGTTTTGTATTGAAAAATACGAGACTGAATATAACGGCAAAAAACGAGAATACACCCCTACATCTCCAGAACTCGCATTGCTTAAAATAGTCGAAAGTGACTCAATGCTTACAGACGGTTCTGTGATGTTTACAGCAACAATAAATCTAAGTCAATCATCAGTCAGACCTTCTGACAGGATATTAGAGGGAAATATCGGAGACGATAATTTAAACTCTGATATTTCTAATATCTTAGAAATTGAATGTATTAATCCATTCAATCAATCTTTCGCTACTTACTCAATCGGAGATATTGACGCTTTCATTGAATCCAAAACTAAAAATAAAGCAGGATTTAATGGAAAGGCAAAATACAAAACCTTCGAGGAAAGGTTAACAGAAGGGGCTAAGGTTTTGGATTGTGACCCTAGCTTTGAGAGTCTTTATAACAAGGTTAAACAACTTGATTCTAATGTATTAATTGCATTAATTGAATTACTGCGATTAATGTAGTCACAAATAAATCCCCCCTAAATATTTAGGGGGGAATAACCACCATACCATGTCAACAAGTCAAGAGCGATAAGAGGTTACTACCATGTCTGAGGACTATATTGATTATAGGCTAATCAGAAGCCAAATGTCATCTGAACTAGAAGAAATAATCACAGAAGGCAACCTGGGTGAGCAATTAGAGTCTGTTTTACGGGCTGTCTGTGTTCTGCCATATCCTGATATCCAATTCCCTATTGTAACCTCGTTTATAGCGTCTCCAGTAACCCTTATGAGTACAGCTGGCATCCTGTTCCTTTGGGGGTCTAGCGGTACTGGAAAGTCACAGATAGCTACCGTAGCATCTGAACTATACAAGACAACCTCGGTGCTTGCTAATAGCACTTTCGCTTCACTGAGAAACAAGATACAACATGAACGATTTTATGACCCCCTTCAATGTGAATTTGAGAAAAATTTTATATTGGTATGGGAAGATATCACCCCTAGCTTATTAATTGAAAATGAGAATATGTTATCGCTTTTCAAGGTGTTAAACCGCAAAAATAGCCGAATAACCATCAGTAGTCAGACACCGGGAACTAACATGATTTTTAATGCTTTCGCTTTAAAGGTGATTAATTCAATACATCCATTGTGGACATTTTGGGAGTTAAACGAACTCAAAAGACGGATGTTTCCTATATGGTTTAAAAAGAGACTATGACATCAGAGGAATATAGGGGCAATGGTTACGAGTTAAGTGATTTAAACGATGTAGAGGATATTACGCTTGATAAATTATCATCTCAATTAGAAATTTTCTGGAGAAATATCGATAACTGCAATCAATACAGCAAGGTCAAAAAACAACTACAGAAACACAAAAAAGATATCATTAACGCTAGGTTATCAAGTGAAATTATTGTCACCCATTCATTGATTTATCAATTATCTATCAATGAATCAATTAAACGCTTCAATGATTACTGGGATTTTGTTAATGAAAAAATCTTGACTATATCATCAGGTACTGAACAATTTTTAGACAGTTTTATCACTCAAGGTATTGAGGCAAAAATGAAACAAAATAACCAGGCAATTAACGCGGGATGTCCTGAGTTAACCGAGGTTGTAACTGATATCGACCCGAAAGCGTTAAAAGAAGCCATTGAGAGAGCCAAAACAGATGGATATCTTGATAGTCGCGTTAATGTTTCAGAGTTGACTAATCTAATGAAAAATAGAGGATATAATATGATTAATCAGAACAGCAAAAATGTTTGGAAACACATCATATAGGAGACCAAAAAAATGACTAAACCTCCCAACACAAATGCCATTATAAAGGCACGGTTTAAAACATTTAAACAAATGGTAGATAGTACAGTCTACAACGCTAATAAAGAAGACGCTAAGGAAACGTTAATTTCAATAATGAATGATTGCGAGGTTGAGTTATCCTTAGCAGAAGCGAAAAAACAATTATCGCTCAAACAGCTTAATTATATTCAGCATTTACTAACCAAAATCGAATAATTTAAACCCTTCCGAAATGACGTTAAACTATCACAACTTAACCACTATCAAAGGATAAATCCATGTCAATCAAATTAAGTACACCCGGATTAAACGTAGTAGAATATAGCTACATGAGTAATCGATTAAATCCTAACGTTGTAGGATTACTTGACTTAGTAGAACTTGCTATCACATCTGAACAATTCGACGAAATTGTCGAATTTATTCAAATCCACAGGCATTTTTTAAACGCGGAAATCGAGTTACTCAAAGGTATTGAAGCCTTGCTTGATGCAAAAATTACAGAACACAACAATAATCAAAATCACCCCGATAATGATGATCACAAGTTCAATTAATCAATAGGAAATAAAGCCATGAATGAGTTTGAACAAGAAAAAATGATGGTTATTGCAGAAATGGCTAGGGAGATTTTTGTCAGATTAGCTGGCAATAATTTAACAGCAACTCGTGAGGATAGAATCACGATAGCAGAAATTGCTCATAATTACGCTATTGACTTTCTGGCAGTACACGAGAAATGGGTAGAATCTCAGTATCCAATTATTACTCGATTCGATTCAGACGTAATATCACCTGAATGTAACCTTAATGGTTATAACAGCGATATCCTACTGGGAGGTGATTTTCATGCCTAAGCTACTCCCAGTAGTCACACTAACAGGGTCTTACAAAGGGTTTCTGGTAGGTCATGGTAATATCTGTATCGAAGTAGGTTCTTTAGAATGGTTTAAATACCTAGAAACCCATAAATCTTTTTCAGTAGAGGTTAATGGTAAACGATTTACAGCTTGCAAAAAACTCTCAATTAATGGTTTTACCTACTGGAACCTCAAAGGGTGGGATGGTAGCGTCAATCATCACATCTACATAGGGAAATCTGACCAACTCATTGTAGACAAGCTAACAGACGTAGCGTTAGCTATGATTACTAAGTGCAGAATGAGTAACAGCTAAACCCTAAACCCTAACACCTAACACCTAACAGCTAACCCTAACTCAATAACAACCTTAACCCTTATCGTGTCCTATCATGATAGGGGTTGTTTGTATTTTTTGCCAGTAGTCTATTGCCAGTAGTCTATTGGAAGTTTATATGAACCCACCCCTAGTTTACCCACAATAAACACCCTAAGCCAAAACCTTAACCCGTCTATTAGGGGTAATCATCCTGTGCGGAACTCAGTACCCCTATAAATTGGAGACTTGTCTAGCGGTATGTAGGTATCGGTTTCGATGGGGAATCAATTCTCTAGGATTATGTAGGTATCAGCGAGAGATGACGAAACAAGTTACCAGTTGAAAAGTTGTTTGGGGGTATCGCTTCAGTATGTCATAGCCAGGTTAGTCGTGATTATGCGATCGCATTTTGTTGGTAGTGAGTAGGCTCCTCAATATTTCACCAATAATCTGACTACCCCTATGGGTTTTGAAATTTGAGCCATACCCTCCCCCCATAACCGAAACAAACACTCTTAGGGGTGCGACCGATGTGATAGCAGTCAATGGTTCGTAACGAACCGATAGGCTTGCCATTGACGGGTATCACGAGAGAGTTACCCTATCGGTGTTTGGTTGGGGGGTGGTATGGGTATTTGACAGATTGATTAAGTTGTGCTTATTGATTAACCCGTCAATAATTAAGATTTGTTACTAAGGGATATGCACTAATCGTCCCGTGTGCTAAGACTGAATGGAGTGCATATTGAATGTAACGGTACGACTATCGGGTTAAAGCAATTCCCGCGATAGTAGTCAGGATAAGGGTTTAAGTTAATCGGAGAGGGCGGGTCTGATCCCCGCACCGCTTGGGAATCAATTCCCAAGCTAATCGCTCAAATCATATTCAGATGATTGGGGAGGTTTAGCCCCCACATCCGATCAACTGTTGCGGCGGCGCAGGCGAGTCATGGCCAGGGCTCCGACCCCCCAAACCGATCGCCAGGGTGGGTTCGACCGGCAGGTTGCGTTTCCCAATTCACCACTTGAATTGGGTAAGCCAGAGCCGATTTGAGGCGGTTTGCTGCGGCCCGTGAGGGTGAAGGGTTCGGTCATATCGCCAATCCACAGGTAGTCCGTGCCCCATCCGTCGGTGGGATTTTCCACACCGTCCCGGAACCGGTTGTCCACCACCCTGCCCATCCCAAAACATCCGTAAATTCTCGGTTAAAATTATGCCAATGAGTCCGAGTATATTAAGAGTTTAAATTGCGCCATAAACCGGCCGACCCTGATCTCCAGGTCATTTCAATTCTCGATAGCCTGACGGAGCTGTGGCTGCTTTTCTGCGGGCAGCGCCATGACTTTATTAAAAAACTAAAAAGAATCGACTTCATGCGATCGCTTGAAGGCTACGGTATAAAAAGAATCAGAGTCATATCAGATCCGGTTTTTTGACCGCAAAACCTTCCCAATCATCTGAATATGATTTGAGCTGTTAGCTTGGGAATTGATTCCCAAGCGGTTTGGATATCCAACCCGTTTGGTTCCGAGCATTCAACCGGATTTGATATAATTTGCACATCAAAAAATTAAAAGGAGTGACATTATGGGGGCTTGGGAAGACATCAAGGCTGTATATCATGCCCTGTACAAGTATGCGGACGACCATGGAGGGTATATGGTAGCGGAGACTCACAAATGGTGGATTCAAGTTTCAATCGCCCATTTAGCCAATTATGTTGAACTTCCTATACAGCCTTTATCTCAATCATTAAGCACAGTAACAACACTTGGTAAATCAGTTATTCAAACACTGTAAATCCACAAGGCTTACCGCCACTTCTACCAATCTCACTAATAATTCCATGGTCTCCGTCCTGAACTTGCACACTCAACTTTTGAGCTGTGACCACATCATCTCTATCGGGTTAAACTCAGGGGAATACACCGGCAGATATTCTACCCTGGCTCCTACTGACTCTATCATTTCTTGGACTTCTTCTCGATGATGAGAATTTAAGTTATCCATTACCACTACATCTCCTTTTTTTAATTTTGGCAATAAATCTAACTTGATGAATTGGAGAAAATCCTCTTTTTTCATCGACCCTTCTAATGTTTGAGTCGCCACCACTCCGGAGAGCTTAATTGCACCAATTATTGTCATTTTTTTACCTCGAGAGGATTTCCGCAGTTCATAGACTTTTTTCCCTTTCGTAGCTCTGGCTAACGGTCTGCTCATCCCTACCCATAACCCACTTTCATCAATAAACACAAGCTTTTCAGGAGCCACATCTCTAATTCTTTCCCAATAATCTACTCGCGCTTTCTGTACTTCTTCAGTTACTACTTTTTCGCTCCTGTATGTTTTTTTTGAGACTTATATCGTGCTGCTTTAAAAATCTATCTATCATGGTCGTACTGACATTTATGCCCAGCTTTTCTCTGAGCTTCTCACTATATTGCCATAAGGTCAGGTCGGGGTGGGCTTCTACAATATCTATCACGGCTTCCTCATGCTTAGATCAAATGCTTTTCTTTTTAGTGCCACACTTACGAGGAGATAAGTCTCCCGTTAATCGATACTGTTTTACCAGTCGCCTTACCGTGTCTGGACTCACCAAAAAGCGTTTCGCTACTTTTCGGATAGAAGTGTCTCCTTTTTCATAGGCTTCTACTATCTTTTTCCGAAAATCTACAGAGTAACGGCTCATGGTAGTTGGTTGTGATAACTTATACAATAGCCATACATTATACTGTACTTTGTGTTTTGTGTAAAGGCTGTAACGCCAGAAAACGCGACACAATTTATGAGAAAATATAACCCTATAATTAACTTTCATCGCAGTGATGAAACCATTAGAGGTCGTGACATTTCGTCACCTGGAGCTGTGTTTAAAAGCTATGAAAAAATACCGGCTTATACGTTCGTCATAGAATCCTATTCAAGTCGGGATTCTCTCAACGATCATCCGGACAGTTTTTGACGATTAACAACAGAATGAGAGTTCCCGTTCTCCCCTGGAGATGCTGGCGATCGATCCATAGGGGACGACCCTGTTGCCAAATCTCCGTCTGCGATCGCCACTCTCCCTGGACAAACCTTTCCCCCCGATCACTCCGTCCAAATCGGTTAATTTCCCATAACAGCAACCGCGCATCCGGCCCTAAATCAATCCGTAAATCTTGGCGATAGATTGCGCCATTAAATACAATACTTTCCTGGGGTAACCATTCTAAATAAGCTCCCGAATCAACCTGAATCTGAATCCTTTGCCGCGCCACTTCCCCCAGACTTCGATACAGTTTAGCCGCCGCTGCTGTGGTAATTAAGGCATGAGTATTCTCCTGAAGATGAATCGATTGCGCCAGAGAATCCCCCCAACAATTCCCCCAGCCGTATGCAAAATGACGCTATGACAAACCCCTTCCCCTTCCGGATAAAAGGGTCGCTGCATCTTGAGAGGCGCCGTCGCCTTCGCGGATACCAGTTGAGTCGCGCTTCCCGATTGAGCATAAGCTAATTCTAAGCTGCCATGCCATCCTTTAAGCCCTGGATTTTCAGTCGGATTTTGAATAGGTTGATTCATAATTTGGTTGTATTCCTAACAATTGACAAAATAACCGCCCTTCAATATAATATTATGTTTGCCTACTCTCTCTGCACAGCCCGGATTTTCCCGAACCCTCGAAGTAGGGTGTTCAGGATGCTGTAGCGCACCTAACTCGGGGGTGGAAAACTTTGCGAAACCTGACCCACTGTCAGGACTGCTTGCACAGCGGATCTCCCTTTTAGAATAAGTTGCCCGAGTTTAGACAAACCTTAGCCCCTAATAAATATATCCCGAAAAAGCCCAGTGCAATTCTCTATTGATTTCGGCAGTCCCTTGGGTACCTATACGGTAGATATTCCCAATACGACTCAACAAGATTATGATACCATTGAAGCCTATTTTATTCCTAAAATAAATGCGCCCAAGGTCAAGTCCAGAGATGCGATCGCAGATGCTTTTTTATTTGCATGGAGCCTTTGTCCGAATGAAAATCCCTCCGACCTATGGCATCATGTCCTGTACCGAATTTACCTCCGCAATAAGCAGGGAACAAATCCCGAACAAAGTTGGGTGAGAACTTCCGGTGAAGCTTTTGAGTTAGCCTTATCCCAAAAATACAATCCCCTTTTAAGCAATCACGGCCTCAAGTTAACGCCTTTATTTTCCAAAAAAGACAAGAAAGAGACATTAGAGCGCATGGGAATTTCCCATTTAGTCGGCTCTAGTAAAATTGATATAGCCATTGAAAAGCAAGGTGAAAGTAGAGGACTATTACCGAACGGATATGGCATCATCGGTGGCATTCACGCCAAAGTTAGCTTGGCTGAAAGAGTATCCGATGATATTCCGGCCAGTCGAATTATGATGCAATATGGGTTCCTGAGTCTCTTATCGACCTTAGATGTTAAATCCTTCCCCCCTCCTCGGGGAGATTTAATTAATCGCGGAGAGTTCGGTTCACCGGACAATTCCAGTGACAAGCGGCGCTATATTGAAGAACATGGAGATTTTAGTGCTTGTTTTAGTTATAATACGCGGACTGTTCCCTCTCCCCAAATAACCTCAAGTGGAAAACAAATCTACGTGGTTTTTTCCAATATAACTCCCGATCCTTTTGTTCAGTTTCTAGCATAAGACCTCTGCCCTAGGGTCTGGCCCAGAAAATGACCAATTTCTGAGGCAATTGCCTCCGCAAGTTTCGGAGGAACTGCATTTCCAATTTGTTTAAATTGTTGAAATTGAGACCCATGAAAATAGTAGCGATCGGGAAAAGATTGAAGGCGAGCAGATTCCCTGACTGAAATAAAGCGATCAAACTCTGGATGGATAAAATCTGAGCAGTCTCTTGCCATGTGAGCGACCAGGGTATGAGACGGTGCATTCCAGTCTAATCGACGGTATTTATTAGCAAATCCTCCCGAATCGAGAGACTGTAAAACCTCCTGAATATCTACATGACCTTGCTGAAGAATTTCTCGCAGTTTTTCCTCCTTTTCTCGGTCTTGCCTTCGGCATTCATGAATATCCCTCAATCCATTTCCCCCTTTTAACAATTGATCAATGAGTTCCCGAGAAAACCCTCCTTCTTTAAGTCGAGAAGAAATTTCTGTTCCGTAATCTCCAGGGCGCATCAGAGCAAGACGCAGGCGACGAATTCCCATCATCCGTTTAGCGGAGTGATGCAAAATTTCACCTGTTTTGCTTCTTAATTCCTGCTGATAGCGACTCAAACCACTGACAGGCGGGTAAGGGATTGATTCGTGGGTTAAGCGAGGGGGTAAAACCTCTTCCGGTAAGTCTCCAATTGCCTCTGAAACCTTAATAGCTGGCTGATAGGGAGGGTCAAGACTTTCTGGAAATAGGCAAAGCTGATAAGAACTTGAGTCAGGTTTTGAGGTATTTTTGCTAATTTCATGAGTGGCAGAGGGAGGCTGGATTTTTTGATGATTGCTACCCCCTAGGATGAAAACCCGCTTTCTAAACTGAGGAACGCCAAAGTCTACCGCATCAAGGGTTATAACTGAGACACCATAGTTTAGTTTTTCAGCCTTATTTACAATATCCTCAACCACATAACCCCCTTCCAGGGAGAGGATGCCTACCACATTTTCCATAACAAATGCTTTCGGCCTAAATTCTTCTAAAAATTTTAAAAAATATCGATACAGTCGATTTCTTTGATCTAGAGGGTCTCTCTTGCCATAAGTGGAAAAGCCTTGACAGGGAGGCCCTCCCAGCAGAATATCTAAATCGCCTTTTCTGAGATTTAACGTTTGACGAAGCTCAAATGGATTCAAAGATTCAATCGATTCAGAAGATGTCATCGCTTCTGGATGATTATGGGATAAAGTTGCAAGGGCTGCTTGATCACAGTCATTTGCAAACAGCAGTTTAAATCCTTGGTTTTTAAATCCTGTTGTCATCCCTCCAGCGCCAGCAAATAGATCGATGGAGAGAAATGGGCGATCATTCATACTAACTTTACTTCTTTTTTGGCCCCTCTACTTTAGTGGGTAGTCCGGGTTATGGTTCTATTTTATCAATTTTTGGAACGAACTATAGAAATTTATCACCCTTAATGACATAAGAGGGGCGGGGTAAAGTTTAGGACCCCCTTCCGGATCTTTCTTAAACTAGCATCAGACTCCCTCCTTTTAGTAAAAATAGTCCCTTTCCATCAAAAAAGATGAGCTAGGATTAAACCGCTAGGAAGCGTTGAATGACTTCATTGCTGAGTTCTTCCGTGGAGCCCGAGGCCACAATTCCTCCTTTTTGCATGGCGTAATACCAATCGGCTTCGCGGACAAAATGCAAATGCTGTTCGACTAACAGGACCGAAATCCCCTTAGATTGGATAATCCGACGCACTGCGGCTTCGATTTCTAAAATAATCGAAGGTTGGATGCCTTCCGTGGGTTCATCCAGGATGAGTAAGCGAGGATTTCCCATCAAGGCGCGGGCGATCGCCAGTTGTTGTTGTTGTCCCCCACTCAAATCCCCCCCATCCGATGCAACATTTGGTTTAAAACCGGAAACAACTAAAAGATTTCATCAGGAATCTCTGGCGTTTTAGGCCGTTTGGGTCTTGCTTCTAAGCCCAAAATCAAGTTTTCTTTCACCGTCAACCGGGGAATGATTTCCCGCCCTTGAGGCACATAGCCGATGCCCATTTTAGCACGGCGATCGCTAGATTTATCGACAATGGGTTGCCCATCCAAATAGATTTGGCCCTTCCGAGGTTGCAGTAATCCCATAACGGTTTTTAACAGGGTCGTTTTGCCCACCCCATTCCGTCCAATCAGACAAACCATTTGTCCCGGAAATACGCTCAAATCCACATCCCGCAAAATGTGACTTTCTCCATAATAAACATTCAGTCAAACAGTAGGTTGGGTGAAACCCAAAGCGCGAAACCCGACCGTGAGACGATCGCCCTTATCAATAGTAACACAATTTACCATGTTCGCTCTCGGATGGGCGATGGTGGGAGATTCGGTCGAGAAGGATTCAGAAAATCGTGGACAACCATCCCCAGTAGGTTGGGTGAAACCCAACACTTGCCAATTGGGTGAAACAGGAACGCGATCGCCCTTATCAATAGTAACACAATTTACCATGTTCGCTCTCGGATGGGCGATGGTGGGAGATTCGGTCGAGAAGGATTCAGAAAATCGTGGACAACCATCCCCAGTAGGTTGGGTGAAACCCAACACTTGCCAATTGGGTGAAACAGGAACGCGATCGCCCTTATCAATAGTAACACAATTTACCATGTTCGCTCTCGGATGGGCGATGGTGGGAGATTCGGTCGAGAAGGATTCAGAAAATCGTGGACAACCATCCCCAGTAGGTTGGGTGAAACCCAACACTTGCCAATTGGGTGAAACAGGAACGCGATCGCCCTTATCAATGGTAACACAATTTACCATGTTCGCTCTCGGATGGGCGATGGTGGGAGATTCGGTCGAGAAGGATTCAGAAAATCGTGGACAACCATCCCCAGTAGGTTGGGTGAAACCCAACACTTGCCAATTGGGTGAAACAGGAACGCGATCGCCCTTATCAATGGTAACACAATTTACCATGTTCGCTCTCGGATGGGCGATGGTGGGAGATTCGGTCGAGAAGGATTCAGAAAATCGTGGACAACCATCCCCAGTAGGTTGGGTGAAACCCAACACTTGCCAATTGGGTGAAACAGGAACGCGATCGCCTTTATCAATGGTAACACAATTTACCATGTTCGCTCTCGGATGGGCGATGGTGGGAGATGCGGTCGAGAAGGATTCAGAAAATCGTGGACAACCATCCCCAGTAGGTTGGGTGAAACCCAACACTTGCCAATTGGGTGAAACAGGAACGCGATCGCCCTTATCAATGGTAACACAATTTACCATGTTCGCTCTCGGATGGGCGATGGTGGGAGATTCGGTCGAGAAGGATTCAGAAAATCGTGGACAACCATCCCCAGTAGGTTGGGTGAAACCCAACACTTGCCAATTGGGTGAAACAGGAACGCGATCGCCCTTATCAATGGTAACACAATTTACCATGTTCGCTCTCGGATGGGCGATGGTGGGAGATTCGGTCGAGAAGGATTCAGAAAATCGTGGACAACCATCCCCAGTAGGTTGGGTGAAACCCAACACTTGCCAATTGGGTGAAACAGGAACGCGATCGCCTTTATCAATGGTAACACAATTT
The DNA here is from genome assembly GCF_026000695.1 of Limnospira platensis NIES-39. Taxonomy (GTDB): domain Bacteria; phylum Cyanobacteriota; class Cyanobacteriia; order Cyanobacteriales; family Microcoleaceae; genus Limnospira; species Limnospira platensis. The sequence goes on from NZ_AP026945.1 coordinate 5,831,269, forward strand.
ACCATGTTCGCTCTCGGATGGGCGATGGTGGGAGATTCGGTCGAGAAGGATTCAGAAAATCGTGGACAACCATCCCCAGTAGGTTGGGTGAAACCCAACACTTGCCAATTGGGTGAAACAGGAACGCGATCGCCTTTATCAATGGTAACACAATTTACCATGTTCGCTCTCGGATGGGCGATGGTGGGAGATGCGGTCGAGAAGGATTCAGAAAATCGTGGACAACCATCCCCAGTAGGTTGGGTGAAACCCAACACTTGCCAATTGGGTGAAACAGGAACGCGATCGCCCTTATCAATAGTAACACAATTTACCATGTTCGCTCTCGGATGGGCGATGGTGGGAGATTCGGTCGAGAAGGATTCAGAAAATCGTGGACAACCATCCCCAGTAGGTTGGGTGAAACCCAACACTTGCCAATTGGGTGAAACAGGAACGCGATCGCCCTTATCAATAGTAACACAATTTACCATGTTCGCTCTCGGATGGGCGATGGTGGGAGATTCGGTCGAGAAGGATTCAGAAAATCGTGGACAACCATCCCCAGTAGGTTGGGTGAAACCCAACACTTGCCAATTGGGTGAAACAGGAACGCGATCGCCCTTATCAATGGTAACACAATTTACCATGTTCGCTCTCGGATGGGCGATGGTGGGAGATTCGGTCGAGAAGGATTCAGAAAATCGTGGACAACCATCCCCAGTAGGTTGGGTGAAACCCAACACTTGCCAATTGGGTGAAACAGGAACGCGATCGCCCTTATCAATGGTAACACAATTTACCATGTTCGCTCTCGGATGGGCGATGGTGGGAGATTCGGTCGAGAAGGATTCAGAAAATCGTGGACAACCATCCCCAGTAGGTTGGGTGAAACCCAACACTTGCCAATTGGGTGAAACAGGAACGCGATCGCCTTTATCAATGGTAACACAATTTACCATGTTCGCTCTCGGATGGGCGATGGTGGGAGATGCGGTCGAGAAGGATTCAGAAAATCGTGGACAACCATCCCCAGTAGTAGACCACTGATGACCGTCACCAACACCGAGACATAAATCACCCACACAGACCGAGAATTTAGGCTGCTGATAGCACCAGAGATAGCGTTCGATTGTTTTTTACCTGATAAAGCCGCTAAAGCCTCTGTGGCATTTTGGTAACGCTTGCGACAATCAAAAGCCACCATTTTATTTAAAACCTCAGCCAATTGGGGGCTGACAGAAACTTGATCAGCCCAAATTACTTCTAGCGTGTTAGGGTTTATCCGTAACTTATCGGGAGGCAATCCTGTTAACCCTTGAATTGCCAACATTCCCACCGCATAAATATCGCTGGCAAAATTAGGACAGCCTTTCCATTGTTCGTGGGGTGTATATCCGCGAGTACCAATAGGTAGGGTAAAATTTCCTTGGGCGACCGTAGTTTCTTCACCAATGTCTTTGACCGTCCCAAAGTCGATCAGCACTATTTTTCCATCCCTAGTGCTGCGCCGGATATTGGAGGGTTTAAGATCGCGGTGAATGATACCTTGTTGGTGAACAACTTTCAGGACTTCTAAAATTTCTCGCAACAGTTGAGTTACCTGGGGTTCCTTGAGTGGAATGCCATTTTGGGGGCAGATTTCATCCGTCAAATCATGACCCTCAATATATTCTTGGACCAGATAAAACTCTTGATTTTCCTGAAAAAGGGCAAAAAGTTGGGGGATTTGGGAGTGTTCCCCCAGTTTATAGAGGGTTTGGGCTTCTCTGTCGAACCAATCCTGGGCTACTTTCAACACCCGGGGCTGAGTCGATGAGGGTTTGAGTTGTTTAACAATCCGGTGAGGATAATCAGGGAGATGAATATCCCGCGCCAAGTAAGTTTCGCCAAAGCCACCTTTACCCAACGAAGATTCGATCTGGTAGCGTCCGCCAAGCAGTTGTCCGACTTGCATAATTTGGGGGGATAATGTTTTTGGGGGAATGGGATTTTAATTGAATTTTGGTATAATGAAAGCAGGTAGAGGGTAGAAGGTTTAATTGCCTCTTAGTCAATATTCTACTCAACTTACAGGAGTCAGGATATGATCAAACTTCAATACTTCGTGCTAATGCTAGTCGTTGCCGTTTTGGCTGGGTTTGGTGTCGGGGCTATTTTTAATCCTGGGTCTTCCACTACTGCTGCTGATCCTACAACCAATCAGGCGATCGATGAACAAACCACATTCAAATGCGTTGACGGAAGCAGCGGTTGGTCAACCGTAGCCGAGAGAGGGAATGCGGTTTCTAAAACGCCGATGATTACTTGGAATAGTGAAGAATTTGGGGATAACTGGACTCCCCAAGAGCGCTGTCACCAAGTTTCTGAGCGACTAACCCTGGCGGTGACCAATCATGGGGGGCAGTTATTGGGATTAGACTTAACCCATGGCAGAGTGAACCAGCTAACCGTGATTTGCGTAGTCAATTCCCGGCAGCAGACCTGTAACGAGAATAATGTGCTGTTTACTCTCAGCCAGAAAAATGCCCCCACCCCCAGAACTACAATAGCAAGGATAATCGACTTTAGCCATGGGCAGGATGTGTCGCCCATAGATGAGTCCGATTATCCCCAGTATTTTACCCTGAAAAGTTGGGTAGAGCGGCATTGACCCCATAGCAGTGGGTTTTAGGGTCGTTCACAAAGGGGGAGTGCTTAACCCAATGGAGATTATCATGCCCAAATTATCGCAGAAATCCGGTTTGTTGGTGGTGGCAGTGCTGGCTGTCGCTCTTGGTGTGGGGGGCTGTGGTCGGCTGTCGTCCTAGAATGTGGGGAAAAAAGCCCGGGAAGTCACGGTGATGGTCGATGGCTGTGCGGCGGGTTCGGGAATGATTTATCGCCGTCAGGGCAATACTTATTATGTGCTGACCGCTCATCATGTGGTCAGGAATGCTCAGGATACTTGTTTGATTATCACTCCTGACGGTATCCGCCATGAGGCTAATCGGGAAGTGACTGTCCCCCAGGCTGATGTGGATTTGGCGGTGTTGACTTTTACCAGCGAGAATGACTACAAGCTGGCGAGGTGGGGAAACTCTGACCGGGTGGCGGTAGGGCAAACCGTCTATGTAGCAGGCGCTCCGGTGGCTACTGAGGCGGTGCCTCGACGCACGGTGACTATCTCGGATGGGAAAGTTATCGGGGAACTCCCTCAGCCGAATGAGGGTTATAGCTTGATTTACAACAATAACACTCGACCAGGTATGAACGGCGAGCCGGTATTCAATGACCGAGGAGGAGTGATTGGGGTTCATGGTAGAGGCGACAAAACTGGGCGGAATTTGGCGATTCCCATTGCCACATTTTTGGAGAGACCTCAATCGGCGATCGCACAAGGGGGGCAGATTGTTGAAAGTCCTCCTCAAATACAGGAGGCAGCAAACCTGCGCGGCGATTTCACTCTCCCCGCATTACAGCAACAAGGAATGATCAAGCGACTGGGACAGGGAGGAGTAAGACAAGTAATTCCCCTCAACCAGGGTGGTCATTGCAAGTGGTGGGGCAAGTTTATTTAACCTCGCCACTGGGGAAGCCGTCTGGGAAATTGATTGTCCGGCTTTGGGTGGGGCGGTCAGTGCAGATGGGCGGTTATTGGCATTGCGTAGCAACAAAGATATTTATCTATGGGATTTAAGCACTGGGCAGTTGTTGCGCCAACTCACGGGACATACAAGCACTGTGAATAGCGTCAGGTTCAGTCGGCGTGGTCAAACCCTGGCTTCTGGGAGTGGGGATAACACAGTGCGACTGTGGGATGTGGCTACGGGACGGGAACTGCGCCAACTCACCGGACATACAAGCACTGTGAATAGCGTCAGGTTCAGTCGGCGTGGTCAAACCCTGGCTTCTGGGAGTGGGGATAACACAGTGCGACTGTGGGATGTGGCTACGGGACGGGAACTGCGCCAACTCACCGGACATACAAGCACTGTGTATAGCGTCAGCTTCAGTCGGCGTGGTCAAACCCTGGCTTCTGGGAGTGATGATGGGGTGGTGCGGTTGTGGAGGGTAGGGTTTTAGTGGAGTTGCTCGGGTTTCACCCAACATTTGTAGGTGGGCTGAAACGAGGGTGAAACCCAATATAACCGAGAGATGGTGGTGTTGGGTTCCGTACCGACCCCCAACCTGCTTAGCTGTTGACGAAAAAATCAGCTAAAATGTGAGCCAACTATAGACACCGACTCAATGGTGTGTTCCAGTTCGGTAATTGAGAGGTCTAATTTTATGGTAACTACCCCTCAACCCACACGACCCGCAAACGTCATCTACCCTGATTCTGATGGAAATCCCATGGCTGAAAATACCCGCCAGTTTCGCTCGATTGTAGTCATTAAAGAGAATTTGGAGATTCTGTTTGATGATGATCCGAATGTCTTTATAGCGGGAGATTTGCTCTGGTATCCCATGGAAGGCAATAATAAACGGCGACAAGCACCTGATGCAATGGTGGTGTTCGGGCGACCAAAAGGCGTTCCGGAAGCGTCTCCGCAGGAGAATCGCGGTTCCTATAAACAATGGGAAGAAGGGAATATCCCTCCCCAAGTGGTGTTTGAAATTCTCTCCCCAGGAAATCGTCTCAAGGAGATGGTGAAGAAACAGCAGTTTTACGATCGCTATGGGGTGGAAGAATATTATATCTTCGACCCAGACCGTTTTGATTTTCACGGGTCGATACGCAATCAAACGGGTTCGCTGGAACTGATTGAGCAGGCGGAAAACTGGACGAGTCCCCGGTTAGGGATTCGCTTTGAACTCATTGAGGAGCAGTTCACCATCTATCGTCCTGATGGTCAGCGATTTCTCACCCCCACAGAGTTAGCCAAACTCGCCGAACAGCAGCGCTTGGAGGCCCAACAGCAGCGCTTGGAGGCCCAACAGCAACGCCAGGAAGCCGAACAACAGCGTCAGGAAGCCCAACAGCAGCGCTTGGAGGCCGAACAACAGCGTCAGGAAGCTGAACAACAGCGTCAGCGGGCGGAGTTAGCGGAAACGCGGCTGCGGGAATTGGAGGCTCGCTTACAGCAACTGGAAGGCGATCGCTCTTTGTGGCTCGGGTTTCACCCAACATTTGTAGGTGGGCTGAAACGAGGGTGAAACCCAATATAACGGAGAGATGGTGTTGTTGGGTTCCGTTACCTCCACCCAACCTACTTAAATAAGCGATCGCTCTTGGTAGTTTGGGTGAAACGAGCGTGAAACCCAACATAACCGAGAGATGGTGTTGTTGGGTTCCGTTACCTCCACCCAACCTACTTAAATAAGCGATCGCTCTTGGTAGGTTGGGTGAAACTCCGTGAAACCCAATATAACGGAGAGATGGTGGTGTTGGGTTCCGTACCTCCACCCAACCTACTTAAATAAGCGATCGCTCTTGGTAGCTCTTTGTTGCTTGGGTTTCACCCAACATTTGTAGGTTGGGTGAAACGAGGGTGAAACCCAATATAACGGAGAGATGGTGGTGTTGGGTTCCGTACCTCCACCCAACCTACTTAAATAAGCGATCGCTCTTGGTAGGTTGGGTGAAACGAGGGTGAAACCCAACATCATTGAGAGATGGTGGTGTTGGGTTCCGTACCTCCACCCAACCTACTTAAATAAGCGATCGCTCTTTGTAGGTTGGGTGAAACTCCGTGAAACCCAACATCATTGAGAGATGGTGTTGTTGGGTTCCGTTACCTCCACCCAACCTACTTAAATAAGCGATCGCTCTTTGTGGCTCGGGTTTCACCCAACATTTGTAGGTTGGGTGAAACGAGGGTGAAACCCAATATAACGGAGAGATGGTGTTGTTGGGTTCCGTTACCTCCACCCAACCTACTTAAATAAGCGATCGCTCTTGGTAGTTTGGGTGAAACTCCGTGAAACCCAACATCATTGAGAGATGGTGGTGTTGGGTTCCGTACCTCCACCCAACCTACTTAAATAAGCGATCGCTCTTTGTGGCTCGGGTTTCACCCAACATTTGTAGGTTGGGTGAAACGAGCGTGAAACCCAACATAACCGAGAGATGGTGTTGTTGGGTTCCGTTACCTCCACCCAACCTACTTAAATAAGCGATCGCTCTTTGTAGGTTGGGTGAAACTCCGTGAAACCCAACATCATTGAGAGATGGTGGTGTTGGGTTCCGTACCTCCACCCAACCTACTTAAATAAGCGATCGCTCTTTGTAGTTTGGGTGAAACGAGCGTGAAACCCAACATAACCGAGAGATGGTGTTGTTGGGTTCCGTTACCTCCACCCAACCTACTTAAATAAGCGATCGCTCTTTGTGGCTCGGGTTTCACCCAACATTTGTAGGTTGGGTGAAACGAGCGTGAAACCCAACATAACCGAGAGATGGTGTTGTTGGGTTCCGTTACCTCCACCCAACCTACTTAAATAAGCGATCGCTCTTGGTAGGTTGGGTGAAACGAGCGTGAAACCCAACATAACCGAGAGATGGTGTTGTTGGGTTCCGTTACCTCCACCCAACCTACTTAAATAAGCGATCGCTCTTGGTAGTTTGGGTGAAACGAGGGTGAAACCCAACATAACCGAGAGATGGTGTTGTTGGGTTCCGTTACCTCCACCCAACCTACTTAAATAAGCGATCGCTCTTGGTAGGTTGGGTGAAACGAGCGTGAAACCCAACATAACCGAGAGATGGTGTTGTTGGGTTCCGTTACCTCCACCCAACCTACTTATAGCACTAGTCAATACGGTTAGGACGCAGCCTTGAGAACATAATCCATGGCATCATCGAGAGAATCAAACTGCTCACGTGCAATGGCGAATGCGGGCTTTCAACCACGACCAACATTTCTCTATCTTGTTGAGGTCTGGCGAATAAGGCCGAAGATAGAGTAAACGGCATTGAGCTGCCTCCACCAGTTCAGCCTGCCGCCTCCCTTTATGAAACGTTGCATTGTCCAGTACTAGAGTTTGACCTGGCTTCAATGTTGGAATTAAGATAAACTCCAACCACAACTCAAACACTGTCCGATTACAACAACCCTCAAAGCGATCGGGGGCTAAGAGTTGTTGATAACACCATGCCGCCATATAGCTCACCCTGCCCTGCCTCTTCCCGGATTTGAGGGCATCGAAGCGTTGTCCTTCCTGGCAGTAACCATAAGGATAATCCGAGTCTTGACTATTCATGCCAGCTTCATCGAGGTAAACCAACCCTTCCGGCTCCATATGTTCAATCTGAGCAATAAACTCCTCTCGCTGTTGCTCATCACGTTCTTGGTAGCCGTAAGTTGTTTTCTGGTGAAGCCAATTTTCTTCAAGGTTCTGGATATGGTGCGAGGAGAGATGTCGTCATCCCAAAGTTGAGCCATCTGAGCGGAGGTTTTGTGGCCATGCTCTTGGGCAAAAGCCTTGAATTTGTGCCAGTCGGTAATTTGGTGGCTATGACCAGGTGGGCGATTAGGTTTAGGGAGGAAGTCTCCGGTCTGTGCTTTTCTTTGCAGCCAGAGATTGATAGTGTTCCTGCTGACATGGAAAACTTGACTGGCTTCGGTTTTGGGTATACCGTCTAGTTCAATTGCATTAATAACTTTTTGTCTAAGGTCGTAACTGTAGGGGGCTAGCCTTTTGGGTCTTCTGTAGATATCCTTGCCATTATACGTCCTAACTTTTCTGTCTTGTGCTATATAAACAGTTATGGGGAATGGTTCGAGGCTCCGACCTCTTATCCAGACTCGGGGCTGGCTTCCCCACTAGGAGGTGATTTCAGGCATCACAGCCTTATTTGGTCTCCTCAACATTTCGCACTCTCTACTCATTGTTATCATGGGGTCATAACTTCCCATTCAAAACAGTTTGTTTGATGACCTTGAGTTCCCTGCCTTGTTTGGGGGTTCAATCCAAACGTTGGGACGTATAAACAGTTATGGGGAATGGTTCGAGGCTCCGACCTCTTATCCAGACTCGGGGCTGGCTTCCCCACTAGGAGGTGATTTCAGGCATCACAGCCTTATTTGGTCTCCTAAACATTTCGCACTCTCTACTCCCTGCTATCATGGGGTCATAACTTCCCATTCAAGCAGTTCGTTTGTGACCTGGAGTTCCCTGCCTTGTTTGGGTGTCGAATCCAAACGTCGGGACATATAAACAGTTGTGGGATGGTCAGTGCCTAACCACTTATATCCAACCAAGGGGTTGGACTCCCCACCAGGCGGTTATTTCGGGTATCTCAACCCTATTTCATGCCTGAACGTCTCGCACCTACAATTATTAATTATCGGCGGTGGGGCGGGTTTATTAATATCGTCCTGGGGATGGATAATTGACGGCGGAACCCGCCCCTACAATTATTAATTATCGGCGGTGGGGCGGGTTTATTAATATCGTCCTGGGGATGGATAATTGACGGCGGAACCCGCCCCTACAATTATTAATTATAATTATATCGTGCCATATAATCTTTTAAGTCTCTGGCGACTTGGGGACAGAGGAAATAAACCCCCAACAGGTTAGGGAATGCCATTCCCAATAACATTCCATCACTAAAATCAATGACGGGACCAGGGGCGACTATGGCTCCCATAAAAGTAGCCATTAGGAAGAGGATTTTATAGATAATTAAACCCTGCCCTCCGGTGAGATAATCCCAGCAGCGTTCACCATAATAACTCCAGGATATCATAGTAGAAAAAGCAAAGAAAAAAACAGCGATCGCCAAAATTATGGGGAACCAACTAATGGAACTGCCAAAAGCGGCGGCGGTCAATTCTGCCCCGGCTCCGGTAGCGCGTAATTGCTCATATTCGGGATTATTATATGCCCCAGTAATTACAATTACTAAAGCGGTCATATTACAAACAACAATAGTATCAATAAAAGGCTCTAGAAGGGCGACAATACCTTCTCGGATCGGTTCATCAGTGCGAGCGGCTGAATGAGCGATCGCCGCCGAACCCAACCCCGCCTCATTAGAAAAAGCCGACCGTCTAAACCCTTGAATAATTACACCCAAAATCCCGCCCTCAATAGCTTCTGGCTGAAATGCTTGGGAAATAATCACCCCAAAAGCACCAGGAATAGCGGTAAAATTACTCAGTAAAATAAACAGAGAGGCGACGACATATAAAATACACATTAAAGGGACTATTGTACCAGCGACTTGACCAATGCGGCGGACTCCGCCAATAATTACCAAGCCGACTAATGTTGCTAAAACTGCTCCATATAACCAATTAGGTAGAAAGGGAAACACCCGGGAAACCGCCCCAAAAGACTGGTTAGCTTGGAACATATTTGCACCACCCAAGGCGGCGAAAATACAGAAAAAGGAAAAAGCGATCGCCAAAACCCGTCCAAAAATCGGATAATTCATCCTTTTTAAACCTTCCGATAAATAGCGCATCGGACCCCCAGAAATAGTGCCATCTGGGTTAATCACGCGATATTTTTGACCGAGGGTACATTCAACAAACTTACTACTCATTCCAAAAAAGCCACCCACAGTCATCCAGAAGACCGCGCCGGGTCCTCCGACACTAACAGCAATAGCTACCCCAGCAATATTTCCCAAGCCGACAGTGGCGGACAGAGCGGTTGCTAAGGCTTGAAAATGGGAGACTTCCCCGGAATCGTTAGGATCATCATATTTTCCCCGCACCACGTCTACAGCGTGTCGGAAGGCGCGGATATTGATAAATCCCATGCGGAAGGTAAAGAAAATTCCCCCAACAATTAGCCATAAAACAATTAGGGGAATTCCCATGTCAATCCCAAACAGAGATTTAAATAGATACCCGGTCCCTGCATCCCAGAATAGGACACCAAATATCACATTATTGACAAACCAGGTGAAACCATCATTAATAGCCTCAAAGACTGTTTGGCTGCGGCTTTCATCCTGAGCCCAAGCGATGGTAGGAATCAACAAAAACAGTAGGGTATATAGCCAAACCCGTTTTTTAGTTATCCTCATAAATGGTAATGGTTCACAAGACTAAGATGGATACTTAGAGAGTTTTGGGAAGTGAGGGAACAGACCGGAGGGGACTCCTGGCTGGGAACTCTTAACTAGCTTGGGAGTCTTTATCTGAAATTTTGTTAGCGATCGCCTGGCTAAATCCTAATACAATCAGGATATTGGATAGAGTCAAAAACAACTCAGCCCCCCCATGAAGCCAATCAATATTAGCTAAAGATTCACTATAGGCGACCTGAGCATAAATAGCCGCCGGAATGGTAACCGCCACAAATACTAAAGTACCGTAAAATCCGATCAGGGCTAGTATTGGGGTTATTCCTGAACGGGTAAGGAACCAGAGGAAACCGAGATAAGGAAACAAAGACAGAACAAATAGAGTATCTTTAGAGAACATGGTTAGTAGTTTTTAAGTTTCGAGTGATTTGGAAGTTCGCCAAAGCCACCAGGCGGCAATACACAAGGTAAAATTACCAGTAACGGTCATAGCAGCTTGTAGGGTGACCAACCATTCTAGGTTGGGGGGGTTATCAAAATAATGCCAGGTACAAGCACACATAGCACTAATCAAGGCTGGTAACATAGCATAAGATAAACCCCACCAGGCTCGATTTTCGGTAATTACGCCGTAACTCCAGATTAGCCCTATGGCGACTATCCATTCAATGACGCTAGAGATATGAATTATCCAGGTGGGAATTGATAAAGCGTGCATAAGCAGATTGTAAATGAATTTGAAAAATTGTCGATAATCACCCTAAGTTTACAGGTAACAGACAAATGAGTGTGCATCCCATTAATGATACGATCGCTCTGAATGAGAGCCAACTTAATACATTAAGCAGAACCCTGAGATTATCTGAGGGACAGTTTACTCTGTTGCTGGTGCGTTGTAACTATACCAATTTGCGATCGTCAATGGTACAACAACTGCGGCAGAAATTTCCCTTACCCATTCGCGAGTTATACCTTCAGCCATCAATACAGAACTTGTATGGCGCTATTCAAGGGGAATTGGCTAAGGGGTCCGAACCAGCGGCGCTTATGGTCTACGGCTTGGAGTCTGTGAACAGTCTTGATGAAGTCTTAGACGCGACCAATTTTGCGAGGGAGTCTTTTCGGAACTTGGAATTTCCCCTAGTTTTATGGGTTGATGACAAAACCTGGCAAAGAATGAACCGCCGCGCCCAGGATTTTACCAGTTGGGCGACTACTTATGAATTTGTCTTAGGAACTCAAGAGTTATTGGAATTTTTGGAGACTAAAACCCAGCGGGTATTTGGGGAAGTTCAGAAATTTGGATCGCTGCAATTTGTCCCTAATACCAAGATTTTGGGGACGGGTTCTCGGTCAGAAATAGAGTTGGCTTATCAAGACTTAAAACAAAGATTAACTCAGTTACCTATAGAATTAGAAGGGAGTTTACAATTTTTATTTGCTCGTTATTCTTATGCTAAATATGAAATAGATTTAGCGATAAAAAAGTATCAGAAAAGTCTTAGTTTGTGGCGCAATATTTCTCATAATCTGCCTAATTTTCAGCCTAATTTGACTCATTTAGAATGGCAAGGAGTGATATTATTTCATATAGGATTATGCGAGATTTATCAAGCCGATCAAAATCGTTATGGTACGGGGAAAAAAGAATGGGAACGAGCCCAACAACATCTAGTGCAATCTATTCAAAGGTTTGAAATTGCTCAACGCCAGGATTTGGTAGCTAAGTTTATTAATAAATTAGGGGAGGTTCTCGGTCAATTAGAACGGTGGGATGAGTTATGGGAATTGGCGATCGCCTCCCGGAAACTCCATGAATCTCCTGGTGAATTAAATCAGATTTTATTGGCTCAGGATTATGGGTTTTTAGCAGAAGTTTGTCTGCATCGTTCTCAGTGGAATCATAGTAAAGAATTGGCTGAGGTGGCTTTAGATATATTGATGCGGGCTAATGTTTCGGAGGCGATCGATTCTTCAATTTGTAATCAGCAGCAGGGTCGTTTTCTGTGGCTATTAGCTGAATCTTTAGAAAAATTGAGTCAACCTAAAGCGGCAATTCAAAAATTAGAATGGGCGAAAAAAGCGACTATTCCCCAATACAACCCACCACTATATTTGTCAATCTTAGAATCTCTACAACGTCTATATTTTGACCTAGGAAATTACCGAGAATCTTTTGAGATTAAGGGAGAACATCGCCGCAAATCTAGCACTTTTGGCTATACGGCATTTATTGGCGCTGGTCGGTTGCAGATTCGCGAACGAGCGATTAATCTTAGTTTAACAGATGCCGATTATGGCTATACCTGTGCTGATGAGATCCAGACTTCTGGACGGGAAAAAGATATCGCAAATCTCCTAGCTCGCATGGCGAGTCCTCAGCATAAACTCACGGTTATTTATGGTCAATCAGGAGTTGGTAAAAGTTCATTATTACGAGCAGGTTTAGTTCCTTCTCTCCAAGTTAAGCCTATCGAAGCGCGTCAAGTAGTACCTGTGGTTATTCGTAACTATAGGGCTTATATCAGAGAACTAGATCGACAACTATCTGGTCTTCAAGAATCAGAAATAGAACCAGAAACCGATGTTGGGTTTCACCCAACCTACCTGGCTGCTGTTGGGTTTCACCCAACCTACCTGGCTGAAAAGGCTGTTAATAGCGGTTATCCTGAATTGACTAAGGCTGATGAAGGGGAGCAAAAATATCTAATTAACCACATTTTAGAAACCTTGAAACATAATGCGGTTAATCATCGGTTAACTGTGCTAATTTTCGACCAATTCGAGGAGTTATTCTTTGTCTTAAATAAAGGCGATCGCCAGATATTTTTTAAATTATTACAGCAAGTTTTAAAAATTCCCTTTGTCAAGGTTATCTTATCCCTGCGAGAAGATTATCTGCATCATTTATTAGAGGCTTCTCGTCTGACTAACTTCGAGGAAATTGGCAACGATATTTTAAGTAAAGATATCCTATTTTATGTGGGCAACTTTAGCCGGGAAGAAGCATATAATGTGATTAAGAGTCTGACCGATAGTTCCCGGTTTTATTTAGAAGATGCTCTAATTAAAGCATTAGTCAATGATTTATCCACCGAATTAGAAGAAGTGCGACCCATTGAAATGCAAGTAGTGGGAGCGCAACTACAAACCGAAAATATCACCACATTAGCAGAATACCAAAAACGCGGACCCATGCAAAAGCTGGTTGAACGTTTTTTGGAAGTGACCATAAAAGACTGTGGGGCGGAAAATGAGACGATCGCCAGACTAATGCTATACCTATTAACCGATGAAAATGACACCCGACCCCTAAGGACCCGTGCGGAACTTTCCGAAGAATTAAAAGAACGGCTTAAATTACCATCAGTTACCGTTGAATTAGACTTAATTTTAGATATATTTGAACAATCAGGATTAGTGTTCCGAGTAGTAGAATATGATAGCGAATTTTATCAACTTGTCCATGATTATCTCGCGGGTTTTATTCGTCAACAACATCGCTTAGATCGCGATGCAGAGTTTGAACAACTCCAAGAAGAAAATGAGCAAATGCGACGGGAAAGAGAGTTAAATCAACAAGTACAAGAAGCTCAAGCTAAACAACATGAAGCGGAGGAAAAATTAAGCCGACAACGCAGAAACTGGCGGATGGTTGCGGCTGGTGTCGGTCTTTTAGTTCTGGCTATTGGCGCTTGGGAAGTGCAAAAATGGCAGCGCAATTCTGCCGATCGCCTCGCCGCCTTAAAATCCGTAGAACGCGCCTTGAGACTATCTGACCAAAACAATCAAATCGAGATTTTACTAACAACTTTAAGACTCAGTAAAGACATTCAAGAAACCAACCCCACCGACCAACAAAAACTTGAGGTAACATCTGGTTTACGGGAAGTTATATCTAATATTCAAGAAAAAAATCGCCTACAGGGACACACTAGCAGTGTTCTGGGGGTGGCTGTTAGTCCTGATGGGAATTTCATTGCTACAGCCAGTAATGATCATACGGCTAAGGTCTGGGGTATTGATGGCTTATGGTTACAGAACTTACCCCATCAAAATAGTGTGACCAGTATTAGCTTTAGTGAAGATAGTCAATTTCTGGGGACTACTACCGCCGATAATCAAGTCACAATTTGGGTCTGGGATGAACAACAACAACAATTCCAATATCTGCACAACTTAGTAGGTCATGAAGCGTTAGTTACCCGTGTTAAATTTAGTCCCCAAGGAGATTTAATCGCTACCTCTAGTAATGATAATACTATTCGCCTGTGGCGACCTGATGGCACTATAATTCGTGTCTTGGAAGGTCACACAGATAGAGTGTTAGATGTAGAGTTTAATTCCGATGGACAAAAACTAGCCAGCGCGGGTAAAGATAAAACTGTCCGACTCTGGAACCGCCAAGGAGACCTATTAGCCACTTTGAGCGGACACTGTGAAGGTGTTTCTTCGGACTCTTTTGATTACTGTAATATTCATGATGTCAGTTTTAACCCCAAAAATGATAACATTTTGGTTTCCGGTAGTAGCGATCGCACTCTCAAAATTTGGGACTTAGAACAACAACGGGAAATCCGCACCCTCAAAGGACATAATGAGGAAGTTTTGACAGTCTTATTTAGTCCAGACGGTGAAGTAATTGCTAGTGGAAGTCGTGATGATACGGTGAAAATTTGGGGGTTCCCAGATGGGAGTTTATTAAATACCTTAGTAGGTCATCAAAATGATGTCTGGTCTGTGGCATTTACTCCTGATAGTAAGACGATTGTTTCCGCTAGTGCAGATACTACTGTCAAACTCTGGAGTCGCAGCTATACACCAGAAGCGAAAAGGGTAATTGAAGCCAGTGATGCAGCTATTTGGAGTCTCAGCTTTACTCCCGACAGCCAGGGAATAGCTACAGCAGGTAATGATAGCTTAGTCAAAATGTGGGATCTTAACCAAGATGATCAGAGCGCTTTATCGTGGCAACTCGAAGGTTTAGGACAGCCTAGGGATCTCAATTGGGTTAGTGTCAATTCTCAAACAGATCAGCCTCTGGTCGCCACCGGAGGCGCAGATAATACTATCAAATTATGGACTACCGATGGTGAAGCGATCGCCACCCTCACTGGTCACACTGAACCCGTTAACGCCATTGCATTTAATCCTAGTAAAAATATCTTGGCTTCCGCTAGTTCTGATAAAAACGTCATCATCTGGGATTACGATGGTCAATTAATTGAAACTCTCAGAATTCCCGCTTTCCCTAATGATGGTATTGTCAGCGACATCAAGTTTAACGGTGATGGTACTATCTTGGCGGTAGCTATCGGTAATGAAATGGCTATCAGGGCAACCGATGAACTCTATGGCGTGGTTTTATGGCGTAAACAAGGAGATAGTTGGATTTCCTATCCCAGTATTCCAGAAAATGAAAGTGTTAATAGTATCGCTTTTTCTCCTGAATTGGGAAAACTGGCGATCGCATCTGGTAAAAATGTTAAACTATGGTCTCGTAATGGTACTCCTAGACCTGATTCTTGTCCCATGACTGCTTTGGCTACGGTTCGCAGTCTCAGCTTTAGTCCTGATGGTCAAATTTTAGCTACCGCCAGTGATGATAAAAAAGTCCGATTATGGGCTGTTAAACGCGATCGCGATAAACTCTGGCCTGCTGATGGTTGTCATGGCACTGAAAGCGCCATTGAACCCATTACTACCATTAATCATAATGTCTTTGTTAACCGCATTGCTTTTAGTCCTGATGGTCAAACTTTAGCGATCGCCAAAGACGATGGTACATTAATATTATGGAGTATGGATAACCTCAATCTTGATAGTTTGATTAGTCGTAGTTGTACCTGGTTACATAATTATCTACAAACTAATCAAAATGTGCTTCCTTCAGATCAAAAACTCTGTAACTTAACTTACCCCACCATTACCCGCTACTAAACTCCCCCAAGCTGTTTGTTAACTTTTGTAACAAAAAATTAAGAAATGTTGCGAAAAATTTTTTTTGGGGGGGAGGGGTTGCTTTTTCGATTGACTTCGGTTACAATTTTAGATAATAAAAATATTTGCAATTTTTTTAATTTAACAAAGATTTCCATTATGAGGCTATACATTAATACCTTAGCATTAACTCCCGGTGCTTGTCAAGCCTCAGCCCCAGGGCGAGCCGAAAAAATTTTTTTTTAATGAAATACTATAGTTTTAAAGCCTGTTTAAAATCCTGTCTAAAGCGGTGTGGTGGAACCCCAACCATTAAAGCCGAATCATTGCGAATATGAACCTCAACATCCCGTTTTCTAGTGGTAAATAATGCCGATTCTGGGAGGTGGCGGGGGGTGAGGAAGTGAATATTTTGGTTAGATGAACCTCGCCAGCCTTGGTTATCATTGAGGTCGGCGATATATTGTCCGTCAATGATAACATCAATCAATTCTAGTAGGGGGATGATATCAGCCTTTGTGCGAATTTCGTTGAGGGTAAATCCAGTATAACATATAATCGAAATATCGCGATGGTTTCGCAGGTGTTGAAACAGTTTAGTTAAGGCGATCGCCTGTAGCATAGGTTCGCCGCCAGAAACAGTTATACCGTCTAAATTGGGTTGGGATAAAATCAGATTTCCCAGTTGTTCGTGGTCAATTAATGTAGCTTGAGTTTGGGGTATCCACTCCGGGGAAATGCAGCCAGGACAGTTAAAGCTGCAACCTTGTACCCATATTACAAAGCGGTTTCCGGGGCCGAGGGTGCGGGTGTGGGGGCAAATTTCAGCAATGTTTAAGAGAGTCATGAGGAAAAGTTAAGGGTGAGTTTTTGGTGTTCTTCGGCGTGGTGTTTTTGGAGAGTAGTTAATTGGCGATCGAGGTCTTGGAGTTGAGTTTTTATGTGTGCTAAAAGCGGGTCAATTTCTGCGTGGTTGACCGGGAGATATTGGCAAAGTTGACGATCGCGATCATAGTGTTGGCTGAGGTGGTCGCCAATGGTGGTAGTTTGTTGTTGGTATCGGTTACAGTCGGCGATCGCTTTTTTCAGGTCACTTTGTAGGCGGTCAAATTCCGCTTTTTCTTGCTGCAATTGTGTCAGGGTCTCTGATAAAATAGGGTTGAGTTTATGGCGTTCCGTTTGGGTAAGCGTTATCAATTCCGTGGCGATTTCCGCCGTCTCGATTTCTCGTTGATTTTGGCGCGATCGCAGTCTTTGAAGTTCCGCTTCTAGGCGGGTTTGCTGCGCTGCGAGTTGGTCTTGTTGCTGTTGGAGGGTTTGCAGTTCTTGATAGAGCGGTTCGAGGGTTTGCGATCGCCTTTCGATGTCTTGGCGCAGTTGGTCTAAATCGGTATTTTGTAGTTCGGTTTCTATATGGTTTAATTGAGTTTCGAGGCTTTTTAATCGTGCCAATTCTGCCGCCGCCTGTTTTAACTGATTTTCCTGACTAAAAAGCTGATTAGCCGCCGCCAAAATTCCCGACGTTTCTCGGGAGATTTCCGCTAATTTTTGGGAGTTATTTGCCAGCTTTTCCGCCAGCTTTGGGGGGATAGATCGGGCGGAAAAATGTGGTTTCCAGGTATCCAGGAGAGAGAGTTGTTGGCTGAGAGTTTGGGAGAGGGCGATCGCCCAAGCGTCCAGAGTATCCGGGTCTGAATTTGCCAGGTTTTCTAACAGTTCTGGGGGGTAGAAATTTTCCCATAATTTTAGGGCGATTTTCACCAGTTCAAAAGGCAGTTCAATGTGATCATAATCCAACACCTCACCATGAGGCAATCTCTGGGCTATTTTAATTAAAGCTGCGGTTTGTTCTTGCATTGTCAAGCATTCCAATAACTTAGGCTGTAGGCGAGTCCAGAAACTGATCAATTTTGCCAACCATTACCCCAAAGGGGAGGGAGACTTAAATCTGGCTGGGGTGAGACTCAAACAGCCCGGTTTTCGGACAACCATAAAGTTAAGTAATTTTACGGTGTTTGATTTTCCCGAAAACCATTATACTACACCATAGGAATTTAAATCAACCATTACTAAAAAATAGGAGCCATAAATGAGTGGTGAAAAACAACGGTATATTCAGGTTGAGGATCGAGAATTGCGACGACTGCGGGAACAGGACTCCAGGCTGCGATCGCTACAACAGGACCTCCCCGAACGGTTAAACGCCGTTCAACAGCAAGCCCAGCGGGAGTTTCAGCAACGCCTCGCCCCCCTCGAACAGCGAACCCAACGCCAGCAACAAGAAATTAGCGGACTGCGAACCGGAATTAAAGACTTGGAAACCCAGACCAACCTACGACTACAAAATCAGCGGCGGGAATTTCAGCAGAATATCCGAGAGTCCGAGTATCGTCAACAACAGCAATTACAACAGGAAGTCGGACGGCTAGAGTCTTCTATGCGGGAAGGCTTTACTCAGCAGCGACGGGAATATTTAGGATTGTTAAATAGTCAACGCCAGGAGTATCTGAATTTATTTCAACAACAGGATCATAAATTTACTCAACTGATAGCTGAGGAGCGACAAGCCAGACAACAAGGACAACAAATCCTTCAGCAACAGATTAATCAAGTAGTTGAGAATTTGGAGGCGGAAAGTCAGCGGAAACAACAGTTAGCAGTTGATTATTTTGCGGATGTTGA
Source organism: Limnospira platensis NIES-39 (assembly GCF_026000695.1). GTDB lineage: Bacteria > Cyanobacteriota > Cyanobacteriia > Cyanobacteriales > Microcoleaceae > Limnospira > Limnospira platensis. Next base: position 5,849,837 of record NZ_AP026945.1, read on the forward strand.
CCAGGTTTGGAAACAGATTGATCGCGATTATCAACACCAACGTTTTGCACCGGGTAAATTAGCCGATTTACGTCGGGATTTAGACCTAGCAAATAGCAATATTCAAGCGGGGGTTTTTGAAGCAGCGATCGCCACTTGTCAGCAAACCTATCTCAAACTAGCAGACCTGCGGCTGGAACTGGAACAAAAACAGCAGGAATGGCTATTTTATTATCAGGCGAGTTTAACTGATTTACGCAGTTTAATTACCGAGGTACAATCTCACCGAGAATGTGAAGTAGAAGTCGGACAGGGAAGCGACGCGGAAACCTTCAAATGTGAGATTAACTACTGGACTAATGGGCGACTAAGCGAGTATGAAAACCAACTCAATCAGTTAGAAACCCAACTGGTGGAAGGAGAAGCCACCCTCACCACTGAACAGGTTAAAAATATCGGCGAAAATATTAATCAATTGCAGCCGATTTTAGGGGACATTATCGAACAGGCGAAACTTTCTATTTTAGGTTCTCAAATGCGGGCGGAAATTGCCGATCGCATTGTCGAAACTCTCGAAAATATCGGTTATACCCTAGTTGATGATACCTACGAAGGAGAAGACGAACGCAACGCCTTTGTAGCCAAGGTTAAAAATGTGGCTGGGGATGAGGTGGTAACCGTGATTAGTCCTGAGTCGGAATTTGGGGCTAATTCGGTTTCAATTAATAGTTTTAGCCAGACTTTAATCGACGAAAAAGCTACCCGCCAAAATGCCGAGGCGATTTTTAATATCTTGAATGAAGCGGGCGTTGAAGGCGTGGGTGATATAGAATGTAAACAACAGGCGAACAGTGAATATCAGGATATGAATGCAGTCAAAACGCGACTGAAAAAGCCATCTGTTCAGTCACCCCAATCGAAACCATCTGTTTCTTAACTATCCTTTTCTGACCCCTTCTCCCCATGGTGGAGAGGGGTTTAAGAAGATGTCAATATACTATCAAATCATGGTTGAACGAGTCACCAATCAATTGAACCTCCAAACAGGCGATCGCTTTTTAGTTTTGTGCGGAACCGACACCGGGGATAGCTTCTGTAGCGACGATTTATTATTGCAAGATATCGAACAGGTTTTGCATCGCTATTTACACAGCCAAGGCTTTAATCGTATTGTTTTATATTCGGGAATTAACAAGCTGTATTTTCTCGATTATCAATCTCTGCAAAACGCCAGGGAACAGCCGAAAACCACGCCGCCGAGACCTTCCCCGTCCGAAATGCGAGTAAAAAGCGCCAGTCCTTTGGGGAAACGCCGCCGCTTATTGGGACGAGAAACCCCGACCAAACCGGAACCCCAACCCTCAGCAAATCGCCGTCCTGTCATGTCTGATATTTCATGTATAGGCTTATTTCAACACTTCATGGAAGATACCCGCTATCAAAGTGCGATTATCTTTTCTGATGTAGAAGATTTGCGGATGTTTGAAAACTGCCGAGAATTGTTTGGACGGATGGTAAGTTGGGGAAGATTCCCACCTACCAACCGCAATTTATGTGTGTTTATTTCCCACCATCATAGTCTACAACAGTTTCAAGATTTTTGCAACCATACAGGCTTTACTTTTTTGGGAAATTGGCTACAAAATAGGAGCGATCGCCAATTTAATTTAGTGCGGGTTTCTACCCCCACAGAACCCGAGTTACAAAGCCTGTGGGATTATTTCCGACTGGTTCACCAAAAACCTGTAAATTGGGGCGATCGCCATCGTTTAATCTCCGCTATAGCCGCCGAAAATCAACCCCTAAAGACATGGTATAATCGCTTTAATACCGCCATCGAATTATCCCTAAATGTCGCCAAACAAAACCAGTGGTTATCGGGGGATGTCAGCGACATACCCGCCTTAGAACGCTTACAGGAATTGGTAGGTTTACAGAATGTTAAAACCGCCATAAACCAAAAAATCCGGTCATTATCCAAGGCTCAAGAACGCCAAAAACAAGGCATCAACACCGACCCCCCTAGACTGCATTTAGTATTCAAAGGAAACCCCGGCACCGGAAAGACAACCGTAGCGAGATTAATGGGGGAAATTTATCGAGATTTGGGGTTATTGAGGCGGGGTCATGTAGTAGAAATTGGCGGGCGAGATTTGGTGGCGGGATATGTGGGACATACCGCAATTTTGACCAATGAAACAGTCGATCGCGCTATAGATGGGGTATTGTTTATTGACGAGGCTTATACCCTCACTCAAGGAGGTGAAAATGACTGGGGACGGGAGGCGATCGATACCCTGTTAAAACGCATGGAAGATGAACGAGGAAGGCTCGCCGTCATTGTCGCCGGATATCCCGACCTTATGGATAATTTTATCAAATCTAACCCAGGTTTGCCAAGTCGTTTTGCCACAGAAATTATTTTCGAGGATTATCAACCCTCCGAATTATTAACCATTTTCGGTCAACAGGTACAACGGGTTAAAAGTGCGATCGCCCCGGATTTAGAAGCGCCTCTCAAGAACTTATTAACCCAGCTTTATGAGAACCGAGACAGCCATTTTGGGAACGCCAGAGAGGTAGAAAAGTTGTTTAATAAAATGGATGATTGTCACAGTGATCGCGTGATTAAACACGGTTTAAATCCCCTCACAGAACCCTTAGCAGTCGCCGATTTACCCCCTGAGTATCGGGAACTCTCCCAACGGGGAACCGCCGACACAGAGAACCTAGAAAAACTCCTCGCCAAATTAGAAAACTTGACCGGGTTAGACTCGGTTAAACAGGATATCAAACAATTAATTAACACCCAAATCGCCGATAAAAAATTAGCCAGTTTAGGGATGTTAGCCAGTAATGAAATCGAAACCCGTCATTTATTATTTACTGGAAATCCCGGCACCGGAAAAACCACCGTCGCTCGTTTAATTGGCGAAATTTATCGAGCCTTGGGACTGTTAAAAAAAGGTCAATTTGTGGAAGCAGACCGCACCAAATTAGTCGGACAATATATCGGACATACCGCCGAAAAAACCGCCCAGGTGATTGAGTCCGCCCTAGATGGGGTGTTATTTATTGATGAAGCCTACTCCTTATCTCGTGGGGGAGATAGCCGAGATTATGGACAGGAGGCGATCGATACTTTGGTTCCCATGATGGAGAATTATCGCGATCGCCTCGTGGTAATTTTAGCCGGATATTCGCGGGAAATGGCAGAGTTTATCGACAGTAACTCCGGCTTACAATCTCGCCTGTCTAAAACCATCGATTTTCCTGATTATAACGGTGCCGAAATGCACAGTATTTTTCTGGGAATGTGTCGAGAAAGCCGGCGAATTTGTCCCGATGACGTATCCGCGCGAGTCCGGTCAACTATGGATTTTGCCTATCAAAATCGTGGCAGAAATTTCGGCAATGGTCGCGATGTCCGCAATTTTTATGAACGGATGGTCAACAACTTAAAAAATCGCCTAGTCCGGGATGACTTAAACGGCGAGGATATGATCACATTTACCTGTGAGGATATCCCCAGTTGGGAGTGACCGAAAGAAACCAGATTTCTAGGATAATCTTTGCATCCCAATCAAGACTTGGTAAAGAAACCCGGTTTTTGCGATCGTCAATTTCGGAAGGCGATCGCATTTTGTCCCCCACTTTCCCACAGTGGGAATTAACCCTTAATGAAGTGTTGACAGCCAGTGGCATTCGTGAGTTATAACCGGGTTTCCGTGGACTAGGTAGGAGCCTGCCCTCACTGTGGGTTATAATACCAAAATAGCCGGGTTTCCCTCCGCCCGGTTGTCATGATTTATTGGGGTTGAGAATGATGGCGAAATGTCCCGTTTGTGAAACGGAATATACACCAAATGAGGTCGAAACCTGTTCGGTGTGTGGTTATGACCTGACACCCTATCCCCCTATAATTGGTGGGATACCGTCGGGGTTTTTGGAGAAGGAGAAAAAACGCATTGCGGCAGCCAAGCGGGTTTGGAAATTGTCCCGGTTAAACTCGGCACAGTTGATGGTCTCTAAAGTGCAGTCTCAGTTAGATGAAACCACCCGGAAAATTGAGGGGTTTACCCAGTCCCAATCACAGCTAGAATCTCAGATAGAAGCGATCGCATCTCAACTCCAATCCCAGAGTCAAGCGATCGCATCTCAACTCCAATCCCAGAGTCAAGCGATCGCATCTCAATCCCAATCGCTATCAAGGATAGAATCGCAGATAGAAGCGATCGCATCTCAATCCCAATCACAGCTAGAATCGCAGATAAAAGCGATCGCCTCTCAACTCCAATCCCAGAATGAAGCGATCGCATCTCAATCCCAATCGCTATCAAGGATAGAATCGCAGATAGAAGCGATCGCATCTCAATCCCAATCACGCCTAGAATCGCAGATAGAAGCGATCGCATCTCAACTCCAATCCCAGAATAAAGCGATCGTATCTCAACTACAGCCGATGGTCGAACAAGTGCAAGAAACTCCCATCGTGTCTTCATCTTCTGGTTTTGATTATACCGAACTCAACAGATTATTGAAATCAGGCAACTGGAAAGCTGCCGACGAAGAAACGGCTAAGATGATGTGGAGGGTGGCGGGAAAAACCCAAGCAGGATATTTAGACGAGGATGATATCAAAAACTTTCCCGGCGAGGATTTGCGAATCATCGATGGTCTTTGGGTTAAACACAGTAACGGACACTTCGGGTTTAGTGTCCAGAAGCAAATTTACATCAATTGTGGGGGAAAGCCCGATGGATCGTATCCAGGTGATACAATCGTATATCGGTTTGCAGACGAGGTAGGATGGCGAGTGGGTGGGTCGTGGTTGAGTTGGAAAGATTATACGTTTTCCCCCGGGTCAGCCAAAATGGGCCATCTACCAGCGGCGGGGCGGCTTCCTGGTGGTGGTGGTTGGTGGCTGGGGAGGACCAGTCGTTGTCTTCTCTCGCGCACAGACTTGTAACCTGTAGTAAATAACCACTTCAGGCAGTTGTCAAGTTCTTGTTTTCGGCAACTTTTTCACGCAAACATGGGCTTTTCCAGGCGGGGGAAGTTACCGTGGAGAGTAAAGAAACCGGGTTTCCGTGGACTAGGTAGGAGCCTGCCCTCACTGTGGGTTATAATACCAAAATAGCCGGGTTTCCCCCCGCCCGGTGGCGGCGATTTGTCGGGGTTGAGAATGATGGCGAAATGTCCCGTTTGTGAAACCGAATATACACCAAATGAGGTGGAAACCTGTTCGGTGTGTGGTTATGACCTGACACCCTATCCCCCTATAATTGGTGGGATACCGTCGGGGTTTTTGGAGAAGGAGAAAAAACGCATTGCGGCAGCCAAGCGGGTTTGGCAATTGTCTCAGTCTCAGGTAGAGTCCGCACAGTTGATGGTCTCTAAAGTGCAGTCTCAGTTAGATGAAATGACCCGGAAAATTGAGGGTTTTACCCAATCTCAATCACAGCTAGAATCTCTGGTCAAAGCGATCGCATCTTCTCAACTCCAATCCCAATCACAGCTAGAATCTCAGATAGAAGCGATCGCATCTTCTCAACTCCGGTCGCTACCACGGCTAGAATCACAGATAAAAGCGATCGCATCTTCTCAACTCCAGTCGCAATCACGGCTAGAATCACAGATAAAAGCGATCGCATCTCAATCCCGATCACAGCTAGAATCTCTGGTCAAAGCGATCGCATCTCAACTCCAATCCCAGAATGAAGCGATCGCCTCTCAACTCCAATCCCAGAATGAAGCGATCGCATCTCAACTCCAATCCCAGAATAAAGCGATCGCATCTTCTCAACTCCAATCCCAATCACAGCTAGAATCTCAGATAGAAGCGATCGCATCTCAACTCCAATCCCAGAATGAAGCGATCGCATCTCAACTCCAGTCGATAACTGAAGCAGTGGCAGATACTCCCATCGTGTCTTCATCTTCTGGTTTTGATTATACCCAACTCCACAGATTATTGAAATCAGGCCAGTGGAAAGCTGCCGACGATGAAACGGCTAAGATGATGTTAGCGGTGGCGGGAAAAACCCAACGGGGATATTTAGGCGAGAATGATATCGAAAACTTTCCTTGCGAGGATTTGCGAATCATCGATGGTCTTTGGGTTAAACACAGTAACGGACTCTTCGGGTTTAGTGTCCAGAAGCAAATTTACATCAATTGTGGAGGTAAGCCTGATGGAAGCTATCCAGGTGATACAATATGGTATCGGTTTGCAGACGAGGTAGGATGGCGAGTGGGTGGGTCGTGGTTGAGTAGGAAAGATTATAAGTTTTCCCCTATTGTAGCCAATAGAGGCCATCTCCCATTTGTTGTGCTGAAAATGGAGTGGGAGAGTGGAGAGGCCATCTCCCGGCGTGTGAGGGTGAAGGTGTATCTTAAGGTGTATAAGGTGCTCTCGCGCACAGACTTGTCTGATTAGAGTAGGAAATAAGTTTTCCCATTGTAGCCAATCAGAGTAGGAAAGATTTTAAAGTTTTCCCCTATTGTAGCCAATAGAGTGTGTATCTTCTCTCGCGCACAGACTTGTAACCTGTAGCATATAACCACTTCAGGCAGTTGTCAAGTTCTTGTTTTCGGCAACTTTTTCACGCAAACATGGGCTTTTTTCCACGAACCGGGTTTCCGTGGACTAGGTAGGAGCCTGCCCTCACTGTGGGTTATAATACCAAAATAGCCGGGTTTCCCCCCGCCCGGTGGCGGCGATTTGTCGGGGTTGAGAATGATGGCGAAATGTCCCGTTTGTGAAACGGAATATACACCAAATGAGGTCGAAACCTGTTCCGTGTGTGGTTATGACCTGACACCCTATCCCCCTATAATTGGTGGGATACCGTCGGGGTTTTTGGAGAAGGAGAAAAAACGCATTGCGGCAGCCAAGCGGGTTTGGCAATTGTCTCAGTCTCAGGTAGAGTCCGCACAGTTGATGGTCTCTAAAGTGCAGTCTCAGTTAGATGAAATGACCCGGAAAATTGACGGTTTTACCCAATCTCAATCACAACTCCAATCCCAGATAAAAGCGATCGCCTCTCAACTCCAATCCCAGAATAAAGCGATCGCATCTCAACTCCAATCCCAGAGTCAAGCGATCGCATCTCAACTCCAATCCCAGAGTCAAGCGATCGCATCTCAACTCGAGTCGATAACTGAAGCCGTGGCAGATACTCCCATCGTGTCTTATTCTGGTTTTGATTATAGCCAACTCAACAGATTATTGAAATCAGGCCAGTGGAAAGCTGCCGACGAAAAAACGGCTAAGATGATGTGTAGGGTGGCGGGAAAAACCCACGATGGATATTTAAACTATGATGATATCAAAAACTTTCCCGGCGAGGATTGGCGAATCATCGATGGTCTTTGGGTCAAACACAGCAGGGGACGCTTCGGGTTTAGTGTCCAGAAGCAAATTTACATCAATTGTGGAGGATTGCCTGATGGAAGCTATCCAAAAGGTGATGATATATTAGAGCGCTATGGTGACCAGGTGGGATGGCGAGTTGGAAGGTCTTGGATTTTGAAGTCAGATTGCACGTTTGCGGCGATTGCTCCCTGTGGCTATCTTCCTTTTTGGCCTTGGTTATACGAGTGGTATCAGGTAGGCCATTCATTGAAGTCTGATTAAGTGCATTTGTTCTCTCGCGCACAGACTTGTCTACTGTAGCATATAAACACTTCAGGCAGTCCCGTAGTTCACCATTCAAATGTTAATGAAATATCAACACCACTCCTACTCTCCACTGGCGGTGGGTTACGCACTCAACCCACCCTACGAAGTTCCTAGTGGTGCGTTAATGAAATGTCAACACCGTTCACCATTCAAATGTTAATGAAATGTCAACACCACTCATACTCTCCATTGGCGGTGGGTTACGCACTCAACCCACCCTACGAAGTCTTACTTCTCCACTGGTGGTAGAAACTGGGTTTCTAGTTCCTCTCGTTCGGTTATAGTAGCATAAAGCCGGGTTTCCCTACACCCGGTTTCTATGTCTTATCGGGGTTGAGAATTATGGCGAAATGTCCCGTTTGTGAAACGGAATATACACCAAATGAGGTGGAAACCTGTTCCGTGTGTGGTTATGACCTGACCCCCTATCCCCCTGTGATTGGTGGGATACCGTCGGGGTTTTTGGAGAAGGAGAAAAAACGCATTGCGGCAGCCAAGCGGGTTTGGCAATTGTCTCAGTCTCAGGTAAAGTCCGCACAGTTGATGGTCTCTCACCTACAGTCTCAGTTAGATGAAATGACCCGGAAAATTGACGGTTTTACCACTACTCAATCACGCCTAGAATCCCAGAATGAAGCGATCGCATCTCAATCGCTATCACGCCTAGAATCGCAGGTAGAAGCGATCGCATCTCAATCGCTATCACGGCTAGAATCGCAGAATGAAGCGATCGCATCTCAATCGCTATCACGCCTAGAATCGCAGGTAGAAGCGATCGCATCTCAATCGCTATCACGGCTAGAATCGCAGAATGAAGCGATCGCATCTCAATCCCAATCGCTATCACGCCTAGAATCGCAGAATGAAGCGATCGCATCTCAATCCCAATCGCTATCACGCCTAGAATCGCAGGTAGAAGCGATCGCATCTCAATCCCAATCGCTATCACGCCTAGAATCGCAGGTAGAAGCGATCGCATCTCAATCCCAATCGCTATCACGCCTAGAATCGCAGATAGAAGCGATCGCATCTCAATCCCAATCGCTATCACGCCTAGAATCGCAGGTAGAAGCGATCGCATCTCAATCCCAATCGCTATCACGCCTAGAATCGCAGGTAGAAGCGATCGCATCTCAATCCCAATCGCTATCATGGCTAGAATCGCAGATAGAAGCGACCGCATCTCAATCCCAATCGCTATCATGGCTAGAATCTCGGGTCAAAGCGATCACATCTCAATCGCTATCACGGCTAGAATCGCAGATAGAAGCGATCGCATCTCAACTCCAGTCGATAACTGAAGCCGTGGCAGATACTACCATCGTGTCTTCTTCTGGTTTTTTGTATACCGAACTCGACAGATTATTGAAATCAGGCAACTGGAAAGCTGCCGACAAAGAAACGGCTAAGATGATGTTAGCGGTGGCACAAAAAACCTCTAGGAGATATTTAGACGACGATGATATCAAAAACTTTCCCGGCGAGGATTTGCGAATCATCGATGGTCTTTGGGTCAAACACAGCAGGGGACGCTTTGGGTTTAGTGTCCAGAAGCAAATTTACATCAATTGTGGAGGTAAGCTTGTAGGACACTATCCAGGTGATACAGCGTGGTGTCAGTTTTGTGACGAGGTGGCATGGCGATATAATGGGGATTACGTGGTCTGGTCTGATTGCACGTTTTCCGCGACTGCTCCCCGCGGCCATCTCCCAAGTTATACCGGGCACTATAGTACTTTTACATCTCTTCTCTCGCGCACAGACTTGTTAACCTTTAACATATAAGCACTTCTAAGCACTTCAGGTAGTTGTCAAGTTCTTGTTTTCGGCAACTTTTTCACAGAAACATCGGCACCTCCCCCTATTCGATGCCTCGCACTCCACTCAAAGCGGTAGCCATTGGCTTTGACAAACTTTTAAGCCACTTCTGTAACCTCTGTACTTTCGCGTTTCCGGAATATTCCCAGGAAGTTTCATCTGTCCGGGAGATGTCTTTTTCCCACTGAGTGAAGAAACCCGGTTTATATCAGGGTTATAGGTAAATACCGAAATATGTCCGTCGTAACCGAGTTTCTCAGTTCCTCTCGGTGGGTTATCATAGCATAAAGCCGGGTTTCCCTACACCCGGTTGTCGTGATTTATCAGGGTTGGGAATGATGACGAAATGTCCTGTTTGTGAAACCGAATATACAGAAAATGAGGTCGAAACCTGTTCCGTGTGTGGTTATGACCTGACCCCCTATCCCCCTATTGACGAGATACCGTCCGAGTTGTGGGAGAAGGAGAAAAAACGCATTGCCGTCGCCAAGCGGGTTTGGAAATCGTCTCAGTCTCAGGTAAAGTCCGCACAGTTGATGGTCTCTCACCTGCAGTCTTATTTATATGAGACGACCCGGAACATTTACGGTTTTACCCAATCCCAATCTCAACTCCCATCCCAGAGTCAAGCGATCGCATCTCAATCCCAATTGCTATCACGCCTAGAATCTCAGGTCAAAGCGATCGCATCTCAGCTTCCATCCCAGAGTCAAGCGATCGCATCTCAACTCCAATCCCAGAGTCAAGCGATCGCATCTCAACTCCAATCCCAGAGTCAAGCGATCGCATCTCAACTCCAATCCCAGAGTCAAGCGATCGCATCTCAACTCCAATCCCAGAGTCAAGCGATCACATCTCAACTCCAATCCCAGAGTCAAGCGATCGCATCTCAATCCCAATTGCTATCACGCCTAGAATCCCAGGTAGAAGCGATCGCATCTCAACTCCAATCCCAGAGTCAAGCGATCGCATCTCAACTCCAATCCCAGAGTCAAGCGATCGCATTTCAACTCCCATCCCAGAGTCAAGCGATCGCATCTCAACTCCCATCCCAGAGTCAAGCGATCGCATCTCAACTCCCATCCCAGAGTCAAGCGATCGCATCTCAACTCCCATCCCAGAGTCAAGCGATCGCATCTCAACTCGACGAGTCGATAACTGAAGCCGTGGCAGACATTACTCCCATCGTGTCTTCATCCTCTGGTTTTGATTATAGTCAACTCGACAGATTATTGAAATCAGGCCAGTGGGAAGCAGCCGACGAAGAAACGACTAAGATGATGTGTAGGGTGGCGGGAAAAACCTCTAGGAGATATTTAGACGACGATGATATCAAAAACTTTCCCGGCGAGGATTTGCGAATCATCGATGGTCTTTGGGTCAAACACAGCAGGGGACGCTTCGGGTTTAGTGTCCAGAAGCAAATTTACATCAATTGTGGAGGATTGCCTGATGGACGCTATCCAGGTGATACAATATGGGAGCGCTATTGCGGGGAGGTGGGATGGCGAATGAATGGGTCGTATATATCATGGTCTGATTGCACGTTTTCGGCGGCTGCTCCCCTGGGCCATCTTCCCGCCCGTTTTGTTGGGGTTGGTTGGTGGTTGGGTTTTGGTGTGGGACTGGTAAGGCGTAGGTTAGCACTCTTCTCTCGCGCAGAGACTTGCAGACTGTAGCATATAAGCACTTCAGGTGAAGAAACCCGGTTTCTATCAGGGTTATGGGTAAATCCGAAAGATGTCCGTTTCTACCCGGTTTCTAGTTCCTCTCGGTGGGTTATCATAGCATAAAGCCGGGTTTCCCCCCGCCCGGTGGCGGCGATTTGTCGGGGTTGAGAATGATGGCGAAATGTCCCGTTTGTGAAACGGAATATACACCAAATGAGGTCGAAACCTGTTCGGTGTGTGGTTATGACCTGACACCCTATCCCCCTACTGATGAGATACCGTCGGGGTTTTGGGAGAAGGAGAAAAAACGCATTGCGGCAGCCAAGCGGGTTTGGCAATTGTCTCAGTCTCAGGTAGAGTCCGCACAGTTGATGGTCTCTCGCCTGCAGTCTCAGTTAGATGAAATGACCCGGAAAATTGACGGTTTTACCCAATCTCAATCACAACTCCAATCCCAGAATAAAGCGATCGCATCTCAACTCCAATCCCAGAATAAAGCGATCGCATCTTCTCAACTCCAATCCCAATCACAGCTAGAATCTCAGATAGAAGCGATCGCATCTCAATCCCAATCACAGCTAGAATCGCAGAATGAAGCGATCGCATCTCAACTCAAGTCGATAACTGAAGCCGTGGCAGACATTACTCCCATCGTGTCTTCTTCTGGTTTTGACTATAGCGAACTCGACAGATTATTGAAATCAGGTGAGTGGAAAGCAGCCGACGAAGAAACGACTAAGATGATGTGGAGGGTGGCGGGAAAAACCGGGGGATATTTATACAACGATGATATCAAAAACTTTCCCGGCGAGGATTTGCGAATCATCGATGGTCTTTGGGTCAAACACAGCAGGGGACGCTTCGGGTTTAGTGTCCAGAAGCAAATTTACATCAATTGTGGAGGATTGCCTGATGGAAGCTATCCAGGTGATACAATATGGGAGCGCTATTGCGGGGAGGTGGGATGGCGAGTGAATGGGTCGTATATATCATGGTCTGATTGCACGTTTTCGGCGGCAGCTCCCCTGGGCCATCTCCCCGGAATGGCGATGGATGAGTATTGGGGGGTTTTTTTGGAAAGTGGGGTGGCACTCTTCTGTCGCGCACAGACTTGTAAACTGTAGCATATAACGACTTCAGGCAGTCCCTAGTGGTGCGTTAATGAAATGTCAACACCGTTGACCAATGAAAATGTTAATGAAATGTCAACACCACTCCTACTCTCAATTGGCGGTGGGTTACGCTACCCTAACGCACCCTACGAAGGAGTAGGGTGCGTTAATGAAATGTCAACACCGTTGACCAATGAAAATGTTAATGAAATGTCAACACCACTCCTACTCTCAATTGGCGGTGGGTTACGCTACCCTAACCCACCCTACGAAGGAGTAGGGTGCGTTAATGAAATGTCAACACCGTTGACCAATGAAAATGTTAATGAAATGTCAACACCACTCCTACTCTCAATTGGCGGTGGGTTACGCTACCCTAACCCACCCTACAAAGGAGTAGGGTGCGTTAATGAAATGTCAACACCGTTGACCAATGAAAATGTTAATGAAATGTCAACACCGTTCATCATTACCATGTCAGGAGTAGAGCGATCGCATTTTGTCCCCCACTTTCCCACAGTGGGAATTAACCCTTAATGAAGTGTTGACAGCGAGTGGCATTCGTGAGTTATAATATATAGAATCATATCATAGCCCACCCAAATCACATTGATCGCCGTCGCTATCCGACATAAATTTAATATAAATGGGACGCATTTAATGCCCGCCAAAGATGTTTATCATGATACTGTTTGTATTGCTCTGATGAAAGATGGTTGGACAATCACTGATGACCCCCTGATTCTAAAGATCGGGGAACGCTCGACCTTTATCGATTTGGGGGCTGAAAAACTAATTGCGGCCGAACGAGATCATGAAAAAATCGCTGTCGAAATTAAAAGTTTTTTGAGTCCTTCTCCAATCAAAGATCTGGAAAATGCCTGGGGACAGTTTTTTCTGTACGCCAGAGCACTTCAAAAAAAAGAATCAGATCGCAGTTTATATCTAGCGGTTAGCCGGAACACCTTCGATACTTTATTTCAAGAGGAAGCCGGACAACTGCTTTTAGAAGAACCAGATTTTCGGATGATTGTTTTCGACCCAAATAGTGAGGAAATCCTGCAATGGCAACCACAATTCAACCTATAGATAATTGGCGCAATTTACTGGAAAAAATTCTCCAAGATTATGCCGATATTCCCTATCGATATGGCGATGTAAAGACTTACCTGATTGTCAGTCGGGACGGCAACCATTTTATGCTGGTACACGAAGGCTGGGAAAATAATCGTCGGGTTCACGGTTGCATCGTTCATGCCGAGATTCGCGATGCCAAAATTTGGATTCATTACGATGGCATAGAAGATGGCATCACCGGGGAACTCGTTGCCGCTGGTGTTCCCAAAGATTGCATTGTCCTCGCCTTTCATCCTCCCCAAGTTCGGGAACATACCGGCTATGCGATCGCATAATTTTATCATTCCTTTTCCCGGAGCGATCGCATTTTTTCCCCCACTTTCCCACAGTGGGAATTAACCCTTAATGAAGTGTTGACAGCCAGTGGCATTCGTGAGTTATAATATAGAAAATCATATCATAGCCCACCCCGCATTAGATTCTTCCAAGAACCCCAAAATAATGCGGTTTTCAGGAATGCCTTTTTCCATCAAATCTTGAGTAATTCCAGCTTCCATACCATCATATTCAATCACAACTTTTCCTTCACGCAAAACAATATAGATGAGATTTCCTCGGACTCGTCTACCTCGATCCCAACCGACTTGCATCAGTGCATAATGTTCTTGTTTCTCATCAAATACCGTATCCAATCGAATCTCGCCATGAGATGGGCGCAGTTGTGCATATTCACAGATAACTTGTTTGACAATTTCGCGATCGTGAGTTATGGTATCCATTGTTTAACCTCCGCTTTTTTACCATCAACCACTAAGAGATTTAAAGGAAGTTTATTAATCACCAGTTTACCAATTGTTTCACTGAAGATTGTCTCATATATGATATCCGTAACGCCCAGATAAATATGCCGTTCCGGATCTACTTCATTCAGTAACAGCCTATATAAACTATACTGTCCGATCGCTTGTTCTAAATCGGCGATCGCTGATAGTCCTCTAAATTCTTTGATTTCAATGGCAATACGGGTCCGATCTCGTCTGGCACCAATAATAGATCCTTTTGGCTGCGTCGGAAAATGCGATCGCCTCACACCCAGATCTACAAATAAAAATCGCTCCCCATAGGAAATCACATAAGGATCATCTGTAATTTCCCAACCATCTTTAATTATAGCTTGTTTGATAATATTATGAGTTGTATCTCTTCGAGGCATAATCCCCTAATATCTTGATGAACAGTCAAGCCAGTTAATTTTCAGTTTGAGTTTGAGTTGCTGTAGATTATTATAGCACCAATCCAGTCTTTACCGGAAGGCGATCGCATTTTGTCCCCCACTTTCCCACAGTGGGAATTAACCCTTAATGAAGTGTTGACAGCCAGTGGCATTCGTGAGTTATAACCGGGTTTCCGTGGACTAGGTAGGAGCCTGCCCTCACTGTGGGTTATAATACCAAAATAGCCGGGTTTCCCCCCGCCCGGTGGCGGCGATTTATCGGGGTTGAGAATGATGGCGAAATGTCCCGTTTGTGAAACCGAATATACACCAAATGAGGTCGAAACCTGTTCGGTGTGTGGTTATGACCTGACACCCTATCCCCCTATAATTGGTGGGATACCGTCGGGGTTTTTGGAGAAGGAGAAAAAACGCATTGCGGCAGCCAAGCGGGTTTGGCAATTGTCTCAGTCTCAGGTAGAGTCCGCACAGTTGATGGTCTCTAAAGTGCAGTCTCAGTTAGATGAAATGACCCGGAAAATTGACGGTTTTACCCAATCTCAATCACAGCTAGAATCTCAGATAGAAGCGATCGCATCTTCTCAACTCCAATCCCAATCACAGCTAGAATCTCAGATAGAAGCGATCGCATCTTCTCAACTCCGGTCGCTACCACGGCTAGAATCACAGATAAAAGCGATCGCATCTTCTCAACTCCAGTCGCAATCACGGCTAGAATCACAGATAAAAGCGATCGCATCTCAATCCCGATCACAGCTAGAATCTCTGGTCAAAGCGATCGCCTCTCAACTCCAATCCCAGAATGAAGCGATCGCCTCTCAATCCCAATCACAGCTAGAATCTCTGGTCAAAGCGATCGCATCTCAACTCCAATCCCAGAATGAAGCGATCGCCTCTCAATCCCAATCACAGCTAGAATCTCTGGTCAAAGCGATCGCATCTCAACTCCAATCCCAGAATGAAGCGATCGCATCTCAACTCCAATCCCAGAATGAAGCGATCGCATCTCAATCCCAATCACAGCTAGAATCTCTGGTCAAAGCGATCGCCTCTCAATCCCAATCCCAGAATGAAGCGATCGCATCTCAACTCCAATCCCAGAATAAAGCGATCGCATCTCAACTACAGTCGCTACCACGGCTAGAATCTCAGATAGAAGCGATCGCATCTCAACTAAAATCCCAGAATGAAGCGATCGCATCTCAACTCCAATCCCAGAATGAAGCGATCCCATCTCAATCCCAATCACGGCTAGAATCGCAGAATGAAGCGATCCCATCTCAATCCCAATCACGGCTAGAATCTCTGGTCAAAGCGATCGCATCTCGACCTAAGCCGATAGGTGAACCACAAGTGCAAGAAACTCCCATCGTGTCTTCATCTTCTGGTTTTGATTATACCCAACTCAACAGATTATTGAAATCAGGCCAGTGGAAAGCTGCCGACCAAGAAACGGCTAAGATGATGTTAGCGGTGGCCCGACAAACCCAACGGGGATATTTATACGAGGATGATATCAAAAACTTTCCTTGCGAGGATTTGCGAATCATCGATGGTCTTTGGGTTAAACACAGTAACGGACACTTCGGGTTTAGTGTCCAGAAGCAAATTTACATCAATTGTGGAGGAAAGCCCGATGGTCGCTATCCAGGTGATACAATCGTATATCGGTTTGCAGACGAGGTAGGATGGCGAGTGGGTGGGTCGTGGAGACAGTGGAAAGATTATACGTTTTCCCCAAGAGCAGCCAAGGAGGGCCATCTCCCGGCCCTAGGGAGATTGGGTGGTTGGGTTGGGTCGTCGCAAAACTACATCCTGGGTCAAACATACTCTTCTCTCGTGCACAGACTTGTAACCTGTAGTAAATAACCACTTCAGGCAGTTGTCAAGTTCTTGTTTTCGGCAACTTTTTCACGCAAACATGGGCTTTTCCAGGCGGGGGAAGTTACCGTGGAGAGTAAAGAAACCGGGTTTCCGTGGACTAGGTAGGAGCCTGCCCTCACTGTGGGTTATAATACCAAAATAGCCGGGTTTCCCCCCGCCCGGTGGCGGCGATTTGTCGGGGTTGAGAATGATGGCGAAATGTCCCGTTTGTGAAACCGAATATACACCAAATGAGGTCGAAACCTGTTCCGTGTGTGGTTATGACCTGACACCCTATCCCCCTATAATTGGTGGGATACCGTCGGGGTTTTTGGAGAAGGAGAAAAAACGCATTGCGGCAGCCAAGCGGGTTTGGCAATTGTCTCAGTCTCAGGTAGAGTCCGCACAGTTGATGGTCTCTAAAGTGCAGTCTCAGTTAGATGAAATGACCCGGAAAATTGACGGTTTTACCCAATCTCAATCACAGCTAGAATCTCAGATAGAAGCGATCGCCTCTCAACTCCAATCCCAGAGTCAAGCGATCGCCTCTCAACTAAAATCCCAGAATGAAGCGATCGCATCTCAACTCCAATCCCAGAATGAAGCGATCGCATCTCAATCCCAATCACGCCTAGAATCGCAGATAGAAGCGATCGCATCTCAATCCCAATCACGCCTAGAATCGCAGATAGAAGCGATCGCATCTCAATCCCAATCACGCCTAGAATCGCAGATAGAAGCGATCGCATCTCAATCCCAATCACGCCTAGAATCGCAGATAGAAGCGATCGCATCCCAACTCCAGTCGATAACTGAAGCAGTGGCAGATACTCCCATCGTGTCTTCATCTTCTGGTTTTGATTATACCCAACTCCACAGATTATTGAAATCAGGCCAGTGGAAAGCTGCCGACCAAGAAACGGCTAAGATGATGTTAGCGGTGGCGGGAAAAACCCAACGGGGATATTTAGGCGAGAATGATATCGAAAACTTTCCTTGCGAGGATTTGCGAATCATCGATGGTCTTTGGGTTAAACACAGTAACGGACTCTTCGGGTTTAGTGTCCAGAAGCAAATTTACATCAATTGTGGAGGTAAGCCTGATGGAAGCTATCCAGGTGATACAATATGGTATCGGTTTGCAGACGAGGTAGGATGGCGAGTGGGTGGGTCGTGGTTGAGTTCGAAAGATTATACGTTTTCCCCTGGGTCAGCCAAGAGAGGCCATCTCCCTTTTACAATAAGGATAGATAATTGGGTGTATACGGATATGTACTCTTCTCTCGCGCACCGACTTGTAACCTGTAGCATATAACCACTTCAGGCAGTTGTCAAGTTCTTGTTTTCGGCAACTTTTTCACGCATTCATGGGCTTTTTCCCTATTCGATACCTGGCACTTCCCATTCCCATTCTGGGCGGTAGCCATTGGCTTGGACAAATTTGGCCGCCACTTCTGTCACCATATCTGGGTCCTCTCGGTCGGGAATATTCCAAGGAAGTTTCATCTGTCCAGGAGAGGGCTTTTTGCCACTTCCCTTGATAACTTTCGGTAAAAACTTACTTCCCCAGTGGTAGCGCTTCTCCTGCTTCGGGTTGGGCTTATACTTTTTGCAAAACCCCCGATACTTTCGGGCACACTCGTCAAGGGTATTTCCCAAAGCCAAAAAAGCCGGATGCCATTGGGTGAGTCCATCATCCGTCAGGCGGTCATAGCTGCCATAATTAGAGAAATCGTAGAAAAACCCCCTCTAGCATTCGAGCCGCTTTCGGGTTAGCATGGATATATCGTAAAGTATTCAGTGCCCGCTGTTTGTCCGTATTCGGAAAAGCCGAGGAGTGATAGCGCTTCTCCCAGAAATGACCCGTGCGGTTTAGCATCCGATTAAAGCACATCGCCGCATACCAGTTCAACCCGTGCATAATTTTGGGTAAGTCTTCCGGGTGTAACGGTTCAATGAGATAATGAACATGGTTGGACATGATGCAGACCCCATACAGCCGAAAGCGGTATTTTTCCAAAACCCTTTTAATGGTATACAGTAGCACCTTCCGACACTCGGTCCGGGTCAATTTGAACTCGCGGTTATTGCATCTAACGGTGACATGATGGCAGTGTCCAGGTTGAAAGTTTCGAGTAGGGCGAGACATAATATCCTTGGTGGCTGTGGTTGATTCTCTAATCGAGACAAGCCGATCGCCTCTATAATATATCTATAATATAAGTAGCCCTGCATCGACAGTTAAAAACCCGCGATGGCATCATCTAAAATCGGTCTCGACTTCGGCACCACCAACTCGACTATATCCTACCTGGAAAATGGCAAACCGGTCGCCTTTAAATATGGCGGACAGCAAGAATCAATTCCCTCCTTCATCGCCTACGAAGACGACGGCTATATAGACATCGGAAAAGCCGCCCGACAAGCAGCAGCCAGCGACCCGCAAATGGAAAGTTACGGTAACTTTAAAATGGACTTGCCGCTAACCGAAAATTTTGCCAATAATTACTCATCAAAACACACCCCCATCACCGTTACCACCGACTACCTGCGACAACTCCTCCTCTCCCCAGAAAATACCTACAGCTTCCGCTGCCAACAGGGGGAAATCGAGGGTTTGGTGGTGTCGGTGCCGGAAATTTGGCAGCGAGATATCTCCAACCGGGGACGGGAAAACCTGCAAAGTTTAATTGCCCACAATTTGGGACTAGAAAAACAACTGATTCAACTGGTGAGTGAACCGGTCGCAGCCGCCGCCTATTACGCCTGGGAAACCCAACGCCGCCACCAACAGGAAAATCAGGAACCTTTCCAAGGTAATCTGCTGGTTTGCGATATGGGTGGGGGAACTTTTGATGTGAGTTTGTGCCGCGTTTATGGAGACAAAAAGGTTGAGGTTTTGTACTTCGACGGAGAAGGCGATCGCGGTTTGGAATCGGCGGGGGTAGCCTTCGATCGCCGTTGTGTTATCCAAGCCTACAAAAAACAAAACGGCACAGAACCCGACCTCAACAGCCAGGAATTTATGAACCTGTTACAGAGCTTTGAAAGCCTGAAAATCGATGGGCATGACAGATACACCAAAAAACTCAAAAACTACTGCAAAAGCCCTTCATACCTCGCAGAAAAGACGCTCTATAGCTTTTCTAATGGCTATACCATCACCAACGGGGAAGTTGACGAAGCCTTCCAGCCGATCGCCGAGGGAATTCGCCGAGTATTAGAACGGGTAAATCAGTGGCTGGCTACCCATCAGGAACCATGCGATCGCCTGTTTTTAGTGGGGGGATTTTGTCAGTTTTACCTAGTCCAAAAAACCATCCTAGATGCCCTAAAAATAACGGAGAAAGACCCCCGAGTTGATAATGATTTTAACCTGATTCAGAGTGCCTTTGCCATTTCCTACGGTGCTTGTTTAATCGCCAATGGTTTAGTGCAACCCCGCGAAACCTACATCCACACTATCGGAATTGTGGTGGGTATGATGACGGCTTCTATGGAAGTGGAAGAAACATTTATTCCCATCATTGAAGGCGGCGCAAATTTAGACGACCTCGCCTCCCTCCGCTTCGCGGATATCCCCCCTCTGGAAGCCTTCCACGACACCCCAGAGGTGATATTAGGGGTGGTTCCCCAATCGAAGGGGCAAATTTTCAAAAAGGTTTTACCCGATACGGTCAAACTCCCGAGAAACGTCGCCTCAGAAAAATGGCGGGTGGGAATGCGGGTGAACCGCTCCCAAGTGGCTTATTTGGCGATCGTCTCGGTGGGGGGAAAGCGAAAAGTTGAATATGAACTGGGAAATATTATCGCCCAAATGTTCCCAGGTTTTGTGATACGTGAGGACTAATTTACCCACAAATTACCCAGCCAATATGGCAGTTTTTTAACCCACAAAAAAACTCTGCCTCAGCAGAGAATAGCAGGGGAGGAAAGACCCCCCACGGCTACGGTTGAAGTGCCAATCAACCTGGGATTAATCCGATTTTATTCAACCTCACTGACTCGCAACTGATACCTACCGCGTCCAGTAGCATCATAGGAGTTGACAATCACCCGATAAGTTCCCGTATCCGGTAAGGTAATAATAATGCGTGAATTGGTGTTAGTTTCATCAATATCATCATTTTCTTCGAGGAGTTCATCTTGGGGGTTAAACAGCGCCAAATAGGTGTCAAACTCAGAACTTTCCAGGAGGATCTTAACTTTTTTACCAGCCTCCCCAAAGAAAGTATGCTGATGGAATAAACTACCATCGGTAGGTAAAGTTGGATCGCCATCTCTCAGTTCCCCCTGTTCGAGCAAAATAATTTCGCCAGCGACAGGTTCTGTATCTTGCTGCGGTAAAGACTCGGATCCCGAGGGGGGGGTATCAACGGCATCAGGTTCCATACCTTGAGCCAAAGAAGACTCTGAGGGAGCGAAAGAAGACTCTGAGGCGATCGCCCCATAAAAAGGCAGTAGAATCGAAATGGGCAGAAGTGCCAATAGGCTGGTGGCTGTAGCAAGGAAGAATTTAATAGGCATAAAAGACCTCAAACAACAAATTAGATTTACCAACCACCAACAGAAACAGTTTCCTCAGCATCAAACCTTATATAGAAACTTCACGAACTGTCAGCAGGTACTGACCACGACCCGTACTATCAAAAGCGTTAACCACCACTCGATAAGGACCAGTAGCAGGGAGGGTCACAGTCAGGCGGGAGTTAGTATCGGCATCACTTATATCATCATTTTCACCAACCAGGCGACCATTCGGGCTAAACAGCGCCAAATAAGTATCAAAATCAGAACTGGTTAGATCAATTCTCACCGATTGACCCGCCTCTCCATCAAAACTATACTCACGGTAAAGACTACCATCAGAAGGAAGTACAGAAGCGTTATCAGAGTCTAATATTCCCGAACTACGCAACATGACATTATCAGAAGAGGGTAACTCCGAACGGCGATCGCCTGCAACGGTCCGCAACCTTAATCGATAGTTTCCGGTTTCCCCGGCTTGGTAGGAGTTCGCCAACAGGGTATAAGTGCCAGTATCAGGTAATGTCACATCAATACGGGCATTTGTATTATCCCCCCCATCATCATCCTGAGCCAATTCATTGCCATCAATATCGAGCAAAATCAAATAGGAGTCGAAATCATCACTCATCATGTCGATGATTACCCGCTGACCGGCTTCTCCCTCAAAGGTGTAAAGATTGTAAAAACTGTTATCAACGGGTAGAACATTAGCACCTTCTGCTAGAACTCCCCTAACTTCCTGACCGTTTACTGGTAAGGGTTTGGCATCCTGATTGTTAAACATAATCGGACGCTGTTGTTGAGCGGTGCGGGGGGCGCGTCCTTCTTTGGCGGCTTGCAAAAATGGGGGCACATTGTCTACGGAAATGGCAAAACCAATGCCAATATTGCCACCTCCACGACCTCTAGTAAAAATGGCGGTATTCACGCCAATTAATTCCCCTTGACTGTTCAGCAGGGGTCCGCCAGAGTTACCTGGGTTGATAGCAGCATCAGTCTGAATTAAATTCCGTTCTCGGTCAATGCGGCTGACAATTCCGACGGTAAAGGTATTTTGGAATTGACCGAAGGGGTTACCTATGGCAAAGGCCCTTTGTCCTACTCTGACGGAACCGGGTCTAGCAATGGGAATGGTCGGTAAGTTTCTAGCATTGCGAATCCTCAGCAAAGCCAAATCTAGCCCATTCTCGCCATAAGCAACTACATCAGCAACCATTTTACGACCATCGGCAAGTGTTACCTCTACCTGGCCGCCTTGGGAGACGACATGGGCGTTAGTAAGCACCATACCGTCGTCGGTAATAATTGCACCGCTACCGTTAGCTTTTTCGGTGTCGATGGAAACTACAGCAGGACTGGCTTTTTCATAAACCCGGATATTGGTTTGTTCTTCGAGATCCAAAGCCATGAGAATAGGAGAGGGCTCTGGTTCGGTTATGGGGGAAATGGCACTAGCTGGGGCTATATTCAGACCTAGGCTGGTGCTAAGGGTTAAAAATCCAGATGTTAAATGGTTTAAGAATATATGGTTCATCATAACTGGGTGGTTTATGATCGGGTATTTGGCTGTCAACTAGGGTGGGGGTTTATGCTATTGATGAGATTTTTCTGAGGTCACAAAATTTAGAGCGATCGCTACTTGGGGGAAAATTACAACTATCTTCTAGTTTGACATACTCTACCCAAAACCCGGAAACTATACCGGAAGATTAGGGTATATTGAGGGCTTGACCGTATCGGTTATAAACTACAATATCCCACTGCCCATTGAGACTAGACTCGAAAGCAATTACACTGGCATCAGCGTTAATGGTGGGATGGCGTACTTGAGCGTTGAGGTTGTCGGTGAGGTTTCTTAGTTGGCGGGTGTTTCGGTTATACAAATAAATATCTGACTGTCCGCCACGGGTAGAATTAAATACAATATAGTTACCGTCGGTGGAAATGGCGGGTTCGGAGGCGATCGCATCTATGGAGTTTAAGCCGGGTAGGTCGATGAGTTCGAGTTGTTTTCGATCATAAAGATAGATATCTTGACGACCTTGGCGATCGGATGCGAAAACTAGATAATCAGAAGATATCTGGGGGTTCATCTCTGTACTGGGAGAGTTGACGCTGTTTACCCGTAAGTCGGGGGGTAAATTTAACAGTCGAGGATAGCCAGCACAACCGCTGACCATTCCCAGACATATGACTAATAATCCGATTATAAATAGGCGTTTGTAATATGGGTTGATCATGATTCAGACAGAGAGGTTTCTGTATCGAGTTCAATATTCGGACCGCGATCGATAATTTCAATATCCCACTGACCTCGCCTGGAACCCTCAAAGCTGATATAACGACCATTAGGGCTGATGTGAGGATGTCTTACTCCACCTCGATATCCCCGGGTGAGCATTTCTAATCGATAGGTAAGGCGATCGTATAGGTAAATGTCGGCACGGCCTGAGTCATTGGCGCTATAAACTATATAACGCCCTGTATAACTTAGACTGGGGCTTTCCATTACTGTTAGCGATCGCCTCAATTCTACCAAGGTTTTATAGCTACGCCGCCGCAGGTCATACAGGAACAATTGATTTTGACCTTCTCGGTTAGACACAAATACCAAAAACCGACCGTTTCCACTTAATGCGGGTTGCTCATCAGTGGCTATGCTATTGATAGCACCATCAACCATAGAAGAATTGATGGCGACTGTTGTACAACCGACCATCATCGCCTGAAACAGCAAGACTAGAATCAGGGCGAATTTCGCCCGACCAGTCCCCTTTAACCGCAGCCTGGGAAATATTTTTCCCAACAGGGTTTGAGAGTATTGGAAAATCCTAGTATTCCCCAGAACGGTTATAATCATCATCTGAGTAGTCTACTGGACGATACTCTACATAGTCGGTAGTCGCCACATCTCTCCGGTCTGGTTTATTTGCCGATCTCGAAGACCGAGAAGGCCGACTTCTGGGGGGTGATGGTTCATCTGTATCTGGGTACGAGTATCCACCAGTGCCAATGTCGCTGCGGTCTACTGATGCAGGTCTACTGCTGCGAGTCCGACTAGGACGACTATCGGTTTCTAGGTCAGATTCCCAGCCGTCTGATATGGGCGGTCTACTACTACCGGAGGGGGCGCTTCGGGGGCGCGTTCTGGTACGTTCTACGGAACTATTGGGGGCGCTGGTACGCCGACTACTGGGGCGACGACGCTCCGATTCTGTGTCATACATATCGGGTCTGGAAGGGCGAGACTCTCGGGTTCCCCGAATTTGACGAGCCATGGGGGCGTACTCTTCGACGGGCTCGATTTCGTCTAGTTCTGCATCTACCCGATAAACATCACTTACATAGCGATCGTCATCGACAAAAGATGCTCGTTCCTTAGCCTTAGTTGTCGCGACTCCCCGTAGTTTAATACTTTCGACTGCAAAGAAAATCGCAGTCCCGGTTAACATAAACTGACCAAAAGCCAGAATCGGGTCAAGTCTCCATCCCTGAAACAGAAGAATCCCGCCACAGAGTAAACCGACTGCGGCGAAGAAAATATCGTGATCACGAGCTAACTTGGGTTTCCAGGAACGGAGAAAGTATAGCGCGGCACCAGCCACGGCTAGGACAATCCCTAGTAGGCTGCTCCAGTTCAATCCTAAATTGACCATTATCTAAATCTCCAGCATCAGTCCTATCTTAGCTCAAACGGGGAAAATCGCTCAGGCCAGAGCCAATTATCCCAAAAAACCCGCGCTAGGGGTTGACAAAATTGATTAAGTGTGCTACAGCCTTACAGCAAATAAAGGAGGATAAACAGAATAATCCAGATGACATCTACAAAGTGCCAATATAGTTCTGCGGCTTCGGGGCCAAAGTGGGATTCTTTGGTATAGTGTCCATCTTTGGCGGAACGTAGCAACACGCCACAAATGAGGATAACCCCGAAGGTGACGTGCAAACCATGAAAAGCAGTTAATACATAAAAGCAACTGGCGTAAAGGTTAGTTGTTAGCCCAAACTCTAGGCTACTGTATTCATAAACCTGACCGGCCAAAAAGATAGCGCCCATGATAGCAGTGGCGGCGAACCAGACCCGTAAACCGGCTTGGTCACCGTTTTTAATGGCTTTGTTGCCGCGATTCATGACAAAGCTACTAGAAATCAGGATGATGGTATTAATTCCGGGTAACAGTAGTTCCCGTTCAATGCCTTCGGGGGGCCACTGTTCGGACATGGCGCGATAAATTAAATAAGCGGAAAACATCCCTAAAAAGATCATGCTTTCTGCGACTAGGAAAACGACGACCCCTAGAATACGATGATCTGGGTGTTCTTCATGGTGTCGGGAAGAGGCGATCGCCTCTGTAGCTAAGTTGGTGGTAGTTTGGGACTGGTCAACTGATGTAAATTGCATGAAATTCTAATCCAAGTTGTGTAATACAAACTGCTAATCACGGCCGAACTTGAGAGGAAGTCCGACCGTTTCAATTAGGGATTTCTAGGGATGATTGTCAGAATCAGAATCCTGGATATCTCCTAGTAATGATGAAGACTGCGCCTCGGAAACCCTAATCCCGGTTTCTTTATTGCGGGGGGGTACACTACTAGCCATTTCTTTGAGACGCGCACGAATTGACAAGGTTTTCTTCATACCATAGTCGTAGGGTCCAGTTCTCAATACTGGGGTGGTGTGGAAATTCTCAATGGGTGGAGGAGAAGAGGTCATCCATTCGAGGGTTAAAGCCTCCCAGGGGTTGCCGGGTGCTTTGGGACCTTTTAGCCAACTCCAAACGGCATTGATGATAAAGGGAAAAGTGGAAACTGCCAGAATGTAAGTACCAATGGTACAAACCACATTGAGTTCTGTAAATCGGGGGTCATACATGGCGACCCGACGGGGCATTCCTTGCAGTCCCAAAATGTGCATGGGCATAAAGGTCATGTTAGCGCCAATTAAGGTCAGCACAAAGTGAACAATACCCCAATTTTCATTCATCATGCGCCCGGTCATTTTGGGGAACCAGTGGTAAATTCCGGCAAAAATACCAAATACTGCGCCGCCAAATAAGACATAGTGAAAGTGGGCAACGATAAAGTAGGTGTCGTGGACGTGGATATCAAAGGGTACGGAAGCGACCATGATTCCTGTTACGCCACCAATTACAAAGGTAGCAATAAAACCCATGGCGAATAGCATGGCGCTATTGAGGCGGAGTTTACCTCCCCAAATGGTGGCGAGCCAACCAAAGACTTTAATTCCGGTGGGAACAGCGATGATCATGGTGGTGATCATAAAGAACATCCGCAGCCAACCGGGGGTCCCGCTGGTGAACATATGGTGCGCCCAGACAATTAAGCCGAGGAAACTAATGGCGAGACTAGAATAGGCGATCGCCTGATAACCAAAAATGGGCTTACGCGCATGAACGGGGAGAATATCGGAGATCAGCCCAAAAAAGGGCAGAATCATGATGTAAACGGCGGGGTGTGAGTAAAACCAAAATAAGTGCTGGTAAACCACAGGGTCGCCGCCGCCGCTGGGGTTAAAGAAATTGGTTCCCGCCAAGAGGTCAAAGGAGAGCAAAATCAAGGCGGCGGCGAGGACGGGGGTGGAGAGTAAAATTAGGGCGGAAGCTGCTATCATTGCCCAACACATAAGGGGCATATCATTTAGCCCCATGGTGGGTATACGCATTTTAAAGATAGTGACGGAGAAGTTGACCGCCCCTAAAATTGATGAGGTTCCCAATAGCAAAATGCTGAGAATCCAAATTTCTTCGCCGACTTTACCTGTCACTAAACTGAGGGGAGGATAGGAAGTCCAACCCGCTTGGGGCGCTTCGATGAGGAAACTGGCTAATAATAGCAGTCCGCCGGGGGGAATTAGCCAAAAGGCGACGGCGTTCAGTTTGGGAAAAGCCATATCCCTGGCTCCAATCATCAGGGGAATTAGATAATTGGCAAATCCTGCGCCGGCTGGGACGATCCACAGGAAGATCATGATCGTTCCGTGGACGGTGAACAGGCTGTTATACATTTCTGGATCGACAAGATCCGGGTCGGGGGTGGCTAGTTCGGTGCGGACGATACCAGCCATAAACCCGCCAATTAGATAAAAGATAAAGGAAGTGACCAGATATTGAATCCCGATCACTTTATGGTCGGTGCTGAAGCCAAAAAAGTCCAGAGGGCGACGTTCTCCCTCTTGGTTACTCATGGCTGAGTCGCCTGTGATGTTTATTTGTGCTTGAGCCATATATGAAAAAGTGAAAGGGTTAACCGGAGTTTTGGCTATGTGTTCAGAAAATTATGAGATTTGGGCACTAAAGCCCGACCTGATGATGGTGATGTGGTAACTTGGCGATCGCCTGATGCTGATCAATCCCCATTTGTGCCACATAGGGGGCGAGAAATTCACCCTCGGACATATCCCTGGGATTAGTGGCTAGGGTTGGTTGTTGGTCTGGGTTGTTAGCAAAGCTATTTTCTGCTACCCAGGCTTCAAATTCTTCGGGGGTATGAACTACCATTGCTGTCCGCATAGCTCCGTGATAACCGCCACAGAGTTCGGCACAGACTACATTATAAGTTCCGACTCGGTTGGGTTTAAACCTAAGTTCGGTAGTGCGTCCGGGGATAGCGTCTTGTTTAAGGCGGAGTTCAGGAACCCATAGGGCGTGAATCACATCCTGAGCGCTGATGTTTAATTGCACTTCCTGATCAACAGCTACATGAAGTTCCCCAGAAATTACCCCTTTATTTTGATAGTTAAAGATCCAGGCATATTGAAGACCATTAACATCAATAGTTATATCGGCAGGTGAGCCTACTTCTTCGGGAGATGCACCAATCCCGAGGGAGATTTGCTGACCCCGTGGGGTGAGATCTTCTGTATCTGTATCAGATAAGGAAGCGGCGATCGCCGATCCCGACATCTTAGCGTGATCCGCCATAGAGTGGGAACCCGATGCCATAGGGTCTAATCCCCCCATTTGGTTATATATGTCGAAACTATAAATTCCGATCCCCAAAACGATAACTGCTGGAATTGCCGTCCACACAATTTCTAGGGGAATATTGCCATGAATGGGGGGGCCGTCGGTATTGTCGCCGGTACGGCGACGGAACCGAATTAAGGAGACAACTAAAGCCCCCTCAACTAATAGCACCAAACCAAAGGCAATGGTCATCATTAAATCAAAAAGTTGATCGACCTCTGCGGCTTCGGGAGAAGCTGCTACAGGTAATAAGTCATGGTTGTGACCATACCAGAGGCTAATCAGAGTAATGGCAATCCCGACTAACAAAGTCCAGATTGAGCTAGGAATGTTCACGAAAACCCCCTGCTGTAAAAGTTATATCGCCATCCTATCTTACCGCAATTGACCAAACTGCACAGATGACCCAGGGCGGCGGAGAGTGAAAGTTGCACAGTTGGGGCAGATAAGTCAAAATTATGCCATTGACTAGGTGTGAGACTCATGACCAATACTGTCTATCAGACTGACCAAATCTCAACCCAACAACTTCCTCAAGAAAAAATTCGCCGCCTGGTGTGGAAGCTATGTATCGCTACTTGGCTACTGATGGCTGTTGGTAGTGCTACTAGGGTGATGAATGCCGGATTGGCTTGCCCGGATTGGCCTTTGTGTTATGGTCAACTGGTTCCTACGGCTCAGATGAATTTGCAAGTTTTCTTAGAATGGTTTCACCGATTCGATGCCGGCTTAATTGGTTTGGGTACGACCTACTTGGTGGGTTTATCCTGGTGGCATCGACAACATCTTCCGGGGTGGATGCCTTGGGCTTCTACTTTGGCTCTGTTTATGGTGGTGTTTCAGGGGATTCTCGGTGGTTTGACTGTGACTGAACTATTGCGGTTTGATATCGTTACGGCTCATCTGGGAACTGCGTTATTATTTTTCTCGACCCTAATGGCGATCGCTTTTACTCTTATGCCTTATCAAGCAACTGGTAATGCTGGATATTTGCCCTGGATGAGTCTGGCTGCTGCTATCGGTGTATATCTCCAAAGCCTCTTAGGTGGCTTGGTCGCTTCTCAGTGGGCTTTGCATCAGTGTTTTGGTGCTTCTCAACTGTGCGCGGTGATGAATAGTCATATCCTGGGAGTAGTCCCGCCTACTTTGATCACCCTTGGGGTGGTGACTTTAGCTAGGCGTACTTCTGCCCTCAATCCCATGATACGACGATTGGCTTATAGCGCCGGTCTTTGTGTCATTGCACAAATTTTGTTAGGTGTGGCAACCTTTAAGCTACATTTACAGGTTGAACCTCTGACGATCGCCCATCAGGGCATGGGAGCTATACTATTAGGCATTTTAGTCGCTCTCACTGTTTTGGGATGCCGCGATCGCCAACTGTCTCCCCAGGAAAATCGCCGATTTTTGGGGATGTAACTCGATTTAATTGACCAAGGACATTGGCCATTATCCCGGAAATATCGGCTCGGTGTTCTGATTAACTACTCATAACCAATTATCCATGCAAGAGATTATTCAGACTAACTCATCTCGACACCACCATAACCCGCTACAAGTGCTGAAAAGCTACTATCAACTTACTAAACCTCGAATTATTTTGTTATTGCTGATCACAACGGCGGCGGGAATGTGGTTGGCTGCAGAAGGGGAAGTTGATCCTCTGCTGCTGTTGGTGACTATGGTGGGGGGAACCTTAGCTTCTGGGGCTGCTAATACCATTAACTGTCTTTACGATAGTGATATTGACTATATTATGGAACGCACCCGCTGGCGGCCTATTCCTTCGGGACGGGTAAAGCCTCGCGATGCCATGATTTTTGCGATCGCCTTAGCTATTGCTTCTTTTACCCTCCTAACTGTTTTTGCTAACCTCCTGGCTGCTTTATTGGCTATGTCCGGTATTGTCTTCTATGTGGCAATTTACACCCACTGGCTGAAGCGCCACAGTACCCAAAATATTGTCATTGGCGGCGCAGCCGGGGCTATCCCTCCCCTGGTAGGATGGGCAGCAGTAACCGGCGATTTGAGTTGGGCCGCGGTGTTGCTGTTTGTGATTATCTTTTTATGGACCCCTCCCCATTTTTGGGCTCTGGCTATTATGATCCGCGATGAATATCAGGATGTGGGTGTCCCTATGCTTCCAGTTATTGAAGGAGATGAACTCACAGCCCAACAAATTTGGGTTTATAGTCTGATTTTGATTCCTACCAGTCTGTTATTGGTTTATCCACTCCATACCAGTGGCTGGGTTTATGGGGCGATCGCTTTAGTATTGGGGGCTATTTTTCTCCAGAAGGCTTGGGAATTACTCCAAACTCCCCACAACCGTGATGTGGCGCGATCGCTATTCAAGTATTCGATTCTGTATCTGATGCTACTCTGTGCAGGTATGGTCGTTGATAGTCTCCCCGCTACCCATGACATGACTATGGCTGTCGCGCAAACTTGGCAAACTTGGGTCGGAGTTAATAGTTGACAGTTCACCGTTGAGCGTTGACAATTAATTCATTCCCCTATTCCCACCATGACCGGGGGTAGGGGTTTTTTCCTAATATGAAAGAAATTGATCAAGTCGTCGCCGCCTTGGAGAGTCAAGACTATCGAGGGGCGGCGAAATTACTTAAAAAATTACAAAAGGAATCGCCCCAAAATCCTTGGGTGCAGTTTTATGTCGGACGCTGGTATGAGGCGACCGATAAATTAGCGTCCGCTGAAAAGGTTTATCGAAAATTACTCAAAACTACCACCAATCCTAAAGTTATAGACCAGGCGCGTCAGGGGGTCAAGCGCTTAGAAACTATTGAACAACAACGCCGCCAAAATGCGATCGCAGATGCTAAGGCTAATCCCCGCAATTGTGAACCGGGAGTATTGATATTAGAACCTATTCCCTCAGAATATAAGCCAGAAGCCGCTAAGATTCTAGCACGGATTCTTAAAACTGATGCCTATAGCGCTCGGATGCAGTTACAAAGTAGGGGATGGCGACTTTATAAGACCGGAGAAATGGGAGAGTTGGCGGTCTATGGTCAAGAAATGCGATCGGCTAATATTCCCGTGTTTTGGGTGTCTTTAACTGACCTGGAAAAATTGCACGTCTTTCGGGTCTGTTATGTGCAATCTCTTCAGCCACAATTGGGCGTGGTTTGTTTGGATGAAAGCGATCGCCTGGGAATGTTAAATTTGAATTGGTCCGAAGTTAGCCAGCGAGTCGAAGGTTTATTACCTTTATTTGCCGAAACTATGGATTATGATCCTCGCCGCAGTAGAGGCGATCGCTTTCGCCACAAAGAAGTTACCCAGGACTATGCAAAAATCTATGATCTGCATTTACCTGGTCGTAATTCCATCATCAGGTTTTGTGATGTCACTTATGATTTTAATCAGGCTATTAAGTTAGAAAAAGTTGATCATCAACAAACCGCACGTCTTCAGTGGAATAGTTTATTAGATAGGTTAAATCAAAACCTGAAAAATATACCAGTCTCGTCAGAATTTACCCCTTTTGCTGAAACCGTCTTAGATTATACACAACTCCTCAGCCGGATTAAATCTTATATTGATTTAGATCGCAAGTCCGAGACCCCCTGGGACTCAGCCTTTCAGCTTTACAGTGGCTTGGTTTTTCTTAAATTGTCTCAACATTAGCAATGACGCAATTACGGCCTTTACTTTTGGCTTCATAAAGCGCTGCATCAGCTAGTTTAATTAATGATTCTGGACTGTGAGCATTACTCGGCACTTCACAAGCCACCCCCAAAGAAAGAGTTACATAGTCGGAAACCTCCGATTTTTTATGTTCAATTTCTAGGGCTCTCATTTGATGTTGAATTCTATCAGCTACTTGTAGTGCGCCCTTAATCCCAGTATTGGGCAATACTATCACAAATTCTTCACCACCATAGCGACTAGCAAGATCCGTAGAACGTTGGGCACAATTTTCTAAGATTTTCGCAATCTGTTTGAGGCATTCATCCCCCACCTGGTGGCCGTAGGTGTCGTTATAGGCTTTAAAAAAGTCTACATCACACATAATCACAGATATCGGTTCAGGTTCCCTTAATAATCTTTGCCATTCCCGTTTTAAGTGAATATCAAACTGTCGCCGATTCGCTACTCCAGTTAGTCCGTCTAGGCTGGCTAGGCGTTCTAATTCTTGATTTACTGTTTGGAGTTTCGCGTGTAATTCTCCCTGTTGAATGGCTACAGCAATCGGAGTAGCCAGAGACCGCAACGCTTCGATTTCTTCTGGTTGCCAACCTCGGGTATTATCGCACTGATGGATTACCAGTAAACCCCATAAACAATGAGGAGATTCAGTTCCCCCTGATGGCAAATCTGGGTGGCGATGAATAATCGGTAAAATCAGCTTAGACTTAACTTGTAAATCTTCTAATTTATCGCGTAAATTAATGGGAATATGGGCTTTATCAACATCAGATATAGACCAAATTTTGATATAATTTGCCGCCGCCATCTCCGTGATAACTTCCGACAAACCAGAGTAGTTAATTGCTGTTCCTAACAAAGGTTGCCAAGGGGGAGATACTGACTCCATAACTACCCGATAATTGCCATCATTTTCCAAACGATAAATTAAGGCGCGATCGCTAACTAGAAATTCCCGGATTTGATTAACAGTACATTCTAAAACTTGTTCTAAATCTAGACATTCATGAATGCTTTGGACAATTGCTCTTAACATTCTTTCCCGTTCCGCATGACTCCATAATTCTTGTTCTGCTTCCTGACGTTCCGTGATATCTGTGGAAACTACCAATAAATATGGGGTTTGACCATCGTTACCAATTAAGGGTATTTTATTAGTCTGAAACCAACGAACTACTCCATTTTTTAATCTCACCGGTTCCGCAGCAATTAGTCGCGGTTTACCTGAAGTCATAATTTCGCGATCGCTTGCCAAAATATAATCATTTTGATACTGCTTATGATTCAAGTCTGCATGGGTTTTTCCCATCATATTATCTACAGTAGTTCCATATAAATTCGCCATGGCACGATTAGCTAAAGTCAACCTTCCGTCCCAATCTTTAATAAAAATTATATTGGGGTTAGCATCAATTACCATCCTTAATAAGGCTCGTTGTTTTTCTAAAGCTAATTTAGCTATTTCCGATTTATGACTTTCCCAAGTTAAGCCTAAATCCTGTTCTTTAATTTGGTGTTGCTGTCGCTGTAGAGTAATTTGATATTCTATGCGTTTGAGCATTTCTTGTTCATGGAAAGGTTGGGTTATATAATCCGCAGCACCTACATCAAAAACCGTATGCTTATTCAACAAATCACCCCTACTTTCCATGATAATAACTGGTATTTTTTGAAATTTTGATTTCGATTTCAGCCAATTACATAACTCATAGCTATCTCCATCGTGTAATTTGCTATCTAACAAAATTAAATTTAATGGCCATGATTGAATTGCATGATAAGCTAGTTTTAATCCCATTACTAGATTAACTTCATATCCATGATTTTGTAAGATATTTTGTGGTAAACTATGATCATCATTTACCACATCTCCTGCAATCCATAAAATTTTCCCTCGGTCTTCCATTAACTCATTCATAAGTCACCCTGCTCAAAATCTACGAATTACCTAAAAATCCAGATTTTGAGTATCGCGGAAAAACTTAAATGGCGATGTCCATAAACCTAGATTTTTATCGGATTGTTGGCATTTTACTCAACACCTTGCGCCTTTCATAAATTTGACAATCCATAACATATATAGTATTCCCAAAATCCATAGCATTATTACAGTTTAACGCCAAAGCACTTTACAGATACATACATAAGTATGGCCGAGGGGACTGCCATATACAAATTTTCTTCAACAAAGCTGCCGACTCCGCCAACTTTGGGCAAATTATTTGTGGCGCTATTAGGTATTAAGCCATTTTGACTAGCCTAAAATTTTAAAAAAACCTAATTTCTTAATAAAGACTTTAGATTGTTTTTGGGCTATAAAACCTAAGTTCTCTAATATGTCGATTCTGGCACAGGCTAGGTTTTCCTGTCAATAGGGTAGTTGCAATAACCCAATTTTCTTAACAAAATTAAACTATTTATTTAAATTTGGGAAAAGTAAAGTAAAATTGTGTTCCTAGTCCGGGGTTAGACTCTAACCAAATTTTGCCCCCATAGCTTTCAATGATTTTTTTGCAGATAGATAAGCCTATACCTGTACCCGGATACTTTTTGAAAGTATGTAGACGGGTAAAGATTTTAAAGATATTCTCAAACTCTTGGGAGTCAATACCAATACCATTATCAGCACAGCAAAATATCCAGTTAGTGTCTGTTTCTTGACAGGAGATATTGATTAATGGTGCCAAATCATCAGAACGATATTTAATGGCATTACTAATGAGATTTTGAAACACCTCAGTCAAATGAATATTATTAGCTTTAATTTGGGGCAAATTATTATATTTAATCTGGGCGTTATTTTTTTCTATTTCTAATCTTAAATCCACAAGTATCTGCGCTAAAACTTGGTTACAATCAATTAATTCTAAAGCTGGAGAATGTGTATCACAGCCACAGTAAATTAATAAATCTTGAATCATCCTTTGCATCCGAATTGACGCATTAATAATATGATTAACATATTCTCTCGGTTTTTCTTTCAATTGATCAGAACATTCTATCTGGAGTAACTGAGCAAAAGCCTTTAAGCTAGTCAGCGGTTGCTGTAGGTCATGGGAGACCACAGAAGCAAATTGTTCAAGTTCCTGATTAGATCTGAGTAGTTGTTGATTTAGTTGTTCTAGGCGTGCATTTTGTTCCGCTAGTTGTCGCTTCTGGCGAACAATAGTAAGTTGGTTCTCAACCCTCGCCAAAATTTCCAGTAATTCAAAAGGCTTAGAAATATAATCAACCCCTCCCACATTAAAGCCTTTAACTTTTTCGGATACATCTTTAAGCGCACTTAAAAAAATGATAGGAATATCCTTAGTTTCTGATTTTTCTTTGAGGATTTTGCAAACATCATAGCCGTTTAAATTAGGCATCATGATATCAAGTAAAATCAGATCTGGCGGTTCAAATAAAGCTACATTTATGGCTTGTTTACCATTAATCACCCGCCGGACATCGTAGCCATTCTCGGTTAACATGGTAAATAAAAACTGTAAATTTTCGGGTTTATCATCGACAATTAAAATATCTCCTTTGTTTTTATTAACTGCTAAATTATCCATGGTTGTATGGCTCCATTAAATCAATAATTTGGTCAAATAAAAGATGATTAACATACCAATTTAAACCTTCAATAATTACCGTATGTTCGGGAGGGATTTGAGCAATTAAGCCCCTAAGTTGAGATTCCCTGGCTGCCATAGCTGCTCGATAGAATTGTTTAATCCATTCATAGTCTAAAATATCAATATCCTTTGTAGTTAAACGAGGTGGCCCCAAGGAGGATGAGGAAGAAGAGTTAGAAATAGATTTGCCATAAATGTAGTTTACCCCAAGATTGGCACTAATGCAATCAAGAAGAGTTTTAATATTAAAAGGTTTGTGGATTAAGTCGTTACAGCCTGTAGCCAGAATTGAGGCTCGCTCAGACTCAAAAGCATGAGCGGTAATCGCAATAATGATGGTAGACCGACCCTCTGGAGTTTGTCGAATCTTCTGGGTAGCTTGATAACCATCCATAACCGGCATTCTCATATCCATTAAAATTAGATGTGGATGCCATAGTTGCCATAAATCGCAAGCCTGTTGACCATTTTCGGCTTCTTGGACTTGAAAACCCAAGGGAGTTAAAATATTAACTAATAGTTGGCGATGATTAAAATTATCTTCCACTAAAAGAATCCGATAATTAGGTTGATTGGGAGCCATATTAATGCAGCTAATGTCATCAAGAGTTAATTCTTCTTCCGGGAGATATTCGATGTCAATATTTTCAGATTTGATGACTTCAACGGGGATATTAAACATAAATTTTGCCCCCCCATCTACCACACTAACAATGGTAATTTTTCCACCCATTAAACTAACATATTGCTGAGAAATTGCTAAACCCAAACCAGTACCTTGTTGATGTCTGCGACCCACGTCGGTTTGTACAAATGGTTTAAATAAGCGTTCTTGTTCGTCGGGAGTAATACCAGGTCCGGTATCTTCTACCTCAAAATAAAGTTGGCTAACAGAGCTAACAAATGATACCCGCAGGGTGACAGAACCAGCATCAGTAAACTTGATGGCATTATCTAGTAAATTGACTAAAACTTGCCTAAGTTTTGACTCATCAGTTTGGACATAATCAGGAATATCTTGCTGTAACTGTATATTCATCACTAAATTCTTAGAACTCGCCTTAATTTGGAGCATGGTATTAATCCGCTTTAGTAAAGTTATCAGGTTAAAATTGGTAGGATTTAAGGTTACTGCTCCGGCTTCTATTTTAGATAAATCTAGGACTTCATTAATTAGGGATAATAGATATTTTCCTGATTGTTGGATGATTTGTAGATACTCTTGTTGTTGGGAAGTAAGACCGTAATTTTGCCCTAAAAGTTGGGTAAAACCCAGAATAGCATTTAAAGGGGTACGGAGTTCATGACTCATATTGGCTAAAAATTCGCTTTTAGCTCGGTTGGCGGTGTCGGCGGCTTCTTTGGCTTGTTGAAGTTGGGTAAATAGTTCGGCTTGGTAGATAGCTACTCCCAACTGTCGAGCAATTTGGGTTAGTAATTTTACTTCATGGTGGAGCCATTTACGGGATTCTTTTTGGTAGGTGGCTAATATACCCCACAGGGTTTCACCTACATAAACAGGAACTCCTAGATATGCTTGAATATTGAGACTTTTTAATAGTTTAATCTGACTTTCCGAAATACTACTATCTTGGTGACTATCAGCCATGACAACCTGACCTGATTTAAGATGCTTGACTACGAGTTTAATATGGGGAGATTCTTGGTTGTGTTTTGCGGATATGATTCGCAAATCTGGTAATAATAAATGGTGGTAGTAATTGTCAGGGTTTTTAAATTTATGAATGACCACACTATCACAGTCTAAAATTTGTTGTACGTCTTTGGTAGTATTGTCAAAAATCTGATCTAGTTCTAAGGTTTGACTAATCTGTTGAATCAGTTGGGTAATTGCCATTTCTCTGACTAGGCTTTCTCGCAAGGCTTCCTCTGCTTGAGTTCGGTCATTTAATTCTACTTGTAACTGATGATATAGTTCGGCTTGGTAAATAGCGATCGCCAGTTGAGTTGCTAATTGTTTAAGAAGCTGAATTTCCCAATTTTCCCAGTTTCGCAGATGTGCTACATGATGGACAATTAATAGCCCCCATAAATTATCTCCCTGATAAATTGGCACAGAAATCCGAGATTTTGCTTGCAGATTAAAGGAATAATGCTGAGGAGAAAATGCTCTGAGATTAGCATCATTATCATAGATAATTAATGGTTCTTTTTGGTCATTTTGTTGGCCATGATTATACAAATAATCCTGATATTTACAGCCCAGAATTGTGTCGATTCCTGGCACAATTGACTCATGGGTAACAGTGGCTAAATTTTGGTCATGACAGCGGAGAATTAACACCCTATCTAAGTCAAGTAAGTGACGCAATTCATTAACTGTATTTTGCAGAATATCATCAAGATTGAGAGATTGACTAATATGGAGAGTTAGTTGATACAGAAGATGCTCTCTTTCTGCCTGTTGGCGTAGGTGTTCTTCGGTTTTTTTGCGGTTAGTAATATCTTCAGCAATGCGAGCAACTCTGACTACATCGCCTCGCTCATTTTTAATAGGGAAAGCGCGATCGCAAATCCACAGCATATCACCATCAGGCTTAAATATGCGATATTCTATAAACCTAGATTGAGCATATTCTTGATAGGAAAAATTGACGATTACTGACTGTAAATCATCAGGATGTACGGCTTCTAACCAGGAGCCGGGATCATCATAAACAGCCTGACAACTACGACCCCAAATTTTTTCATAGGCTGGACTGATATAAAACAATTTGTCTCCCCTAGGACTGGTAAGCCAGAAAACATCTTGAATATGATTAACTACTTGGCTAAATCTCTCTTCACTTTCCTGTAGAGCTTCTTGGGTTTTACAGCGCTCTGTAATATCGCGAAAACAAACTACATAAAATGGTCTTTGTAACCACTCAGTTTCAGCGACAGTCATTTCTACCATGACCAGTCCCCGTTCTGGGTTAAGAATTCCCAATTGTGCTACATCTCCCACAGTTATTGGTAGTCCTAACTCATGGTTAATTAACTCTTCGGAAGTGCGTCCAAATAAATTTAATCCAGCGGGATTGACTGCATGAACTATTCCTTGGCAATCTACCATTAAAATACTATCAGAAATACTATTAAAAATTACTTGTAAACGAGCTTCGCTTTCTTGAAGTTGGGATTCTATGAGTTTGTGGGAAGTAATATCTTGGGCGGTTCCTAAGACTTGTACAGCCAGACCATTGGCATCTTTGGTAAATGGCACTTCCTGGGCTCGCAACCAGCGATAGGAGCCATTTTTATGGCGCATCCGGTATTCAATATCTAAAACTTCTCCCTCTGATAAGGCAGAGACTTGCTCTAATATGGTTTCTAATATAGGTAAATCATCGGGGTGAATCTGCTCCCAGAAAAAGCGATCGCCCAGCTTTTGTAAATCTTCTGGAGAAAAACCTAGGATGTTAATAATTTGGTTATTTACATAAACATTTTGTAAGTTTTTGGGTTCATAAATATATATGAGTTTTGGAAAACTATTAATGATGGTCTCTATAAATAATTTGTCTTCATATAAATTGGGGGTACGGTGATTAGGATCTGAGGAAATTGTCTGATGATTATGGGCTTGACCCAAAGCTAAACTTAATCTGAGCGATCGCTCTATTTCCTCAAGAATAAGTCTATTTATGGGCAGATAATCTGTGGCACCCATATTCAAAGCAGCTAGACCCGCTTCTGAGTTGTCCACTAAGGCAATAACTGGGGTAGGTAGTACCCGATCAATCCAATCTCGAAGCAAATATGTAGTATAATCAATAAGGTAAAGATGATATTCAGGGAAAGTCTGCTCGAAAGGCTCTAAGGTAGGGGAGTATCGCTCTAATTTAACAGAAAGCGATCGCATAAATTGTAGCAACTGTCGTAGTTGAACTTCATAAGCATCATCATTTGTTACCAGGAGAATATTAAAGGGTCTGTAGTTCATAACATTCTCACCTTCTCTTGAGTCATAGTTAACAGGAAAGATCTGGCAACCCAAACTAACCCCGGAGTTACTGATAGTTACCATTGTACCAGTATAAATGACAATATATGGCTGATGATGCAACCAGGGTTTTTTTGGGTAAAACTGTTTATACATGACAAACACCAAATACCTTAGTATATATTATGATAATTACTATGAACGGCGAACCCGCACATATTTTAGGTATGGAATTTGAATATCCTAATGATCCAGTACCTCTCAACTCACCTTTTTACATCGATCGCCCACCTATTGAAGAACTAGCCTACCGAGAAATACAGAAACCGGGAAGTGTGATCCGTATTCGTGCCCCTAGGAAAATGGGGAAAAGTTCTCTGTTGCAAAGAATTTTAGCTTATGGTAAACAAAACAATTATCATGTAGTCAATTTAGATTTGAGACAAACTGAAGCCTCAATGTTATCAGATCTGAATCGTTTTCTGCGGTGGTTTTGTGCCATTGTCGGTCATTGCCTAAATTTACCATCTAGGTTAGATGACTATTGGGATGAGGATATCGGCAGTAAAGTTAGCTGTACAATTTATCTAAAATACTTGCTAGATTTAATCGATGCACCTCTGATCATAACCATTAATGAAGTTAACTATCTGTTTGAGTATCCCCAAGTAGCGGGGGAGTTTTTGCCGATGTTGCGGTCTTGGCATGAGGAAGCTAGACAATCGGAAGAAATGCAAAAATTGCGATTAGTTATGGTACATTCAACGGAGGTTTATATTCCCCTAAAATTAAATCAATCTCCCTTTAATGTGGGACTCCCGATCCGACTGCCATTTTTTACTCCTGAACAGGTTAAAGATTTAGCCAAACGTCATGAAATAGAGGATGATGATGGCAATTTAGTCACGGATTTAATGGATATGGTGGGAGGCCATCCCTACTTAGTTAGGTTAGCTTTATATCATCTGGTAGTGACCGATAATAATGACCATAAAAGCATGGGCGATCGCCTCCAAAAAATCCTCAGCGAAGCCTATACACAAGGAGGCATTTATAATCAACACCTGTGCGAACAATTAGCAATTCTTAAAGAGCAACCGGAACTATTACAAATTTTGCAGGCAATTGTGATGTCCAATGAAGAAATTACGGTGGAACCCATTGCTGCTTATAAATTAGAAAGTTTGGGGTTGGTCAAGCTAGAAGGAAATCAAGCGATCGTCAGTTGTCAACTCTATCGCCAGTATTTTAAATACCTCCATGAAAAAGGAATCTTTAATCAATATTCTCGGCTCCATGAATTAGAATCGATAAATCAGCAACTGGAGAAAATAGCTAATATAGATGATTTAACTCAAATTCCCAATCGTCGTTTTCTGTTTTCTTACTTAGAAAAACAATGGCAAAAACATAGTCAGAGAGGGGAGGTTATTTCTCTGATTTTGTGTGATATTGACTGCTTTAAGCTCTATAATGATACCTATGGACATATTGCCGGGGATCAGTGCTTACAAAAAGTAGCGAAAGTTATGGAATCTAGTCTTCATCATCCCACGGATATAGTAGCGCGTTATGGGGGCGAAGAATTAGCGATTATTTTACCAGAAACCACATCAACGCAAGCCTTAAATTTAGCGCAAATCATTCGCAAAAATATTAAACTCTTGAAGATAGTGCATGAAAAATCCTTATGTGCAGATAAAATTATTACCCTTAGCATGGGAGTAGCTAGTATAATTCCCAAAACCCACATCAACCACTTTTACTTAATGCAAGCGGCTGATGAAGCATTATATCAATCCAAAAATCAAGGACGCGATCGCATAACCACTAAAAACCTAACCATCAGCCTTTAAATTAGTGACTGACTCCCCCAATTTTGATATAATGGCAATAGCTGTTTTTGTATAACAAATCACCGATGTTGTCATTAAGTTTAGTCTAGATTTTGTGTTTATTTAGCCTGATTGAATTTCAGAAACTGAAAGCCTCCCCAATGAACAAGCAAAAACCAACTTCACACCAGGACCCATCATAATTAGCCTAAAAGACCCGGACCGCGCGATTCCATAGCAATAGTGCATCCCAACCCGGACCGGCGGCTGGCTTTGACTCCCTCGGGGGAAGTATTAGCCACAGAAACCCGCCAAAACCGAATTAGACTGCTAGAAGACTCTAAGGGGAGGGGGTAGCAGACAGTTTCGTGGTAGTTGTAATCGGAATGAGGGAATAGGTTATAAACTGCTTTTTATTCCCTTCAATAGCAATGGTTGCCCGGAAGGATACTACCAAGACTTTTTAACTCGATTTTTAATCGATCCTGCTATCCCAACCACCATAGGGCGACCAGTAGGATGATTAGTTTTACCTGATGGTAGCTTCCTATTTACTGAAAAAATGAATAATGACATTTATTGATTTCAAAAAACAGCTAATTTTTAGTTTTAAAAAAGCGAGGTTTTATGATTTATGAGTACATCTATTTATCAAGTTGGTGGAAGTTTACCAACGGGTCATATTAGTTATGTAGAACGCCATGCAGATGCCGAACTTTATCAGGCTTTAAAAGGGGGGGAATTTTGTTATATTTTCAATGCGCGCCAGATGGGGAAATCATCTTTAATGGTGCGGACTATGCACCGCTTACAACAAGATGAATTTATCTGTATAAGCCTAGATATGACTCAGGTGGGCGGGGAAATCATTAACCCTCAACAATGGTATAAGGGAGTAATTGTTAATCTGTGGCTTAGTTTAAAATTAAAGAATAAGTTTGATTATAAACAATGGTGGAAAGACCATGATGATTTATCCTTAATTCAGCGACTAGAACAGTTTGTTCATCAGGGAATTTTGGCGAATATTTCCTGCCAAAAAATCGTGATTTTTATTGATGAAATAGACAATTTATTGAGCCTGAATTTTCCGACGGATGATTTCTTTGCATTTATTCGCTTTTGCTATAATCAACGGGCGACTAACCCCGAATATAATCGCCTGACATTTGTTTTGTTAGGGGTAGCTACTCCTGGGGATTTAATTCGCGATCGCACTCGCACCCCTTTTAATATTGGTACAGCCATCAAACTCTCAGGATTTACCCCAGAAGAAGCCGAACCTTTAGCCCAAGGTTTAGAGGCTAAATTTGGTTGTGGAAAAACCCTAATTAGAGAAATTATTAAATGGACAGACGGACAACCATTTTTAACTCAAAAAATCTGTAGATTAATGATGACTATGGGAACCGAAACCGAAGCCCATTCTCTCTTAAAAGGATTAGAGGTATTTTGGGTTGAGTCGATTGTCTATCGGTACATTATCGACCGTTGGGAATCTCAAGACGAACCGGAACACCTGCGAACTATTCGTAATCGTATCCTCTATAATCAGCGATTTGTCGGACGCTTACTGAGTATCTATCAACAGGTATTAGATAATCATCATATCAAGGCTGATGATAGTCGAGAACAAATAGAACTATTGTTATCAGGATTAGTCCTAGAAGAACAGGGCAATATCCTAGTCAAAAACCGCATATATCAAGCTATATTTAATCGTGAATGGGTGCGAGAGCAATTAATGGTGTTAAGACCCTATTCTCAAGCATTTGAAGCCTGGATACAATCAGGAAAAACAGATATTTCTCGTTTATTAAGAGGTCAAGCCTTGCAAGAGGCTCAACATTGGTCTCATCAGAAAAGCCTCAGTGATGACGACTATCAATTTTTGTCAGCTTCGACGGAATTAGAAGCCTTAGAAGTCAAAAAAACCCTAGAAATTGAGCGTGCCAAAACTATAGAATTGCAACTGGTAGCCCAGCAAAAAATGACCAGACTGCAAAGATTACTTTTAGGGGCAGTTAGTGGAGGTTTTGCGATTACATTAATTCTGGGTTTATCGACATTTTGGCAATATCGACAAGCTAAGATTAGCGAAATTCACGCCCTCACGCAATCCTCAGAAGCCTTCCTCGCCCTCAACCGTCCTTTAGAGGCACTGTTACAAGCTATTAAAGCCCAAAAATCTCTAAACCACCTGGTCTGGTCTGACTCCTCAATCAAGGCTCAGGTTGAGTCGGTGCTATCACAAACAGCCTATAGTGTTCAAGAGTTTAACCGCTTTTCTGGACATAGGGGTTCTATTAATAATATTAGTTTCAGTCCTGATGGCAGATTAATTGCTTCTGTGGGTCAGGATAAAACGGTGAAACTGTGGCAGCCAGATGGTGAACTTTGGGCTAATATAAGCAGCTTTGCTGATGAAACGATCGCCATTAATTTCAGCCCGGATAATCACCAAATAGCCGTTGGGGTGAGGGATGGAAATGTGCAAGTTTGGAATGTCAAACCAACTCCCCCCACCCTCGAATATTCCTGGGAGGCACACCAACAACCTGTGATGTACGTCGTCTTTAGTCCTGATGGTAAAATGATCGCCTCAGTTAGTCTTGATGGCAGTGCCAAACTGTGGAAAATTAACGGAGAATTACTCACCACCCTAACCAATGATGGAATCCCACGGCGGGCGATCGCCTTTAGTCCTGATGGTGAAACGATCGCCGTTGGTGGAGAATCAGGAATTATCGAACTTTTTAAATCCAATGGTTCCCCCTTAAAAACCTTGCCCCATCATGAAGGGGAAGTGATGAAGATCGCCTTTAGTCCCGACTATGATCAACTGGTTTCAGCTAGTCGCGATCGCACCATAAAAATTAGCAATACCAAGGGAGAAATCCTCCAAACCATCAAAGACCATGATGATGAAGTTTGGGCTATTGCCTTTAGTCCAGACCGCCAATTTATCGCCTCTGGGAGTCGCGACCAAACCGTGCGATTGTGGAAAAAAAGCCCCATAGATCAACTGTACTACCCCCGGGAAGTATTTCGCAGTCACCAGGGCGAAGTTGATGCTGTCTCCTTTAGTCCCGATAGCCAAACCCTAGTTTCTGGGTCTTGGGATCGGACTTTACGACTGTGGAAAACCCATCATCCCCTGATGACCAACTTTCCGGCTCATGAGGGAGAAATTTGGGATATTGTGTTTAATGCCACCTCTGGGGTCATGGCTTCTGCTTCTAGTGACCAAACCATCAAGTTATGGGACTTCATGGGAAACCCCCTAGCCACCTTGACAGGTCATATCACCAGAGTCAACCAACTCGCCTTTAGTCCTAATGGAGAATGGTTAGCCTCCAGTTCCCATGATGGTACTGTGAAACTAT
This sequence comes from Limnospira platensis NIES-39, assembly GCF_026000695.1. Lineage (GTDB taxonomy): Bacteria > Cyanobacteriota > Cyanobacteriia > Cyanobacteriales > Microcoleaceae > Limnospira > Limnospira platensis. The sequence continues at coordinate 5,894,246 of NZ_AP026945.1, forward strand.
GGAACTTGGCATCTAATTCCGTCCACCGTAACTTCACGGACCATCAAGCCAGTGTTTGGGGGCTGCAATTTACGCCAGATAGCCAAAAACTGGTGACAGCGAGTTGGGATAATACCCTAAAAATGTGGGACAAATATGGCAATATTCTCCAGGTTTTCAGCGGACATACCGGGGCGGTTTGGGGGGTTGATATTCGTTCTGATGGTGAGATGATGGTGTCTAGTTCCCATGATAATATGCTCAAACTCTGGGGTTTAGATGGTAGATTGTATTCTGGGCTAAATGGTCATAAAGATGGCGTCTGGTCTGTGTTGTTTAGCCCTGATGGTGATCTGATCGCCTCTGGAAGTCGCGATCGCACTGTCAAATTGTGGCTGTGGGACCCCACCGCACAAACTTACAACCTTGACCACACCCTATCAGGTCATCAGGGTATCGTGATTCAAGTAGCCTTTAGCAATAATGGACAATACCTGGCTTCTGCTAGTGAGGATCAAACCGTCAGGGTCTGGAGTCGCTATGGTGATAGCCTAGTTCATTTGGGGGGAAACTGTGGCATGGTCAGAACCGTAGAATTTAGCCCTGATGACCAAATTCTGGCTAATGGGGGGGCTAATGGCACGATCACCCTCTGGCAAATTGACAATATTTTGGGTCTCAATACCCTAGAATATGCCTGTGATTGGATACGGGATTATTTACGCACTAACCAGGATTTAGAAACCAGCGATCGCCGTCTTTGTGAATTTTAGGCCAAGGATAACTATGGATCTGCCTTCGTTTTTGTGGTTATGGAAAATCGCCGCCTGGTCTATGGGTCTTTCCATCACCGCTTATCTGATCTTAGCAATGACAGGAGGTTGGATGTTCATCTGTCGCCAGCAAAACGCTTCCCGTCCTCTGTGGTTGCGACCGCTTCATTATGCGATCGGTATGATTATGGTCATTTTAGTTCTATTGTTGTTAACTGTGGGCATCATCGGAACTATTGGTCACTATGGAAACCTAGGACACTCTGTGCATCTTCCGGCTGGTTTGACCGTCGTGGCTTTAGTCTTGCTTTCCGCCTGGAGTGCCCACCAAATTAACCCAGAAAAATCTTGGGCGCGATCGCTTCACATTACTACCAATGTTATTCTATTCTTGAGTTTTGCGATCGTCTCCCTCAGCGGTTGGGTCGTCGTTCAAAAATACCTGCCCTAATTTAACCTGCCTTAAAACTTGATCACCAATTTAATCATGAACGGCAACAGCTTTAGACACCTGTGGTTTTCTATTATGGTTCTCCAGATCATGGGGACAATATTACCATCAACAGCGATCGCCAGCCCAGACGACCCCACCTCAGACACCTGGGAACAACTCCAACGTTACAGCCAGGAAGGCAAAAAAACGCCCCAACAATCTCAAGTTACCTCCGTTTCCCAACTTAGTGACGTTCAACCCACAGACTGGGCTTTTCAAGCCTTACAATCCTTAGTAGAAAGATTTGGCTGCATAGCAGGTTATCCCGACGGAACCTTTCGCGGCAATAGGGCCCTAAGTCGCTATGAATTTGCGGCCGGAGTCAATACTTGTCTCGATCGCATTACAGAAATCATCGCCGCCGAAACTGGCGATCGCATGACCCAGGGAGAATTACTCGCCGTTAAACGTCTCCAAGAAGAATTTGCCGCCGAATTAAGCCTATTACGACAGGACATTCGTCGCATAAACACCTATCTCGACCAAATCGAGAATAATCAGTTTTCCCTCACTACTCAACTGCGGGGAGAGGCAATTTTTGCCCTCACTGATGCTTTTGGAGAAGACACCGGAACCGATCAAACCGTATTCCAAAATCGTATCCGTCTCGACTTTAACACCAGTTTTACCGGACAAGACCTGCTATTTACCCGCCTTGTAAGCGGTAACGCCTCCAGCTTTAACGGAGGAGTGATCGGGGAGGGAACCCAAACCTTTAACATTGTCGGTGATACAGAAAATCAAATTAAGCTAGAACGCCTATTCTATCAATTCCCCGTTAGCGATCGCCTTTATTTCACCCTCGCCGCCAAAGGAGTCACCTGGGATGATTTTGTTCCTACCCTCAACCCCTATATTGATGACTACGACGGCGGAAAAGGCAGTTTAAGCGCCTTTGGTCAACGTAACCCCATCTACCGACTTGGCGGAGGGGCTGGAATTGGTATCAATTATGAATTTCGCGATCACAGTTTAGCCAGCATCTTCGGTCCCACATCCCTATCCGTCGGATATCTCACCCCCACCGCCACCAATGCACAACCATCACAAGGTTTATTTAACGGCGATTTTTCCATTCTGGCACAATTGACTGTTACCCCCACAGATAACCTACAATTTGCCTTAACTTATAACCATAGTTATTTCACCCCCGGAAACTTTGGCTTTGATAATGGTCAGAACAATGGCCCTGTTTTTAATCGCACCACCGGAGAAGTTAATCGTAATGCCTTTAACGGCTACACCGGTACTGGGATAGCTAATTCCCTCTTGGGATTAACCAACGGACTTAACCCCCTAGGAGTCGCCACAGGCGTTTCTAGTCATTCCTATGGCTTGCAATTATCTTGGCGTATTCACCCACTCGTTATCCTCGGAGGTTGGGGAGGATATACCGCCGCTAGGGCTCGTGGTGTCGCTGATGGGCAAATTTGGAACTATGCTATCACTGTGGCATTACCTGATTTATTCCATGAAGGCAGTCTAGGCGGCGTGATTATTGGTCGAGAACCCTATCTAGCCAATCTTGATGCTTCAGGAAGGTTGGGGCGTACCCTTCCCACTGACTCCTCCTGGCATTTTGAGGGGTTTTATCGTTATCAGTTGAATGATTATCTTTCCATTACCCCAGGTATCATTTGGATTACCAATCCTAATCAAAGCGATCGACATCAAGACCTCGTAATTGGCACGATCAGAACTACCTTTACATTCTAGTACCCATCCGCTAGACCCCTTAACCACTGCCTCACATCTAAAACTGCCTTGATCAATTTTATCAATTATGGGAAAATTCACAATATCTTAACACTTACCACCTAGCCTAATCGTAGCTCGCCTATTCGTCTCTGAATTACACCAGGTTTATCCAATGTCACCAATTTTTGATGCCATACCCCCAACCTATTCCGACATCATTTTGTGCTACTATCAAAATGCCACCACTAAATTAGAAATTATCCGAATTTCTAATATCCCCGGATGGTACTTTGAACACATTCTCTTTCCCGGAGAACGCTTACTTTTTGAAGCAGTTACCGAAGCGAAACTTGAGATTTATCGAGGCGATCGCATAACGCCAAACCTAGCACAATTAGTCCCCTGTAGACATTTAGCCACTCAAGAAAATCATAAGACAGAACCAGATTTAGTGGTTGGCTTAGGTTAATAAAACCAGCAGCGTCTACGGGTGTCGTAGGAACGTCGGGGCGCGCCTGTGCAGTTAATCACATTTCCTAGGGGAGCATATTGCCAAACCCGCCTCACCCCACCGACAATAAAGTAGGGGCGGGTTCCGCAGTCAATCACATTTCCTAGGGAGCATATTGCCAAACCCGCCCTCACCACACCGGGAAATTAATTTCCTAGGGGAGCATATTGCCAAACCTGCCCTCACCCCACCGGGGAATTAATTTCCTAGGGGAGCATATTACCAAACCCGCCCTCACCCCACCGGGGCATTAATTTCCTAGGGAGCATATTACCAAACCCGCCTCACCTCACCGACAATAAAGTAGGGGCGGGTTCCGCAGTCAATCACATTTCCTAGGGAGCATATTGCCAAACCCGCCCTCTCACCACACCGGGAAATTAATTTCCTAGGGGAGCATATTACCAAACCCGCCTCACCCCACCGGGGCATTAATTTCCTAGGGAGCATATTGCCAAACCCGCCTCACCCCACCGACAATAAAGTAGGGGCGGGTTCCGCAGTTAACCACATTTCCTAGGGAGCATATTGCCAAACCCGCCCTCACCCCACACCGGGAAATTAATTTCCTAGGGGAGCATATTACCAAACCCGCCTCACCCCACCGGGGCATTAATTTCCTAGGGAGCATATTGCCAAACCCGCCTCACCCCACCGGGGCATTAATTTCCTAGGGAGCATATTGCCAAACCCGCCTCACCCCACCGGGGCATTAATTTCCTAGGGAGCATATTGCCAAACCCGCCTCACCCCACCGGGGCATTAATTTCCTAGGGAGCATATTGCCAAACCCGCCTCACCCCACCGACAATAAAGTAGGGGCGGGTTCCGCAGTCAATCACATTTCCTAGGGAGCATATTGCCAAACCCGCCCTCACCCCACCGACAATAAAGTAGGGGCGGGTTCCGCAGTCAATCACATTTCCTAGGGAGCATATTGCCAAACCCGCCCTCACCCCACCGACAATAAAGTAGGGGCGGGTTCCGCAGTCAATCACATTTCCTAGGGAGCATATTGCCAAACCCGCCCTCACCCCACCGACAATAAAGTAGGGGCGGGTTCCGCAGTCAATCACATTTCCTAGGGAGCATATTGCCAAACCCGCCCTCACCCCACCGACAATAAAGTAGGGGCGGGTTCCGCAGTCAATCACATTTCCTAGGGAGTATATTGCCAAACCCGCCCTCTCACCACACCGGGAAATTAATTTCCTAGGGGAGCATATTACCGAACCCGCCTCACCCCACCGGGGCATTAATTTCCTAGGGAGCATATTACCGAACCCGCCTCACCCCACCGGGGCATTAATTTCCTAGGGAGCATATTACCAAACCCGCCCTCACCCCACCGGGGCATTAATTTCCTAGGGGAGCATATTACCAAACCCGCCCTCACCCCACCGGGGCATTAATTTCCTAGGGAGCATATTGCCAAACCCGCCTCACCTCACCGACAATAAAGTAGGGGCGGGTTCCGCAGTCAATCACATTTCCTAGGGGAGCATATTACCAAACCCGCCCTCACCCCACCGGGGCATTAATTTCCTAGGGAGCATATTACCAAACCCGCCCTCACCCCACCGGGGAATTAATTTCCTAGGGGAGCATATTGCCAAACCCGCCCTTAGCCCACCGGGGCATTAATTTCCTAGGGGAGCATATTGCCAAACCTGCCCTTAGCCCACCGGGGCATTAATTATCCATTATCAATTATCCATTAATAAATATGCGTCTTCCCTTTCCTCAGTTTGAGATCACCAACCGCCACCATAACCACTTTGCCGAGGTGATCGAAACATCAACCTCCGAGTTTTTAGCCCAGTGTTTAGAACCAGAAGACCTCAGTTTTCCAGTAATGCCCCCCTTTGGTAGTTGGGTAACAGCAATTGATGAGGAGTCCAATAATCGCGTCTATGGCGTAGTTTACCACGCCACCACAAGCCCCATTGACTCCGTACATAGAGCCAGGGCTTTAGGCTTATCCCTGGAAGAATTGCGGGAACAGCAGCCCCAAATTTTCGCCATGTTGAAAACAGAATTTAAGGCTGCTATTGTCGGCTTTGAGAAAACCTCCGGGGGGCTAAATGGTTCCACACCACAACGGGGACAGATTTACCAATATATCCCCCCCCGACCTCCCCAAATTCATCAAGCTGTGTATCGGTGTGAGTCGGAAGAGGTGGTTTATTTTAGCGAAAGTCTGGATTTTTTGGCCACCTTACTACAAGTCATAAATGCTCCGGTAGACTCTTTGGTGGCAGCCACTATCCGAGAAATATATCAAATGCGAAATTGCGATCGCAGTTGGTTAATTGAAGCCGGACGGTCTATTAGTGTCCTGCTCAAAGATGATTACGATCGCCTGCGAATGATTTTAAAGCAAATTCACCCCTAATAGTATCAGAATTAATTTAATATCGAATTTGTAATGTCACCGAAGCCCTAACCTCTTGTTCCCCTCCAATGACAGGGGTTGAAGCCTCTGGGGCGCTCGCTAAAGCATCCGATCGCATCATCGGTCTAGGAACAGGGCTGCTGATATGATTGATCTGAATATTGACAATTTCCCGGCGGTTCAAGTTCAAAGTATCTAACACAGTATCAGCCTGTTGCTGGGCTTGTTGAGTCGCCAACTGTAGGGCTTGTTTGTGGGCGGCGGTCAGATCAGCATCAGCCGCCACAAAACTAATGCCATCAATGCGGGTAGCGCCAGCATTTACCGCCTGATCAAGTAAATTCCCAACCTCCTCGGTTTTGAGGCGAAAAGTCACGCTATTGGTCGCAGTATAGCCGATTAACTCTCGTTGGTTATTACGATGGTTATAGTTGGGGTTGAGGCGAATTCCCGCCGTTTCCAACTTTTCAACATTGCGCGATCGCAGCAATTCTACCACCGCTGATGTACGTCTAGCCGCTTCTTGCTGAACCTCTTGGGCTGTTCTCCCTTGAACTTCCACCCCAAGCTGTACCTGAGTTAACGTCGTCGGAATAGTGACAATACCTTCACCACTGACCGTTAATGTTCTCGCCGTTTGTTCCTGGGCGACCACCGGAGGGACAAAAGGAAGACTGATAAACCCTAAACCCAAGGATAAAGCAGCGATCGCCCCCCAGGGGTTGATAGAATTACGAGATAGGCTGGTTGTATTCATGATGGTATTTCTCCCCTGAATTATAGGCTGGATAAATTTGTCAAAGTTTGCTAACCCCAAAAATCGCATAACTTCCAGGTTGCGACAGCCAAGATATTGAGCAACCGTCTATCTGTTTCATCCTATCAGTTCTTGATTCAGGACATATCAATCAACATTGGATTTCCAGACTGATGGCTTTTCCATACCCCACTAGGTAGCACCAGATCAGCAGTCAAACCCTAGCCGGAAAAATTGCACAACAGATGTCATCTACTATTATGCGATCGGATGAGAGAAAACCCAAATGTCATCAACCAGTTTATTAACCGTCTACTCTTACATCCCTATAAAAAAATCAGTCTTTTATCTCCTGTAACTCTAGCTGAATAAGGATTCTAGGGCTTCACTTCTAGGAGACCGCCAATCTTATTAATCCTGTCTAAGTTGGGATAGTATCACCTAGGATTCAGAAATCACATAATCACCCTCGTAGATTCTAATTGTAGAGTCAAATTCGAGTGATGCTTATCTCACAATTAGTCAGCCTAGCCCTGCTAACTGTTTTACCTCCCTTGAGTTTAATGGCTTCTAAGCCAGCCTGGGCAGATTACATTAGAGAAAATCCCCAAAATGTCTTTATTATTAGCGTCGAAAATGCCACTCATAATATCAATGAAGCACCGGTTATCACTGATTTTGATTGGTTTCATGGGGATAAAATTGGTTTGACTGGTGGCTTAACAGAAGAGGACTTAGATTATCAATTACTCATTGATTTTAACAATGATGGATTTGCCAACGATACAGTGATCCGTCTGCGGGAAACTCAGGAAATTTTGGGGGTGGTAATCAATGCCGATGATTTTGTCTTAGATGGTGAATTTATCCCCATATCATCATACCAGATTAAGTCCTGCATGAAACAGGACAACATCCTTAATTGCAACTTTAACTTTCCTCAGATTAGGGAATAATGACAGGTAGACACTTAAAACCCCTCTCTTTCTTGGGGAGAGGGGTCAGGGGTGGGGACAAAAGAAACCCGGTTTCTAAGTAACCCTCCGCTGGGGAAGGGGAAACTCTCCTAGAAACCGGGCTTCTCGACGGTTGGGGGTGGAGGGGGGAATAGCGATCGCCCCTAGCCCCCATAAACCCCAATTTAGCTAAAAATCGGCTCCTGTCAAGTTTCTAAGAACGACGGATGATTTTATCCTTCTGGCTAATAAAGATTAACCCAACAGTTGCGGGGACGACAATGATCAGGAGACCAGCCAGCAAGCTATAGAAGAAATTCATCAATGAAGGTGTCATCTTAATCAGATCCTTAGAGTGCAAGTGCAGATTATATTTTTATTATTGTAAACTACCCGACGCTGAATCGAAGATTACAGCCCGGGCTTCCTACCTACCAAACCGCCTATAGCAGTTTTTTCTCTACTATTGGATCTTACGGTTTGGCGATCGGCTTTGCCCCGCGTTCCACAGGTCATCAACATGGTTATCACTATTTGCCATGTCATGTAATGTCATGTGCATCTATCATACCATCAACCATGAATATGTCAATTAGCCCATCAAACTCCCTTTTAGTTACAGCTTGTTCACCAGTCGCTTAATACATTGCCCTCACCCTAAATCTGGATCCCTCTCTGGGAGAGGGACTTTGAGAGGTGATCAGATGATTTCTGAACAGGCTGTAACTTGGCAACCACTGCCAATTTAGGGTGCTCGCTAACCCCTAAAATGGGAAAAGGTTAACAAACTTAAACTCAAGGCGATGAAAACTTTTACCATCTTAGACTGGACTCTGGGCTTGTTCCTGGCGGGAATGACCCTATTATTTATTTTCCGCATTGTTTTGACCTGGTATCCCCAAGCCGAGTTAAATCAGTTTCCGTTTAATCTGATTTTCTGGCCAACGGAACCATTTCTAGCCATCACCCGCAAAGTGATTCCCCCTTTGGGAGGCGTGGATATTACCCCGGTGATTTGGGTAGGTATTTTTAGCCTCCTGCGGGAATTGTTACTGGGACAACAGGGAATCCTGAGAATGATTGTTTAACGAGAAGGCAAATTTTTGTTCATCCACTGTTCCATAAAATTGGTGTAAACCTCACCCTCGAGAAACTCCGGGGTTTCCATAATTTTCTGATGAAAACTGATGGTTGTGGGAACTCCGGTAATAGCAAATTCCCGCAAAGCGCGTTTCATCCTTACTATAGCCGCCGCCCGGTCAGGACCCCAGACAATTAGCTTACCAATGAGAGAATCGTAATAGGGGGGAATCTCATAATCGGTGTACACATGGGAATCAATCCTGACCCCATTACCCCCCGGTGGGAGATAGCCGCTGATGCGTCCGGGGTGTGGTCTAAAGTTGCGATCTGGATCTTCCGCATTAATCCGACATTCGATCGCATGACCCCTAAGCTGAATTTGATCTTGGGTGAGATGCAATTTTTGTCCTTGGGCGATGCGGATCTGTTGGGCGATTAAATCTAGCCCCGTTATCATTTCTGTTACCGGGTGTTCTACCTGGATACGGGTATTCATTTCCATAAAGTAGAACTTCCCATGGCGATCGAGTAAAAATTCTACTGTTCCCGCCCCGGTATAGTTAATTGATGCGGCTGCTTTCACCGCCGCCTCTCCCATTTTTCGCCGGAGTTCAGGATTTAAAGCCGGACTGGGCGCTTCTTCCAGTAGCTTTTGATGTCGTCGCTGAATTGAACAGTCCCTTTCCCCTAGGTGAATCACATTCCCAAATCCATCGGCTAAAATCTGAAATTCAATATGGCGGGGACACTCGATAAATTTCTCGATATATAAGCCTGGGTTTCCAAAGGCTGCTTCTGCTTCTCCTTGGGCGGCGGAAAATAGTTTCGGGAGTTCCTCGGCGCTTCGGACTAGTCGCATTCCCCGACCTCCTCCCCCGGCGGTGGCTTTGATAATTACTGGATAGCCAATTTTTTGGGCTATTTTTTGGGCAGCTTTGTCATTGGTGACTAAGCCTTCACTACCGGGAATGGTGGGAACACCGAAACGCTGCATGGTTTCTTTGGCTGTGGACTTATCTCCCATTGACCTAATCGCCTCCGGGGTTGGACCGATAAAGGCGATGTCGTGGTCAGCACAAATTTCCGCAAATCTGGCATTTTCCGCTAAAAAACCATAGCCAGGATGAATGGCGGTGGCGTTCCGGGTTAGGGCGGCGGAGATGATGTTGGGGATGTTTAGATAACTTTTGCTGCTACTGGGTTCGCCTATGCAAACAGCTTCGTCGGCTAACTGGACGTGCAAGGCATGGCGATCTACAGTGGAGTGGACGGCCACTGTGGCAATCCCCATTTCTTCACAACTTCGGAGAATCCGTAGGGCAATTTCCCCACGATTGGCAATCAGGATCTTTGAAAACCGCATTTTCGGTGGTGTTCGGGCAATAATCAGTTAGGATATGTTATTTTGGGAATTTGTGGAAGATACTACCCAAATTTGTTGGCAAAAAAAGTTTGGCAATTTTGGAGTTTGGTGCTACAATGGTAAATTAGCACACCGATGGGAAAAATCATTCCTAGTCATCGGTTGTCTTCTGCGGATGTGGCGGAATTGGTATACGCGCACGTTTGAGGGGCGTGTGGCTTTGCCTTGCGAGTTCGAGTCTCGCCATCCGCATTTTACTTAAACCCCTATCCTGACTACTATCGCGGGAATTCACTTAACCCGATAGTCGTATCGTCACACTCAATATGCACTCCATTCAGTCTTAGTATACGGGACGATTGGTGCATATCCTTTGGCAACAAATCTTAATTATTGACGGGTTAATCAATAAACACAACTTAATCAATCTGTCAAATACCCATACCACCCCCCAACCAAACACCGATAGGGTAACTCCCTTGTGATAGCAGTCAATAGCAAGCCTATCGGTTCGTTCCTCACCATTGACTGCTATCACGTCGGTCGCACCCCCAAGAGTGTTTGTTCCGGTTGGGGGGAGGATATGTTTCCAAATCAACCACGACAACAGCAGAAGATAATTCCCCAAGCTATCAACGTACAAAGATACCCCTATCAATGTACAAAGATATCAGACCGCCTTTCCGTGGACTAGACCTATAGGTAAACCTATGAGCGATCGCCTATCGGGTTATCTATGGGTCTGATTCATAATCCTCGGTGAGGGGAAACTATGGGCTATCATCTGGCTGATATTAAAAGTGCGATCGCCTAATCTAAACTATCTCCTACCGGAACCAACCCGATACCCCTAAACAACTTTTCAACTGGTGACAATTACCGAGCAGAAACCGATACCAACATAATCAGTTCACCCCCAAAATCTTAGCCGTAGGTTGTAGGTAAAGCTATCTGTTGGGGGTAACTTAGTTCTGGGTAATATCTGGACATGATAGGGTAGGCATTCATATTTTAGAAGTTACATAATGTATTTACATTATGTAAATGAGTGCGATACGTTCAGGCATGAAATAGGGTTGAGATACCTGAAATAACCGCCTGGTAGAGACTTCAAGCCCCTGGGTGAATATAAGGAACGCACTCCTGACCATCTCTATAACTGTTTATATGTCCCAACGTTCGGTATAGAGATATACCAAACAAGGCAGGGAACCCAAGGTCAAAATGAACTAACTTATACAAATTCCTCATAGGAAGCCCAGAAATGGATAAGTAAAAGTTAGGAAATCAGGGTAACGGCGATAGCCACCCCCAATTTCAGGAATCACAACCCCAGGATTGAAGCGGGGAACGGAAGGCGTGAAGTAGAACCTACTACCATACGCGACCACTGCCAACCATCCATGATTAGGGAAACCGAATGTCCGGCTTGAACCATCGTAATTATCAGGTAGCGAAACAGGTTGATACGCTGCGCTCAAAAGAGTATGGGGAAAAGTAGGAGTTTCTTCATAATACCTACACAGACCTTTAGAAGTACCCCGGTGGAAAGGACAAATCTCAAGATGGAATGCCCATATAAGCGGAACGTTTTTAACCCCTTCTAGGCTCTGACAATCTGGTCGAGAAAGTCAGTAGTAAAAAGTGTAAGCGCAAGCCTATTAGGGGGTGAGATGTGACCAAAAGCCAAAGCCCGGTTGTAATGACAGGGATATGCTAACAGGTCACGGTTTGATTGTAAAGAAATAGAGCCTAGTAGGTGTACAAATGGCGATAGCGAGTTTAAAGAAAGGGTTTGGGAAACCAAAACCAATCAAGACTACGAGCAACGCATGGAAGGCCATCCCATGGACTAAGGTTCAACGGAAAGTTTTCAAGCTCCAAAAGAGTATATTTCGAGCAGCTAAATCGGGACAAAATGCTAAGGCACGAAGGTGGCAACGTCTATTGGTGAAATCATATTATGCCCGGCTCCTAGCAGTGAGACTGTAGGGGCGGGTTCCACGGTCAGCCATGCTTCCCAACAGTCAGCTTAATAAACCCGCCCCCCAAGCGGGTCAAGGCAAGAAGACAGCCGGGGTTGATAGAGTAAGAGTAATCTCTCCGAGACAAAGGTTTGAACTGGTCAAGAACATTAAGGGAAACCTCAAAGCAAAACCACTGCGACGGGTTTGGATTCCAAAACCTGGTAGGGATGAAAAAAGCTGGAATAGGAATACCCACAATCCAAGATAGAGCAAGGCAAGCCTTGGTTAAGTCGGCTCTCGAACCTGAATGGGAATCGAGATTTGAAGGCACAAGCTACGGGTTCCGTCCAGGACGGTCAGCCCATGACGCAATCAGCAGAATTTATATTGCCATAAATAAGGGACAATATTATGTTCTTGATGCTGATATAGCAAAATGCTCTTACCGTGAACCATGATTACCTACTGTCCAAAATTCATTGTCCAAGCCGCCTAAAAAGAGACCTGAAACAATGGCTCAAAGCGGGAGTGCTAGACAACGGTGTATTCGAGGATACAGAAACAGGGACACCCCAGGGAGGGGTAATAAGTCCAATACTCGCCAACATCGCACTGTTGGGGATGGGTAGGTTAATAGGAAAAATGTATCCCCAAAATACCAACAACAAACCATTTGCCACGGTCATACGATATGCCGATGATTTTGTAGTCATATCCAAAGACTTAGGAATCATTGAACAGTGCAAAACTGCTATTTCTGAATGGCTAAAGCCTGTTGGATTAGAGATTAAACCTGAAAAAACTCGAATCTGCCATACACTCAAATCTATTGAGTATAACGGCAAAGCAGAGGAACCCGGATTTGATTTCTTAGGTTTCAATATTAGGCAATATCCTGTAGGAAAATATAGAACTGGGAAAATTCCACATGGGAAACTATTAGGACACAAAATTCACATAAAACCCAGCCAAAAAGCAGTTGCCCACACAGAAGTGATAAAAGGTGTAATTAAACAACATAAAACAGCACCTCAGTCAGCCCTGATTAACAAACTAAACCCAATTATTAGGGGATGGTCAAACTATTATTCAGGGGTAGTCTCAACAGAGACCTTCAATAAGCTAGACAACACAGTTTGGCAAATGTTAAGGGCATGGACAGTATCAAGATGCGGAAAGTCAAGTTACGAAAAGCTAAGAAATTATTTCAGACATAGAACAATTAAACTTAGCAATGGGAAAGAAAGACACGAAAATTGGCTGTTCCAAACCAAAGATGGGTTACATCTGTTCAAACACAACTGGACTCCAATTGTCAGACATACCTTAATACGTCCTGACGCAACACTTTATGACGGAAATTGGACTTACTGGGCAACCAGGAAAGGACAAGCAATCGACACGCCAATTAGGGTAGCAAAACTACTCAAAAAACCAAAAGGTAGATGTACCTGGTGTGGGGAATTCTTTACCCCATCAGATTTAATTGAAATAGACCACATTGTACCTAGAAGCCAAGGCGGAAAGGATGACTACAAGAATCTTCAATTATTACACCGCCATTGTCACGACGATAAAACAGCTCTTGATGAAGAGATGATGCTGTACTCTTAACAAGGAGACGGTCAAACTAGGAGCCGTATGAGGTGAAAGTCTCATGTACGGTTCTGCTGCTGAATGGGAGGGGTAGACCGTGAGGTCTATCTCGACCCCTAATAAAAATACATAGACACCCCCTGCAGTTAGAAACCATAGGGGGCCATTTAAGTTATTGGGTTAGCTGTTAGCTGTTAGCTGTTAGGGTTTACGCTTGTTTAGGGTTACACCGATAAAACATAGCTATAGCAGCTTGTTGAATCTTTTCGTTGGTAGTCTGGTCAGATTTTCCGATATAGATGTGATGGTTGATTTTACCGTCCCAGCCCTTCAGGTTCCAGTACGCGAAATTGTTGATAGATGTTTTTTTGCAAGCCGTAAACCTTTTGCCGTTTAACTCAACAGAGAATGACTTGTTTTTTCTCAGGTAGTCAAACCATTCGGGTGTATCTAGTTCTACACAAGTTCCACCGGGGCCCTGTAGAAAATTGCTGAAATTTCCAGTATGTAGGCTGATTACTGGTAATAACTTAGGCATTGAAGTCACCCCCCATAAAGATATCGCTACTGTAACCATTGCCACTAAAGTCGGACATAAATGATACTGGTTCAATAACTGTCTCTTGAGACGATACCCATTTTTTCTATACCGTCATAAAATCAACAGCGGCGTTATGAGCTATTTCGGCTAATTTCACCCTGGTATCTTGGTTAGCGTAGGGGATATCTCGTGACATAATTTGGGCGTAAATATCACGTGCTAATTCCGCGATAACCATTAAGCTTGCTTGTTCTTAGTTCATGGTTTTGTGTTTCCTGTTTTGACGAAATTATTTAACTTACTTGAGGATTTATGGCATGATTAAAACTCATCGTCATTTTCTTCTTCGTATTGCTTGATTTTTTAGTCCAACAATTAATTGATTGCTGTAATCAAGGAATTGTGCATAACCAGAAAAGTGCTTTCAAGCTCCAACAGACGACATTCATCAAATTGTGTAGGACAATCGGCAAGTTCTACAGCGTCCAATATAGAGACTAGCTTGCTGCTTAACCTATCACTAAGATAGGTATTTGGGTTAAGTAGTTTACCCAAGTCAATTGTCATGGTTTTATCCTATTAGTGTGTTGTTTGCCGTAGTTTACCGTCATCGCGGACGGGTATTTACTGGACTTTATCTATTAAGTGCTTTGTGTAATTCAGTTCCTTAATCAGCAATTGCTTTTTAAGTTCAGTAATGGTTAATTCTTTTTCGCAATCATCTAGTATTGACTTTAATGTTGCCAAACCATCTTCTTTATTAATGTTGTAAACTAAACTGTCTACCATAGTATTAAACTTCACAAACATCTGATTGTTGATATCTGCCATCATTGTGTTATTCTCCTAGGTCAATGAACTAATTGGAAGTCAAATGATTTGCTTCCACAGGTTTTTACCGTTGACATTAATCATGTGATATCCTCTGTTTTTCATGAAATTGGTTAATTCATTAACAGTAACCCTTGAATCTAAATAACCATCATTTTTGGCTTTTTCTATGGCCATCTTCAGAGTCTTAGGATCAATGTCTGTAACTGGTTCGATTAATTCAGGAAAACCTGCTTTTGTGGCTTGCTTATTTTGCTTAGTTTTGCTCTCAATACTTGGAGCGATAAAATGGTCTAAGAATTGTTCTGTTCCGCTAGATACTGCGAATATTTTGGTTTCTGCTAATTCCCAGTAACGGTTAAATGCTTTGATTTAATTATCTATTGATGTTTTGTATATCATTGAATGAGTAGCAATTACATCAATGGATAATCTGTAGTTAGCTATATCTTGTTTCCTTTTTTGTAGTCCTCTTTTGGTTTTAGCGTAATTAGTGCAATTATTCATATCTCTCCAAAACATTTCTAAGCGAGATGATATATTACCAAGATTTATATCCTCAATATCCGAAAGTTCTGACAATTCAAATTGATTCCCTGCAGATTCTTAACTTGTCATTGATTGTCTCTTTTTAAACCACATAGTAAACATCCTTATTTTAAGTTCGTTAAGTTCCCAAAACGTCCATAAAGGATGTATTGAGTTAATTACTTTTAAAGCGAAAGCATTAAAAATCATGTTGTGACCGGGTGTTTGGCTGCTAATTGTTATTCGACTATTTTTCCTGTTTAAGACTTTAAACAGTGAAAGCATATTTTCATTTTCAATTAATAAATTGGGGGGTGATATCCTCCCAAACCAATAAAAAATTACGTTCAAACTCCCTTTGTAACGGGTCGTAATATCAATATCTTTCTGGCTGTATCTTGCTTGTTTCTCAGTGAAGCAAATGTGCTGTTAGCTAACACTGTGTCGGTGCGATACAGTGAAGCCGCAATAGTAGCTATCTGGCTTTTACCCGTTCCACTAGACCCCCAAAGAAACAGACACCCAGCGGTTGACATTAGCGTAACAGGTGAGCAAATAAAGCTAGTAATAATTGGGAATTGAACATCCGGATAGGGTAGGATAGCACAAGCCCTACATATTGACTCAACTTGTGTCCCTAATGTACCGTCAACAATTATTTCCTCTAACTCATCTGCCATTGAATCGCGTATTAGTCTATAATCAACATAGTCCTCAGACATGGTAGTAACCTCTTAGTGTGTTGGCTTGCTGTCTGGTAGTTATCCCGCCAATATTGGGGGGATATTTTATGTTAATTAGCTGAGTTTCATCAGCTCAATTAACGCGATTAGGGTATCAGGGTCTAATTTTTGAACCTTGTTGTATAAGCTGTCAAAATCATGTTCATAGTCAAGGATTTTAGCAGTAAAATATACTCGTTATTCCCAGGTTTTGGATTTGGGTTTACCACCAAAGCCACCATTTTTTTTGCCAGACTTTAACTCAACAAAATCAATGGCTTCTTGTAGAGTGTAGCCAGAAATAGTAGATTCAAAGGTATCTAACGCTGTACTGTATTCAAGAATAAATTCCGCTAAATCGTGCTTATTCTTGGCTGAATCAAAATCATTTGAATCAGTGGTATTATCTAATTCAAGGAGTCGCTCGGCTACCCGTGTGGCTGATTGTCCTAGATTTACAGTTCCGGTAAACATCATCGTGCCGTTAGTTAGCAGCTTGTCACCTTCGACTAGGTGAAGTAGTGCTAATTCTACTGAGGTTGGCTTGTACTTCCGTTTTTCCCTTGATACTCGCTTGAATATTCTTCAATGCAGAAACGTACAGCAATTAATTGTTCCTCAAATTTCCAGCTTCTGTCATTAAAGTTCTGAAAATCACCGCTTAATCCGACACCAACGAGCCATAGGTGAGGTTGCTGTACGAGAAACATAGCGCTAGTAATTTCCAGGAATGTGCCTGATTCTCCAGATTTAACTGCACTACAAAACGCGAATTTATCGTCATCTCTTTTACCGTAATATCCAATACTCATGATTACTCTTCCTTAGTTAATTGTTGATTGTTGATTGTGTTAGGTGATTTGATTCTGGCTGCAATTTGGCGACAACCATACCAAAACATTGGATTACCTTACCGGATAGCTGAACTCTAAACTGTGATTGTTTAGTTAGCTTAATAATTGCAGAGCCTTGATAATCACCACGTGGTCTGTAACTACCCATTACCTGATAGGTAATATTCTTGACTTCAGGTGTTTTGTGTTCCTCAATATGTGTCAAGACTTGATAAGCCACAATGATTGTATTTTGGTCAAATTTATGGGGGTTATAATGGCTTTGCACAAGTTCACCATTGAGGCTAAATATGCCTTTATAGTGTAGATTTATCACGGTTGCTGTTCTCCTATTAACTTAAATTATTGTGCTTTCAGATGTCGTTGGAACTCATCGATATTCATTAAATAAATACCTGGCCAACGATAAGACCTGTTCCGAGTGACAAACCAAATATCTTCAATCATTCCGGGATTAAGGTAATTAAGCAATTGCATCTTGAGTTTAAACTCGGTTGTTAGCGTTCCCTTTACTTCGATGTATTGGTTGAAAACTGGACTATAAAAGTCTGGCTTCCATGTAATTGACTTCCAATCATTACAGTGATCAACCAAAGTTAATCGGGGGTGTATTGATAGGTTGTCATCATACTTTTTGAGTAGGTGATACACCTTGCTCTCTAGCGTTGATGCAAAGTAATGCCCCTCATCATATTGTCCTTTGGCGTGATACTTGTTAATCATCATTATTTACCTCCTCTTTATCGCCACCAGATTCAGCTTGATAAATCCTCCATTCTTCCCGGCAATATTCAAGTGCTTTATTGAGAATTTCCTCAATTTTATCTGGGCGTAATGTGATTAATTTTTTTCATCATTTTTCCCACATAATAAGCCAGAAATTCATGGTAAAATTTAACGGCTGTTAATTGCCATTGAAGTTTTCCTCTTCCTGCATAGTTAGGAACCTTTATAGCAAACGACATTCCCATATACATCAACGGGTCAAGTTTAATATTCCTGAGATTTAACCGCACTTCTTTCCAGTGCTTTGATATCATGGTGATAGTCCTCGATGTTTGGTGTATTGGCTACCTTTTTACGGGTAGCCTTTTCTATTTCCCAATTAGACTGCTGTAATTAGACTGTTAGGGATTAACCCTGAAGCCAGACTGAAAATGGGTCAGGGTCGGTTGATAACTCAGGGATATCCGGGCCAACATGATTATCGGAGAGATTAAAAAAGTGACCCTCCAAGGCAGCGATATCGTCAGCAATAGCACCAGAAACTTTACGTGGCATCTTGACACCACCACCAAGTTTAATCAGAGTTAGAATAGCTTTAATGCTATTCTTTAACGCGATAATCTCAGAGTAGGTTAATTCCAGATTAAAGTCCTTTTCGTCCGTTACAGATGCAAACACTAACTTTTCTTTTAATGTGTAGATAGGTGATGTTTTGGGATATGGCAGATAAGGAACTACTTGGTCAAGAAATCCGGCAAAGTTGCTGAACCTTTTTAAGATTGCCAGATATTCACTAGGTGAGAGTCCATGTGTATCCTTGGTTTTTACGCTGTCTTTGTCAATCTGGTAAATAGCGGTATTTTGGTCTACTAATGTATTTTGGTTTTTACGCATCTGTCAGTTATTTTCAACTCATTGACAAAATCATTTTTAAAAAATACGATTGAGTTATTGAGTTGGAAATCACTGTTTTTGATATTTTTGGTTGTTTATGATTATTATTTTTAACCTAATTAATACTTATAAATAAATCAGAAATATATAAGCCCAAAAAATAAAAGAATTATTGACTTTATACCATAATTGTGAAATGTTTAAATTATCGCCACATACAACTCAAACAAAAGACCACTATTTTTTTATATAGTGGTCAATTCTCTTTGTCTACTTTTTGGCGGTTTATTTTTTCTTACTCTTACTGCCAGGTGACTTAACAGGAGCATTAGCAGGAAGATCACCCTGTACTTGGTTTGGTGCTTCACTTCTCTCAACAGTTAATTCACCCAGGTTAGCTAGGGCCAGCCCATCGCTGCTAGGAATTCTGAACATACTGTTATAGGTTCTTAATGATGCTGGCTTGATAGTAAAATAGTGAGCAAATACATATAACAAGCCACTAACAGAAACGATAGGAGGTGCTTTAATACTGATAAATCTCAGTATTTTTTCGCCTACCCGTGTTTGGGTGTATTTACGCCAATAGCCAGGATTAACCGGGGCCTCAACAAAGAAACGAGTGTATTCAGCCTTCTTGTATGCTCTTACCCGACTGCCTTTTATGATATTACGTCTGTTAGTATTAGGCGTGGAAGTATTCCTAACAGGTGGTGTCCAAATGGTTAAGTTCCTGACGGCCGTTGGTTCATTAGATACTGACCCTCCACTTAAAACGTGGAGTCAAAGCATAGGCATAGGTACGCCTATTTTTGAAGTTGCATCTACTGGAACTTCAACTACTAGACTACGACCTAAATGTGAGCCTTTGGCTGTGGCTAACTTTTCTACCCAGTCTTCTTTGTCTCTGTTAAATGCGTCGCTTAAAGGCATAATAACTCTCTTGTTCTACATGATTTAAGTCAGGGTAGGTAAAACGATGATATTAGTGCCTACCCGATATCTATTAATCAACAAATAGCTCTGTAGCTATTACATCAATACTGCCGTCAGTAGGGTCTAAAACATCGTCTGTTGGAATTGACAATGAAACAGTTACGAGACCTGTAGCCATATTTCGGGTATAAGCAGTGACTACGGTTGCACCATCAGGATTATTACTTGCAGTCGATTGCATTCGTTGGGTTGGCTCAATAATTTCAAGTAATTGGTTTTCCAGTGTCGCAGCACCTAGCGTTTTCTTAGTAGCTATAATCTCACCTTGATTTTATTCAATACCTAGACTATAGCAGTGTATTTGCTGATTGTGGCTGCTATGGTTCTTTCAACAGAAGCTACATATATGTAGCAGCTTTTGAGTTAAACGCGACGGTACGCTACCAATACCAACATTACGCTAACTACCAGTTTAACCATGTCTAAGTATGTTCGTAATCTCTTTCATCGTGGATGATAGTTAGTGACTGATATGACTCAATGATTAGGTTGTAGTTGGGGGTTGATTTCCAGTTTTTAACTCTAACGATGTCCTCGTAGCTTTCCGTATGGCATTATCAACCCAACTAGGTTTTCTCTGGAAATGTAGAGGAATTTTGACTTGGGTTTTTCTAGGGTCTTGATACATCGCCAAGGCACTACTTTCACCTAAGTCGATTTTAGCTTGTTCAAATTTATCAATTAATTCCCAGTTAAGTATTTTCACTTCACTGATATACATTTTGCTCTCTTTGATTCTTTTCGCATTTTCCCTACCGCCAAAACCTTTCCTTTCCTCGAAGGTAATAGGATACACGATTTTAGCGTCAGTTAAATCAACTAATTGTTTACAGATATTTTCTGCCTCATTCTTACTAAATTCATTAATAAAAAACGCAAACTTTCTACCATTATTTATAGTGCAATTAACTTTAATATTTTCTTTAGTAAATGCTGACTGGGTTGAGTAAATATCCTTTGTAACCTATCCCATGTAATTTTATCCCTACTAACCGACGGTAACTCTATTTGAGTTTTTTGCAGTGTTGACTGCCTATTTTTAGTCCAATATGGAGGTTTTTCGTAGTTGTACAAAACCAAAGTTAACTGTATTTTAAGATTAGCTGACGTACTGATTTCCGGAAAATCACCTGACCCTACAAATTGCCCTATATCTCTATTTCCTAGTATTTCAGTTTGAGCCCAAGCATTAGTTACGTTTTCCGGTAAATTACGCAGGCTTGACACTAGTCTAAATCTTTATCCATTGTTTTCTATAACCGCGTTAACTAATTGTTGTTGTCTATTTTCTTCTATTCTTTGTAATGCCATATATTCATCTAAACCTTGAGCGACTAACACAATAGCCTCTTTACAGTTCTCGCTAAACTCATCCCCGAATTCCTCGGAACTGTCTTGGTTCCAAATAGTGTTAATATTTCCGTCATAGCTTTCTGGTAATTTCTCCCTAGCTTCCCTTCTCTGTTTACCGAAACTCCATTCTTCACCTTTTTCGTCACCCCACTTTTCAATCGTTCCTTTACCAGCAGTAACCATTGAAACAATAGCCGTTGCAAGTGTTGAAGGACTTTTATCTAAAAACATTTTAACAACCCGTCTACCGTGTTTAAATAACGTCCATGCTATTGCTTTCATAGCCATGTTAAATGACTGTTTAACGTATGAACCGACAGCTGTAGATACTTCCATAAGCATTTCATGCCCCTTGCTTAATGCTACATGCATAGCGGCCGCTTTATTGAGAAATGCAAGACCTGCTACTGGTAAAACACCACATACTAATTTCCCAGCCATATTACCTAAAAACCCAGCCGTGGTGGTTATAAATTGTCCGGCAATATTTTGGATGTTTCTATCAATATCACTATCGCTAATATTCCAATTAAAATTCCAAAAGCTGTCCCAATTAGAGGTAATAAATGTCGCTACTTTCTCAAAGCTAAAGTTAGATAAAAACTTAGTAATTCCTTCCCATAGCCAACCTCCAAAACTTTTGCCCCATTCAACAACTTTACCAGTAACTTTTGCCCATAATGTGCCAAACCAACCCATCTCTTGAGTAGATGTTCTCTGGGCTAAATTAACTTGTCTAACGCCATTCCTACCTATACTGCTACGGGTTTGACGGCTAGACAAGCTACGAGTACTCCTTAGCATTCTTGCACTTCTGGCAACCATTACAAAGTCCCTCTTAGTGGGTTATCGCCGTCAATCAATTCGGTTTCTATCTTGATATCAGGAAAGTCTTTTTTCAATAATTCTTGTACTTTCTTGGTTTCCTGTTCTCTGATATCGTCTTGTTTTTTCATTGAATCATATAACCGCGTTAAATCGGCTAATATGTCTTTGGCTGGGTCATTACTGTTCACCTGTAAAGTACCTTGAGCACGTAAGCAAATATTTCTTTAATTTGATTTAATGTTGTTTGTCATGTTTCTTTCGCATCCTTCTGGTTGGTAATCTTAACCTGGCTTTTATTGGGTTCTAGTAGTTCCTCAAAATTATCAGCTTCTGGAGTAAAGGCTGTTTTAATTTTTGCGTATTTTTTCTCAGTAGCAAATTCTAAATAATCAATTATTTTAGATACTTCACTACCAGCTTTAAAGGCTGCCGCGTGAGCCAAACCTGCTTCATATAACGCCGTTAAAACAGCGTTTTCTGTAACCTGATGAGAGATAGAAATTTCCATTACCATACCAAATATTTCAGCAATTAATTCAGCTAAGTTAGGTAATTTTATTTCGGCTTTTTCTTCTGCTTTTATCATTAGATTGACATCATCAATCTCTACTTTAACTTCAAATTCACCCCATCTTTCATCATCGATGTCAAATCTGTACATTAGCCATTCTGGTAATGTGTTTATTCGTTGAATTATGTTCTCTGGATTATTAGCATTAACCGTTATTTTTTCAGGCATTTCAGCCGGAAAGGATTCAGGGTCTAGCAACTCGTAAATCCTTCTAATCATTCCGCAACAACATTCTTCGTTCATATCTGGTATTGTTATCGTTCGTATATTTTCAGGTTCTTTTTTATTTTCAGGTTCTCCTCCTCCGATGCCTGGCGGGATATCTTTTGTGCTCGCGGAAAAGTTGGGAATTACATAATCAAATTCTGTGCATTCCATCCACGAATCACAAAATGCACCTACACTTTCATACATTAAATCAGGGTCGCCGTATGCCCACTCAGACTCCCACCGTCCTTGCCTATAAAAAACCTCTCACTTCCTGTTGGTTGAGGAGTTTCCCCCCACCTCGGATTCCCACCCATGTGACTAACAAAAGTGATGCTACTTCTACTTGGTGGAGGATTACGGCATCCCCCGCTACCCATTTGTCTGTCGAACTCTTCAACGCTGTACTTTTCATCAGCTTTTATGGTACAACCGATATTGCCATTTCCGCCATTTCCATTGTCTGAATCATCATCTGAATCATCATCTGAACTATCGCCTGGTCGCCTTCCTTTATCATCATCAATTTTGTCACCTGAATTAGGACCCCCAAAACTTCTCCCGCTACCACCACCGCCACTTCTGCCGCCGCGTGGTTTTTTACCTCCCTTTGGTTCATCTCTCTTTGGTGGTTCCTCGTCTACTCGCCGCGCATCATCTTCCCTTTTCCACCTACCATGGTCTTCTGGGTTAATTCCACGCGGCACTCTGGTGATTGGGTCCCAAGGATTTACTAATCCGGGAACACCTCCTCTATCTCTTTCCCTTGCATACGGTAAACCCCTACCAAAGTCCATTGTTGAAGATGTTTGGTCGCCTAAATCTCCTGCTAAACCTGAACTTACTCCTCCTGACCTACCAATATTCCTGGGTGTGCTTGACCTAATAGTATCTTTAATTTTTATAGTGTCTCTAATTTTTAGAGTGTCTCTAACCATGCTGAATAATTATTGAAGGCTATTAATAAATTAGAAATATTATATAATATTACAAAATAATTGAGGACTATCCATGAAGGGAATTAAAAATATGGCTACGGAAATTAATGCCAGCAATTGGCATAACGCCGTAGAGTTATTTAATGGCGCGATTTTAGAAGGCTTGATAACTGACAGATGTCGTTATGATATTACCGCTTACGCTTATGTCTCTAGCTTGAATGCTAGGTGCTATATCCCTAGTCTCAATCAATCAAAAATACCCAAAATTTATCCAGAATATAGTTATTATCAAAGATGGGAAAAGAAACAAGATGTGTGACAAGGTTCTATCAGCTTACCGGTATTTTATGGGAACCTAGCAACAGAAAACAGGTTAAATCTAGGTATCGTAAAACTCCCTTATTCTGGGGGGATTCACACAGAAAACCTATTGATTGAGTTGATTACCAATCAGACAGAAGGATTAGCTATAGATTCACATTCTGTATGAAAAGCTAGATGTTTAAATCAATTGCACAATAATGATTAAATTAATATTTTTGGTATGGCAGAATACCAACTTGATACCTTACCAAAAACACCATCATTAACTCAACCCGAAATTTTGGTATTTCCGTAGGTAATACCCCTACACTTATCCGCGCCGCCAATACTTACAGATATCGCTTACACTTGCAGAATACGGGTAGCGTTGGGGTTTGGTTTAGTCATGGACACATCAGCAATTGCATACCAGGTCAATGTTTATGGCTACCCCCTAATACTGCATAGGATGACGAGTTAAAATCTACTGCCAGCATCTATGGAATGACAGAGGATAGTGTTTCGCAGATTGTCGGGTTAGAGCAGACAATCACTTACTAACCGACTACAATAGAATTATTTAAGAGGTAGGTGATTATGAGTTTCTCAGTTTATAGCAGTGTTTTAAATTTAGACACTCTCAATATTACTGCTAAGATACCAGGTACTCCCGTTACAAGCACTATTAGTTTAACGGCTAATACAGTTGCCGAATGAGTAGCAGAAAATGCTAACACAAACTGGCGTAATGTATTTATCAAAAACCCGTCTAATATACCCGTTCATTTGATTTTAGACCCTACCGGCGATAGCGTGTCAGACGCTGCATTTTCGGTTAAACCAGGTGATACAGTTATGCTAACAATTGGTGGTAGCGATTTACAAGCTATCGCGGAATCTAGCGCTAACGTATCAATAACTTTAATTGAATTTGTTACTGTAGGTTAATAATAATTAGGGGGAATCCCCCCTAAGATGAATATAGAGGCAGTTATGACTAATTTCAACATTTACTCTAGTAAATTTGGGCAATCAACCGATGACTTGCCAGAAGGTGAAGTTAATCTGTATTTAACTAATGAACGGATACAAGCAGTTATTGACTCCAATACTAATTTAGTCAAATTAACTCAGTTAACTTGGAATAATATTACTAATAAACCTGGCACTTTCCCCACATCTACTCATTCCCATAGCTGGACTGAAATAACGTCCAAACCGTCTACGTTCGCGCCATCCGGTCACGGTCATCTATGGGGCGACATCAGTAGTGCGCCTGCTACCGCAACACGGTTACCTACTTGGTCTGAAGTTACAAGTAAACCGACAACGTTTACTCCATCAGAACATACACATACTATTGCAAATGTTACAGGACTTCAAGGTGCATTAGACGGTAAAGAGCCTACTTTTACCAAAAATACAGCATTTCATAAAAACTTCGGAACAACTACTGGAACTGTAACCGAAGGTAACGATGTCAGATTATCAAATGCTAGAACGCCAACTAGCCATACACACGGTAACATTAGCAATACCGGAACTATAGGTTCTACGGCTAATTTACCGTTAATTACCACCACATTAGGCGCTGTTACTACCGGTACTTTCGGTAGCACGGCAAATACATTTTGTCGTGGTGATGATAGCCGCCTTTCCACCAACCTAAGCTACACTACCGGGGCAGCCCAAGGGACGGTAACAAGCAGTACCGGAACTAACGCTACTATTCCAGCAGCTACGACGAGCATCGCCGGTTTATTAACTTCTGCTGATAAATATAAATTGAATGGAATAGCCGCAGGCGCACAAGTAAATGTAGCAACTAATTTAGGAGTAACAGCAGGAACAACAGCAGGTCCTGTAGTTACATCATCAACAGGAACTAATGTTACTTTACCTACAGCTAGTGCAACTAATTCAGGGATAATTACAACTGGGAATCAGACATGGACAGGAGTTAAAACATTTAATTCATTAATTACCGGGTCAATAAGTGGAAACGCCGGAACAGCAACAGCACTTCAAACAGCAAGAACAATCAATGGAACAAGTTTTAATGGAACAGCAAATATTACTACTGTAAACTGGGGAACTGCTCGGACTTTAACAATTGGTTCTACAGGCAAATCAGTAAACGGCTCTGGAAATGTAAGTTGGAGTTTAGCAGAAATTGGTGCTTTACCAAATCTTTCAATAACTGTAACAGGAGATTGGAATGATGTGTTAACAACAGGTTTTGCTCAAGGGAGTTCTCTTTTAAATCAAAGTCCGGGAAGTTCATGGCGTTTTTGTACTGTACAAAGACATAAGAATTCTGCGATTTCTCAAACAATGATACCTTTTGGAGGAGAAGATATTTATCAAAGAAATCGTGTAAATGCAGTCTGGAGTAGCTGGCAACAATTAGCTTTTACAAGCTCTAATATTACAGGTAATGCAGCAACTGCAACCACGCTTCAAACTGCTAGAACAATTAATGGGACTTCGTTTAATGGTAGTGCCAATATAACAATAACTGCCAATACTCCTAATACATTAACAAATGGTACGGGATTAACTGGAAATAATTTTAATGGGAGTGCTGCAACAACATGGGCAGTTGCTTACGGCAAGCAGGCACAGCCTGTCAAGGTAATGATAGTAGATTATCTGACGCTAGGACTCCCACAACGCACACACATTCAAATATTACATTAACAGCAGGAGATGGTTGATCAGGAGGAGGAACTTTAGCAGCTAATAGAACAATTAATGTAGATTCAACTGTAGTTAGAACTACAGGTAATCAAACTTTAACAGGAATTAAAACATTTAACATAACAAATAATCCAGTAACTTTTGCAACTAATGAAAGTTTTCCTGATGGAAATATGCTTATTGATTTTAATGTTTGGAGGGGGTTTGACATCCGCCGGATAGGAGATAATCCAATTACGGCTTTAGTACTAAATAGTAGAGTTGGAGCAAATAGCTGGGCGTTTTCTCATCAAGGGAATTATTCTATAGAATTAGAAGCAGATGCTAATCCTAGAGTATTTATATATCATGGTATTAATTTTCATCAAAGCGATGTTTGGCGAACTGCTCCTAGCGATAGATATTCAATACAATTATATAACGGGCAGACATATTTTATAAAGAGCTCAACTCTTTCATCATCTGGAGTACATACTAGATTTAGAGTAGAACACACAAACGTATCTTTGATTAACGATAGTGGAGATTATGTTAAAGGTTCTTCGTATATTAGACTTAAAACAGTTTGTGCTCAGAGTATTAATGGCTTAAATTTACTTAAAAAATTAAATGTAATTGAATTTCAATATAATGAGTTGGCAGCCATGGATTTTCTACACAATAAACAAAAATAGGTTTAATCGCACAAGAGGTTCAACAGTCTTATCCTGATGCAGTTTAATTGGTTAAAGATGACCACACATATAGCCCTGAAGTTGACGACAAAAACATAGATTATCTGACGATTCTTTATGAAACATTAGTTCCTTTATTAGTGGCAGGGATTCAATAATTATCCCCAAAATTAGAGGCACTAAGTAAATCAACAGCATCTACAAATGTTAATATCAGTAATTTACCGACAAGCCCTACAGGTTTAAGTGTAGGTGATTTATGGTGTGACACGGATAACGATAATGTAATCAAGCAGGTGAGATAATGTCTAACAAATATGATATATCTGAAACTAATTGGTTTTTAGCTTACAACCAATACTTTATCAAAGAGGATGATACCCCACACGGAAGTAAACAATTGCCAGATATATCAGGTAGTAAATTTGTGAGGATATTATTTGATGCAGACCAGGTTTCTATTTATTTGAAAATGGCAGGATGGTTAAAATTTTACACATACAATGATGTGAAGCAGAATATGATGGTTAAACGTGAAACTATTTGGCTAAATGAATATCAAATAATTGAATCACCACCATATAGTAATTTTTACTCAATATTTGAACCCTGGGAGAGGATTAAATGGTTTACCCTTTATTTTTGGAGATTAATGCAATGAGTATAATAATACTAGAGGTTCTGTTATTGATCACTGTTATTGTTTATTTGGGCATTGATTCATTGATAGGCAATAAAATAATTGAGTCTAAACTAGATTTAAACAATAAAAAGTTAGACATATTATTTGAGTTTTTGAAAAATTAGTTAGTTCAGATAGTTGGTAAAAAACAGTTAGAAGATAAAAAGCAATCACCCCATCTCCCAATCAACAGAGATGATATTGATGATGATGGTTGGCGTAAACCCTAACACCTAACAGCTAACACCTAACAGCTACCCCAATAACTTAAATGGTCCCCTATGGTTTCTGACTATGGGGGTGTCTATTTATTTTTTGGCTAACGGACTGTTGCAACGGACTGTTAAAAATTTATATGAATGCTTACCCTATCATGTCCAGATAATACCCAGAACTACTTTACCCCTAACAGATAGCTTTACCTACAACCTACGGCTAAGATTTTGGCTTAGGGTGTTTATTAGGGGTACTGGGTTTTGAACGAAATGAATACCCCTATAAATTGGAGACTTGCTGAGGATTATGTAGGTATCGAGTCCCATCCCGGTAATTGTCACCAGTTGAAAAGTTGTTTGGGGGTATCGGGTTGGTTCCGGTAGATGATAGTTCATAGTTTCCCCTCACCGGAGATTATGAATCAGACCCATAGATAACCTTGCGAGCGATCGCACATAGGTTTACCTATAGGTCTAGTCCATAGAAAGACAGCCTAATATCTTTGTACATTGATTACTTAGAAGGTTCCCCTCTACGGCTACCTACGGCTATCGTGTTGATTTTGAAACATACCCTCCCCCCCAACCGAAACAAACACTCTTGGGGGTGCGACCGACGTGATAGCAGTCAATGGTGAGGAACGAACCGATAGGCTTGCCATTGACGGGTATCACAAGGGAGTTACCCTATCGGTGTTTGGTTGGGGGGTGGTATGGGTATTTGACAGATTGATTAAGTTGTGCTTATTGATTAACCCGTCAATAATTAAGATTTGTTGCTGAGGGATATGCGCTAATTGTCCCGTGTGCTAAGATTTAATGGAGTGCATATTGAGCGTGACGGTACGACTATTGGGTTAAGTAAATCCCGATTATCGCAGTTAGGATAGGGGTTTGAGTCATACTATTCTCACAGTATTAAGTCCGGTAGTGATTTGATCAGCCATCTTATTAGGAGGAAAAGTTAGTGGTTTATTAGGAGTAATTTTAGCTATTCTCATCACTGGGGTAATTAAGAGCATTATTGAAATCATCCTTAACCCTCAGTTACCACCCCAAGCCGGTTCCTTTTTTACTAATCTTCCCCAAGATATCGACAACTCTCCTAACTTACAGGTTTCCGAAATCACTAATGATGGGAATGGATAAAGATGCTGCTGGGATTGACCTGTAATGTCATTAACCCCCACCAGCGGTAATCTCTTATGCTAACATCAGATGTTATAGATAGATATGCAGGTGAGGTTAATAAGTTTATGAAATGGTGGCAAAGACTACAAAAAAATCCCTTGGCAAAATTGGGCGCTGGAATACTGATTCTGTTTTATATTATGGCGATCGCTGCTGATTTTGTCGCTCCCTATAATCCCTATAATTCCCAATTAGACGGATCCCTATTACCCCCCACCCCAATTCATTGGGTCAACCCTCAAGGAGAATTTATCGGACTCCATGTTTATCCCACAACTCAGGGACCCGTTGATATTGAAACAGGTCAAAGACAAACTATAGTAGACTGGGAACAACCTTCTCCTCTGCGGTTATTCGTCAAAGGAGACCCCTATAAAATTTTAGGTTTAATTCCCTTTGACCTTCATCTTTTTGGCGTAGTGGGTCCAGCCTATATTAACCTCATAGGAACCGATGAACAAGCCCGCGATCAGTTGAGTCGCTTAGTTTTTGGTAGTCGTATCAGCCTCAGTATCGGTTTAGTCGGAATTGCTATTGCTTTCCCCTTGGGTATGTTGGTTGGGGGAATTTCCGGCTATTTTGGTGGCTGGATTGATACTATATCCATGCGATTAGTGGAAGTTTTAATGACCATTCCCGGACTTTATTTATTAGTAGCTTTAGCAGCAGTCCTTCCTCCCCAACTTTCCAGCGCCCAAAGGTTTTTACTAATTGTAATTATAATTTCATTTATTAGTTGGGCGGGACTAGCTAGAGTCATTCGGGGACAGGTTCTCTCTATTAAAGAACGCGAATTTATCCAAGCGGCTAGGGTAATGGGGGCTCAACCAATTTATACTATTATCCGTCATGTACTCCCCCAAACAGCTACCTATGTGATTATTTCGGCTACCCTGACCATCCCCAGTTTTATTATTTCTGAGTCCGTGCTTAGTTTAATTGGCTTGGGTATTCAACAGCCATATCCTTCCTGGGGGAATTTACTTTCTTCTGCTACTAATGCTTCCATTTTGGTGCTACAACCTTGGCTAATTTGGCCGCCAGCATTGTTGATTATTTTAACCGTTTTAGCATTTAATTTACTGGGAGATGGTCTCCGAGATGCCCTCGATCCTAGAAGCATACAACGGTAAGAGTGACCGCCGCTGAATTAGCCTAAAAATTGACTCAGATCAAATTCTGATTCCGGTTTTTTGAAGCGATCGCGTTCCGACATCAGCAATAATAACAGGCGATCGCCATAATCTACCGCCCCCCTAAATTCTTCTCGTAAAATTTCTAGCCCACCATTGGCAAATTCTTCAAAAATTTTCACTCTTTCTGCTTCCAATTCTGGGTCAAAAGGTGAGATGGTTTTGCTGTCCTTAGTATGGGCGATCGCTATCAGTTTAATTACCCAATCATAACCCCTCGAAATGAATATCTCTAGGGAAATAGGCGCGGGATCTCTCTGAGAAACAGCCTCAATCGGTACTCGCTTTTGGTGGCGGATACCTACAGAGGCGGCGAATACTATTACATCTGCATAGGTCTGAAACGGGCCGCTTTTGTTTTCGGATTCGGTTAAATCTCGCACTAGGTCTGCTTTATCTTTAGCGACTCTAACCCTGTTAATAGCCATTGTTTAATCGAATGTGAATTAATTTTAACTATAGTTTAAGCTAAAACTAGCACCAATCAACATCATTTCTTGACCCTGGCTACACACTACTGTATTTTCCCTTCTCGCTAACTCACCCTCCCCTCAGCATTATCGAAGCTATCACCACTGAAAACTCTTTTAATCTCATCAACATCAGATGATATTCAAGGTTTAGCAATATATCCATATTTCCCCCCGCGAACAATTCTCAAAGATTCTGGAGGCATTCCTTGACTTGCTTCCCCCCAGCTTCCTCCATCGTAGTAACCGTTTAACTGTACTACAGCCAACCCCTCAGAAAAAGGTTCAGCCCCATAAAATTGAGGTTGAATAATTGTTTTTCCCGTAGTATCTACATAACCATAACGCAGAGGTTGAATCAAATTACCAACCTTCCCTTCTCCAGTTCCCCAGGGGGCTAATCCCTCAGAAAATTGTAAATATCCTAACCAATTTGGTACAATTGACGTGAGATTTCCACTGTTATCAACCAGATAATATTGGTCGCCTTTAACAACTTTAGCAACTCCATAAATAAAATTTTAAGCCCGCCCAAATTCTGGCTGTATTACCCAATCACCATCCCGATTAATATATCCCCATTGATGATTGAATTTAACTGGGGCTAGACCCTCCGCAAATTCCCCAGCTTCTGAAAATTTAGGTTCAATAATCGAGTTACCTTCCCGGTCAATATATCCCCATTCAGATCCGATCCTAACTTTTGCCCGTCCTTGGGAAAAGCTACCCCCACCATCAAATTTAGCTATAATGTGCCAATCACCTGATTTATTAATATATCCCCATTTTGTCTGATCATAAAGTTTAGCCAATGCCAAACCTTCCGCAAAATAATAGACAGGATTCAAACTAAATTTGGCAGGAATTGCTAGTCTACCTTCCCGGTCAATATATCCACTTTTATCATCCATGTTGACACTAGCCATTCTCTCCGAAAATGTCCCCACAGATATAATATCACTTGCCAAAGTGATCACGATATTTTCTTCTGTATCAATGAAGCAATTTTGACCATTAATGATGACATTAGCTAATCCTTCTGAAAATTTTGCCGCATAGTCAAATTGAGGGGTAATTGCGAATAAATTACTATAGGCGATATATTCCCAAGACACCACATTTCTAGGTCGCAAGGCTTGACATAAAAAAGCCGCGATTTCACCCCTAGTAGCATTTTGATTAGGCTTGAGTTGTCGAACTTCTGGATAATTAACCACTAAATTTTCAATCGCCCCAGCGGCAATTCTTTCCCTAGTATAATTGGGGATTGCCGCCGCGTCATCAAAATATTGTGTGAGAATTTCTTCCGGGTTTTCAGGGATTCTATGCTGTAGATGTGCCGCTAAAACAATTAAGGCTTGCACCCTAGGAATAGGTTGCTGTGGGCGAAATGTACCGTCAGGATAGCCGGCAAAAAAACCTCGGCGAGTCGCTTGTTCAATATTCGATTTTGCCCAATAGTTATCGGCAACATCTTTATAGACGATCGCCTCCTGAATTATCGGTGCGTCATCAAACATCCTACACATTAACGTAGCAAACTCAGCCCTATTTACAGGTGCATTGGGGCGAAATCTACCATCTGGATACCCTAAAATAATGTTTCTATTAACTAATAAGTTAATTGCTTGAATCGCCCAGTTATTTTCTATGTCTGATAGAATTTATATATCTCAAATTATGGTGTGATAATAGCTGACTAATTATCCGAAATTTATTCAGTCCATAATAACATTATTTTCTGTTCAAAACCACCTCGCTGGGCTCGTTTTTCATCAACTTTTAATTGTATCTGCTCATCGGATATGTTATAACTTTTCCTCAACGATTCAACCACCTCTAAAATATCTGCTAATTCCTCCAATAGACTAGCATCATCGCTTTCTTGAACTTCCTCGGCTTCTTCCCTTAACTTATTTCGTAAAGCTATGCGATATTCCGCCTCAGATAAAACCTTGATTTCCGGCTTACCTCCAGATTGTCGGATCGTTTCAGGAATGCGATCGCGCACCAATTTATAATATTCTTTACGCATTAAATTATCCCCTCACTCCACCAAATTATGCTGATTAGATTACCGAGAACTTCTCGCTTCCGACAAAGCTATTTCCTGATTCCGACGATACAAAGCCACCCGATTTTGAGCCGTAGCATAGCGAGGATAGCTAGGAGATACAGCCTCCATTAAATCAGCCGCCGCCCGCCATTTGTCCGCAATTTCTAACCATTCACTCTCAGTCATTGCATCTTTCCCTAAAGCCGCAGCATTTTCAGCCAATTGGACAGCCTGTTTAAACAACTCTTCATCCGATAATACATCATCAGAAATTGTCGGATTGGGAGTAGGTGTCACCGATGTAGAATCCGATTTAAACCATTGAGGAACCGCTAAAATTAGCCATTGATAAACAGCAAATCCCCCCACAATTAATAATACAATTATGCTGATTATAGCAATTAATATACCCCGGTTTACTTGTTGCTTTTCCACCAATTCCTGAGATGGATAACTATCAATTAGTCCCCCACTAGGATAACCCGGTAATCCCGCCCATATATGTGGTTTTTTTAGGGTGATATTTTCTGACCAAAGCAGTTCACTATCTGGACTCTCCAGAATATCCTCTAACCACAGTAATTGATGTTGATTAAAGACACGACTATGGATGCTAACTCGGCGAATCTTCCGGGGAGCAATTGTCTCTAAAACTTCCTTAATCTCACGGACTAAATATGATTTATCCAGATATTCTGCTTTCTTTCCTTCACAAAGTAATTGCAGAATACCCCCCACAAAAACAGCCCTAATTATTACCTGACTTTCCGCCAGATAATAATTAAGTACCTCAACTATGGCGACCACACTACCTTGGTGAGCCTGTTTGATCAAATCATTAATTGCATCCATCATTTAGTAGCCGAAACTATAGCTATTGACTGACTTCCCGAAAAAATTGCCCTAATTGACGACTCATTGACTTCACCAGTCCTTCAGATTTTTGAAGTTGAGCGTCAACTGTTGCTTCTAATTCCTTAACCCTGGCTTCGGGAAGATTAAGCAATTCTAGCAATTTTTGATAGGCGCGTGCCTCTTCATCATTAATCATTGGCTCCTCTGTAACCCTAGCACTAGAGCTAATCACCTGATAACCCAAAGCCAAAACCAATTCCCGTTCCTCTGGAGTTTGCAGTTTGGGAATCAACTCGTCAAGGGAAATATTCTGCATCAGATAATCCTTTGACACTCCCCTTGCCTAAAGGCGAGGGGATTCTTCATTCATAGACCCAACTTGCTTTGACAGGATTGCTCCAGCCATAGTATAGGTCGAATCTCCTGAAGCGTTCGGGTATAAGATCCATGTTCCGCTATGCCCTAGCGTACACAAGGCTGACTTTGCTGCGCAACGCTGCGCGAACAGGATGTTGAGCGCAGCATTCCTATCGCGATCCAAGTTTAACCCACATTGACAAACATGAGTTCGAGTGGATAGGGCTTTTTTGACCACTGCACCACAGTTAGAGCATTCTTGGGAAGTATAAGCCGGGTTAACGGCAACCGTCACCTTGCCAAACTTAACCCCAAAATACTCTAGCCACTTCCTGAATTGATACCAAAGAGCATCATTAATCGACTTGGCGAGACAGTGGTTTCTAACCAAATTCTTTACCCTCAAGTTTTCATAAGCGACCAAATCGTTAGATTGGATTACGCAACGCGCCAGTCTCTTGGCGTGTTCTATGCGCTTCGCGCAGGCTTCGCCAACACGTTGCCTACTTATCTTGAGGTGTACTCGTCCTAGTCGGTTAATCGCTTTCTTTCGGTTGGATGAGCCTTTCTTTTTGCGAGAAACACGCTTTTGTCTAAATTTCAAGCGGCTCTCACCCTTTCGATAAAATGGGGTTAGGTTCGCGCTTGACCATTAGAATCGGTATAAAATTCCTTTAATCCTACGTCCAAACCAATCGCTTTACCCGTGGGCTGACTATCTACTTTAACATCCGCTTTGAGCATAAATTGAACATAGTAGCCGTCCGCACGACGAATAAGCCTAACCCGTTTGATTTGTTCGAGCGGGTAGAAATGTAAATCCCATGTTCCTTTGAGTTGAAGCTGGCCTATGCCTTTTTTGTCGGTGAAGGTTATTTTCTTACGAGTTTCTGATAGCTTCCACCCAGAAGTCTTGTATTCAACTGAACGACTGTTCTTTTTGAACTTGGGAAAGCCTTTCTTTCCTGGAATGGCTTTCCGGCAGTTATCGTAGAACCTTGCGATCACCGAATATGCTCTTTCAATGGAAGCTTGACAGGCACTGGAGTTTAAGTCGCGAGCAAAAGGAAATTCATCTCGAGCGTGTTTTGCGCTAGGCGATACAAATCCTTCTGCCCAATTCCTGAATTATCCATCCAGAAACGGACGGCTTTATTGCGGATGAACTGAGCAGTTCGGATGGCCTCATAAATGGCAATGCACGTGATTTGACTTCCCTTTGGCTTTAAACTCATTAGGGGTCGAGATAGACCTCACGGTCTACCCCTCCCATTCAGCAGCAGAACCGTACATGAGATTTTCACCTCATACGGCTCCTAGTTTGACCGTCTCTTTGTTAAGAGTACAGCAACATCTCTTTCATCAAGAGCTGTTTTATTGTCGCGGGTGTGGCGATGTAATATTTGAAGATTCTTGTATTCATCCTTTCCGCCTTTGCTTCTAGGTACAACGTGGCCTACTTCAATTAAGTCTGATGGGGTAAAGTATTGCCCACACCAGGTACATCTACCTTTTTGCTTTTTGAGTAGTTTTGCTACCCTATTTGGCGTATCGATTGCTCGTCCCTTCCTGGTTGCCCAGTAGGTCCAATTTCCGTCATAAAGTGTTGCGTCAGGACGTATTAAGGTATGTCTGACAATTGGAGTCCAGTTGTGTTTGAATAGATGTAACCCATCTTTGGTTTGGAACAACCAATCTTCGTGTCTTTCTTTCCCATTGCTAAGTTTAATCGTTCCATGTCTGAAATAATTTTTTAGCTTTTCGTGACTTGCCTTTCCGCATCTTGATACTGTCCATGCCCGTAACATTTGCCAGATTATGTGGTCTAGTTTGTTAAAGGTCTCACTTGAGACTACCGCTGAGTAATAATTAGACCATCCCCGAATAATCGGGTTTAGTTTACTAATCAGGGCTGATTGAGGTGTTGTTTTATGTTGTTTAATTACACCTTTAATCACTTCTGTGTGGGCTTTAACTGCTTTGTTGCTGGGCTTTATGTGGGTTTTATGTTCGATTAATCGGCTTGCTGTCCCACCTGTTTTCCCAGATTTGTATTTTCCTACGGGATATTGCCTGATGTTGAATCCTAGAAAATCGAACCCTGGATTCTCTGTCTTACCGTCATACTCAATAGGCTTGAGTGTATGACAGATTCGAGTCTTTTCAGGTTTTATTTCTAGTCCTACAGGTTTTAGCCATTCAGAAATTGCAGTCTTGCACTGTTCAATAATCTCTAGTGATGATGATATCACTACAAAATCATCGGCATATCTTATTAAGGTGGCTTTAACTTTAACCCCTTTTTCTTTAGGATACATTGTTTCAATTAACCTAACCATACCCAACAGTGCGATGTTGGCGAGTATTGGACTTATCACCCCTCCCTGGGGTGTCCCTGATTCTGTATCCTCAAATACGCCGTTATCTAGCACGCCTGCTTTGAGCCATTGTTTCAGGTCTCTTTTTAGGCTGCTTGGACAATGAATTTTGGACAGTAGATAATCATGGTTCACGGTAAGAGCATTTTGTTATGGTCGAAAGGGAAGTCACCTTCCCCAACTCCACTTCAAAACCGTACTTGAGACTTTCATCTCATACGGCTCCTGATGTGGATACCCCTTTGTCAGTGGGAACAGGGCTACAACCCCCTGCTTTATGACCTCAACTTTCGGAGCTATATACACACGTAGTCATTAACTCGTTTTCGTCATAACACTCTTAGTTGTCGCGGTCTCTATATCCACACCGTGACTAGTGGGCATATCCTAACCATTACAGTTAGGCATTAGCTTTCAGTCACATCCTTTTCCCTTAAAGGCATACGCTTACACTTTTCGCTACTCCACAGGTACATCCTGCCACTTGAGAGCCAATGAGGGGTTTAAACGTTCCATCTATGCGGGCATTCCATCTTTAGATTTGTCCTATCCATCGGGGTACTTTAAAAGTCTGTGTAGGTAGTTATAGCAGTCTCCTACTTTTCCCCTTACTCTTTTGAGCGCAGCGTATCAACCTGTTTCGCTACTGATGCTTTACGATGGTTCAGCCGGACATTCGGTTTCCCTAATCATGGATGGTTGGCAGTGGTCGCATTTGGTAGTAGGTTCTACTTCACGCCTTCCGTTCCCCGCTTCAATCCTGGGGTTATGATTCCCAAAACTGGGGGTGGCTATCGCCGTTACTCTCAACCTTACGTTATACTCAAGGGGTTCATAACTTTCCCTCTTTTTTTTCGCTCAGTTTTGACCTTGAGTCTCTCTGCCTTATCTGGTTGTCGAAGCCAGATGTTGAGACACATAGATAGTTATGGGATGGTCAGGGGTGCGAATCCCTTATATTCCACCAAGGGGTGGAAGTCCCACTAGGAGGTTATTTCAGGCATTGCAGCCCTATTTCACTCCTAAACGTCTCGCACGCTATATCTGCATCTAGCACGAAATATTCACTTTTGTTGATACTCTGGTAAATCCTGGCTATTGCATCTTGGGCTGACCGTCCTGGACGGAACCCGTAGCTTGTGCCTTCAAATCTCGATTCCCATTCAGGTTCGAGAGCCGACTTAACCAAGGCTTGCCTTGCTCTGTCTTGGATTGTGGGTATTCCTATTCCAGCTTTTTTCATCCCTTCCAGGTTTTGGAATCCACACCCGTCGCAGTGGTTTTGCTTTGAGGTTTCCCTTAATGCTCTCAGCAAGTTCAAACCTTTGTCTTGGAGAGATTACTTTTACTCCATCAACACCGGCTGTTTTCTTGCCTTGACCCGCTTGGGGGGCGGGTTTATTAAGCTGACTGTTGGGAAGCATGGCTGACCGTGGAACCCGCCCCTACAGTCGCACTGCTAAGAGTCGGGCATAGTATGATTTCACCAATAGACGTTGTAACCTTCTTACCTTTGCATCCTGTCCCGATTTAGCCGCTTGAAATATACTCTTTTGGAGCTTGAAAACTTTCCGTTGAACCTTAGTCCACGGGATTATCTTCCATGCGTTGTTCGTAGTCTTGATTGGTTTGGGCTTGCCAAATCCTTTCTTTAAACTCGCTATCGCCATTTGTACACCTACTTGACTCTATTTCTTACAATCAAACCGTGACCTGTCAGCATATCCCTACTATTACAGCAGGGCGTTGGCTTCTGGTCACATCTCACATCCTCTAAGACTTGCGGTTACACTTATCCCTACTGATATCTCGACCAGATAATCAGAGTCTAAGAGGACTTAAAACGTTCCGTTTATATGGGCATTCCATCTTTAGATTTGTCCTATCCACCGGGGTACTTTTAAAGGTCTATGTAGGTAGTGTAGCGATGCTCCTACTTTTCCCCTTACTCTTTTGAGCGCAGCGTATCAACCTGTTTCGCTGCTCAAATTTGACGATGGTTCAAGCCAGACATTCGGTTTCCCTAATCATGGATGGTTGGCAGTGGTCTCGATTCTGGTGTTGGGTTACACCTCGGAGCCTTCCGTTCCCCGCTTCAATCCTGGGGTTGTGATTCCCAAAACTGGGGGTGGCTATCGCCGTTACCCTAACTTCCTAACTTCTACTTATCTATTTCTAGGATTACTATAAGGAATTTGTATGGTTTAGTTTGTTTTGACCTTGGGTTCCCTGCCTTGATTTGTATCGTGGGATACTAATCGTTGGGACATATAAACAGTTATGAGGATGGTCAGGAGTGCGCTCCTTATATTCAACCAAGGGGTTGAAGTCCCCACCAGGCGGTTATTTCAGGTATTTCAACCTTATTTCATGCCTGAACGTCTCGCACCACTACAATCATTTATAGCACCAGACAGGAAAGTTAGGACGTATAATGGAGAGGACGAGATGACTAAGAAGACCAAAAATGCCAGCCCCCTATAGTTACGACCTCAGACAAAAAGTTATTGATGCAATTGAACTAGACGGTATGCCCAAAACAGAAGCCAGTCAAGTTTTCCATGTCAGCCGGAACACCATTAATCTCTGGCTGCCAAGAAAAGCACAGACCGGAGACTTCCTCCCTAAACCTAATCACCGACCTGGCAATAACCACAAAATTACCGACTGGCAAAAATTCAAGGCTTTTGCCCAAGAGCATGGCCACAAAACCTCCGCTCAAATGGCTCAACTTTGGGATGACGACATCTCTCCTCGCACCATATCCAGAGCCTTGAAGAAAATTGGCTTCACCAGAAAAAAAAACTTACGGCTACCAAGAACGTGATCAGCAACAGCGAGAGGAGTTTATTGCTCAGATTGAACATATGGAGCCGGAAGGGTTGGTTTACCTCGATGAAGCTGGCATGAATAGTCAAGACTCGGATTATCCTTATGGTTACTGTGAGCAAGGACAACGCTTCGATGTCCTCAAATCCGGGAAGAGGCAGGGCAGGGTGAGCTATATAGCCGCATGGTGTCATCAACAACTCTTAGCCCCCGATCGCTTTGAGGGTTGTTGTAATCGGACAGTGTTTGAGTTGTGGTTGGAGTTCATCTTAATTCCAACATTGAAGCCAGGTCAGACTCTAGTATTTGACAATGCAACGTTTCATAAAGGGGGGCGGCAGGCTGAACTGGTGGAGGCAGCTCCATGCCGTTTACTCTATCTTCGGCCTTATTCGCCAGACCTCAACAAGATAGAGAAATGTTGGTCATGGTTGAAAGCCCGCATTCGCCACTGCACGTGAGCAGTTTGATTCTCTCGATGATGCCATGGATTCCGTTCTCCAAGCTGCGTCCTAACCACCTTGACTAAGGCTATACATCAGGAGCCGTGTGCTGGGAAACTCGCAAGCACGGTTTTGAATTGGAGTTGGGGAAGGCGACTTCCCTTTCGACCATAACTGCTTATTGATTAACCCGTCAATAATTAAGATTTGTTGCTAAGGGATATGCGCTAATTATCCTGTGTGTTAAGACTTAATGAAGTGTATTTTGTGCGCAACGGTACCACTATCGGGTTGAGCGATATCACGCGATAGTAGTCAGGATAAGGGTTTACAGTAAACGGGTGTGGTAGGACTCGAACCTACGACAAACGGCTTAGAAGGCCGCTACTCTATCCAGCTGAGTTACACACCCAGGCAAGTCTTGCATTTTACCTTAAGTTGACACCTATAGTATCAACTAGTATCAACCTAAATCAAGTCAACTCAAGTCCCAAGGCTTGATCATCAATGGACACGTGTAGATGATAACATAAAAGCGATCGAGATTGACAGTTGACTGGCAAAAATTATCTGGGATGATTAAGTTTGCCACATTGGAGATTATAGCGCCATGGGTTCAACAAGCACTACAATAACAAACACGGCCGACCTGCAACTCTGCCAAGAGTAGGTACATAGTGTTATGTTTATTCTGAAACGACAGGATGTTGAGATCTCCACGATCCAACACCCCAATCGGGATCAACAGATTCCCATTCTCTATTATCAAGGGCAGACGTTCCGTCTGATGAAGGTTTTCACTGTTCAGCAAGAAAGCGAAGCCAGAGCTTATTGGCGGGACTTGACTGATAACCGGGGTAAAGCCTGCGTACTACTCGAAGAACCAGAACGCTATAGTGTTTGGGGTAAAGTTCGCCTTGAACAACTCGGTAGTGAGGGGGGTGGAGGTACTGATGCTAAGGTATCAGGCCTCATTCGCGCTTCTCTATTGGTCTTACAAGCAGTTTACTTTGATGTTGAGGATTTATTGGGGTCAAGACAAGCTGTAGCCTTTGAAAAGGATCTGCTCAAGATTCTTCAAAAAGGGAAATTTCCCGCCCATGATAACTCAGAGGCGGTCAAAACTCTTTTGACCAAAGACCCCCTGGAAAGTTTACAAATTCCTTCCTGGAATGAAAATAACCTGAAAACATTGCTAGAAGAAGTTTACCGTCTGGGTAAGAGCTACTTCGGAAATACTAGCTTTGCAGAAGGCTTAGATGAAGTTCTACAGGACTTGGCCCAAGAAGATCGGGATTCATTTATCAGTTGGCTGGGTGAATCTACTCTGGGAAATCTCTGGGAGATAAGTTAAGTAATGTTAGGATTTTTTGGTTTTGGTATCTAAATATGGGAGGCTCGAATTGAGATGAGTTTTTGAATGAGTATTCTTGGGCAAATCTATTGCGATCTGGTTTAGTAATGGTTTTCAACTGTAGATTTCTTGTTATTGTATCGCTATGAGTAGCACGTCACAACAAAAATCATCGGTTATATCATCTCTGGTATCTCCGCAAAATCTGCTGATATTTGGCATCACCTGGGTGGTTCTGGCTCTGTTGTTCTTCCTGCTGTTTAGTGTAAGTGCGCCGGGGGAAGAACGACCTTTATGGTATTCCATTGGCACTTATGTCTTTGAATTGGGTGCTTTTCTGATGGCTGCACTGGTTTGCTATAGAAATTGGCGTAGCCCCCAAATGGTCAGCGGACGCAATGTCTGGCTGGGAATTGGTCTAGGATCACTGTTTTATTTTATGGGAGGTTTACTATTTGGTTTATGGGAACTGGTATGGAACCTTGACCCGGTGGTTTCCCTAGGGGATGGGTTCTATGTCCTCAGCTATTTGTTGTTTGGCTGGGGAATGGTTACGGCGGTGACTTCTAAACGCCTAAATCTGGAGGTTTGGCAGTGGGCGACTCTGGCTGGTGTGGCGATCGCTGGTATAACTTTGGCAACCTGGGTAGCTGATCCGTCATTTTTTGGGCTGTTAGGGACTACTGAAGAACCCCCGGGTCAGGAACAGATAGTCACTACCCCTAATGGAGTGGCTATGGTTGATGAAGCCATGGCTGAGGAGGAAGAAGAAAGTACGGCCCCAGATTGGGTGCTGGCAGTTGATGCTCAACTTGAACCTCTGGGATTTTGGCTGAATTTGTTTTACATCTATGGTGATGTGGTGTTGCTGATTCTAGCAACTGCCCTGATTCTGGCTTTTTGGGGAGGGCGCTTTTCTCAGTCCTGGCGTATGATAGCCTTTGCTATCTTCTCGCTGTATGTGGCGGATACTTACTTTAAATGGTCTGATTCTCGGGTCGAAATTGAGTATGAAAGTGGCAACTTGCTAGAAGTGTTTTTTGTCTTTACTGGCATTTTGTTTGTGATCGGTGCGGTCCTAGAATATGACATATCAACTCGTTCTCGCCAAAGCCGACGTAGACGCGCCAGCAGAGGCTAGAATGAAAGTTGATATGTCTAGTTTTGTCGCTGGATTTTTCAGAGAACTTCAAGTTTTGATGTTCCTAATCGTTCAAGA
Source organism: Limnospira platensis NIES-39 (assembly GCF_026000695.1). Taxonomy (GTDB): domain Bacteria; phylum Cyanobacteriota; class Cyanobacteriia; order Cyanobacteriales; family Microcoleaceae; genus Limnospira; species Limnospira platensis. The sequence goes on from NZ_AP026945.1 coordinate 5,936,728, forward strand.
AAATCTGTAGAGAAAATTAGCCAAAGAGGCGATCGCACTTAGGGGGATCCCTTCTAAGCCTGTGGAAATTAACTCCAATGTCCAATTTAGACCAAATCTGATGACATCCTCAAAACTTTCTGACTCCCAAAAACAGGAAATCGTTAGGCTCTATCAAGATGTACCCGAGGAAACAACGATCGCCCTAGCGGAAAAGTTCGGGGTGAGTAGTTCTACGGTAAGACGTATTCTACAAAGTGCCGTCCCACGGGATGTTTATGATGTTCTAACTCATCAGAAGCAACGGTTACGAAATCAGAGAAAACCCCAACTCAAGGACAGCAGATCCGAATTGAATGATGGGGAGTCTCAAGCATTTAAGTCCTCAGATTCTAAGTTAGATTCTGATGCTACCAACGGAGTCCGCCTGCGGAAAAGCTCATCGGTATTAGAACCTGAGAGAGAAGCAGCAGAAACAACCCAAGAGTCAAATTCTGTGGAAACGATCCCTGGACCATTGCTGAAACAGCCAAATCTGACAACATCAAATGATGAGATGGGGGAGTTAATCACACCGGAGTTGTTTTCGGGGGAAGAATTTAGCGATTTTGATGATGATGATGAGGATGAGGAGGATGAGGATGAGGATTATGGGGACAATGATCAGGATTTGTTCGATCGCCCCCTTACCCCTGATGCTAACAGCTTAGTCCAAATTCTGCCCCTGACTGAGGCTGAGTTACCTAAGATTTGCTATTTGGTGATTGATCGGGCTTCGGAACTGATTGTTAAGCCTTTGAAGGCTTTTGCGGAGTTGGGGCGTATCCCGTCGGAAGAAATTCTGGAAAAAACTCTGCCTGTTTTTGATAATCATCGGGTGGCTAGTCGGTTTTCGGCACGCAATCAGCGGGTTTTTAAGGTTCCTGATGGCAGGTTACTACAAAAAACAGCCCCCCATTTACAAGCGAAGGGAATCACTAGGTTGTTGATTGACGGTCAGGTTTATCACTTTTGAGTTGGGTTAATTGAGGGAACAGGAAACAGCTTTGACAAGCCCGGTTTCCTGTTCCTATTGGTGAGCAGTTAGTTGATTGGCTTGATGGCTATTCTAACGACCACTACCAGGAAGAGCACGACCCGGACCACGACCCGGACCACCGCCAGTGCCAAGACCGCCAGGACCACCAGGACCACGACCCGGACGTTCCCCCATTCTTTCCTGGAGTTGCGATCGCTGTTCTGGGGTGAGAACTTCCCGCATTTCTAACATGGTATCGAACCGCTGGTCACTCAAGGCGCGACTCAACTCTTGGATTCTTTGACGCTGTTGGCGCAATTGTTCGGGACTGGCGTTGCTTTGTTGTAGCGATCGCATTTGTTCCCGACTGGCTTGGAGTTCCTGCCGTTGACGTTCTGAGGAAGTGGCGGCGCGATCGCGAATTGCTTGCATCTGTTCCTGTTGTTGGGGAGTCAGGCTGAGACTATCAAAGCATTGACCTTTACGGGGACCAGCAAAGGCGACGCTGGCAGTTATGGGGACAATTAAGGCGGTGGCAGCCATTATCGACAATAAACGTTGCATATTCATATCTATATCCTGGAACATCTTTGAGATTATCAACTCGGTTTGAGCTTTAACCCCATTGTAGGTAGATACAACCGGCGATCGCCTCGATCAGAATACCCAATTATGATAGGTCAAAGGTAACGGTTGCTGATAGTCCTAAAGTACCAAAAGAGATACCTGGGGGGTTGGCTGCGCGTGAAAAATATATTTGGTCGTTCGAGTTTTCCAGTACCCTTGCTGCTGTATTTGGAGTGGGTGCTGTTGGCGATCGCCCTGTTAACGGCTTTTAGCCCCCTGCCATATACTCAGAGTCCTGGAGGGGAGGGCTACAGAGTTCACCGTCAAATCCACAGACCAGACAGACCAGAGGCTGTAACAGATCATCGACCGGAGCGATCGCCATACCCTGATCGCCCCCAGAACCGCCATAGACGACACTACCGTAGTCGTCGGTTTCCCTTGGGGATTTTGGTTAGTATTGGCAGTTTGGGTGTAATGGGCTTGAGATTACCTGAGCGATCGGGCAGACCTGCGATCCGGTGGGTATATATCGCCTGTGGGTTTACGTTTAGTTGGTTGGCGGTGGTATTTGGGGGGCGGGGGGTGAGTTTTTTCTCCGCCCTGTTGCTGGTGGTGGTTATTCGCGCCTGTCTGTTATTTTCCTGGCGCGATCGCATTGCGGTGGCTATTTTTGCTTATGGCTTATTTCTGCTGTGGGTATTTCTGCGCCTGAGACCTCTGGCTGATAATTGGGCTGACCCAATTCAGGGGCTAGTATTGACTCTGACTTTTAATTCTAGTGTTTTATTTGGGTTAGTATTGCTGTTTATTTTATTATTAGTGGGAGCGCTATTATCAGAGCAAGAAAGTCGCCAGAAATTGGCGGAAGCTAATCAAAAGTTAAGGGAATATGCGATGTTGATTGAGGATCGAGCAATTAATCAAGAACGTAATCGCATCGCCCGGGAAATTCATGATTCTGTAGGTCACAATTTGACTGCCCAAAGTATTCAATTGGAAAATGTGGCTTTATTTTTAGCTGAGGATAAACAACGGGCTGCCCGACATCTCCAACAAGCTAGGGAGTTGGGGAAGGAAGCCTTAAAAGAGGTGCGGGCATCGGTGAGGGCTTGGCGATCGCATCCTCTAAAACAGTCTTTTGGGCAGGCTCTATCACAGCTAATTTCTGAGTTTGAGGCGACCACATCAGTCCCGGTAGCATCTCATTTACAAATCGGGGATACATTACCCCTTGATATTTCTATCGTTTTATATAGGGTAATTCAGGAAGCCTTTACGAATATTTCTAAGCACGCCAAAGCCAAAAAAGTGCAGCTAATTATCTCAGAAAATAACCGAGAATTTTATTTAAAAATTGAGGATGATGGCTGTGGCTTTAATCCTGGGCAAAATACGACGGGATTTGGTTTGCAAGGTATGGGGGAAAGGGTGATGGCTGTGGGGGGAAATTTCAGCTTAAATAGTTCTCCCGGTGAAGGGTGTAAAATTGAAGTGAAAATCGGGAAAAATCAGGATGATGATTCGAGTTCTATTGGTTGATGATCAGGGGATTATTCGGGAAGGGTTACGGAGTTTATTAGAAGCAAAACCAGACTTGGAAATAGTGGGAGAGGCTGAGAATGGGAAAGTGGCGGTGGAATTAGCGTTAAAATTAAAGCCGGATGTGGTGTTAATGGATGTGCGAATGCCAATTATGGATGGGGTGGCGGCGATGCGATCGCTTGCTGAACAACAGCCGGAAATTAAGGTTTTGGTATTGACAACTTTTGATGATGATGAATATATCACCCAAGCTATGGAATCTGGCGCGAAGGGATACCTATTAAAGGATACCCCTTCTGATGAACTAGCCCAAGCTATTCGGGCAGTTTATCAAGGATATACACAGTTAGGACCGGGTTTATTTGAGAAGGTGATGGCTGCTAAATATAAACCTTCTAGGGATGAACCTTTACCAGGGTATTTACAAGATTTAACTCCTAGGGAATTGGAGGTTTTACGGTTAATTGGTAAGGGTTACAGTAACCGAGAAATTGCCCAGGAGTTATTTATTAGCGAGAGAACTGTTAAAAATCATGTTTCTAGTATTTTAAGCCGCCTGAATTTACGCGATCGCACTCAGGTGGCTTTGCTGGCTAATAAATACCCAATTCTGGGTGGATGATCAACCTCCCGCATAATTGGCTCTGAGATACCATCAATCGCCGTGCTAGGCTTCCTGGTCAGAAACAGAAATTCCCGGATATCATCTCAACTAATAAGTGGTTTTCTGCTTCGGGAAAACGACTGCATCAAAATCCCGAAGAATGCGAGGACTTAATTAAAAATGGCATTGAGGCTCTGATAGATTTATATTTGCTGGCTGCTGGTGATGAGTTACTATTTGCATCGCGCTCATCTTTTGGTTTATTGGCGAGTCTGTTAATGGATAAACCCCAGGCTATTCGCCATGATATTGATACCCAAAAACCACTAGTTAAACGAGTTCAACTCAAGCTGAAAAATCTAGCTAAGAAGCTGAATATTGGGGGGGGATGAATACACCCGCGAAAATCGGCGATCGCCAATTATAGAAGTCAGTGGCTGATGGGGGAGAGCTTATGAACACTATTATAATGGGGGTGTCAGGTTTAAGTGTTGGTGAAATTCCCCAGAAGAGATTAGAGATTTTCTGGACTTCTACCCTAGACTGTAATGGGGGATGTTTACAAAAATTTACATAACTTGTGCCTGAATTTGCGTAATTTTTCTATGCTGCGCCGATAGGATAGTATAAATCAAAGAATTAAGGGTATCTGGGATGATCAAAAATTTGGCGATCGTCGGTGGTTCTTGTCTGGTGGGAGGTGCGGCTGTATTCTTTATTTCCCCCTCCCGAGACGCTTGGAGTACCATATTCGGAAGTACATTGGGGGGATTAGGGGGTGCAACATTTGCCATTCAAAGCATCAAAAAATCTAGCGAAGAAGTCATCAAAACTCAACAACAAATCCAGGATTTAAAACAAGAACATCAACAGCTATTATCAAAAGTTAAAGAAATTACAGATAGACACAATAAATTGACCCAAAAATTGAGCCAAACCGAAGGTCAGCTAACTAATAAAAGGCATGATTTAAATGATGTGCAAAACAGAGTTAAGGAAATTGAACAGCAAGAACAGGATTTAAAGGTTCGCCTAGAGAGACTCAGAATCAGTAATCCCCAATTAGAGACGTTAGAAAAAATTGCAGCTAAAATCGGAGAACTGAGCCAAAATAAAAGTGGATTAGAAGGTGAAGTGACGGCTCTTAATTCCCAGTTACAAGAGTTAGCGAATCAACGAAATTCCCTCGCCCAAATTGAAGTGCAATATCACGCTAAAACGGCTCAATTAAGGGAACTCACAGAGCAAATTAAAGCTAGGACGGAGGCACTGCAAACCCTTCAGACTCGACAAGCTGAATTGGAAGTTATCAGGGCGAGTTATGATGCTTTATCTGCTGAACAGCAACACTTGCAAACCAGAATCGAGCAGCTACGTCCAGAAATTCAGAGGTTGGAAGGTGAAAAGCAACGAATTTTACAGGTGATTCAGCAACACCAACAAGATTATCAACAAATTGAAAATTTCCGAAGGCAAATCAGAAATCTGAATTCTGAGATTCGCAGGAAAATTCTGGATTTACAAGATATAGATCATAACATAAATACTGCTAATATAAACCTCAATAGCTTGCGAGTTCAAAATGCTCAGTTACAAGAGGAAAAACAGAGATATAAAGAAGAAATTGATGGTTTGAAAGGAGAATTAGCAAATCTCAGTAATAGCACGGAAGTGGCGATGCAAGCGCTCAAGGATAAGTTGTGGAATCATTTGCCGACAAAACGATTTAATATCGGCAATAGCGTAAATGTAGAACAGCAATTTTTACAAAGTTTTACAGAATTCCTGAACTTACAAGGCTTGACATTTCCTCGGCGGGTAGTCAATGCTTTTCACACTTCTTTAAAAGTGCAGGATATCTCGGCTTTAGTGGTTTTAGCGGGGATTAGTGGGACTGGAAAAAGTGAACTTCCCCAACGGTACGCCAATTTTATTGGGGCACAGTGTTTGACTTTGGCGGTGCAACCCCGTTGGGATTCTCCGCAAGATTTGCAAGGGTTCTATAATTACATTGAAAAGAAATTTAAACCGACGGATTTGATGCGAGGTTTGTATCAATACAATCATGATAATCAGATGCAAAATCGAATCGTTATCGTGTTGCTAGATGAGATGAATTTGGCGCGGGTTGAATATTATTTTAGTGATTTTCTGTCTAAGTTAGAAAGCCGTCGTTCCGGGGACACTTATTTAGAAATTGATTTGGGAAGTTTGCCGCTGAGGGAGGAAGAACGTCGCCTTAGAATTCCAGAAGAGTTTTTATTTGTGGGGACAATGAATGAGGATGAAACTACCCAAACTTTATCGGATAAGGTGCTAGATAGAGCGAATGTTTTAACTTTTGGTAAGCCAGAAAATTTGAGGCTGCGGGAAGACAGTAACAACAGTAATCAAGTTAATAAATCTTCAGGCTATTTGGATTATGAAAAGTTTAAGGCTTGGAGGAGAAGACCACAAGTTAATTCTCCTGTGGTTCGCAAAGTTAAAGAATATTTGGATCAAGCCAATAATGTGATGGAGAAAATCGGACATCCTTTTGCTCATCGCGTTTATCAAGCTATCACTCAATATGTGGTTAATTATCCGGGAGTTTCAGAGGTTAACTCGGCTGAGTTTCGCTATGCTTTGGCTGACCAATTTGGACAGAAGTTATTGCCGAAATTGCGGGGATTGATGATTGATGATTATCACGAAGAACTGGAAGAGATGAAACAATTAATTGAGCAATTGGGGGATGAACCTTTGACTAGGGCTTTTGAAAGGTCTAGGAATAGTTCGACGGGTCAATTTGAGTGGAAAGGTTTGATTTATCCGGAGGAGTAGAGAACAATGCAAATTTATCCGAGTTTATTCGCATATCTGAATGGCGCTAATCCTGTGCCTAATCATCGGGTTTTACGGGTGTGCGATCGCCCTATTATTAGGGTAGATAAAGCCGAAAATTTGACCGGTAAGGAAGCGATCGCTCTCGGTGGGGGATTGTATGAAATTGCTTTTCCTTATTTGGAAATCTCTGACCTGGAACATCACGATAATAGATTGCTATACGAGTTGACTTTGGCTCCGACTTCGGTGATAATTAAGGTGGCTGATGAGGTGTGCGATCGCGATAATTGTGAGGACGAAAATCAAGGGAAAATCTGGGAGGAAAAATTAGGCGATCGTTTTGATGATACGGTCTCCAGATGCTTACCAGTTTTGACGGGTTTGTGGGAAAACTTGGTGGCGGAAAAATTGGGAAACCAAGCCAGAGTTCGCCTCCTAAATTTACCCTACCAAGATGCTAAAATTCAAGATGCACAAAAACCTTTAATTATCACGTTGCAAAATCGCTATGAATTAAACCAAAAGCTACAAGTCATTACTCCCAAAATGCGGCAACAACTGCGACGGAGAGCGGAATTAACCCCCATCGGACGCATTCAAGAAATGGACGCTTATTGTTTGCGAGACTATACCCGCCGTCCTGGCAAAAACGCGGCGGAAAAAGGAGGTTCCCGTCAACAGTTAATGGCGATTAGACGCTATCAGGATTATAACACACCTGAGAACAGATTGCTGATTTATTTTGTGGGCAAAATCTTATATTTCGAGTCAATTCGCCTGGGTTCGGAATACGCCACAGATAACCACAGTTTTAGCAAATCAATTAAAGTCTTTAGAAGTCAAACTCACGTCCGGCAAATTCTCAGAAACTTGAGACATTTTCAACTGCTAAAACCTAATTACGTTTTGCTTCAACATCCGATTTATAATAGCTTCTATCGCGCCTATTTGGATTATCTAGCGAAAAGAAAGGAAAAGCAAAAAATATGGGGTTTTCGGAATCAGTTATTCGCTGACGTTATCGGTATCTGTTTGTTGATGGCATTGACCAAATTAGCAAATTTTTATGTAGACCCTACGGCTGAGTTATGGCGGCAAACGGTTCCCGAAAAAGGACGTTATTTCAGCCACCAAAATGAAAGCAATCTAAAAATTCAAGTTTTCTTAAAAGACAAAGTTTATAATTTTAGGGTGGAAAAACCGGATGATATTAGGTGGGGAGATTGGCTGTTAAACCTAGAAATTCATGATTTGACCTCAGCCAGTTTGACTACTCGGACAATTAAAATCCCCATTTGGGTGTTTTGGTATCGTCCCAGTAATGAGGTGATTTTGAAAGGTATAGAATATCTGACAAAACAACAACAACAGCAACCAGAGATTAAAACCGGACTGATTTTTTACTTGCAGGTTTCTCCCCATGAATTTTTGTCGGAGATACCCAATTCATGGAATTTTGATAACCTCAGAAAAGTTTGGTTGATGGCAACTCCTAACTTTCTCGCGGAGGACGGTTTGACGCAGACGGTTAATATGATATCTGGCTTTATTCAAGGTTTAATTAATAAATTAACGGATTATGAATGAACAACAGTTTTGGTCGCATTTAGATACATTACTAAATTCTAAACAGGTATCGCCGTCAACAATACAGGCGATACGGAAACGGTTATTGCTGCTGCATCAACAACTAACATTACCCCTAAAGTTAATTGTAGAAACAGTTTGTGGTGGTGGGGTTTATTTGACAGAAAGAAATAGCTTAAATTTTCCGAGCATTACTCCGGTATATTCCCTGAGTGGTCATCAGGAAATTGCCTTAGAAATGGGTCTTTCAAATAGTGCGATCGCCTTAATTTCTGGCCCTCCCGCTACTGGAAAAACCCGCATTGCGGCTAGTTTAGCTGCTGCTGCCATTAACCACGAAAAGCGTATTTTAATCCTCAGTTATTATCCCACTGTTCTCGATGGTTATGAACAATTACCCGGCTATCCATTGCGGCTGAATCAATCTGTAAGTCATCAAAACTCAATCGCTGAACAACTGCGAAATCATCACTTATATCAGCCAAAAATGGACTATTTACCGGCTTACTATCTGCCAGATGTGGAATTGGCAAAACTGCGAACTCCGGCAAAACTGGAAACCTGGTTACCGCGAATCGAAAATAAATCTCACGCGGAAATTTCCCAGCTTCTCCAAGGGGAATTTCCCCATTTAACCCCAGCTAGGCGGGATATCCTCGCCATTCAACTGCAACGGCTGACTCCCTTACTCAAACAACAACTGAGCCTCAGTCAACTGTTCGGAAGTCTCCCAGAAACGGAAATCGGAAAATTAGCGCAACAGTTAGCAAATACTCCCCAAATTCCCATCTTGGCAACGGCTAGAGAGTTTTTTGATGTGGCAAATCAATCCCTATGGCAAACCAAATTTGACTTGGTAATTGTGGAAGAATCCCAATATTTAAGCTGGGATGAATTGATTTTATTAGCAGGTTTAACTCAGAAATTAGTCTTATTCGGCGATGTTCGCGATATTTATATAGGTCAACGCCATGCCAAAACCTTAACCCGCGTTGATGGGTTTTCGTTTCTCTCTCACTATTTACTCCCAGCTTATTCCTATAAACTAACTCAACAGTTTCGCTTGCATCCAGAAATTGCGGTTCCTGTTTATTCGCTAATTTCTAAGGACTGGATTCAAACTCACACGGAACCTATATACTATAATTTACCGTCCTTAAATCATCGCTTGGTTTGGCAAGATGTTCCCCCAAAAACCGAAATTCACAACATCTCAAACTGGTTAAAAAATTTACCTAAAAATCGAGAAGATATCGGCATCATTGCCACGTCGGAAAGAGAACGAGAAGGGTTAATGCAGGAATATCCGCAATATTTTATCGACACGATTGATAATTGGAGGGGTAAAGAGAAAAAAATTGTGGTTTTTTGCTGTAGCGGAGACCCTAAAAATTTGACGTGGGAACAAACAAAAATTGTCTTAACTCGCGCTAAAGATTATTTAATTATGGTGGGAGACTTTGACCAATGGCGACCTAATTCGCCGTTGCAAAAATTAGAAGTTGCTCGATTAGAAAGCACAGAAAGGACGGTAATTTTATCATGAAAGTTGAATGTAAATTTAAAGGAATATTTTATCGGGAATCTCCCACACGGTTGGGGACTAGCATCTCTCTGGCGGAATTGTTGCGGGAGGTTGAAGCTGTTGCTACTCAAACCCAGAGGCGGACTCCTAGGCTTTTGCGAGAATCTTTTGGTTTGGATTTTCTGCCTAATTCGGTATTAATTGAATTATTAAAACAGTTCCATCAAGTGACAGATGAAAATGAATTATATCAATTTTCGGGGTTGCAAATTTTAAATCCCCAAGTTTCCCGGAATCTTCCCCCTCCCCAATTTTACGAGTATAGATTTGTCAGTTACGGGGAAGAAGCACAATTTTCGCTGCAACCGGACGATCGCCAAATTCCCATTTTTCCCTATCAAGAGTCCCAACAGGAGGGAATTTATACTTTAATTTTAAATAGCGATCGCCATCCAAATTTATCTCCCCAACTGTCTGAGAATATCTGGAAAGAGGCGGTCAGGACTTGGAAAAACTTAGAAGATTCCGCCAAAATCGATTATTTTTTGACCTCCATATCCGACACAGCGAGGGTCACTTTTTCGCCTCAATTATTGCTGATGGTTGAATTGGCGGAACTTTCCCCCTCTCTACAGCAAGCCATTCAATTTCTGCAAAAACGGGAAGATCAACCACCGGAAGATATCGCCAATTTGGTCGAACAATATAGATGCGATCGACAAATTCAAATCAGTCATTTTCCCGATCATCTGCAACCCAAATCCAGTTTTACACTCGCCAAAAAGTTTATTATTAAAAGAAAATATAAAAATTATATTACCCAAATTATTGATAAATCAGAAGACTTTTTGCTAATATCGAGCTATATCATTGAGGCGGAAGATGTCGTCGAAATGATTTGTAAAAAGTCCGAGCAACTCTCTCAAGGGGTGTGGATTATCACCGATTTAAGAGACGAAGTAATTGATAGAATTGACAGTCAAGTGGAGTCCAGACAACAATTACCTATCAGTTACCAAAACTCCGACCAAAACAAGGTAAGGTGTCTGCGGAGATTGTTGGAAATTAATAGTAATAAGCTAAAAATTAGAAGCGGAAAATTTCACTTAAAAACCTGCATTTCTGAACAATATGGTTATCTGGGTTCCTGCAATTTGACCCCCGGAAGTTTAAACCGAAACTTAGAATCAGGGATGATTTGGAGAAATACTCCCTTACATTCCCAACTGATTCAAACATTCGGTCACTTTTGGGATAACCACACCCAAGATGATCTCATCGGTTCTGGTAATGTGTTGACCTTGCGTTGCATTCCCCGTCCCTCTCAACCCCAAATTATTTCTAATTCTCAGCTTTTAAATCCCCGCCAATACTATCAAGATTTACTCAACGAACTCGGCGAGTTTCGGGGAAATATCGTTATTATCAGCCGCAGCTTTCGACCTACGCCAGAATTAAGAGAACTTTTAAAGTTATCAAAAACGCAAGTTTATATTGATAGCCAAATGAATAGCCAAGATGCTGATTTTAAAATCAAAAGTATCAATTATTGCCATGCTAAAATAACCCTGCTTCAAGGCAAACTCGCCTACGTCGGCGGCATCAATTTTAACTTTTCTCGCCGCAGCTTCGATTTGCATGATTTAATGTATAAAACGACGGACTTACAAGAGATTAAGGAAATCCTTAATTCTTTAACCAATCAGGAAAATTAATTATCATGACAACGCGATTATTTAATTTGGAATCTTACGTTAACTGCTGTCAATATGCCAACCAATTTAACAAATCCATAGACCGCTTAACTCCCTCCCCTGGAGATTTACCGAGAGGCTATAAAAACTTGATTAAAGATTTCGGAGATTATCGATATTTGAATCAACCCATTTTTACCGGCCATTATCCGTCAAAGTTGGCGGTTAACCCCACAGAAACGACTTACATGGGAACCCAGTTATCCACTGGGGAGACTCCGCGACTGTTCATTATTCCCGATACTATCGACTTATTAACTCTGAGTACGAGTAATTTTTTGGCATCCCAAGAAGCCTATTTATATAGTAGTGCTTATCATTACTGGAATAATTATTCTATTTTGCAAAACAGCCAAATAACTCGACCTCTGTTATTCTTGAATTTAGATAACTGGGTTGGTCGGGAAATGATTACGATTGAAATTCAAAATAATATCCCGATTTTGAAGCATCAAACTCCGATTAAACATCAATTTAATTTGAATACCCTCGACACTTATCAGTTAATTTGTAAAGATTTGGCATCGGAAATTTTAGCAACTTATTTTCCGAAATTAGCGAATACATCACAGACCCTTGAACATCTGGCTAATTACTTGCAAAAAGTTGCATTCTTTCAGCAACCTATAATCAATCAAGAAAATATCACCTTTGTCAGTGAAATCTGGCATAAAAGTAGGATTTTTTATAAAAAGGTGACGGTATCTCGCCAGAAAATTAGAGAAATTATTTTAAACAGAGTCAATTTAAATAAAATTAAAAACCTAATCCAAAGTTATCCCCAATATCAGTTTGTTTTAGTCTCTCAGTATCATTCATTAATCAAATCTCAAGTCAGATATTCCCTTCCCGGAGTGATTTGTATTTCTAGTCAGCTTGGAGAATTTGACCGCATTTGGCAATACAAGCAGAATCATGGATCAAGATTCCATCTGTTTGGAATTTACCTGGATAAAATCGAGTTTAAGATTGGTATTGAGGGTCAAGAGAGGTGGATTCAACTGACAGAAGGCGATATTATTTCCTATGAAGGGGAATCTCGCGAGTTGATTGGCAAAATCCCGGAACTTGATAATAAGGATACTTTTAGAATCCCCCAAGATAACTTAAATCCGACTCTGCCAATTCGGGTTAATGGCGCAGATTTTTGTAAAGACGACACTCCCCAAGATTATAGCATTTCTGTGGTGGAAAATGAAGTAACGGAAGATGTAGAGGTGAGGATAAAATTTACCCTCAAACCGGGTTCATCTCCCCTGCTAGAAGTGGAAGATATTAAGAATAAGTATCACATCAAAGCGGAGTTAACTAATCGAATCGTTACGGTCAAATACTATGGTTATATTCCCTATCTGAAGTTGAGTCAAACCCGTGCGGAAAAGTCGCAACAGCAAGTAGAGTTATTTAGATATAATGGCGATCGCTATCAAACTTTACAAAACTATTTACAAGAAGTTATCGCTAAATTAGACAGGATTTTCCAGAAGAACAGCCCAGTAAAACGCCGACAATACCAAGAATTTAACAACTTCCTATCTAAAATGACGACTATTTTGCCGAAAAACATTTATAATCTTGATGTTCTTCAATATATTAATCCCGAAGAATTGACAGAATTAACACAAATTCTCGAAGATGATCGATGGCATCAAATCACTAAGATTATAAATATTTACCCTAGTAATAATATTGATAAAACAAATTGTGTTAAAAGTTCTTTGATATGGGTGGGAAAGCTGTATAAATTTTCTCCCTATATTTTGTCAGATTTTTATTTTAATCAATCCCAAGAATCGCAAATTTTAGACGATACAAAAATTAACTATGAATATTTCCTTTATTTGGCGAGAACTGCTATAAATGAATCCAGACAACAACAATATTTTAATTTATGCAATAATTCGGAACGATTCACTAATGAAGGATATATGTGGGGTTATGGTCGAATTTTACTATGGTATTTTAATTTCCAAGATGCTGGTAATATCTTAAATTATCGAAATCATTTTCGGCAAATTTTAGAGTATTTACGGCAACAAAACCCCACTTCCTTGAATAATCAGTATAAGCAAAATGTGTTTTTATCTCTCTCTTATTTGTTGGGGTTTAGGGAATTTGATGCTGGTTTTTGTCAACCCAATTCCCAAGAATATTATTTAGCTAAAGAAGTGATTAATAGGTTTGCTGATGACCGGATCATGTTAAATCAGGTTAGCAAAGAAAAGTCGCTGAATCAACTTTTTGAAGAGTTGATAGAAGGTAAATCGACGGAAACAGATTGTGATAATTTGGTGCAAGGTAGTTAAAAACAACATGGCATTTTTTAAGCCAGTAGGGTGCGTCAGATTGAGATAATTTTGGGGTAAATAGAAAGCCTTTAAACTCTGACGCACCAGGCGATAGTAGCGTCAGATTGAGATAATTTTGGGGTAAATAGAAAGCCTTTAAACTCTGACGCACCAGGCGATAGTAGCGTCAGATTGAGATAATTTTGGGGTAAATAGAAAGCCTTTAAACTCTGACGCACCAGGCGATAGTAGCGTCAGATTGAGATAATTTTGGGGTAAATAGAAAGCCTTTAAACTCTGACGCACCATCATTCATATAGCATCATATCTATGTTCGCAAATTTCACGATAGCGACAGGTTTGGCAGTTTTCTAGTGATGGTTTGGGGGGATAGTGTCCCTCTACTATATCTCGAACTATGCTTTCCGCTTCGTGGGCAGTTTTTTCTAATAGTTTTGGTGGCAAAGTGTAGAGTTGTTTATGGCGTAAATAGGCAATATGTGCCTCGGAATAGTTTAAGGCTTTAGCATAAGCCCATAGTTGTAGATTATGGTGTTCTGGGCGCATCACGCGATCGCTTTTATAGTCTAGCACCCAATTATCCCCAATTAGATCTGCTATGCCATTAAAGCTAACCCCTAATATATCTAATTTTAACTCAATTTCTCGATTAATTTCGTGGTCTCTAAATATTTTAAATTCTTCAGTATTATCAAAGTCTATGGCGAGGCAAATAGCCTCACTCAATAATTGTTCATCAGTTCCATATTCCGCGAATTTTTGGAGTTTATCAATATCTCTGATATCATATTCTAAAGCCTTGTGAACTAACTGCCCAATTCTCATGCCTTGATTGGCTTCTTCTGAGAAGCCTGGATGTCCGAGAATATAGATAAATTTAAACCGGGTTGGACAACGTTTATATTCACTTAAAGAGGTTACGGGAAGTTCAAATAAACCAGAAGTCATCGCCTCAGTCAGCAGGGGAGGGTTAATGGCTGGAGGTAGGGGACTTGGGGGGACTGGCGGGATGATATCATCACTATTAATTTCTAGGGTGGTTATGGGAATATTGGCAGCTTGTAACCCTAAGTATAATTTATTTAAATAATTACCTTTTTCCTGGGAGGCAGTTAATAAGATATAATCCCGACTGCGGGTTAATGCTACATACAGGATTCGCAATGCTTCGGCTTCTTCTCGCTGTTGATGGCGATATTTTAACCAGTTGTAAATAACTGGATCTTTTCGGTCTTGGTCTTCGTCTTTACAGGCGATCGCTACACCATATTCTGGGTCAAAATAAACGGGTACTGATGAGTTGGGAGTTGGGCGACTTAGGTCAGCTACAACTACCATTGGCCATTCTAATCCTTTGGCGGCAAAAATGGTCATTAATGATACTGCATTGCTGGTATTAATGGGGGGACGTTCTACGGTTACGGCTTTATCTTTTAGGCGCTTGAGACGGCGAACTACTCCAAATAAATCATCGGTTCCTTGTTCTAAAATTTGCACTAATTCTCGAAATCCATTAAAGTCCGCTAGGCGACGATTAGAGGCTGGTAAATTGGCGATTGTGGCTGTATATCCTGTTAATCTATCTGCAATTTGTAACAAGCGAGATGGGGGCTCAATATGGCGTTTTTTGAGTAGTCTTTTTAAAGGGTCGATCGCCTTTGTAAATTCTACAGGTGATCCACTGTTTAAAAATTTCCACCAACTCATATTTTCTGATGTAGATTGGTGGGATAATTTCAGGTTACTACTAACCTTGAATAAAAGGCGATCGCTAATCGTAAAAAAGGGACTTCTTAGTAGGGCTACTAATGCGATATCATCTCCAGGGTCGGCTAAGAATTTTAGCAGTGACCAAGCATCTTTAGCTTCTTGGGTTTCTAATAGGTTTCCACCTCCTGAAGGCGCTAAGGGTATTTGGGCGGCGGCTAGGGCTTCTCCATAACTATCTAAGGGTCCCCAGGTTCGGGTTAAAATAGCAATATCGCCTGGTTGAATGGGTCTTAATTGTTGAGTTTCTTTATCAAACACTGGAGTTTGATTATCTAACATTTCTTTTAAGGTTTTAGCAATCAACTTTCCTTCCGCTATCCGCCTTTGGGTAACATCAGTTTCGGCGGTTTTGGGGATAACAAATATCTGCAATGTTTCCCTAGGAGAGGGGGAGTCAATACGGACAGCTTCTAAGTCTTGTCTTAAATCTCCTAATAATGGAGAAAATACCTGATTAATTTGATTAATTAATTGCTGATGAGTCCGGAAACTTTGATTAAGAATTATCTCATCTCCCTGGTTGTCAATAATGCGTTTTCTAAATTTATTAAAAACTTGAATATCTGCCCGCCTAAACCCATAAATTGACTGTTTTTTATCACCCACTATAGTTAAATCTGCTGTCTGGGTTAAAAGTTCTAATATTTCGCCTTGAATGGGGTTGGTGTCTTGAAATTCATCAACTAAAAAAGTGCGCCAGCGTTGTTGATAATAGAGTTGAATGGTGGGATTATTTTGTAAAGCGGTTAATGCGCCAATTTCTAAATCTGCAAATGTCAAAACTCGGGCTTGCCATTTCAACTGTTGCAAATAGTCTTTAACTTCTCGGTAGGCTTCTTTTAAGGCGGCTAACATTTCGGCTAGTTTGTGGTCTGCTTCCCCAACTTCTGCATTAATTAAATTCTCTTTTATACAGGGTTTAACTAATTCCTCTCGTAAGGCTTTTAAGGCATCTTTAACAGTTTGTAGATTTTCCCCCCAGTTTTTTTTACTACCATATCTGATATTAATTTTATTGAAAACTTGCAGATTTTCGGAGACATTATCACCGTTTTCTAGGGATAACATGGCGCTAACTGTGGCTTGTCGGATAACTTCTAGTTTGTCTTCTGGCTTGCCAATATTTGACGTTAAAATGTCTTTTAATTCCCGCCATTGGGGATGATTTATGAGGTCTTCTAAGGCGCGATCGCGTAATTTTTGCGCTAACTCTGACCAGTCTATTTGTTGATTTAATGACCTTTCTGCCATCAAGGGGTCATCTAAGAAGGTTGCCAAAATTCGTGATAATAAAGAATAATCTATGGTTTCAAAAACCTGAATTGGTAATTTAGACAAAGCAGTTTCTAACCCTTCATAAAGCCAGATTTTGCCTTCTAAATATTCTAAAATTTGGAAGTCAGCAGGAACTTTAGCCGCCTGGGGATGTTCCCGACAAATACGACTAGCTAAAGCGTGAATTGTACTAATAGGGGCGGCTTCTAATTCTGCTAGTATGTCGGGACGGTTAGGAAGTTGTTGCCTTACCTGTGAACGAATACGCGATCGCAATTCCTGGGCTGCTTTTTCCGTAAATGTAACCGCCACTATTTCCAAGGGAGAAAGTCCCTTTTCTCGCAAATAATATAAATACCTTTCTACTAACATATAAGTTTTGCCAGTCCCCGCCCCGGCTGTGACCATAATACTTTGAGGACTGGTAGCAGCCGCTTGTTGTGCATTTGTTAAACTCATGATTAATTAATCCTTAAAATTTGACCGACAATCTGCTATTATTTTGATAGTTTTTGGCGGCTTAAACGGTTTCCCTTACGACAAACCGAGTCAAATTGACAGTATTGGCAGACTTGCTGTTTCTGGTCTGGCGCTACTGGATAATTACCCTGTTGTAGCCGCTGTTTAACCTCGTCTGCAAAGGCTTCTAAAATTGCAGGGTCGGTTACTTTAGCCGGCAAATAACGCTGTTTTTTCAGAGAATACAACTTGACATCTACCTGTTGAACTTCCTTAAAATTTTGGGCGATCGCCTGTTGATATAATGGCATTTGAATATTGATTTTCGCTTGTCCTGAATCATCTTTAATTCCCAATGGTAAACTACCCGTAGTTTTATAGTCTAACACTAATAGACCCGTGGGGGTGCGGTCAATGCGATCGACCCTAGCAGTTACCTTTAACCCATACCATTCAGCATTAAAGGAATTTTCACAACTAATAATTTCCGCATTGGATCGCAAAAAATCTTCGGCTTGTAAATTCAATTCTAACATATTTAAACCTTCTAAACGGCGGGCTTCCCAACCCATAAACTTGTCAAAATTCACATTTTCTTCAGCTTTTAACGCCGCTTCCGCTTGAGATAATGCTTCGTTAATATCTTGTCTCTCCAACCGCCGTAAATCCGTTTGATTTTTGATATCTGTTAACAAAAGTTCTAAGCAGCGATGATATAACCGACCTCCGAGACTTCCAGTTATTTCCGCTTCCGCTTCTGAAGGTTCTTTTAATCCTAGTAAATAGGTGGCAAACCACTTAAACGGACATTGACCTAATGCAAGTAATTGCGAGGCACTAAAAATCCGATTTTCATAATCAACTCCCACACCAATAACCCCATCATATTCATCAGGAGATTCCCCACTTTCTCGGCGCTGTTCAACTTGCCAATTTTTAATAATATCATTAACTAGAACATCATTGGATAACTTTTCTGGCTGTTGTAAATAATAGCGTCTAGCTTCCTCAATACTGGCTAAATTTAACAACGGTGGCGGAGTCATTTCTAGCCCTAAACGGGTAGCATACGGGCTAGGTATCAGCGGCTTTTTATAATGCTGTTCCGCACAGGAAAAAGTCAAAGATATCGTTGGTATTCTTAATAGTTCATAAAAACATAATTCATTCCGTTGGGCGATGTCTATGGCGGTTTCTAGGGTAATGCCTAATTGAGATAGTCGCCGCGATTCGTAAAAGTCTAAAACCGGATCATTTTCAATGGCTGGGGGTAGGATACCTTCCTGAAAACCGATTAAAAAAACATGGGGATAACTCGCACCCTGTAGGGATAAAGGAGTGTGAACTTCTATGCCTCCTTTTCCTGGTTGCATGGGGACTTTTAGCTTGCTAATTATCTCTAAAATATCTTGACAAAATTCTTGTCGATTAAGACGATCGCCATTAGGTTTTGATAATTCTACCCAAGCTGCTTCTAATTCATTAAAAGCGACTATCTCCCTAGACCATTGACTGCTATTTTTGCGGATATCAAAGAATTTAAAAACTTGTTTAATGTGGTCTACCCAATTTTGGCGGGTATCGCTTTCTGGGAATTTTAACAATGATAAATTTAACCCTAATTCTTGCCATTCCGCTAGGTTATGTGGTCGCTTTTGTCGCGCTTCTAACCATTGTTGATATGTTAAATATTGGGCTAAAGGATGATGCAGAAGTTTAGCGGTAGACTCAAAGGGAAAATTGTTTTCGATGACTTCTATTAATAATGCGATCCAAGACCCAAGGCGAATATTCCGCAAGGGAATTTTATAAAATAATCGCAGTGGTAACTGATATTCCCAAGCCATATCTAATAATAAGGGTGCATAGGTTTTTTCATCCTGAGTCACTAGGACAATTTCACGGGCTGATATTCCCTCTATCATTAACTGCTTAACTTGGGAAAGAACCCCCCTAACTTCTGCTTCTAAATTTGAATAAATATGGCATTGCACATTATTCGTGATTTCCCCTTTGTCTACAAAGCAGTTTTGTAGTTGTTCTCCTAAGCTAAAATTATCATTATTTTCCTGATAATTTACCTGCCATCCTTCACTTTCTAAATAGGCGATCGCCTCTCGATTTTTGGCAAAAAATTCCGCTTTTCCGGTCGGCAAAACCCAGATGCTATCTTCCCCTGCTACTAGGTTAATAAATTCGACCTGATCAGGTTGAGGTTGAAAATAACCATAAATCAATAAAGGTTGTGGTTTGGGTTGAAAATTAATGGCTTGCCAAAATAATTCATCTTGGTCAATATAGCCTTGCTTGAATAATTCTTGTTTATAGAGATTAGTCACTTGGGCTAAATCCCTAATTCTCCGAGAATTATGATTAATTAATAAGTTTAAGTCCACTCCAGATTTTAAGAGTTTTTGGCGGGAGGGTATTAACATTTTCGCGATACCATCAGGGTCATTACTGTTGATATTCTCAGCCACAATGCGCCGCCAAGTTCGATCCATAGTTAACACTGGCGCTATCGTAATTTGATGATTATTGATAGTTTTCATAGCCAGCTTGTCCAAAGATTTATAAGGTACTTTTAAACAACGGGCTACTGGTCGAGTTGGGGTAATAGTAGTTAAGTGTGATGGTAGATCGTTTAAATTATGGGGATTAACAATAAGCGATCGCATAATTAATTACACTCGTTTACAATATGATAATTTTACCCATAAGTTGCTGCTCTGGTCAAATAGGTGCTGATGATTGTTAACATTTCCCAATTTTCTGGTAACATTAGTCAAGGCTGACCGTCAAATTGAATGCTGAGTTAATCCCTTGAACTTCCCAACATGATTAATACTGCGCTGCTGTCAGGTCAAATTCTCCGCCACCACTATCTGATCATTCGTGAATTAGGTCATGGTGGCTTTGGACGCACCTATTTAGCTAAAGACCAACACCGCTTTGATGAGTTGTGCGTGTTAAAAGAATTCGCACCCCAAGTCAAAGGTAATTATGAGTTAAAAAAATCCCGCGAGTTATTTCAACGGGAGGCGCAAACTCTCTACCAACTTAAACATTCGCAAATTCCCCGATTTCAAGAACTATTTGAGGAAACCATAGGCGGTCAAGTTTATATCTTTGTAGTCCAGGATTATGTGGAGGGTTTCACTTACCGAGAATTACTAAAACAGCGACTGCAAAAAGGTAAATATTTTAGTCAAGCTGAAATCACCGAAATTCTGTTAAAATTGATCCCAGTGTTGGATTATATCCACTCCTTGGGAGTTATTCACCGTGATATTTCCCCCGATAATATCATCTGCAGAGACTCTGATTGGTTGCCAATTTTGATTGATTTTGGAGGTGTAAAACTCATTAAAGCCCGCATCAAATCCCAGTTATTTCCTCAGAGTTTACAACCCAACCCCGCCACTCGATTAGGAAAGTTTGGCTATGCGCCAGATGAACAAATGCAGATGGGTATTGTTTATCCCCATAGCGATTTATATGCTTTAGCTGCGACTTTGTTAGTGTTGCTAACTGGTAAAGAACCTCAAGAACTTATTGATAGTTATAATTCTACTTGGAAATGGCAACCATATCTAACTTTAAATCCTCAGTTAGATCGGATTTTTAATAAAATGTTAGCACGTCAACCTAGCGATCGCTATATTTCCGCGCGTCAAATTTTACAGGATCTTAACCAGATCTCAATATCTCCTCAACCTATTCCCACTCAACCCCCACCAGAGTCAGTGACCCCTGACATATTAGCGCCCCCAAAAAACCAGCCCCCTGTCCCTAATTTCAGTCCTCCTACTGTTCAACAAATCACTCAGTTTCAGTTTTATTCTTCGTGGAAAATGGCGAGTTTAGTGGTTTTGTCAATGGTGATAATGGGTAGTTTTGGCTGGTGGGCGGGTAATTTTTGGGCCGATCACTTTTCGATTACGGAAACAGCCAAGGATGAATTTGGGGAAATGTCCGAACTTGAAAGGATAGAAATATTACGCGATCGCCGTCGCCATTTGGGTGTTAATTATCAATTTTTTATGGCTTTAGTTAATGAAGAGTTTTATTTTCGCTACCCCCAACAACAAGGGCGACTATTAACTAATGATCCCGTTGATTTCGTTTGGCGAAAGCGTTGGGATCAAATCGCCCATGAAGTCTTAAATGAGTTAGAAACCCTCAGTGATGAATCTCGACAAGACTTAGGAAGCTATACCCAAGCCGATCTAAATAGTTGGATTAGTACAGCCAACCGCCTTAATCTTAGCACGGCTGAACTGTTTAATTTAGCCGATACTCAATTCTATCAACTATTTCCAGAAAGACGTGATCAAGGCTCCATAGAAGCTGAACCTTTAATTCAAATATGGCGGGGAATTGTTCGCGATCGCCTCTCTAATTGGGAATCAATTAATCGTCAAAGTTGACATAGGCGGCATCAATACATTATCTAAGGCTTGGCGATCGGGTAGAGAAGACTGCGCCCCTACCTGAGTCGTGGATAAAGCCCCCGTTGCCGCCCCCCAGAGAATCGCCTCCTTTAGCGATCGCCCCTCGTCCAAAGCCGCCGCCATTCCCCCATTAAAAGCATCTCCCGCCGCCACAGTATCCACCGCATTAACCGCAAAAGCCGGAACCAAAAAAGATTCAGATTTAGTCGCCCAAAACACACCCTTAGAACCCAATTTAATCACAGCAGTTTTTACCCCAAAACTCAAGAGAGTATCCGCAGCTTTTTGGGCAGTTTCTACATTGTTCACCGGAAAGCCTACAAGTTGACTCGCCTCAGTTTCGTTGGGCGTAATAATATCCACCAAGGGATATAATTGTTGAGGAAAAACATCAGGGGCGGGTGCAGGATCAAGAATTACTCTCACTCCCGCATTGTGGGCAGCATGAATAGCCGCTTCCACTGCTTTTAGCGGGATTTCTAATTGCAATAATAAAGATGTTGCTTCCTCCCATAAAGGTTGTAGTCTCTGCACATCTTCATGGCCCACAGAACCATTAGCACCAGGAATAATAATAATTTGATTTTCGCCGTGATTATCCACTGCAATAGTCGCCAAACCAGAATGGGTAGTATTATCGCGTAAAACCCCTTTACAACCTACACGATTACCTTTTAATTCTTCCAAAAGTTCCTCAGCAAAAGCATCCCCGCCAACCCTTCCTACTATATCAGTTTTTGCCCCTAACCGTGCTGCTGCTACCGCTTGATTTGCTCCCTTTCCACCCGCTACCGATAAAAAATTATATCCGGTCACAGTCTCCCCAGGTTGAGGGAGTCGAGGAGTTTGCACCACTAGATCCATATTGATGCTGCCGAAAACTAAAATACTCATGGTTTGCTGTTAATATTGGGGTGATTAAGGGGACTATTTTTGCTTTAAAATAATCAAGGTAATATCATTAAATATTCGCTAACGACCAATATGCTCAAAAACATCAGAAACAATGGCATTTTTTATGTCTTCAGATGTCTGTTCATGATGACATAGTGCCACTTCACACAAGCGGTCAATGCCATAATGTTGGCCATAGCTATTTTCCGCCTCAGTAATCCCATCTGTAAATAATATTAGCACATCTTGGGGATTTAGTCTAACCGTAATTTTATGGACAAATTGACTAATATCTGGTTCCAAACTCACAGGAAATCCTAAATCAATGGTATCTATAATTTATACTTGAGGATCATCACCCGATCGCCGTCAAATCGCTTGTTCATGCTGGCCACTAATTTCTAATCATCCCTGACAATAATCTAACAGCATGAGAGTTCAATTTTGATCACAATTCATCCGACCCACATTCTCATAACTCGTCAAGCTGGAGTGACTGACGAATTATCAGAGCAATTTCAGCTACAATATTAGATGTTTATGATTGCAGCCAGAGGGGGGGTGTGTTGACGATCATGGGTTAATCCTACCTTGAATAAACTACTTTATTATATCCCAACTAGGATACAGAATGCCTAATTTTCAATTGCAGAATGCGATCGCCGATATCTACTCGAATTGGCATCACCGACAAACGATTACCCCGCCGCACCAGTAACAATTCATCAGGATCAAACTTCTGTTTCAGGTCGCCTAGGGAAATCATCTGGGGAAATTTATCAACAAACTCTACTCGGATTGTATACCAACGGGGATGGTTAGCCGTAGCTTTAGGGTCATAATAAGGGCTATTTTCATCAAATTGAGTAGGATCAACTATATTAGATTCAATGACTCGCACCAATCCCACAATCCCCGGAATTTTAGTATTAGAATGATAAAAGAAGCACAAATCATTAACTTGCATTTTCCGCAAGAAATTCCTGGCCATATAGTTACGAACACCATCCCAAATACAAGTTTGCTCCGACTGCATTTGGTCAATACTATAGGTTTTTTCCTCGGATTTTATCAACCAATAACTCATTGATACTGACTCCTACTTGCCATGATGCTACAATTTTTTTCATCCTAGCCGTGTTTCTGGAGGCCTTCTCTAAAATTAAATTTTTCTTAATATATACTGATAGCTGACCAGCAAGTTTGATAAGTTGTATAATTTTAATAATGATTTAAGATTAACTCGGCCAACAATCTCGCGCAAATGATAGAATGGAAGGATTTAGGTAGAACGCAATGGCTGATAATCAACAGAGTTCCTGCTGTTCATGTAATGGAGACGATCGCCACTCTGATAATCGGGTCTCTGAACTGATACCTTTGGCAATCATAACCGCCATTTATATCCTAGCATTAATCTTCAACAATTGGCTAAAACTTGCGGCTTGGGGCTGGGGGGAATATCTAGTATTAATTCCTGTATATTTACTCACAGGCTGGGAAATATTAGTCAGCGCCGGAAAGAATATCTGGCGAGGTCAGATATTTGATGAAACCTTTTTAATGAGTTTAGCCACCCTGTGCGCCATTGCTATTAATGAAGTTCCCGAAGCCGTGGCTGTCATGCTATTTTATCGAATTGGGGAAGGTTTCCAAGAGTTTTCTGTGCAGCGTTCTCGGCGGTCAATTAAATCACTATTAGCAGTACGTCCAGACACCGCAAACCTCCTAATAAACGGAGAAATAAAAACCATCTCTCCCCAGTTAGTAAATGTCGGCAGTACTATTGTCGTCAAAGCCGGAGAAAAAATCCCCCTAGACGGAGAAATCATATCTGGAACCTCCCAAATTGACACTTCACCTCTCACCGGAGAATCCTTACCTCGTGCCGTTAAACTCGGAGAAATAGTCCTAGCTGGAACCATCAATCAAACCGGACTATTAACCATTAAAGTCACCAAACCATTTAACGAATCTTCCATTAGCAAAATTTTAGAGTTAGTAGAAAGCGCCCAAAATCGGAAAGCCAAAACCGAAAAATTTATCACCACCTTCGCCCGGTATTATACCCCAGTTGTGGTAATTTTAGCCATCGCGATCGCCTTAATTCCCCCCCTCTTAAATTTAGGCAGTCATCAAGAATGGTTTTTTAGGGCATTAATTCTATTAGTCATTTCCTGTCCCTGCGGCTTAGTCATTAGCATTCCCCTCGGTTACTTTGGCGGAGTTGGAGGGGCAGCCAGACAGGGAATATTAGTCAAAGGCTCCACATTTTTAGACGATTTAGCCGCCGTTAAAACCGTAATATTTGACAAGACCGGAACCCTGACTGCTGGCGTGTTTGAGGTCACAGAAATAGTGCCTTATAATAACTTTACCGAGGCAGAACTAATCAAGATCGCCGCTCAAATAGAATCCCTATCTAACCATCCTCTCGCCCAAGCAATTCGTCAATACTATGGAGATTCACAGAGCCCAACCTTAATCGAAGATTATCAAGAAATCCCCGGCTGTGGAGTGAAAGGCAAACTCCAAAATCGGACAGTAATTGCCGGAGGCGATCGCCTGTTACACTTAGAAAAAATTGACCATCCCCTCTGTGATGTAGGTGCCACAGTAATTCATCTAGCCGTAGACTATCGCTATGCCGGATATATCCTAATTTCCGATAAAGTCCGACCCGATTCTGTGGCTGCTATTGAAGCCCTCAAAAAACAAGGAGTGCAGAAAATAGTCATGCTAACCGGAGATAATCAAACCGTAGCCGATCGCCTTGCCAAAACCTTAAATATTGATGAATATTATGCCGAATTAATGCCCGAAGATAAAGTCAAGCAACTGGAGAAATTACTAACTCCAGATAATCGTAAAGTTGCCTTTGTCGGGGATGGAATTAATGATGCGCCCGCCATTGCTAGGGCTGATGTAGGTATTGCTATGGGAGGTATGGGTTCAGACGCAGCCATTGAAACCGCCGATGTAGTAGTTATGACCGATTCCCCCTCTTATGTCAGTCGTGCGATCGCCATCGGACGAAAAACCCGCCGCATTGTCTGGCAAAATATCGGTTTAGCTATGGGAATTAAAGGCTTTTTTATCATCTTAGGAATTTTCGGACTAGCCACCATCTGGTCAGCAGTATTCGCCGATGTAGGAGTAGCATTATTAGCCATTCTCAACGCCACCCGCATATCTGGTAAAACAGTTAATTGATACCTGTCCACCCCTGAATTGTCATGCAATCAAAACTCAACTATCAGCGGTTTGTCAGATATCTGGCAGAATAGGGGGGTATTAAGTTTAGATGCAAATTGGCTTTTATGTCGCTTATCTCTGCTAAACCAGCTTTACTTGTTCTGATTGACGGCACCAGCTATCGCGGTTGGTCTTTTGGCGCTCCAGGTACAGTTGTAGGTGAAGTGGTGTTTAACACCGGAATGACAGGTTATCAGGAAGTTTTGACCGATCCCAGTTATTGTGGTCAGATTGTCACCTTTACTTATCCTGAATTAGGAAACACAGGGGTTAACCCAGAAGATGAGGAGTCCAACAGACCCCAAGTCCTAGGTGCGATCGCCCGTAATATTTGCAGCCGTCCCAGTAACTGGCGTTCTACCCAATCCTTACCCGACTATCTCAAAGAACATAATATCCCCGGCATTTATGGCATAGATACCCGCGCCTTAACCCGCAAACTGCGAACTGTCGGGGCTATGAATGGTGGCATATCTACCGAAATTCTCGACCCCGGAGAATTGTTATCCCGAGTCCAACAGGCTCCCAATATGGATGGGTTGAACCTAGTTAAAGAAGTAACTACACCAGAGAGCTACGAGTGGTCTGAGTCCACCGATACAGTTTGGGAATTTAGCCCCAGCTTGGAATCAAAAGAGAGCCCAACACCATCCCCCCGTTATACAGTAGTTGCCATTGACTTTGGAGTAAAGCGTAATATTCTGCGTCGCCTAGCCAGTTATGGTTGTCGGGTCATCGTAGTTCCCGCCAGCACCCCCGCCGCCGAGATCCTGAAATATAATCCCGATGGCATTTTCCTCTCTAACGGTCCAGGAGACCCCGCCGCCGTTTCCGAAGGTATTTCCACAACCCAGGAGTTACTCAAAAGTAACAAACCAGTATTTGGCATCTGTATGGGACATCAAATCCTCGGTTTATCCCTAGGCGCGAAAACCTTTAAACTCAAATTCGGACATCGGGGATTAAATCAACCTGCGGGCTTAGAAAAGCGTCAGGTAGAAATTACCAGCCAAAATCACGGCTTTGCTCTCGATCCTGATAGCCTAGCCGAGGATGTAGAAATAACCCATCTGAACCTGAACGATCGCACCGTTGCTGGTCTCAAGCACAAAACCCTACCGCTATTTTCAGTTCAGTATCACCCAGAAGCCAGTCCCGGTCCCCACGACGCTGATTATCTGTTTGAGCAATTCGTCAAGGAAATGGAAAAAGCCAAGTAATTACCTGAGCCAGATTATTGGGGGGACAAACCGAGCCAAGTCCCCCTGTCTGTTGTCATCTCAAATTCAAGCCAACGGAATCAGATACCATAGACAATTATGGCAAAAATGGAATATACTAATGAAGCAGTATATGTGCTATCCAGTTAGGAGGGGGCTATTCCTGAGCAACTACACCTGACCGTTAGCCTCAGAGGGACTCGCGACGTTAAAGATAACTATCAAATATTTCGTCTGACCGGATTACTCGATGCCTTCTCAGAAGGTACGTTTCGGAAAATTATGTCTAAGTGTATCGATAATGGACCAAAACACATTGTGTTGGATCTTTCCCAGATAGACTTTGTAGACAGTTCCGGTTTGGGCGCTTTGGTACAACTCGTCAAGAAGGCTCAGACTAACGGAGGAACTTTACAAATTGTTTCTAATCCTCGCGTCACCCAAACCGTGAAACTGGTTCGTTTAGAAAAGTTTCTATCTCTACAGCAAACCGTTGAGGATGCTGTGGCGGCGGTCCCAAAAAGTTGAGTGATTGCTAGGAGTCTACCTATTTCCAGTAGACCGATAGGGTGTTTCCTGTCGGTCATGCTGTTTGTTGATTAAAAATTGCCTAATCTTCGAGGGTTTTTTAATGAGACCTCCTTCATCTCCCCATCGCAAATCTGGCCCGAACCGAGGAAAGGTTAAGCCTTCTTCATCTCGATCGCATTCTCCTCGGGAAGATAAACCAGCTATCCATCCCCGTCGTCGCGATCGCCCTGTGGCTTCAGCAGAGACAGAACCGCCAGAGGAAGATCTAATTTATGGTCGCCACACAGTCTTAGCAGCCTTAGAAAACGGCCGATCGCTTAACCGAGTTTGGGTAATTTCCCAATTGCGCTCAGATACCCGGTTCCAACCTCTATTACAAGAGGCGAAAGCCAAAGGCGCTATTGTAGACGGAGCCAGCTATCAGCGCCTAGACCAAATTACCAGAGGCGCTAGCCATCAGGGAATTGTCGCACAGGTTACACCTTATAAATATTGGGATTTAACCACCCTAATCACCCAGGCTAAATCTGCCAATAGCCAACCAGTCCTAGTCGCCGTTGATGGTATCACTGACCCCCACAACTTAGGCGCGATCATTCGCACCGCTGAAGCGATCGGAGCCCAAGGCTTGATTCTCCCCCAGCGGCGGGCTGTTGGTATTAATGCTACAGTGATGAAAGTGGCGGCCGGAGCCCTAGAGACTTTCCCGGTAGCGCGGGTGATCAACCTTAACCGTACTTTCACGGAACTTAAATCAGCCGGATTTTGGATTTATGGCACAGTAGCCGGGGAATATCAACCCCTGTATAAAGCTGATTTAAGCGGGGCGATCGTCCTAGTAGTAGGTAGTGAAGGGGAAGGGTTGAGTCATGCGATCGCCGAAAATTGCGATGTGCTACTTTCTATTCCCCTGTCAGGAGTAACCCCTAGCTTGAATGTCTCAGTAGCCACTGGTATGGCACTTTATGAGATATTCCGCCAGCGTCAGAGTCAGAGTCAGAGTCAGAATCAGAATCAGAATCAGAATCAGCATCAATAGCGATCGCTGCTGAAAATATGGAGTAAATTATTCGGTAATTACAGGTTCTTGAACCAAAACCCCCAGATCCGCCGATTCCAATAGTTTACTCCAAGCCTCTGAGACTGCCGGATCAGCATTACCATGAGACCGCAACTGAGCCAAAGTTGACATAGCATCAAACCACAGTCCCGCCTTTAAATATAGATCCACCTTCTCTAGTGGACTGGTTTGGTTAATTTGACTGGCTAATGCTGGGTCGATTTCTGCCCACCGGATGCCACCTTCGACTATGATATCCTCCGAACGGTCATCAGGATTACAAACGATGGAAAAGTACCACTTGTAATTATTGTTGGTTTTAATGTTCTGAGTGCTGTGTGATGGTATAGTCACACCGATAATTCCAGCTTTACCTCCGATTGTCAGGGTCTCTTCATAAATCACCGTGTCATTGGTGTTATCAATCAGCACAAACTCGGCTGTCTGGGTAGTTTCCATAGCAGGTAAGTAAAAATATAACCTAGGAGAGGCTTGAGCCGTTAACCCTATTGATCGAGAAGGTGCGATCGCCATCAAGGGAGTTCGATCAAATCTACAATTAGGGTTGCTACTCCTAGTCCCTCCTCCCACCAAGCGACCTGGTGGCTGATCACCATCAGTAGCTACCACAGATTCTATAAAAGGTGGTGTCATAGAAACCGTTAACACAGACACCGTACCCAGGATAACCCCTATCGGACCCGCAAAAAGTTTAAGTTTCAGAGTTATATCCCGATTATTCCCTGATTCCTAACATTATGATTATAGCAAGGTGGTTAACAGACAGTCATCAGTCAAATTACTGATATTCAACCATAGGAAGTTACAGATATTGAACGCCATACATAACCGAGTCCCCTAGATGTCCCACTATTTTGAGTACAAATAAAATTAGCTTATTATGATTGCAAAACGTTTTAAGCATTTAAATAGTCAAATTAATCGCTGTTGGTGTCGGTGTGTTAAATACATTGCCAAGAAACTATCATCCATATTCACTGATTACAAACAACCAATAAATCCGCATGTCTTATCAGTAAAACAGCTAATTACTATCATCCTAGCCAGCCTATTAACCACAGGGTTAATATCGGGGATTAGGTCTTGGGGAATTTTACAACCTTTAGAATTAGAATCCTTTGATAGAATGATGCGCTTAAATAGTCATAATATTCCTGACCCTCGCCTACTAATTGTAGAGATTACAGAAGCAGATATTCAAGCTAACCAAAAGTGGCCGTTTTCTGATGAAATCTTAGCCCAAGCCTTAGCGAAACTGCAAGAATATCAACCTAGAGTCATTGGCTTTGATATTTATAGAGATGTTCCGCAACCTCCTGGAAATTTACAAATTGTTGAACAATTCCAAGCCGATAATATTATTGCCATTAAACAAATCGGAATAGTTGATCCACCGCCATCTATATCAGCCAATCAAGTAGGCTTTAACGATTTAGTAGCCGATTTAGATAATACTATTCGCCGTAACTTAATGTATGTTCGATATGATGGTCAAGAACTTTATTCTTTTGGCGTAAAAGTTAGCCACAAATATTTGGAATCTCTCAAAAATCGCCCCATTATTCTTGAAGCACAACCCGGCTTGCTACAAATAGATAAAACTATATTTCCGACACTAGAATATAATTCCGGTGGCTATCAACTACCCCCATCGGAAGTTGGGGGTAGACAAATATTGATTAATTATCACACCAAAACCATAGCTAAAACTATCACGATGACCGAGTTATTAGAATGAGAATTTGACCCAGATTTGGTCAGAGATAAAGTCGTATTAATCGGGACAACAGCCGCCAGTTTAAGAGACTTACATCCTACCCCTTTTAGTCCTGGTCAAACCACTAATCATTTAATGCCCGGAGTAATGATTCATGCTAACATGATTAGCCAAATTCTTAAAGTAATTTTAGCGGGAGAATCTTTATTTTGGTTTTGGCCCATGTGGGGGGAGGTTTTATGGTTGTGGCTTGGGTCATTTTTTGGGGGGATTTTCGTAGTTAAATTTCATCGCCCCCTGTCGTTGGGATTACTAATTAGTATCAGCACGATCGCCCTTTGGAGTATCTGTTTTGTGCTATTTGGTCAAAAGGGATGGATTCCCCTAATTCCCCCAGCTTTAGGCTTATTATTTACTGGTGCCATTGTCTTAGCTTATAAAGTTCTTTATGGTTTATCCTATGATGTTCTTACCGATTTACCAACCCGCAACCTACTCCATCAAAAAATTCAGCGCCTTAGTAATCAGTCTAAATATACCCAAATCGCCCTGTTTTTTTTAGATTTATATCGCTTTCGTCTCATCAATGAAGGTTTTGGTCATGCTATCGGTGATCAACTGCTAATTTCTACTACTAAACGCCTCAAAAAGTGTTTACATTCTCAGGTTATTTTAGCGCGAGTGTGCGGGGATGAATTTGCGGTAATGATGCCGAATATCCAGAATATTGACCAGGCGATCGCCATGGCAAATCAACTGAAAAAAGCTCTCGCCGCGCCCTTTTATCTCAACGGTCAACAGGTATATACCACCATCAGTATTGGCATTGCATATAGTAACCAAAACCCCCATTTAGTTGCCCATGATTTATTGAGAGATGCCCATACAGCCATGTATCGCGCCAAGGCTTTAGGAAACAATCGTTATCAGGTGTATATCTCCACCATGAAATCTCAGGCTTTACAGCAGTTACAACTAGAAGCAGACCTCAGAGAAGCCATTAAAAATCAAGAATTTCAACTGTATTATCAGCCGATTATTGATTTAAAAACTAATCAGATAGCTGGTTTTGAAGCCTTAGTGCGTTGGATATCTCCCCAGCGGGGGTTTGTGTCTCCTGGGGAATTTATCCCAGTTTCTGAGGAGAGTGGTTTAATTATCCCCTTGGGGGAGTGGATTTTATTAGAAGGCTGTCGTCAGTTGGCGATCTGGCATCAAAAATATTGCCAAAATCCCCCTTTTATGTTAAGCATCAATCTATCAACCCGTCAATTTTCCCAAGTTAACTTAATTGAATGTGTTGATCAGATTTTGACTGAGACTGGCGTTGACCGTAATTGCATTAAATTAGAAATTACCGAAAGTGCAATTATGGATGATGTCGATGAGGCGATCGCACTCTTAGAACAATTAAAATCTCTAGGTATTAAACTGAGTATGGATGATTTCGGCACTGGTTATTCATCCCTCAGCTATTTGCATCGGTTTCCCATAGATACTCTCAAAGTTGATCAGTCTTTTGTGCGTCGTATGGATGACAGCCAGCAAAATACAGAAATTGTTAAAACTATTATTATGTTAGGGCATAACTTAAATATGGATAT
This sequence comes from Limnospira platensis NIES-39, assembly GCF_026000695.1. Classification (GTDB taxonomy): domain Bacteria; phylum Cyanobacteriota; class Cyanobacteriia; order Cyanobacteriales; family Microcoleaceae; genus Limnospira; species Limnospira platensis. The sequence continues at coordinate 5,968,702 of NZ_AP026945.1, forward strand.
TGTCGCGGAAGGCATAGAAGCCGAAGGTAATGTCCAGACTTTGAAAAACCTAAATTGCGAATACGGACAAGGGTATTTTTTCTCCAAACCTTTGCCGGTCACAGCCTTGGAAGACCTGTTAAATAGGACGCTGTATCAATCATGAAACGAAAACAGGTAATGGTGCTATCGTTGCATTATCCGGAACCGGAAAAATGTCGCGTAAATGTATCAGTAGAGAACTTAGTTGACACTCCCCTCCCTGTCTAAAGGGGAGGGGATTCTTGATTCATAGACCCAACTGGCTTTGACAGGATTGCAAAAGCCAGAGTAATGGTCGAATCTCAGTCGCACGTTTGCTACGCAACGTTTCACGAACGGGTCTACGACCCTTCGCGCTTGCCCTAGCGTACACAAGGCTGACTTCAGGATGTTGATCGCAGCATTCCAAATTAGTCACCACCCGCCGAAAATCCCAGAGTCCCATATGCGGCACGGTTGCTCAGGAAGCCTTGAGCCGAAATCGCTTTGTGGAAATGGCGCTCGGACAAAAACTAGCGGGTTCCGGTCGTTTGTTGGACAATACCCAAGTGGCGATCGCCCATCCTGACACTTTTCTAGGACAACTGGAATTGTCAAACGGGTAGGCAATGCCCACCCTCCTACTACGACTTACCCCAAACTCTACCTAAATCTAATACAAAACCAGGTAACAGGTTCTCTCCGGATAACTCAGTTGGATTGGATAGCATTTCTACGTCCGAATCGGCTCGATAAACTTCTACTATTCGACGTTGCGGGTCGATTAACCACCCCAATTTTGCGCCATTTTCTAGATACTCTTGCATTTTTTCTGGCAGCGATTTTAGAGTATCCGAATCAGAACGTAACTCTACGACAAAATCCGGACAAATCTCTGGAAAAGTTTTCTTTTGTTCCTGGCTTAGTGCATCCCAACGGTCTTGACTCACCCAACAGGCATCGGGAGAACGATTTGCCCCATTGGGTAAAATAAACCCCGTGTTACAGTCGAATGCTTTCCCTTGTTGATAATTTTCGTACCAACAATACAATTGCCCAATGATACTAAAATTACGTTCTCCGGTTTCCCAACCCGTTGGTGGATTCACAATTAACTCTCCTGTGGCGGTTCTCTCCAGTTGTAATTCTCGATTACTGGCGGCTAGGGCGGCAAATTGTTCTTGGGTGACGTGAAGTTTCAGGGTTTTGGGGTATGCCAGCAATAGGGTATCGGTTTCCGATGTTTGAGGGGTCTGTACCATTTTGACTTCTCCGATGTAGAGATAGGCTAGTTAAATTTTAGGCGATCGCCCCCACTCCCTCTACCGACATCAGCCGCGATCGCCTCTAACCCAAGCAACACCGGCTTCAACCCCGTGGTTTCCGGTGCGGGGGCTCGAACTCTTTGCCGGTCATCTACGACCGGCGAACTGGATTCTACAGGTCAAGCTGGTGATATCACTATCAATACTAATCAATTAACTATTTCCGGTGATGGGGCGACTATTTTCAGTGCTACACAAGGTAGCGGTCAAGCGGGGGATATTAGCATTCAAACCCGACAACTACAAGTTAATAATGGCGCTCAAATAGTTGCCACTACTCTCGGTGACGGACTAGGCGGAAATATTGACGTTTTGGCGCTCGTCTATCCAGTTAGTCGGAACTTCCCCCACTAGGGAAAATCCCAGCGGCTTATTTACTTCTACCGGAACCCCAGACCGGTTTGGTCAAGGAAGCGCACCCGCCGGAAATATCCAAGTAAGAACTGGACAATTACAAATTTTAGACGGCGCTCGCATTTCGGCATCTAGTCAAAATCAAGGGTTAGGAGGAAGCCTGAATATTATGGCTTCCCAAGGGGTAGAATTTACCGGAACTTCACCGGATGGCTTTTTCCGTAGTGGCTTATTTGCGGAAAGTCGCAGTGAAGGAGAAGGGGGAAATATTCACCTCAGCGCCCCGAATTTGCGACTTGACAATGGCGCGACTATTACCACTGAAACAGCATCTAATAATGGGGGTAATATCAGTTTGGCGATCGCCGATACCATCACCCTGCGCCGCCAAAGTACCATATCAGCAACAGCAGGTATAAATAGCGGTCAAGGTGATGGCGGGAACATCGATATCATCACCAAATATCTGTTTGCTATCCCCCTGGAAAATAGCGATATAACCGCCAATGCTTTTTTGGGGACAGGGGGTAATATTACCATCACAGCTAGGGGAATTTTTGGCATTGAGTTCCGCCGCGAATTAACCCCCCTGAGTGATATTACAGTTAGTTCCGCCTTTCGAGTTGATGGGGTAGTCACAATTAATAATCCTGATACTGACCCCACCCAAGCACTGTTTGAACTACCCACCGGACCTATTGATGCGTCTCGGTTAGTCACTCTTAGTTGTTTACCAGGGTCCCAAAATAATCAATTTATTGTCACCGGACGCGGCGGTTTACCACCCAACCCCACCACCATACACACCGGAGAAAGTCCCCTCGAAGATTTGGGTAGCATAACTTTAGAATCACCAAATCTACAAGGTAGTGCTACAATTTACCAAGATTTTAGTACAGCAGGCAATTCCATCTTAGTTGAGGCTCAAGGGTTAGTGATGTATTCTGATGGTCGCGTTAGTTTAATTGCGCGTAGTCCTCATGCTTCCTCGTCTTCTATTCCCTGGCTAAACCCTCAATGCCGTCCTACTGTAATTCCCTAATTGTGTTGTGCCAATTCTATGAAATATCCTAGGCGTTTGACTTTTACCCTATTGATTTTATTGGGTTTATTGATTAGCCTGCTGTTAGCAGATACCATCTCGAAACCAGGTTTAACCCAAATTGTCGCCCCAAAACAGACTCCCATAATTAGCCAAGCCTCCGAGGGGTTACAGGAGGAACAACGGGGACGCGATCGCTATCAACAGGGGGATTTTCAACAGGCGATCGCTATTTGGGAGTCCGTCGCGCAAACCTACCACAACCAAGGATATTTCATAGCCCAAGCACGGGTTCTTAGTAACCTATCTCTGGCTTATCAACACCTGGGAAAATGGCAACCAGCCACAGAAGCGATCGCCCGCAGTATCGCTTTATTAGAGAATGCTGGACCCCCTGGCTTATCTGTTCTCGCCCAGGCTATGAATACCCAAGGTCAATTATATCTGGCTATGGGAAAGCCTGAAGCCGCCTTTAGCTCCTGGGAAACCGCCGAAAAGTTATATAATCGCGATCGGCAGCAAATGGGAGTTTTTAAAGCGAGAATAAATCAAGCCACCGCCCTACAGCAACTGGGATTATATCGCCGCGCTTCTTTACTGTTAGCCGATATCAGCAACAATCTTCAGCACCAAGAAAACTCCCGCGAAAAAGCGATCGTCCTCATTCGACTCGGCAACCTACTTAGTACCCTCAGCCGTTTTAATGAAGCCCAAATTATCTTACAACAGGGTTTAACTATAGCTACAAACTTAGACTTAAACTCCGAAAAAATTACCGCCCTAATTGGCTTGGGGAATGTCGCCAAAAACCATCAAGATTATACCACAGCTTTAGACTATTATCAACAAGCCTTAACTAGATCTCCTTCTCCTCAACAGCAGGTAGCTATAGAACTTTCCCAATTAAGTTTATTGGCTGAGACTCAGGACTGGCAAGCCTTTAGTCAACTATTAGCAACCACAAAATCTCACCTAGATCAGTTACCATCAAACCACACAACTATCTATTATCGTCTCAACTTAGGACAGCATTGGTCTACCTTTCAACAAGCCCAAAATCCTCAATCATCTTGGCAGAATATTCTCCAACTGTATAGCCAAGCAACTCAAGAGGCGATCGACCTAGGAGACCAACGAGCGCAAGCCTTTGGCTTAGGTTATATAGCCAGTATTTATGAACAAACCCAACAATGGGAAATTGCCCAAAATATTACCCAAGATGCCTTAATCTTGAGTCAACAAATTAAAGCCCCAGATATTTCCTACTTATGGTTATGGCAATTAGGTCGCATTCAACAGGCACAAGGAAAACCAGAAAAAGCCATATCTTCCTACTTAGAAGCCGTCAACCTAATTGGTTCTCTAAGTCAAGATATCGCTTCCATTGGTCGAGAGTTTCAGTTTTCTTTTCAAAATAGTATTGAACCCGTGTATCGGGAATTAGTATCCTTACTATTAGAAACCACACCGCCGGGTCAGGTTGTCAGTCAGAATAACTTATCCCAAGCCATTAATGTAATCGAGTCTTTAAAAGTTGCTGAATTGGATAACTTTTTTAAAGCCGATTGTGTCGATGTTGTCAGTAGAAAAATAGATGAAATAGACCCCACAGCAGCCGTCATATATCCAATCATCTTAAAAGATAATCTTCATGTAATTATCAGTAAACCTAATCATCCCCTAATTCATCATCAAACTAATGTCAGCAAAACCGAAGTAGACACAACTATCAAGCAACTGTCTCAAGGATTAGTTATTCGCAGCCGTCGAGATTTTTATGAACCCGCCCAAAAACTTTATAATTGGGTAATTCGACCCCTGGCTAATCAAATTAATCCCGAACAAGTGAAAACCCTAGTTTTTGTCCCTGATGGTTCCTTCCGTAATATCCCCATGGCGACCCTTTATGATGGCGAAAAATATCTCATAGAAACCTATAGCATTGCCATTACTCCTGGCTTAAAATTACTATCCGATAAATCCATCAAACAGCTAGATTTAAAAGTTCTAGCCGGGGGATTAACCGAAGAAAGAGATGGATTTAGTCCCCTGAGTTATGTAGCCGAAGAAATCGCCACAATTCAATCAGAAACAGCCAGCACAGTCCTACTTAATCAAGATTTCACCAATCAATTAATCCGCCACAAATTAGAATTAACTAACTACCCCATAGTTCACTTTGCTACCCACGGTCAATTTAGTTCTCGCTTAGATGACACATTTATTTTAGCTTGGGATAGTCGTATTAATATCCTAGAATTAGATAGTTTATTAACTGAAAAAACTCTCACAGGTCGTACACCCATAGAATTACTAATTCTCAGCGCTTGTCAAACCGCCTCCGGTGATAATCGTGCCACTTTAGGGCTGGCTGGAATGGCAGTTAAAGCCGGTGCCCGCAGTACAGTTGGCACTCTCTGGTCAGTGAATGACCAAGCCAGTAGTGAGTTAATGAGTGAATTCTACAGATTTTTAAATCAAAAGCAATTCAACAAGTCAGAAGCCCTCAGACAAGCGCAATTAAAGCTATTAAATAATTCCTTTTTCCGCCATCCATTTTATTGGAGTCCCTATATTTTGGTCGGTAATTGGTTATAAACATTTCTCCCTACTGATGATATAATCATCTAACATGTGCGATACGTTCAGGCATTAAATAAGGTTGAAATACCTGAAATAACCGCCTGGTGGGGACTTCAACCCCTTGGTTGAATATAAGGAGCGCACTCCTGACCATCCCTATAACTGTTTATATGTCCCAACATTCGGTATAGAAATATACCAAATAAGGCAGGGAACCCAAGGTCAAAACGAACTAACTCATACAAATTCATTATAGGAAGCCCATAAATGGATAAGTAAAAGTTAGGAAATCAGGGTAACGGCGATAGCCACCCCCAGTTTTGGGAATCACAACCCCAGGATTGAAGCGGGGAACGGAAGGCGTGAAGTAGAACCTACTACCATATACGACCACTGCCAACCATCCATGATTAGGGAAACCGAATGTCCGGCTTGAACCACCGTCATGATTAAGCAGCGAAACAGGTTGATACGCTGCGCTCAAAAGGAGTAAGGGGAAAAGTAGGGTTTTATGTTAAACACCTGCACAGACCTTTAAAAGTACCCCGGTGGAGAGGACAAATCTAAAGATGGAATGCCCATATAAACGGAACGTTTTAAGTCCTCCTGGACTCTAACTATCTGGTCGAGGTAGTTAGTAGGGATAAGTGTAACCGCAAGTCCTAGAGGATGTGAGATGTGACCAGAAGCCAACGCCCGACCGTAATGGTAGGGATATGCTGACAGGTCACGGTTTGATTGTATGAAATAAAGTCTAATAGGTGTACAAATGGCGATAGCGAGTTTAAAGAAAGGGTTTGGGAAACCAAAACCAATCAAGACTACGAACAACGCATGGAAGGCAATCCCATGGACTAAGGTTCAACGGAAAGTTTTCAAGCTCCAAAAGAGTATATTTCAAGCAGCTAAATCGGGACAAAATGCTAAGGCACGAAGGTTGCAACGTCTATTGGTGAAATCATATTATGCCCGGCTCTTAGCAGTGCGTCGAGTGACTCAAGATAATCAAGGCAAGATGACAGCCGGAGTTGATGGAGTAAGAGTAATCTCTTCGAGACAAAGGTTTGAACTGGTCAAGAACATTAAGGGAAACCTCAAAGCAAAACCACTGCGACGAGTGTGGATTCCAAAACCTGGCAGGGATGAAAAAAGCTGGAATAGGAATACCCACAATCCAAGATAGAGCAAGGCAAGCCTTGGTTAAGTCGGCTCTCGAACCTGAATGGGAATCGAGATTTGAGGGCACTAGCTACGGGTTCCGACCCGGACGGTCAGCACAAGATGCAATAAGTAGGATTTACCTGAGTATTAACAAAGGTGAATATTACGTGCTGGATGCTGACATAGCAAAATGCTTTGACCGAATAAACCATGATTATCTACTGTCAAAAATTCATTGTCCAAGCAACCTAAAAAGAGACCTGAAACAATGGCTCAAAGCAGGCGTGCTAGATAACGGTATATTTGAGGATACAGAAGCAGGGACACCTCAAGGAGGGGTGATAAGTCCACTCCTAGCCAACATCGCACTGGATGGTATGGAAAGGCTAGTCAAAGGAATGTATCCAAACAAAGGAACAGCCACTCAGGTGAACCTTATAAGATATGCCGATGATTTTGTGGTCATATCAAAAGACTTAGGAATCATTGAACAGTGCAAGACTGCAATTTCTGAATGGCTAAAACCTGTAGGATTAGAGATAAAACCTGAAAAGACCCGAATATGTCACACACTCAATCCTATTGAGTATAATGGCAAGATTGAGGAACCTGGGTTCGATTTTCTAGGATTCAATATCAGGCAATACCCCGTTGGAAAGTATAAATCTGGGAAAACAGGTGGGGCAACAAGCCGACTAATCGGACATAAAACCCACATAAAACCCAGCAATAAAGCAGTTAAAGCCCACACAGAAGTGATTAAAGGTGTAATTAAACAACATAAAACAACACCTCAATCAGCCCTGATTAGTAAACTAAACCCGATTATTCGGGGATGGTCTAATTATTACTCAGCGGTAGTCTCAAGTGAGACCTTTAACATACTAGACCACATAATCTGGCAAATGTTACGGGCATGGACAGTATCAAGATGCGGAAAGGCAAGTCACGAAAAGCTAAAAAATTATTTCAGACATGGAACGATTAAACTTAGCAATGGGAAAGAAAGACACGAAGATTGGTTGTTCCAAACCAAAGATGGGTTACATCTATTCAAACACAACTGGACTCCAATTGTCAGACATACCCTAATACGCCCTGACGCAACACCATACGACGGAAATTGGACTTACTGGGCAACCAGGAAAGGACAAGCAATCGACACGCCAACTAGGGTAGCAAAACTACTCAAAAAGCAGAAAGGAAAGTGTAGTTGGTGCGGGCAATTCTTTACCCCCACCGACCTAGTTGAGGTAGACCACATTGTACCTAGAAGCCAAGGCGGAAAGGATGAATACAAGAATCTTCAATTATTACATCGCCATTGTCACGATGATAAGACAGCTCTTGATAAAGAAAGGTCGCTGTACTCTTAACAAGGAGACGGTCAAATTAGGAGCCGTATGAGGTGAAAATCTCATGTACGGTTTTGAATGGGAGGGGTAGACCGTGAGGTCTATCTCGACCCCTAATCCATCTTGACCAAGCAGGTAGCTAGGGCCCATGACCACTTCAACAACTAAAACCTTTATTGACCTATTTTCGGGAGCCGGAGGGATGTCCTGTGGCTTGGAAATGGCAGGTTTTGAATGTTTGTTAGGTGTCGATTTCGATAAATCTGCTATCCAAACTTTTCAAAATAATCACCCTCAAGCTGAAACAATTTGTGGCGACCTGCGGGAAATTTCTACCGAGCAAATTCGGGAATTAATTGGCGATCGCCACATTAACTTAATTTGTGGAGGTCCCCCCTGTCAAGGTTTTTCCACCATTGGAACCAATAATAATCTGGATAAACGCAATTTTTTATTTTTAGAATTTCTGCGGTTTGTTGAACAGCTTAAACCCGACTATATCATCATTGAAAACGTCACAGGTTTATTATCCCGCAAAAACGAAAACACCCTCACATCAATTTTAACTTGTCTACAGAATATCGGATATACTGTTGATGTCCGAGTCCTATCTGCTCATCATTACGGAGTCCCCGAAAAACGCAGGCGCACCATTTTTTTAGGTAATCGTTTCGGCGTACCCAATTTATATCCATCCCCACAATTTCAAGATAATGAACCAGATTTATACTTTCTTCCCGCTGCAAAAACCGTAGGATTTGCTTGGGAAAACTGGCTAACATATCAGGGAAAAACTTACAACCACGACCCCAGAACCGCCCAAATTCCCAATCATTTAGAACGTCAAAGAATCCAGCATATTCCCGAAGGTAAAGGCGTTCGTTATCAACCAGACCAACAGGCTTATTTACCCCCCGACTTATGGTATAATATAGATTGGGAAAAGCTGCGAGAATCCCGATTTAGGGAAACCAAACTTAAACGCCTAGCGCGAGATAGTTATTCTCCCACCATCAACACCAGTCGCACCACCTACTATCACCCCACAGAAAACCGTTATCTGACCCCCAGGGAAGCCGCAGCCATTCAGTCTTTCCCCCCCAATTTCATCTTTTACGGAACCGTAACCCAACAGTGGCGACAAATTGGCAATGCCGTTCCCCCTTTATTAGCCAAAGCATTAGGGGAAGCCATTTTAAAATTAGATTTAAAATTAGATAACTACCAAAACTCAGGAGATAGTCTGAATACAGAATCAGGTATTGATCAAATTAGGGCTAATGCCTTCAATTATAAAACCAGTGCCAGTTCCTCCGCTTAACAATTATCCCGTTATTGGGCAGATAGGGCACTAAGATTTAGCACCCTATTAACTGTTAAACTAAGCCATTACAGAATGTTCTGGACGGGCGAAAATCATGCGGCCGGCCGAGGTTTGCAGAGAACTGGTGACAACTACCCGCAGTTGGTCGCCGAGGTATTCGCTACCGGACTCTACCACAACCATCGTGCCATCCTCAAGATAACCAATTCCTTGGGAAGGTTCTTTACCCTCCTTGCGGATTTTCAATTCCAGAAGATCCCCAGGTAAATAGGACGGACGCACCGCCTGGGTAAGATCATTAATATTCAGAACAGGAACCTGTTGGACGGTTGCCACTTTAGACAAATTGTAATCATTAGTGAGCAGAAACCCATTAATTTCTTGAGCAAACCGCACTAATTTTGCGTCTACGGTGGCAATATCCTCATAGTCCGCCGAGTGAATTTGAACCCGTTCGGGATATTCTTCTCGGATACGGTTAAGGATATCAAGTCCCCGTCGTCCCCGCGCCCGCTTTTGATCATTAGCAGCATCAGCTACCAATTGCAACTCTTGCAGAATAAACTGGGGCACAAGAATTTTACCTTCCAGAAATCCAGTTTCTAGCAGAGGTTCAATGCGACCGTCAATAATGCAACTGGTATCGAGAACTTTAGTATGAGCAGATTTAAGAGTTCCCTCAGCCAGTAGTGTAGTTTCCAAACTATTGGGGTTGATTAGCTGTAGAAAAGCCCGTCCGTGGGTATCAGCCAGGTTAACCCCAGTGTAGCCAAATAGAACACTACATAGCACGGCCCCCAGAGGTTTGATAAAGCCAACCTCTTTAGGAATGGGTAACAAAAAGAGGGGAGCGAGCATGAGGTTAGCAATCAGTAAACCGATTACCATACCAATAGAACGGGTGAGTAATACCTCAAGAGGCATTTGGCGGATTTGTTCCTCGACCCGGTGATAGGTGGTTTGTACGACTAAACCGATTACCATACCAATTAGGCCAGTAAAAGCGGCGGTGACAGACCGTAATCCCTCAATATTAGTTACCTGTTCTAGGACGCTGCTGGGAAGCAGTTCTATCCCGTAAAAGCCGGTTCCGGCTCCTGCTATGATAAATAAAATGATAATGGTGGCATCTAGCATAGTTCTGGAGAATCCCAATTAAATCTCAATTCCCCTAGAGGTATTGAGTGGTTTTGTATTTTGATCAATTATATCTTTCACGGGCTAACCGATTTAGTTGGGGGTCATTTCGGTAATCACGACCGCTCTGGGGGTTATGGTGTTTTCCTGTCTGAGGTTTCGGGTGTTGAGAAATTCCCATATTAGTTGATTGAAGGCAGATTGAGGGTGATTGAGGCGTAACAATTATTTTAGAAATTGCTAGAATTGAATCAGAGTCCAGCTCAAGAAGTGTCACTATCATGGGTGGACCTCAAAGGATGATGTTATAGGGTGAGGAACAATAACTAGAGGCACTCGAGAGGATCACTAACCGATGTTAGAACTGATGGAAACATTCCATTTGTGGGAATACCAACTGAGAATTTATCGAGTTTTTCAGGAATATCGGATTGAACTTTCCCGTCAGGGTAGATATTACCTGCATCAAAAATCTTTCTCTGATTTAGATAACTGTGTACTCTGGGCCTGGTTGGAGTTGACCGATCGCCTGGAAACATCACTGACAGGGGATGAATGGCTAACTCTGTCTCAGGGTATTAGCCAATCACAAAACTATCGCCAATGGTTGAAGATCAATCAACTCCCACAAGGGCCGGCTAAATCATCAGTTGCTGCTGCTATCTGAATTAACACCCTGGTTATTAGGTAAATAGTAACTAGCAATCAATGCCACCATTAACCACCAGAGAGTATTAACTTGGGGGCGATACAAAACTGTATCAAATAGGCCATGGGCTAACATTCCGGCTAAAGTGGCGATCGCAGCTATTAACCAAAAACCGTCGGGATCTCCCCACTCTCGTAGCCTTTTAAGTTGTAGCCATCCTTGGTTAAAAGTCACGATCAATAGCCATAAGAAGGCGGTTAACCCTACAAACCCAGTTTCTACGATGACTTCTAAGATGACAGAATAGGCACTCAAAGCAGAGTATCGGGGGCGCATATATAACGGATAAACCTGATTAAAAGCATTATTACCAGGTCCAATTCCCAATATAGGGCGATCGCGGATCATCTCTATGACCGCCGCCCAAACATTGATGCGGAAATTATTACTACTATCACCACGTCCAGCAAAGATAGTGGCGACGCGATCGCGCACTGGTGGCACAACTACTATGGCTAACACCAGCAACGCCGCCAAGCCACCGACACCAATAGGAACAGCCCATTTTTGCCAAAAAGGTGGGAAATATTGACTAATCCAGTACAGCAGCAAAACGGCAAAAGTAAACAATAACCCGACAAACCCCAGCCATCCCCCACGGCTAAAGGTTAAGACCAAACACACAGAATTGACCAGCGCCATAGTAATTGCCAACAATTTCGGCATCAGGCCGCGCCAAGCCAAAATCGCCCCCAGACTCAACCCCACCGCTGGGATGAGATAGCCAGCGAGTAAATTAGGATTACCCAAATAACTGTAAATTCTGGTGATATTAGCTTGGGCTGATGTGGGGTCTACCCAAGTAGCCAAGGCTTTAGTGCCAAAAAACCACTGCCGCATCCCATAAACCCCGACAATGAGGGTAATATGCAGATAGAAGCCGATAAAAAGCGATCGCAAACGAGGCGATCGTAAAACCCGCGCCATCAGGAAAAATAAGACCAAGTAAAGAGTCAACCGCACCCACCCAGTGAATGCGGCTTGTTTTACCGGAGATAGGGATGTAGCGATCGTGGCGATTCCCCAATACAACAATACCAACAGGTGAATAGGGGTAAATGCCACTTGTGAGGGTTCATCACTCAGGGTCAGCAGAACCCAAAAGCCGCCACAGGCGATCAGCAACACCCCAATTAAAGCCGTATTGACAAAAGGGGCTAACCCAAACACCGTCGCCACCAATAGCACCCCAATTAATTCCCCCCATTCCATTAACCAGCTTCCCTGTCGCCACGATCGCAAACTGCCACTAATGCGATACAGCAGACTTCCCCCCCGCCACTGGTAGAGGTTGAGATTCCGCAAAGTAATAGACTGCCAAATTGATGCCACACTGGTCATGATCGTAAAATTCGATAAATTTGCCTCGGTCGTCGAGTACGGGGCGCGCCCAGGAAACCCGAAACCATCAAATGGTGCGATCGCACCTTCCCAATTTTAGGCTTGACGATAAATCGCATCTGCGACCCGCGCCACATCTACCATAGGTGGCACATCATGTATTCTGAGAATATCAGCAGAATGAGCGATCGCCGCCACACAAGCCGCTGCCGTCCCCCAGACACGCCCTTGAGGATCAGGCTTCTCAAGAATCTTACCAATAAAACTCTTACGGGACGGTCCCACCAATAGCGGACAATCGAGATCCTTCAATAGGGGTAATTCTCGCAGAATCTGCAAATTTTGCTCTAATGTTTTCGCAAAACCAATTCCAGGGTCAACAATCATGTACTCTGCTGGAATTCCCGCCGCCATTCCCGCCGCCAGACGTTCCGCCAAAAACCCTTTAATTTCCCCCATCAAATCCCCATAATCCGTCAGAGTTTGCATAGTTTGGGGAGTACCCCGTAGGTGCATTAACACCACTGGAACCCCCAAATCAGCCACCACTGATAGCATATCCGGGTCATAGATTCCCCCAGAGATATCATTAATAATATCCGCCCCACAACCTACTGCCGCTTCAGCAACTGCCGCCCGGGTCGTATCCACAGATATCACCATATCCCCCAGTTGTCGCAAACCCGACACCACCGGAAGCACCCGTTCAAGTTCCCTTTCCAGAGAAACCACCTCAGCCCCAGGACGAGTAGACACCCCTCCCACATCAATAATATCCGCCCCCGCCCGAACCATATCACCCGCCCGGACCAGGGCAGCATCTAGGGAATTGAACACCCCGCCATCGCTAAAGCTATCCGGCGTTACATTCAAAATCCCCATCAAATAAGTACGGCTTCCCCAATCAAAGGAATGACCCCGAATAGTGATTGGTTTAATCATCGCCAACCTGTCAACGATAATTGACAATGCGGCTAAAACTATCCGCCTGCAAACTAGCCCCGCCGACCAAAGCACCGTCAATTTCTGACTGTGCCATAATTTCATCAATATTATCCGGCTTCACAGAACCGCCATATTGAATCGTCACGTTAGGATTACTCAATTTGCCACGGATGAGACCAATTACCCGATTAGCCTCCTCAGATTCGCAGGTATCCCCGGTTCCAATCGCCCAAATCGGTTCGTATGCGATGACCAAGTTATTCTGATCGACACCTACCAGGCCCTCTTCTAATTGCGAGAAAATATGAGATTCCGTCTCTCCTGCGTCCCGCTGTTCCTTAGTTTCTCCCACGCACAAAATCGGAGTTAGACCGTGGTTTTGAGCCGCTTTCAGGCGCAGGTTAACTGTTTCGTTGGTTTCGCCAAAATATTGGCGACGTTCACTGTGACCTATGACCACAAACCGCACACCAATTTCTACTAGCATCAGGGGTGAGATTTCCCCAGTATAAGCCCCGGAATCTTCCCAGTGGACATTTTGCGCCCCTAGGCGTACCCGTGAACCATGCAAACTCTTGGACATCACACCCAAATCAGTGAAGGGGACACACAAAACTACTTCCCGCTCTTCTGGGGTGTCCTCCAATTCCATTACAAACCCTTTCAGAAACTCCTGGGCTTCTGCTTGGGTTTTATACATTTTCCAGTTTCCGGCAATAATGATTTTTCTCACTTTTGGACCAATAAACCTCAAAATACAATCAAAAGCCAACCCCTAGTTTAAAGGCTAGTGGGGTCATTTTGAGCAAATACTACCAGCGGTTTTACTACTGACCAAACTCAAGGCGTGCTTGTTCTACTAATTCCACTGTAACCTCTTCCTGGTCGGCTTCCCTGGCTAGTTGTTCAATCCTTTGTCTGGCTTGACCTCGGACGAAGTAGGGAATATTCTTGAGTTTGGCTGTGGCTTCTGGCTGCCACTTTAAATTGTTGATGTACTCGGAATTGGACATAGCAAGTTCTGGCACCTGTTACCTCATTTTTTAGCTTATGCGAGTTCTAGGGCTTTGAGCAAACTCCTAATTACGCCAATGGTTACGCCGGGTAATTCTAACTGGGGGGTTAGTCCTACGTCCTCGAGTTTTTGGAAAATTCGCACCGCCTCCCGATTTAGATTGGCTAATCTTTCTCCCATCTCTGGACTGGTAAATTGGCTTTTTTCTCCCCAAATCATGGCGGTGGGAGTGGTTAATTGGGGTATATATAAGGCTAAATCAAAGCATAAATCCCCTCGCACAAATGATAAGGCTGCATATTCGGCGTTAGGCTGTAGGGCGGATTCAAGATAGGCTTCGACGATTTCGTTATAAATTCGAGAGGAACGGGCAAATTGACGCTGCTCTAAAAAACTGCGGATTCCGATGGGGTTGGCGACGGCGGTGGCGTACAGAATTTGGTCTAAAATTGGGGTTTTGACAATTTGAGCAAATAAACTGTTAATATAATTTTGCCCAAAGTCCGATAAGCCGGAGGGGGTTGTGAGAATTAGCCCTTTGAATAATTCCGGTTTTTCGATCGCCACTCGCACGGTGAGGGCGGCGGTTACTGAGGAGGCGATCGCGATAATCGGTTCCGAGCAGGTGGCTTCTATAAATTCGGCGATCGTAGTTATATAATCCTCTGGGGTATAATCACGCGCTGGGTGTTCGGAACGTCCCCAACCTATCAGATCTGGGGCTAGAATTTTATAATCTGCTGCAAAGCCTGGATAGACTTTAGACCATTCATAAGCAGAAGAACCACCCCCAAAACCATGCAAAAACAATAAAGACGGCTTTTTTTCTGATTCATTTTCTTCTGGGGTTTGCCAGGGGCTTTTTGTCGCCGTATAATACACCATTCTGCCTAGAGATGTAACTATCGAATCTTGGGTAAATCCAATGGGATAAAACATATTTTAACCTCTTTTGAGTTTTCTGGTGTTTTTAGTGGCTATTAACCGCTTAATCAGACGGATTTTGGTTTATTATTGGCTCGCTATGTAACAGTGGATTAAATCCAGATACTGGGTGGGTTGGCACTTTAGCTGCTCCCAGGGTGACTTTTGACTGTTATAATATGGTGAGGGGTAATACCCCTCACGGCTATTAGCCCTCAGTTGACTGTCTTTAACTGTCCAGTGACCGGGTGATCAATTGGCCAGATGCCATGATCTTTTTTCCAAAATCTCCTGATGGAGGCTTGTAGATCCCGAAACCACAAGGGGAAGGGTATTTATTGAGCATCTAACCAAGACAGATAGAACAGTCCCCGGTTGTCAGCTATAGCAGTAACAAAACCCTGAATTTCAATGCTGTCGAGGAATTTAGTCATGAGCATTTCTATGGTAGAGGATTTTAGCCTAATGGTGGTTCAGGAAGTGACTCCAATGCAGAATCACATCGGAAAATTAGACCCTAGCAAGCGGGGAGAAAAAACATCGGAACTGGTAGTTCATCCCGTGGGTACAGATTCACCGGGTTCTAGGAACATGGCTAAATCTTCAGCAGCCTATGCTGACCATGAAAAATTGCCACAGTTATCGCCCTCGACTCGCATTCGGTTAGCGTTGGAAAAATTACAGGGATTTGAGAAAGTAGAGGAGCAATTCCAGCATTGGGGTATTAAATTTCATAATGCGATCGCCCTTCAACCCTCTAATCCGCGATTTGGCATTGAACCTGGGGTAACAGTTCTCATGGGCGCACCCAAGGGCGGCACACTAGAAGTGACATTTTCTGACGGGGTGCGTCAAGTTTGGGCTAGGGTGACAAGTTCTCGACATACGGTGATGTCAGCCTTTGATAAAAATGGCCAATTGCTGGCTACAGATGAGATGAAGGTTAATAAACCTAGTGATTCGATTGGGTCTGTATTACCGAACGCCGAATTAACCGTAACGGCGGAGAATATATCTAAAATTACCTTCTACACTTTTGATGCACAGTTAATTGTGAATCACCTCAAGGTTCAATTTTAACTGGTTTTGGGTATATGGGGCGATCGCACTATGGGGAATCTGAGCAACTATCGCAAAAGGTGCTACAAATTTTGCTAAGATGATGGCAGTTGGGTGGGAAACCATTAGCAATTCCTGACCTGGCGTACTTGGCTTGGTTTGATAACTTAGCCATAAAAATCGGATTAAACAACCAAGGCTGAGTCAAAAGAAGCCATAAACCGCCTAGCTGAATCTTCCAAAAAAACCCATGTCCAGCACAAAACACCAATTTACGGTTCACTTTTGGGGCGTTCGAGGAAGTATTTCCTGTCCGGGAACGACAACAGTTCGATATGGTGGGAACACCCCCTGTGTTGAGATGCGGGTGGGGTCGCAACGATTGATTTTTGACGGTGGGACAGGCTTACGGGTCCTGGGACAAGCATTATTAGCAGAAATGCCAGTAACCGCTCATATGTTCTTTACCCATTCCCACTGGGACCATATCCAAGGGTTCCCCTTTTTTGCTCCGGCCTTTGTTCCCATCAATACGTTTAACATTTATGGAGCGATCGCACCTAATGGTTCCACAATTGAGCAGCGCCTCAACGACCAGATGCTTCACCCTAACTTCCCAGTTCCTTTACAGGTAATGGGAGCTAAACTTAACTTTATTGATCTCACTATAGGCGAGTCAATTTACCTCGAAGATGATCTAGTCATTGAAACGGCTTTACTCAATCATCCGGGGGAAGCCGTGGGATATCGCGTCAGTTGGAAAGGCTACACCACCGCCTATGTCACCGATACGGAGCATTTTCCATATCGTCTTGATGAAAATGTACTCAAGTTAGCCCGCAATGCTAATGTACTGATTTATGATGCCACCTATACCGATGAGGAGTATTACTCGCCTAAGTCTAGTAAGGTAGGTTGGGGACATTCTACCTGGCAGGAAGCGGTGAAGGTCGCTCAGGCTGCGGGAGTTAAAAAATTGGTGATTTTTCACCATGACCCACTACACAACGATGATTTCATGGATAAAATAGGTGAAAACGTGGCTGATGCCTTTCCTAATAGTTTAATCGCCCGCGAGGGTTTATCCCTACAGTTGATTCCGCCGTTAAAGAATATTGCCACCAGTGAAAAGTGAAATTTTCAATAGCCCCCGCCTACTTCTTGAGGTGGGAGCCATTGAATTAGTTGGCCGCACCTCCACCCTAAAGAGACAGAGCCACCAAACTCCCGTGTGATCACCTATCCATCCCCACAGTAAAAGACGGTGGGGAATTCCGGCGATCCGTGTTAATTAAACGGTTCGATAGTCGCAGTAACACCCCGTTGGCGCAATTGTTGTAATAACCTATTCGCCTCGTGTTGGCTGCGGAAGGCTCCAGCTTGGATAAGCGATCGCCCATTAATCACCGTCGTAAAGGCTTGGGGAACAAGCGATCGCACTCTTTGCCGAACTTGACTGCTAGTATCACTCACCACCACTCTATATCGCAACCCCAATATACCCGCCGTAGTTGCAGGCGCAAGACCTGCCGTTACTTGGCTTGGTAGTTGTCCTCCCCCAGTACCAATAGGAATATTACCACCAGGAACCCGGAGAATATCAGACGAGGGTGCTGGTGGTGGGGATGTAATCGTAGATTGTCTTTGGGGTGCTGGCACCGGAATATAAACTGTTTGGGAGTTTTCTTCAGGATTAGAGGCACTGGTCACAGCCCGTCTCATCAGAGACAGCAACAGCGAGCCCGTAGACGAGTTTTCCGCCGCCGACTGAGGTGGTTCTGGTGGAGGTGGGGAACCAGACCCTACAGGGGCAGATATCGCCGGCTGAGGACGTTCTGGCGGCGGTACCGGAATCACAATCGCCTCCGAGTCATCCACAGGAATCGGAGGCGGTGCCGTGTTTGAAAGTGGAGTCACATTAGACTCAGGTAGATAAATGGGTAACGAAGCCGCTTGATTAATGGGGGAAATTGACGAAGAAGTATTTTGACCACCCTCCTGAGTAGAACTTCCCATCATGCGATTAGCGATCGCAGAAGGCCCAGCCCCACTCTGGTAACTACCCGCCAACTCTACAGAGCCAGCATTTTTAGTCATAGCCAACTCATTACCGTAGGCAAGAATCGTTAAACCCTTAGTACCATTATTCACATCATAGCGGCCATTATTGCGGATCACATTCTCTCCCGGTTCCGTTGGCGTTCCCAAATCCGGCAAAGATTGAGCAATAACCACAATACCATCACGCTCATTTTGTTCGATATAGTTATTGCGTAGTACCGGACGAGCGCTCGCTTGAATCACTATGCCATCACGATTATAGGCAATTCGATTACCCACGACAAACGGCTCTGACTGTTGGGCGATATTAATACCAAAACCAGTATTTTCAAAATCATTATCACGGATTTCCGGCTTAGATGAACCATAGACAGTAATGCCATTGGCTCCATTATTAGCAAAACTGTTTTGTTGAACTAAAGGCGCACTGGTTCCCACCACAGAAATACCATCATGAATATTGCCCGTAAAGGTATTATTAGATACAACCATCGAGCTAGATTCAATCCATAAACCATAACCGCGCGAGTGAGGATTAGTCACAGTTACCCCACTTAACCGGGCTGCATTCGCTCCCACAATAGCTACATTCTGGTTAGCAAAAACCCGACTGCTAAACACTCCCCCGCCATAAATAACCACATCCTGACCCTTATTCTCGGTATTACCCTGAATGGTAATATTAGGTTTAAGTATTAAGGGGAACGCTTCTCCCGTCTCGGCGCTATAGGTTCCTGGTGCCAATATAATAGCCGTATTCGGTGGGGCGACTCTCAAGGCTTGGGTGATGGTTCTCAACGGTGAAGCCTCGCTACCATTATTAGAGTCATTTCCCGTAGATGAACTCACATAAATTACATTGACTGAATTGGGAGTGGCTGTAGGTGTTTGAGCCAGTAGTAGGGGCGGGTGTATATAGTTGGCTGGTGTCTCCGATAGTTGCTCTGTGCACCCGTCTCTACAGGGGGTAGCGAATGCGGCTGATGCGATTCCCACTAATCCCACACTGGAGACTATAATCATTAAAATCAGCTTTAGAGATAACCAAGCTGTTTTAGGCCTAGGTGAACCTAGGGGGAAGAGAGGGCGGGGTAGCAGCTTCAGATCGCTGCCAGTTAAGTTCCCATCATCGGCTGACGAGGGTGAGTTCAGGGAACTGTTGGGCTGGGTGTCTGTCAATAACAAAGCCTCGGCTGAGGTTTGCTTTTTAGGATATTGACAGTTGCGGGGGGATTTAGAACTCACGGCAAAACTCCGACAAACTGTAATATTAATTGGGAAAATTAATCTATTTTGGTCCAGTATCCCCTATTATGGCAACACCTGGTTTTTTTATATGATTAATTTTCGTAATGGTGGTTCCGCCCACGGCTAAAGAAAATCTGATATATTAACCTGCGCCGTGGTTGATCATGATTGGGCTTGATTATTTGGCTTGATGGAGTTGGTGAGGAGATTTCGATGGGCGATTTGAATCATAAGACTAAACTGGGACAACCAGCACTTTATCGGATTTTAGATGCCAACTTAGACCGGGCGCGGGAGGGTATCCGAACTATTGAGGAATGGTTTAGGTTTGGCTTGGATAATTCGGAAATGGCTGCGGAGTGCAAGAATTTGCGACAGCAACTGGCACAGTGGCACAGTAATGAGTTGCGGATGTCCCGGGATACTACCACGGATGTGGGTACTCAGTTGAGTCATCCCTCGGAGGAAAACCGAGAAAGCCTGGAACAGGTGATACAGGTCAATTTTTGCCGGGTAGAGGAGGCTTTGCGAGTCCTGGAGGAATATGGTAAGGTTTACCATCCCAATATGGGGGCGGCGGTTAAGCAGATGCGCTACCGGGTCTATACGCTGGAAAGTAATTTACTCGCCTACGGACGACATCAGACGCTACAAAGGGCGAATTTGTATTTGGTGACTTCTCCCTCGGAAAGGTTGATGTCGGTGGTGGAGGCGGCTTTACAAGGGGGATTAAAGGTGGTTCAGTATCGCGATAAGGATACTGATGATCATCAGCGTTGGAAAAATGCCCGCCAGCTTTGTCAGCTTTGCCACCGTTATAATGCCCTGTTTTTGGTTAATGACCGGGTTGATATTGCGATCGCTGTTAATGCTGATGGGGTACATTTGGGACAGCAGGATTTACCTATTGCTGTGGCTAAACAGCTTTTGGGTCCTCAAAAAATTGTCGGTAAATCAACTACTAATCCCGAAGAGATGAAATTGGCGATCGCTGAGGGTGCCGATTATATTGGGGTCGGTCCGGTTTATGCTACTCCCACTAAGCCTGATAAGCAGGCGGCGGGTTTGGAATATGTGCGCCATGCGACTCGTCATGCTTCGGTTCCCTGGTTTGCGATCGGCGGCATTAATATGAACAATTTTGATGATGTTTTGATGGCTGGGGCGACTAGGGTGGCTGTGGTTCGATCTTTGATGCAGGCGGAACAACCTACTTTGGTAACTCAATATTTCCTCTCCCAGTTTACCCGTGTTCAAACTTTACGCGATCGCCAGATTTTACCCGAAAATGCTCCGGCGGATTTTTCCTGACCGAGTAGGGCGCTTTCCCGGCAGCATGGATAATTGAGCCTTGGGGGGGCGGAGGTGATTGCTAGATGCGATCATAATATCGTCCCCATATCTGTGACGGCGAGTCCTGTCTCCCATCCGGTTAAACACCATAATAGGATTTATACCAAGCCACAAATTTTTCTACTCCCACCTCTATGGGTGTACTTGGTTTAAATCCTACATCTGCTATCAATGAATCTACATTAGCATAGGTAATCGGCACATCTCCCGGCTGCATGGGAAGCATATTTTTCTGGGCTTTTTTCCCTAAGACATTTTCCAGGACTTCAATCAAGTACAATAAATTTACCGGTTTATTATTACCGATGTTATAAATCTGATAAGGGGCAGTGGTTTTCACTCCTTCAATTTCCGCTTGATTGCTTCCCGGTTGTGGGATTTTATCAATTACCCGAATTACTCCTTCCACCACATCATCAACATAGGTAAAATCTCGCTCCATATTACCATAGTTAAATACCGGAATCGGTTGGTCGGCTAAGATAGCTTTCGTAAAAATAAACATCGCCATATCAGGACGATACCAAGGACCATAAACCGTAAAAAATCTTAATCCCGTCGTGGGAATATGATACAGGTGACTGTAGCTATGAGCCATCAATTCATTAGCTTTCTTTGTCGCCGCATACAGACTAACTGGATAATCTACATAATCCCCTACCGAAAAAGGTACAGTTTTATTGGAACCATAAACCGAACTAGAAGAAGCAAAAACCAAGTGTGGGATTTGATGATGACGACAGCCTTCTAAAACATTGATAAACCCCACTAAATTACTATCAATATAAGCGTAGGGATTTTTCAGAGAGTAACGGACTCCGGCTTGGGCGGCGAGGTGGGCTACTGCCTCAAATTGGTGTTCGGAAAACAGTTTTTTGATGCCGACTTTATCGCATAAATCTAGTTTATAAAACGTAAATTTTTCTAAGGGTTTCAGTTGGGCTATCCGGTCTTCTTTTAAAGATACTGCATAATAATCATTGAGATTATCAATGCCAATGACTGTATCCCCCCTTTTCAATAAATGTTGACACAGATGAAATCCAATAAATCCCGCCGCACCAGTTACTAATATTTTCACGGTTTTTTATCCTCATTTATATGGGGGTATTTAGATTATTACAGATAGTCTGTGCTACTATTCGTGGGTGTTAGACAACGGATTTAACAATCAATTTATGGGGGGATTTTAGGCGATCGCATATCGTAGCCCCGATGATTTTAGGGCTAGTCAATAATTTTCACAAGATACCCACCCGACTACTGTTAGGTGGGTTCGGAGTCATCAATCAGTTGAGAGTTGAAACTTGCAACCAACAATTGATTTAGTCTAAATATCCCATCAATAGATCAGGATCATCAATGTCATTAGAAGCAATGGGACGGTTCATCACCATCGAAGAAATTTGTAATTGAGTGGCTGAAACCGGACGGTTAGCCATAGAACCAGTAGGATTTTCCGATTGAATAAAAGTTACTGAAGCTGCATGAACAGCCTTCCCAATAGGGCGTTTGGCGGTTAACATTCCCGCTATTTCAAATTGGTTGTGTCCCACCGGACGATGATTAACGATCGCCGAGGGTTCTGGGGATACTTGAATTTGAGTTGGTGCTGAATTACCTTCTGTCGAACTTGATTTACTAGCCACGTCTAATTTCTCCTTGAGAGTATCTGATTCAGGTACATTGTCAGCGTCAGCCACTTGAGTTTCAACTTCATCGGCTGGAGTCACTTGATTTTGAGGCTGATTATCTGTATCCTTTCTTGTATTGCTACGGGTTCGTCTACTTGTGTTCCTCCTATTTGAACCAGAAGAGTTAACCACCATAGTTAAATACCTTGTTTATCAAATGGAACTAACCCGCTGCCTCATGCTCAAATTGCCCGGGCAACTTAGTCGCTCATCTTCATTCTAGCGTTTCATGTTCCCGAATTACAGCCCTATTTTTAGGGATGCCGGGACTTAAAAATTTCACCACAGGTGCTGGTATTGTAAAATCTATCCGTGTATTTAGTAAAGAAGAGTTAACAAAAAATAACTTTTTGCAATCATAAGCAATAAAAATAAACAATTCACACCTATAGCCTGTGGCCAAAGTCCCCGGCTCGTCCCCTAGATATTAGGGCTCACCGGAATTCACCAAGATTCCCGAAATTCGATGGTGGTAACTCCCCTACATTAACGGTGGCAAATCTACACTGTTATGGGGCGGGATAATTTGTCAAGCTAGAATCATAAACAGATGAGTTAATTGTGTGTCTGAGGCATGAAAAATATTGTGCAGTCCTTTTATCTATGGTATCGCCAAACGCTCCGCCATGCGAAATATCGCTGGTTGCTAATTGGTGGGACGCTGATTTATCTGATATCGCCCATTGATATTGCCCCGGATTTTATTCCTGTGATCGGATGGATAGATGATGGTATCATTGCCACGATGCTGGTGACAGAAGTTTCGGCTTTAGTTCGGGAAAAAATCAAGAAACGCAAGGCTGATGACAGTACCTCAGAAGTTGGGGAAGCAACTGATGTTAAAACATCAGTGGTAGATGTAGCGGCACAGGAGTTTTAACTAAGGGCTTCGGATAAGTAATTAGCGGTCGCTTCGACAAGAGCGATCGCATTTTCGTAGACCATGCGAGTAGGTCCCAATATACCGACACTACCAATAGGCTGGGAATTTTGGTAATATTGAGCTGAGATGAGGGTGCAACTGCGGATGGGTTCGAGGGGGTTTTCCGAACCAATGCGGATATTTACCTGTTGCGAGGATTCTGGGGTAGCAAAAATCAGCGGCCAGAGTTGTTCCTGTTCATCTTCGAGCAGATGTAGAATAGTTTGGACTTGCTGAAGTTGTGAAAATTCGGGCAGTCGTAGGACTTCGGAAACACCGCTAACCTGAATCCTAGTATATTCTGGAGTTTGGTGGCGATCGCCTAAACTCTTGAGTAACTGTGCGATAAAATTACTATACTGCTGAAAGTCTTGGTCTATCTCAGTCCAGTCTAAAGTTGACAATTCAGCTAAAGCGAGTCCCCTAAGTTGGTGATTAAGAAAATTAGAGATAATTTGTAATTCCTGTTCTAATATTTCGGTATCGTCGCCGATATCCTCAACTCCCGGGGCAATTTCCATCAAAATGGACTGAGTTTGATAGGTATGAGTCACCACAACTACCATAACTTTTCCTGACCCCATAGACACCAGTTGCAAATGTTGGAGCCTTTCGGTCTTGGTTTGGGGCATAGTAATCAGGGAAATATAGCCACTGAGGGTAGAAAGAATTTGGGCTGCACCTCGTAGCACAGCCTCCAAACTACAACTATCAAAATTTAGCTGTTCCCGTAGGAGTCTAGCGACTTCCTTAGCGAGGGTATCAGAGGGAGTCATCAGGCGATCGACATAAATCCGATAGCCAGAGTCAGAAGGTACTCGTCCGGCGGAAGTATAGGGTTGATAGAGTAGTCCAGCTTTTTCTAAGGCTCCCATACCATTGCGGATAGTAGCGGGGCTGACATTGAGGTTATACTCTTGGGCTAAGGATTTTGAGCCAACAGGTTCTGCTGTCGCGATATAGTGGCGAACAGTTGCCCAGAGAATTTGTTGTTGTCGTGCGGTTAACTTGGATTGAACAAACATTGCACTAAAATTAAGTTACCGAACAATTGTTAACATTCAAGCTCTGCACATACTTTGACATACTTTCTCGTGAACCGCTAGGGAATAGAAAACAGAGGGGCGAAACTTTCCGGCTACAAGTCAAGAGTTGAACACCTGACCCTTTGCCCGAAAGCCTCACCCCTAGGGGAAAGGTAGTCTAAACTGTTGGTTTCTGGTTAAGCCTCTGGACTTACCAGCCTTTTTCAGCTTGGTCTACAACATAAGCAGCAACGTCTTCGATCTGCTTGGGAGAGAGTCGGCCATTAAATCCAGGCATGGCATTTTTACCATTGGTGACTTGGTAAGCCACTGCAGCCACTGCATCGTCATCAAATCCTTTCAGATATTTAGCCAAATCAGACTTGCTGAGGGTTTTGTTAGCAACAATCACATTGCGTCCGCCCATGTGGCAGGCTGCACAGTTAGCAGAAAAAACAGAAGCGCCAGCGGCAACATCTCCAGCCAAAGCGGGACGTGGCAGTGCAAAGGTCAACAGAGCCACACCGAGTAAAATAACTGACAGCAGCTTTTTCAAAATCGTTCTCCTCTTCTTTAGGTTAAACAGACAGTTAAATGTCAACGGGTTTTATTTTACCGGAGTCTGTCCACTCCAGAAAACTGATCAACTGTTTTTTGTTTGAGATAGATGGGAGTTAACAAGGGTGGGACTTAGGCGTACACCTGTCGATAGTAGGCTTGGTACTCTTGGGAAAGTAATGGTTCCCACCAATGGCGATGGGTAAGATACCAGCCGACGGTTTGTCGCAACCCTTCTTCTACTGTGACTAGGGGAGCCCATCCTAACTGGGTTTTGAGCTTGCTGGAATTGATCGCATAACGGCGATCGTGGCCTGGTCTATCTTTAACAAAGGTAATCAGGTCCATTGAGGGTTTAACGGGTAGGTGGTGGGAGGCTAGTTCGTCCATGAACCTACAGAGCATCTTCACCAGGTCTATATTGGCTACTTCGTTATTCCCGCCGATGTTATAGGTTTCTCCGGGTTTACCTCGGTGAATGACTACATCTAGGGCGCGGCAGTGGTCTAGTACATATAGCCAGTCCCGCACATTTTGCCCATCTCCATATATGGGCAGGGGTTTACCCAAGAGGATATTAATGCACATTAGGGGGATAAGTTTTTCTGGAT
The DNA here is from genome assembly GCF_026000695.1 of Limnospira platensis NIES-39. Classification (GTDB taxonomy): domain Bacteria; phylum Cyanobacteriota; class Cyanobacteriia; order Cyanobacteriales; family Microcoleaceae; genus Limnospira; species Limnospira platensis. The sequence continues at coordinate 5,994,448 of NZ_AP026945.1, forward strand.
AGTGATAGGGGCCGTAATTATTGGAACAATTGGTGATGATGGTGGGTAGGTTGTAGGTGTGATAGTAGGCACGCACTAGATGATCGCTACCAGCTTTTGAGGCAGAATAGGGGCTGTTGGGGGCGTAGGGGGTGGTTTCGGTAAAGGCGGGATCGTCAGGACCGAGACTGCCATATACTTCGTCTGTGGAGACGTGCAGAAACCTGTAATTCTCGGGCTGTTGGTGGTGGTTCCAATAGTGTCTAAAGGCTTCTAATAGGGTTAGGGTTCCGACAACGTTGGTTTGAATGAAGGCATCGGGACCGAGAATTGAGCGATCGACATGGGACTCGGCTGCAAAGTGGGCAATGGTATCGATCGCCTCTTCTTCTAGTAACTTGTCAATTAAAGTGCGATCGCAAATATTACCTTCAACAAACTTAAACTGTTCCTGGTGTTCTAAGGGGGCTAGGTTCTGGCGGTTTCCGGCATAGGTGAGGGCATCTAAAACCACGATGCGATCTTCTGGGTAAGCATTGCACCAGTGGTGGACAAAATTTGAACCAATGAATCCCGCCCCCCCAGTGACTAGAACCCGACGAGGATACAAATTTTCACTACTATCGTAGCTATATTGAACTGCCAAAGTGTTTTCCTCCAAACAGTCTTCAGGACTGGTGCTAACTGTGATCAGTAAGTATATTTTGATAGATGGCAACTATTGTATCTTGAACCTACTGGTTAACCATAGCTCACGAATACATCTGATCACTGGATTATTCAATGCCTGTTGATTTATCGATGTTCTCCTGGGTCTCGGCTTCTCTTTGGCGATCGCCCATAGCCTGCCACCGGGACAAAGCCTGGTTAAAATAATCTAGGGCCTGTTGTCTGTCCCCTGAAGCTAAGTAGGCTAGACCGATATTATTGAGGGTTTGAGCCTCCCCAGATAGATATCCGACGGATTGAGAAATTGATAAAGCCTGCTGGTAATACTCCAAACCACGGGGGATTTCCCCTTGGTCTACATAAACTCCACCGATCTGCTGAAGTATATTAACTTTCCGATAAGGTTCCCCTATGTCCTCAAAGATAGATAGGGCTTGCTGGTAATAGTCTAAAGCTGGGGTGGTTTCCCCCATACTTAAGTAAACCTGACCGATACTGTACAAGGTGTTAGCTTTACCAAACCCCGGAGGTAGCCTTTGCTCCTGTGGCGAATCGATGACATCCCACATTGATAGGGCTTTATTTAAATAATCCAGGGCGGGTTGATTTTCTCCTAATTCCCAGTAAGCCACACCAATAGCCGTAATAGTGACAGCGATCGCAAAAGAATCTTCCATCTGCTCTAATAAGGGAATCACCTCCTCAAATTTAGCGATCGCCTCCCGCAATGCTTCTGATGTTCCCTGCTTACCGAGGAAAATAGCCTGTTGCAATAATTGGTTCACCTTCTCCTCTGGGTTCTCCTGAGCCACCTGCATTGGTAAAGGAATAGATAGGATTTCCGCTCCCGAGGCGCTTAGTCCCGGCAAAACTACCATCAGCCCCATTGCTAAAACCTGAGTCAAATTCATCATAATTTCGTCCGCCTATCAATTTTTTGCCACCATATCTTGACATACTCCCCTGTTTAGAAAAGGGGGGATTCTCCGGTAAAACAGCAACCGCCGGCTTAACCCGTCTTACGTCGCCTTCCCGGTGCGCGGTTGATATCCCAACCGCTTTAATGTTTTTACTGCCATTGTTGTCACGGTCGATCAGGTTTGCTCAGGACGGACCAGCAGGCCAAAGCGCGAGTCATAAGACAGTGAAATACTCAAACCAGATTAGATGGTTGAAAGCTAGGGTGACGATCGCCACAAATCGCCACAATTAGATAAACTTCAACCCTACCCCATGTCTCAAGCATAGATGGTCCGTGATTAAAAATGCTTGTGGAGACGATCTGGCGGGGGTTCAACAATTAACTTTGTTGGCTCTAGTTAAAAGTCGGTGAAGTAAGAATCCCCGGTTATAATCTTTGATTTAACGAGGGAGTGTCAATTAAGATATAAGATATCCTCAGAGTTCCCATTCAGCAGGGGAGTTTGACAAGCAAGTGGTGTCAGGAGATCTGTCAGTGAGTCAGCAAGAAATTCTTAGGTCTGCCTATCAGGGAGATCCAAAAGCGATCGCAATTTTACTCAACCAAGCCTTGAAACCTAAACAGGTGCAAGCGCATCTCACTCTGGAATATGATCATCTCTATATTACCCTAGAGTCCCCGACAATTCCCGACCAAGCTGCATCTGTCCGTGTGATTCACAAGGGACTAATGCGCCTTCAGCCTCCATCTATCTGGTGTGTTACTATTGCGGCACAATTAGGCGATGATGATAACCCAGCTTGGATTGAGACTCTGGTACTAAGGTCATCACCTGTGGTAGTAACTCCGGTGACTAATAACGTGCCGGTTATCCCTAAAAATTCTCCCGTTGCCGACCCTAAACCTCCTCAAAAAACTAAGACTTCCCCCGCACCTAAGACTCAGGAAAAACCCAGGACTTCTGGGAGACCTAAAACTCCGAAGAAAACCACAAAAGTGGCGACGGCTGCCCCGGTAATATCTCAAGTGGCTACCGCTGAAATTTCTCAGACTTCGGCAAATTCGGCAACTCCTAAAACCCCGAGATTTCAATTTAGACGGCCTAAATCTTTGTCGGTAGTGGGTTATATGACCCTGGCGATTTTGCCTTTGTCTGGGTTAATTATAGGTGCTAAATGGGATAGAGTTTCGGCATCTTTGGCAACTATCCCACCCACTTTTGCTACGGCTTCTCAAGCGGTGCTGGAACAACTCCCCCAATTACCTAATTTCTCATTTGGATCTAATGCTGAAAATCCTCCGAAGGTTGATCCATCGGTGACTCAGGCGACTATTGAACAGCTCCGAAATATATCTGAGTTGACTATTTCATCACTACGGAATCCCATTGATCCTGATATGCGGATTACGATTAAATCGGTGGGTGATATTATTCCGGGAACGAATTATCCTTACAATAAATTACATCCCAACAAGCAGGTATTATTTGCAGGAGTTAAACCAGCTTTACAAGATGCTGATATAGTCTTTGGTAATTTTGAAAGTACCCTAACTAACTATCCTAATAGCGCTAAAAATGTGGGTCGTGGTATGGTGTTTGCGTTTCGGACTCCGCCGGAATATGCGGCACTTTTAAGGGAGGCTGGATTTGATATTTTGAGTGTGGCTAATAATCACTCGTTTGATTTTTTTGAAGCTGGGTTTAAAGATACGATCGCTAATATTGAAAAAGCGGGAATGAAGGCGGTCGGCAAAAAAGGTCAGATTGTCTATCATGAAGTTAGGGGTATAAATGTGGCATTTATAGGCTTTAGTTATTTTAATTATCATAATAATATGAATGATTTGGAAGCGTCGCAAGCCTTGATTAAGGAAGCGGCGGACAATGCGGATATTGTGGTGGTTTCTGTACACGCGGGGGCGGAAGGTACTAGGGCTTTACGCATTCAGAATAAAACGGAATATTTTTATGGGGAAAATCGGGGTAATAAGGTATTATTTGCACGCACAATGATTGATGCTGGGGCGGATTTGGTGTTAGGGCATGGCCCCCATGTGCCGAGGGCTTTGGAATTATATAATGGTAAGTTGATTGCTTATTCTTTGGGTAATTTTTTGGGATATCGCACTTTATCAACTCGGGCGGAATTGGGATATTCTCTGGTTTTGGAAACTCAACTTGATGTGATGGGTAATTTTGTGGAGGGTAGAATTATTCCGGTTCATCTTGATGGCCAAGGGATTCCGTCTCTGGATAATTCTTTGCGGACTGTGGGGTTAATGCGACGTTTAACTAAAAGTGATTTTCCTGATACTCCTTTGGAAATTGATGATCAGGGTAATATTTTCGTGTCTCAACCACAACGGGAAACTTTAGGGGCGATCGCTCCTGAATAAAAGCTAAATTGCTAAAAGTTACGTTTTATATTATACTACAGTCTGGCTGTTATTTGGGGAATTTGAATAAGGCTATGAACTCGGAAAATTTGGTGGTTGAGCCCATTTATATTGTGGTGATTGCGTCTACAATATTCTCGATTATCTTGGGTCTAATTTTTAAGGATATGTTAGAATATCAGGTGGCAGTTTGGCGACAGGCTGACCGGAAAAATAGGATTAACTATAAAACTCCTAATGCTAAGGTGGCTTATGTAGCTATGTCGGTTTGTGTGTTTGTGGCTGTATCTTCGAGTTTGCTGGTGTTTATTCCGATTTACTGGTTGGCTACTGTGGGGGGGGCTATTGTGGTTTTTCCTACGGCTTTATTGATTTGGCTACAATTGGGGTCAATGCTGAATCTGTGGGAAGATAAAGGGGATGAGGCGATTGATTTGGATAGATTTTTTGAAGGCGATCGCGAAAGAATTACGGGCTCGAAAACTGACCAATCATAGTTAACATAGATACTCGGTTAAAAATGGGCAGAAAAGCTAAACTAAAACATCTGCGAAAGCAACAACAGGCTAATCCGACGGCGGACACCCAAAACCGCCCAGAAGTAGAGGCTGATCCGACTCATTTTGTGGATGAACTGAAACAACAGGGGTATGATCTGAAAGGGAGCGATCGCTGTCCAGAAATTCCTCAAAAAATTGTCAAACCGCAACTTTAGCACCAATGAGTCATCTAAAAGCAATTATTTTTGATGTGGATGGGACCCTGGCTGAAACGGAAAGGGATGGTCACAGATTAGCCTTTAATCAAACATTTGCTGAAGCGGGTTTAGATTGGTATTGGTCTATTGAATTATATGGGGAATTATTGACGGTTTCGGGGGGTAAGGAGCGTATAGATTATTATATCAAACGCTACCATCCTGATGGTCAATTCCCCAATAATTTGGATGAGTGGATTGCGGATCTTCACGAAGCTAAAACTCGCCATTATCGGGAGTTATTAGCGACGGGAGATATTCCCCTGCGTCCTGGGGTGAAGCGATTAATCACGGAGGCGCTGGGGGAGGGGGTGAGATTGGCGATCGCTACTACGAGCGCTTTTCCTAATGCGATCGCACTTTTGGAAGAAACCTTAAACCCCCATTGGTTTGAAGTAATTGCGGCCGGAGATATTGTCCCCCACAAAAAACCCGCGCCAGATATCTACAATTATGTATTAGAAAAATTGGGGTTGACCGCTAACGATTGTGTGGCGATCGAAGATTCCCGACAGGGGTTACTGGCGGCGCGAGCCATGGGGTTAACGACGATTATTACTGTAAATAATTATACAAAAAACGAAGATTTTTTAGGTGCTTCCTTGGTAATCAATCATTTGGGGGAACCGGATCTTTCCTGTGAAGCGATCGCCGGTACAGCCTTAAATAGTGGTTATGTCAGCCTAGATTTATTAAGATATATCCACCAAATATCAACAGGTGTTATATAATGGCGACCAGTTTAATCGAAATCCCCCTGGTTGCTTTGTAATTAACAAGTTCTATGTCAGATTTTCCCATTGACCCCAATCTTTATTTGTTGCTGAGTGGCCACTGTTTGATTGGAGGGGTAGCAGCGGCGATCGCCTTTCAAAAAGGTCGTCGCCTCGGTGTTTGGTTAATTTTAGGACTAATAGGAGGGACGGCGGCTTTAGTCGCATCACTACTACTGAAACCAACTAAACCTAGTTAGGTAAAAATCTATTGAATTACGGTTAGCTGTAATTCAGAAACTGAAAGTAAGGCATCGGAAATCCTCCCCAAGCATTTCATCTATTTATTAATGGGGTAATTAAGTCATGCTGAAAGGCATTTGGAGTCTATTTTCTTTCCAACAAGGTAGCCTGCGCCAAAGAATTTTTAAAGGTTATCTGATTCCGTTAATCCTATTTTTAATAGTTGCTGGCTTGGTCTATTTTATCGGTGTTCAGCCGGTGCAACAACAAGTTAAAAATGTGGATCAAATTTATGGGGAAATTGAAGAGGTTAATAATCTAGCATTTAGTATTGTAGCAATGCAGCGGGCGGCTAGGGGGTATATTTTAGGTAGGGACTCCAGAGAATTGGAGGAGTACGAAGAATGGGATACCCTCTTTTATGAACAATCGGAAAATTTGCGTAGCAGAATTCAAGAAACGGAACAGCGCCAAACATTAGATCGGATCATTGCTATTGGTGATCAGGTTAATGAGTTCGATCGCCGCTTGATTTCCTACGTGCAATTAGGGAGACCAGAAAAAGTGACTGAGGTCTTACAAAAAGCGGAAGGTCAAGCCATTACAGACCAGTTAGAACAATTGGTGAGAGGTTTTGAAGCGACCAAGCGACAGCAACTTAATAACCAACAAAATCGGCAAATTAACCTGTTAAGGTGGCTGACAATTTTAATATTTGGCAGTACAGCCATTTGTGCGGTAGTTGTCCTGAGTATTGGCTTGGGAATTTCGGCTACTATTGACCGAGAAACGGCGCAAATTTCTAACTCTTCCTTAGAAATTACTAGCGCCTTAGAAGAACAGGAACGCAGCTTAGGAGTTCAGGCGACTTCAGTTAATCAAACTACTACGACCATTGATGAGTTAAATGCGGCAGTACAGAATTCTACAGAACAGGCGAAAATTGCCACTGATGAAGCTCATCGCGCTTTGGGTTTGTCGGAAAAAGGCAGTGACGCAGTTCAACAAACTTTAGATAGAATGGAACTGCTGCGTCAAACAGTGGAAGCGATCGCTAATCGTAGCCTCGAATTAAGTGAGAAATCCCTGCAAATTAACAATATTGCTCGGTCAGTTAGTAACCTAGCTTATCAAACCAATTTACTAGCCTTAAATGCTTCTGTGGAAGCGGTGCGCGCGGGACAACAGGGGTTGGGTTTTGGGGTGGTGGCGTTAGAAATCCGTAAATTAGCCGATCGCAGTAAACAGTCAGCGGCAGAAATTAATACTCTGGTTTTGGATATTCAAAATGCCATTAACACTACGGTAAAAGTCACAGAATCAGGCAAATTAAGCGTTAGTGAAAGTGTGAAATCTGCTCACAATATGTCGAGTTCTTTTGCGGGTGTATCTCAAGCATTTCATCAGGTTTATCTCAACAATCAAACTATTGCGAGAACCGCAGAACAGCAATTACTGGCTCTACAGCAGGTCAGCGAAGCGATGAATAGTCTTAATCAGGTGGCTCGTCAAAATGCGGACAGTATTGCCTTGTTAAGAGCAAATACTCAACGACTTAATGAATCTCTAATTAATTTACGGTAAATTCATCATGAAAACTACGAATAAATCCAGTAAATCAGTTGACAAAATCCCACAAATATGCTATAAATGTGGTCGATTTCATGATGGTAATTCGGACAGTGGGGATTTATCGGTAAATCTCAGCTACGCGGTAACTAAGGGGTTAAATCATCCCCGAATGTTGTCTAAACACTCGATAAGACGGCGACAGTTTTTGTTAGGATTAGCAGGTACATCGGCTTTAGGAATTCTGAGCAATTGTGCGGCATCTCCCGACCCCAACTCTCAAGGGAATTTATCGGGTGTTATCCTAGAAAAAACTCAGCTAAGAATTGGTTTTTTGCCGATCGCCTGTGCTACGCCTATTCTGATTTGTGAATCTTTAAACCTCTATGAAAAATATGGTTTAGATGTAGAACTTGTGAAAATGAATAACTGGGAGCAAATCCGAGAAAGTGCGATCTCAGGAGAACTTGACGCTTATCATATGCTATCCCCGATGCCGATCGCCATTAGTTTAGGGTTAGAGTCTCGTCGATTTCCCATCAGACTTGCTAGTATTGAAAACATCAATGGTAGTGCGATTACAGTAGCCATCAAACATCGAGAAAAAGTCAAAACCGCCGAAGATTTGAAAGGATTTAGGATTGCTATTCCTTTCACTCACTCAATGCACAATCTTCTACTCAGGTATTATCTAGCTAATAGCAAAGTTCACCCAGATCGGGATGTCGAATTAGTGGTTACACCGCCGCCCAATATGGTGAACAGGTTAAGAAGTGGGGAAATTGATGCTATGGTGGCTCCTGAACCTTTTAACCAAATGGCAGTTAATCAAGGTCTGGGTTTTATTCATATTTTAACTAGGGACTTGTGGCCGGGTCATCCCTGCTGTTCTTTCACTACTTCTCAGGAATGGATCGAGCGTCATCCTAACACATTTCGGGCTATAAATAAAGCGATTATTGAGGGTTCCTATTATGCGAGCCAAAGCCAGAATCGTATAGATGTAGCGCGGCGACTAGCACAGTTACAATATCTGGATGCGCCAGAAGATACTCTGCGACAGGTGATGACCGGACAGTTTGTCAACCGCTTAGGTGAATCTCTCAATATTCCCGATCGCATTGATTTTGACCCTTACCCTTGGAAAAGTTTTTCCTACTGGATTACGTCACAATTTGAGCGTTGGGGATATGTTCCCATGGGAAGCCTTAATCATGAGGCGATCGCCGCCGATATTTTTCTAACCGGACTCGCACGCCAAATGGCAAAACAATTAGGTCAGCAACCCCCTACTATCACCCTCCGATTTGAATCATTAAAATTTGATACTTTCGACCCCAGTGAACCGGAAAATTATGCCAGACAACAGATTGAGAAGTTAGGTTTTTAATAGCAACAGTATTTTATTAAAGGTGATTGTGATTATGTCGTTGGGTAGGGTGCGTCAGAACCCCTGAATAATCATGAACAGATGAGGGGGAAAGACTGACGCACCAGAAGTCAAGTTAAGAATACTTATTTTTTAAGGCATCTCGCGCTTGTTCGCGGTCATCAAAATGGACTTTTTCCGTGCCCAGAATTTGATAATCTTCGTGACCTTTCCCAGCAATTAAGACACCATCGCCGGGTTGAGCCTCGTCGATAGCGGTGCGAATAGCTTTAGCCCGATCGCCAATTACTATAGGTTTAACATGATCAGGGATTCCGGCGAGAACATCCTGCAAAATGCGGTCAGGATCTTCGGTGCGGGGATTATCGGATGTGACTACCGCTAAATCGGATAAATCCGCCGCAATCTTACCCATTTTCGGGCGTTTAGTGCGATCGCGATCGCCCCCACAGCCAAACACGCAAATCATCCGACCCGGAATAAACGGACGGGAGGCTTTCAGTAAATTTTCCAAACTATCAGGAGTATGGGCATAATCAACAATCACCGTAATATTCTGCTCTGGGGAAATCTGCACCCTTTCCATGCGACCAGGAACGCCGCCAAAGGCTGGTAGACAGTCCACCATAGCCGACAAATCCAAACCGAGAGCTAAACCCGCCCCCAAGGCTGCCAATAGGTTAGAGAGGTTATATTGACCGACTAAGGGTAGGGAAAAGGAAGCCGATCCCATGGGGGTATGGAGAACTCCCTGAATACCTGTGGGTTGATAAACGAGGCTATCTGCCCATATATCGGCGCTAGGGTCACTGACGCTATAACTCCAAACGCGATCGCCCCCCAACCGTGCCATCAACTTTTTACCATAGTCATCATCAGCATTAATAATCGCCTTACCCTGGAGATAATCATCACTAAATAGCAAGGCTTTCGCCTCAAAGTAATCATCCATGGTGGGATGATAGTCTAGGTGGTCCTGAGTCAAATTAGTAAATACTGCCACCTGAAACGGACAGCCCAAAACCCGGCCCTGGTGTAAGGCATGGGAACTAACTTCCATCACCCCAAACTGGCAGCCTGCGCCTACTGCGTCAGCTAATTGGTGTTGAAGTTCCACCGCAAAGGGGGTAGTATGAACCGCGACTTCTTGAAACCCCGGCCAACGGGTGTAAAGGGTTCCCAGTAACGCTGTAGGTTTGTCAACGTTGGTTAGGAGAAATTCGATCAGGTGGGTGGTGGTGGTTTTGCCATTAGTTCCCGTCACCCCTACTAATTTAAGGGTTTGGGCGGGATGGTTATAAAATGCTGTGGCTATCTCAGCGCAGGCTTTGGTCATGTCGGCGGCGGGAATGACACAGGGAATGGTATCAGAGTCTGTCTCTGGTGGGGTGTTGCTGGCGGCGGACTGGGAAACTATGGCAGCTACGGCACCGGAGGCGATCGCACTTGGCCAAAAATCCCCCCCATCAACTCTTGTTCCCGGCATTCCTAAAAACAGATCCCCCGGCTTACAGGCGTGGGAGTTAGTCGCCAAGCCTGTGATTTCCATGTCTAAGGCGGGGTGATACTCTGGGGGTAATAAGTTGGGGTTGAGTAAATCTTTGAGTTTCACTGGTCAAACTCCTCACAATTTAATGATTGTTGTTAATCTAAATGTTTTAGCAATATTTTTGTAGGATTTGTTCCAACTGGTAGGCGGAAATACGGGGAGATGGTCTGGGGATGGGTTCTTCGGTCAGGCTGCGATCGCCACATTTATACAGGACTGGGACTTCATATTGATAGATTTCATACCAGTCTGGTCGGGTGGTGATGTCCCGAATTTCCAGGTCAAACTGACAGGGACTATTGCTATCTGCTTGAATTTCTTCGAGTTTCTCCTGGAGGTTTTCGCACAAATGACAGCCAGGTTTACTATAAAGTATGAGTTTCATTGATGACTAAAGTTCTGGGTTCAACCTATTATAATTAACTGGCAATTCGTTGGATATCTCCCGTGGGAATTGAGGCGATTAGTCGGCGGGTATATTCCTGTTGAGGATAGCGATAAATCTCCTCTGAGTCGCCGATTTCCTCGATTTTGCCTTGGTTCATGACTATGATGCGATCGCTCATGAATTTAACCACACTCAAATCATGGGAGATAAAGATATATGTTAGCTCAAACTCCCTTTGTAGCTCCTTCAGCAGGTTTAACACCTGGGCTTGTACAGAAACATCCAAAGCTGACACCGACTCGTCACAGATGATAAATTTCGGGTTTAAAGCCAGAGACCTAGCAATACAAATCCGTTGTCTTTGTCCTCCCGAAAATTCGTGGGGATAGCGTCTCATAAAGTCCGGGTTAAGTCCGACTCTTTCTAATAAATAAGCAGTGCGATCGCGTCTGTGTTTATAGTTACCTACTGAGTGAATTAACAGAGGTTCCATCACCGCATCCCCAATGGTTAAACGGGGGTCAAGGGAACTAAACGGGTCTTGGAACACAATTTGCATCTCCCGCCGCACCCACTTCATTTTTTGCTGAAATTCCCGGTGCTGGCGATAGTCTTTTAAACGATTCATCCAAGAACCCGAAGGCTGATAATTCGTAATATCTTCCCCCGCAAAAATCACCCGACCGCTATAGGGGAGAATCAGTTGTAAAATCGCCCTAGATAGCGTACTTTTACCGCAGCCAGACTCTCCCACTAATCCTAATGTTTCTCCCGGGAATACATCAAAAGATACATCATTAACTGCCATAAATAGCCTTTGAGTACCTCCTAAAACCCCAGGAATTTTGAATGCTACTCGCAAATTTTCCACCGATAACAACGGGGAATCATCCGGGTTTTCTGGAACCTTGGCGACCGTCTCTAGGGTATCATCGGGGATGTTTTCTTGATGGTCAATCACCCTAATTTCTGTGCCAGTTTCCGTAGTGACAACTTCCATAAAATCCGCAATGGTGGGAAGTTTTGCCCCCCGTCGGGTTTGTAAGGTGGGACGACAAGCCAGCAATCCCTTGGTGTAGGGATGTTGGGGGTTAGTGAACAGTTGATTAATCTGGTTTAATTCGACGATTTTACCCTGATACATGACCGCTACTGTATCGGCAATTTCCGCGATAACTCCGAAATCGTGGGTAATGAAAATCATCGACATTCCTCGGCGATCGCGCAATTCTCGCAGCAGGTCTAAAATAGTCGCTTGTACTGTTACATCTAAAGCCGTCGTCGGTTCATCAGCAATCAATAATGTCGGATTGCAGGAAATAGCCATCGCAATCATGACCCGTTGCAGTTGACCCCCAGAGAGTTCGTGAGGATAGCGATCGAGAAATGCTCGTTTTTGGTCATTTACCCGAGTTTGCCATTCCCGCTGTGAGGGCGGTTTATTAATATCATCATTCGGAGGAGTTTCTAACTGTAGTTGCTCAAGGATTTGCTCATCACTAGGTAATAGCTTCACTTCCTGCAATAAACTCGCCGCCTTCCATAATCCTTCGCGGGGGGTAATATCCTGATGCTGGCGGATAGCTTCAATCAATTGAAAACCAATCGTATAAACCGGGTTAAGGGAACTCATCGGTTCCTGAAATATCATAGAGATTTCACCGCCGCGAAATTGCTGCTTTTGCGATTCTGGTAGTTGTAGTAAATCTATCGCTGCTGTGCTATAATCTTTGCTATTAGCTTCAGCTTCATCCGCCTTGGGGTTTCCTGGCCAAAACCAGATTTCTCCCCCCACTTGAGATGTAGCCGGGGACAGCAACCCCATAATTGCTAAAGACGTGACAGATTTTCCTGACCCGGACTCCCCGACAATTCCTAGGGTCTGTCCGGGTTTGACCTGAAAGGAGATCTGATCGACGGCGCTTGTGGTTCTCTGGTCAGATTTAAACTGAACCTGTAGGCTTTTGACATCAAGGACAAAATCTGGCATGGTAGTGGGGAGTTTTCAGGACTTGGGGAAAATTTTTCCGATTTTAGCAGAATTGTTAAGAACTCTCACCGAATCCCATCGATAAGTACCGATTAGGGTAAAATAAATCCCGATTGTTCAGCCCAGGTGAAGATGCTCCCATGATTTCGAGTAACGATTTTCGCACAGGTGTCAGTATTGAATTAGACGGAACTGTGTGGCGGGTGGTAGAATTCCTCCACGTTAAGCCAGGAAAGGGTTCCGCCTTTGTCCGTACCAAACTAAAAAACGCACAGACGGGTAACGTCATGGAACGGACATTCCGGGCTGGGGAGACGGTTCCCCAGGCTAACCTGGAGAAAAAGACCATGCAACACACCTATAAAGATGGTGATGATTATGTGTTCATGGACATGGACACCTTCGAGGAAGCCCACCTAACTCCTGATCAGATTGGTAATGGGGTTAAATACCTGATCGAAGGTATGGAGGTTAATGTACTCTACTGGAATGACCAAGTCCTAGAGGTGGAACTTCCCAACTCCGTCAGCCTAGAAGTGACGGAAACAGATCCGGGAGTTAAAGGCGATACCGCGACGGGTGGAACGAAACCAGCTACCCTACAAACAGGCGCAACTGTGATGGTTCCTCTGTTTATTTCTGTGGGTGAGCGCATTCGCATTGATACCCGCAACGATAGTTATCAGGGTCGCGATTAATATTTCCAGTGTTAACCCAATTGCTGGGTAAGATGATGTGGGCGATCGCCCGTAATTTTAAACCATATTGTTTTTAGGGAGATATACCAACTGTGCAACTAGATCTCAACCAGCTTCGAGAACTGCTGGCTGACATCGATAAAACTAATATTTCGGAACTGACGCTCAAAAGTAGTGATTTTGAGTTGATGGTACGCAAAGGTGGCAGTTCTATCGATCGCCCGCTATCTTCTGTTGATGTCGCCCTCAGTGGTGGGTTTCCTAGTGCGGAGTTGGTGTCGCCTCCAGGGACGGTTTCTGCTGGCGATCGCTTATCAGAATCAACGGCCAGCAGCACCCAGACTACTGCCGCCACAGGAAAGGTTCCTAGTCCGGTTGACGCTAAATGGGTAGAGGTAACATCGCCCATGGTGGGAACTTTTTACCGTTCTCCGGCTCCTGATGAGCCCCCATTTGTGGATAATGGCGATCGGATCACTAGCGGTCAAACTGTCTGTATTATCGAAGCCATGAAGCTGATGAATGAAATCGAGGCGGAGGTTTCTGGTCAAATTATGGAAATTTTGGTAACCAATGGCGCACCTGTTGAATACGGACAACCCCTGATGAGGATCGACCCCGATTAATTGGTCCGGCGCGATAACATATCACTATATCAATCGGGAGAAATCAACTATGACTGAAGAAAATTCACCCAAGGACTCGGCTATTGTGGAACAAAATCAAGACAGCAGCCTAGTTCCCCAAGATGACACTACCCCCAGTCCGCCCAGTCTCGATGAAGTCCAAAAGGAAACCCAGGAACTAATGGATGCTATCCGACGGCTGGCTATCTCGGAAATGCAGGCGGCGGGGGATTTCTCCAGGGAGGCTTATATTCGCTCTGTGCGTAATGCTAGGACTACTCTGGAGCGCTTCCAAGGTGTCACCAAAGAACAGATGGAAATGTCGGTGAAAACCATTGAATCGGAAGCTGAGAAAAACTGGAAAGGAGTGCTTGAGGAGATGAATGAGTGGAGTAATCGCATCTGGAAAGCGGCTCAAGCAGCTTGGGATGTATTAACTGCTCCCCGTGACTCGTAGGGTGCGTCAGAAGGATAACCTATCGGGTGAACGGCAAATTTTATTCATCTGACGCACCACGCCTACAATTAATTATGGGCGGTGGGGCGGGTTTACCAAAACCCAGGTGGGGATGGATGATTGACGGCGGTGGGGCGGGTTTATTAAAACCCGGGTGGGGATGGATGATTGACGGCGGTGGGGCGGGTTTATTAAAACCCGGGTGGGGATGGATGATTGACGGCGGTGGGGCGGGTTTATTAAAACCCGGGTGGGGATGGATGATTGACCGCGGTGGGGCGGGTTTATTCAAACCCGGGTGGGGATGGATGATTGACCGCAGAACCCGCCCCTACAATTAATTATCGGCGGTGGGGCGGGTTTATTCAAACCCGGGTGGGGATGGATGATTGACCGCAGAACCCGCCCCTACAATTAATTATGGGCTAATTATCGGCGGTGGGGCGGGTTTATTCAAACCCGGGTGGGGATGGATGATTGACCGCAGAACCCGCCCCTACAATTAATTATCGGCGGTGGGGCGGGTTTACCAAAACCCGGGTGGGGATGGATTATTGACGGCGGTGGGGCGGGTTTATTAAAACCCGGGTGGGGATGGATTATTGACGGCGGAGGCGCGCCCCTACAATTAATTATCGACGGTGGGGCGGGTTTACCAAAACCCGGGTGGGGATGGATTATTGACGGCGGAGGCGCGCCCCTACAATTATCAATTATTCGTAGATTTCGATGGTTTGGGGTTCGGTGAAAATCATGGCGATCGCTTTTTCGTAGTAGGCTGCCTCATTGATAAAAATCGGCCAGACGGGGCTTTCTCCCTGATAATAAATCGTGGTTCCGTCAAACTGTAAAAACATCGGATCGCCGGGGTTTAGCTGTTGATAATCCCTCCCCTGTAGTTGTGGGTGAATCATGGCGGCGAGTTCCCCCGTCGCCGTGCGGGGATAGTCTATCTGTTTGATATACTGGTATATGGTCAGAGTGCGATCGCTCTCCATAATTTCCCCGCGATTATACTTTTCTATGTAGTCTAAAAGAGCATAAATAACCTTTTCCGCTTTCAGGAATAATGCCGCATCTAACATCCCTGGCGCAATGGGTCCGACTTCGATGGAAAATCCGTAATTACACAAAGATTTCAGGGAGGGGTTTTCCGGTTGGGATTCAGATTCTATCCAACTGTAGATATTTATTTCGGGAAAAATGCCTTTTAAATAGGCGCTAATTTGGCGATTAAAAGCATTATTTTTCACCCAAATTAAGGTTAATCCCATGTGGGCGGTGCTGCTGTGTAAATCAATGATGGTATCAATAGGAGATGGGCTTTGGGGTCCCCACTGGCTGGCTATCCATTGCGATCGCTGAATTTCATAAATATCAGAATTGGTGTTTTCTAAATCTTGCCGCCCAAAAGAGCGGTTTAAATCACGATCAACATAGCGGCGGTTAATTTCCCAGGCGCGGGGATTAGCTAATAGTGTGAAAGTCTCAAAATTAGAACGCCGCAATAATTCAGGCGATCGCTCAAATTTCTTAATCAAATAAATTCCCGTCCATTCATTGCCATGAGTGCCACCCACAATGGCAACTCGTTTAATTTGATCATGATTTTCTTCTGTTAATCCCATGAGATATTATGCCCAATTAATCAATTGATGATTGATAGTTAATAAGTTAGTTGACCGGGAACAACCCACACCGGACAACCTCCATCAATTAAACAATCTCAGAAAAGTTACCAGTGGGGCGGTATCCGGGAAATACCTGCTCCAGGTGAGAAGCGCTTAACCCAAACTGAGAAGTTAAAATCGGGCTAATCACATCTCGAAAATCCGTCGTCACAGCCAGATCCCGTCCCTCGTATAACTCCGAGTCAGACAAACCTGGCCAGCGCCCATAAACGCGACCACCACGCACGGAACCACCCAAAACCCATAAAACATTACCACGTCCGTGATCAGTGCCGCCATTGCCATTTTCGCGCACTGTGCGACCAAATTCTGACATCACCACAATAGTGGTATTGCTATAAACCGAACCAAGCCTATCCACTAGCGCCACCAAGCCCTCCCCTAACCTTTCCAGACGGTTGGCCATTAACCCCCGACTTGAACCCTGGTTAACATGGGTATCCCATCCCCCAACATCGAGAAATGCTAATCTAATCTGTGGGTCACGCACTACCAAAGTGGCTAATTGTTGAGCATTCCCAGCTAAACCAGCCGGTAGAGGCGCACCATTATTAGCGGCGACCATTTCCGCCTCTAATTCCCTAATCAGTTGATCGCGGGCGCTTCTACCTTCCTGATAAGCGACGCTGAGGGGGTCATTATTGGCATATAGTCGGTCAAAGGTGGCTCGCACCTGATCGCGATCTATGGGCATTTGGCGGGAGGCATTGCGACCTAGGGAGATATTGCTAACTGGCTGAGAACCTGATAGAATGGCAGATATCGACTGACCGACACTAACCGCATCTACGGGGTTTTGTCCTGGTAACAAGCCCAGTAGGCGGTTCATCCAACCGTCGGGGGTTCTTTTATTTCCTGGTGTTCCGACTTCCATATAGTGTTGAGCCTCAAAGTGAGACCGGGTGGGGTCAGGAGAACCGCAGGCGTGAACAAAAGCTAAACTTCCTTGGTTCCATAGCGGAAGCAGGGAGTTTAGGCTGGGGTGTAAGCCGAAGTTTTGGTCTAGCTGAATTGCGCCCCCTTCCTGTTGGGGTCGGGGAATGGCGATCGCTGGTCTAGCCTGATAATAGTCGCTGTCACCATAGGGGACAACTACGTTTAATCCGTCAATTCCTCCGCGCAAAAATAGCACGATTAACCTTTTGGGGTTAGGGGTGGTGGCGACACTTCTGGCGATCCAACCGTGGCTTCCTAATGTGGCGATCGTGGCGGCGCACAGTTGAGCGCCAAAAGTTAAAAGTTCTCGTCTTCGCATATTGACCGCTTCCTATCTATCGGCTGATTAATTTGCCATACTGCTATTTTAAGTTAAGTTTTCCCGGTTGTGTGAAAATCAACCACCAGTCCGGTTAATCAGGCTATTAGGGGAATTTGCCTAGTCTTTACCGCCGATGTATGTGGGTGGGAAGACCGGCTTAGTCTGATTATATCATACTCCTAGAAATAATCTCCTAAATCAAAGGCAAGACTATCTCAAATTCGGTGCCGACTCCGTTGGTGGAAAGGAGATGCAAACAACCACTATGTTTCTCGTAAATAATTTCATGACTAATTGCGAGTCCTAAACCTGTGCCTTTTTCGGCAGACTTGGTAGTGAAAAAGTTATCAAAAATGCGGTTTTGGATTTCCTTGGGGATACCGGGGCCATTGTCGGTAATCCGAATGACAATATATTGGGTCTGTGGGGTTGGGGCGGCTTCTGATGCTTGGGTATTTTGGGAATATTCTAGGTAATTTGGGGGGGGAATTATCAGCGATCGCAATTGGGAAGGACAACTATCAGCTACATGGGTAGAAATCCAGATTTTGGCAGCATTTGGGTGATGATTAGCTGTCTCTTCTAAAGCATCTATGGCATTAGCTAACAGATTCATAAATACCTGACTGAGCAGCCCAGAATAACCCGAAAATTTAGGTAAATTCCCATAATTTTTAATGACCTCAATCCCGACTTTTAGGCGGTTTTTTAAGATGATTAGGGTACTATCTAAACATTCATGAATATCCATTTCCCGCCTCTGTCTATTATCCATGTGGGAAAAGGTGCGTAAACTGTTGACTAGGTGGTTCAACTGTTCCGCCGAAACTTGAATGCTTTTGAGCATTTCCAAGCCATCAGTTTTGAGGAATTCCCAATCAATATCTTCTTTTAACTCTTCAATAGTTGATCGGGGAGTAATTAATTCCTGTTCATAGGCGTTAATTAACTGCATTATATCTTCATAATACTGAGTTAAACAGTGAGTATTGCCGACAATGCAGCCTACAGGATTACGGATTTCGTGAGCTACTCCCGCCACCATTTTACCTAGACTCGCTAACTTTTCAGTTTGCCTTAATTGCCCCTGGGTTTGTGCTTGTAATAATTCTGTGGCTAGTTGATGAATATAAGACTGAACAATTAAGAGCTGTTGGGTATCTAACAGGCGATAATCACTGTCGGAAATTTGCACAATAATGGGTTCATAAATTTGTTCAGGCGATCGCATAATAGCCAGCCGTGCTGCATCAACTATCAGAGTATTTCCGGGAAGGATTAATAAGTCCACCTGAGAAAATTTATAGAGGGCTCGAATAGACCTAGGTAAAAACAGTTCCCGACCATAAGGACGACTGAGATACTCCAAAAAACGCCGCCGGGAAATCATACCAATAAACTGGCAATCATGGTTTAAAATAACTCCGGGTAGGGTGGGGTTAGTTTCAAACATTTTAGCCAATACCATTCCCGCTTGATCTAGATCTACTTGAAAGTCATACAGAGACAATTCTTGTAGGGTAGACTCTAAGCGCAAATGTGTATGTGAAAATACCGATGCAGACGGAGGGGTGCAATCTTCAATACAAGCGTCCATGATTAATTTTTTCAACCTAACTCATTGTGTGATAGTTAGCGGTTAACCTTCTGTAGATGCTAGTTTATATTTATTACTCTATCATGGTTTAATGCTCTGACCAGGAATTTAGCCAAAATTAACCAAATCTTAATTAATGGTTAATCTTTGGGGGGGTTCTGGGATTTATTATATGCACCGTACATTTCCCTCACCGCACAGGGGGGGGTTTATTAGGTTTATTAATCTTCTGGGTGTTATATCTAATTAACAGCGGAGGCGCGCCCCTACATGATATCTGTCGCCCTCACTTCACCCCAACCCCTGTCTCAAATAGGGCGAGAATAGGGGGAGAATAGGGCGAGGGTAGTTTAGATGTACATCGCCAATTCCTATATAATTAGAAAAGACAGTATATATATCAAGGTATCTAACCCATGGACTTTGCATCAGAAGACCGTGCTATGTCTTTAAGTCCTGATGAGTATAGCTTACTAACAGACCTGTATCAATTAACAATGACAGCCTGTTATGTGGGGGAAGGAATTGAGGATAAACCCGCCAGTTTTGAACTATTCACCAGAAAGTTACCGGATAACTTTGGTTACTTAATAGCTATGGGTTTAACCCAAGCATTAGACTATTTAGAAAACCTCAAATTTAACTCATCTCAAATTGAACAACTGAAATCTTTGGGGATTTTCAGGAATGTTAATCATCGCTTTTGGTCGGTGTTAGCAGAAGGAACATTTAGCGGTAATGTGTGGGCTGTACCGGAAGGTACGGCGGTATTTGCGAATGAACCAATCTTGCGAATTGAAGCACCTTTATGGCAAGCTCAAATTGTAGAAACCTACTTGTTAAATACTATAAATTATCAAACTTTAATTGCTACGAAAGCAGCGAGAATGCGCGATGCAGCGGGACCTGATGCCAAATTATTAGAATTTGGAACTCGTCGGGCTTTTAGTCCCCAAGCATCTTTGTGGGCGGCGCGAGCAGCTTTGGGGGCGGGTTTTGATGGTACTTCTAATGTGTTGGCAGCTTTGAAATTAGGCAGAAAACCAAGGGGGACAATGGCTCATGCTTTGGTAATGGCGATCGCTGCTATTGATGAAAATGAAGATGCGGCTTTTGAGGCTTTTCACCATTATTTCCCCGGCGCACCTTTGTTAATTGATACCTATGACACGCTGAAAGCAGCACAACGGTTAGCTGAACAGGTCAAAGCTGGTAAAATTAAGGTGCAGGGGGTAAGATTAGACTCAGGAGATATGGTAGAATTATCTAAGCAAGTGCGATCGCTATTACCGGAGGTGGAAATTTTTGCTAGTGGGGATATTGACGAGGTAGAAATTGCTCGTTTAAAAGGGGCTGAGGCTCCTATTAATGGCTACGGAATTGGGACTAAACTGGTGAGTGGAACTCCGGTTAATGGGGTTTATAAGCTGGTAGAAATTGATGGTATTCCGGTGATGAAAGAGTCTAGTAGTAAGGTGACTTATCCGGGACGTAAGCAAATTTATCGACTCATGGAAGGGGGTAAAATGAAAGGCGATCGCCTCTGTTTAATTGATGAAAGCGAGAGTATTAATCCATCATCTATCGGCTTATTGCAGTTGGTCATGAAAGACGGAAAACTGGTCAATCAGCCAGAGCCTTTAGCCGCCATTGCTGAACGCACCGCCGCCTCTGTCGCCAGTCTTCCCCCAGAATGTCGTAGGTTTGATTATCCGATTTTCCCGACCCTTGAAATTTCCGAAGAATTGGCAAATTTGAGGCAAAAAGTTAGCAAGTCAACCGAGGTAAAATGATGCAATATTCTCCGGTTTTGTCTGGTTTAATGGGAGTCTGTGTAGGCGATGCTCTGGGAGTTACGGTAGAATTTTATAGCCGCAGTGATTGTCAAGACAACCCGATCACAACTATGGTCGGCTATGGTACTTACAATCAACCCCCAGGAACTTGGTCTGATGATAGTTCTCTGACTTTTTGTTTGGCTGAAAGTCTCTGTAATGGCTATAATTTGCATGAGATAGCTAAGGCTTTTTGTAAGTGGATTTATGAGGGTTACTGGACACCTTATGGTAATGCGTTTGATATAGGTGGGGCTACTCGCAGGGCGATTAGTAGATTGCGTGAAGGGGTGGAACCTATAGCAGCCGGAGGAACAGATATTCGTGATAATGGTAATGGGTCATTAATGCGAATTTTACCTTTAGCTTATTGTTATAAGTCCCTGGAATTTGCGGAATTAATTAAACGGGTTCACGACTGTTCTCGGCTTACCCATGGTCATCTGCGATCGCAAATTGCTTGTGGTATTTACATTAGTATTGCTGTGGGTTTATTACAGGGTCTGGATATCAAAACCGCCTATATTGAGGGACTGAAAGCGGTTGAAGCTATTTATACTAAACCACCCTTTAAGTCGGAATTATCGGAGTTTGAACGAGTGTGGACTGGTGAAATTGAAAGTTTACCAGAAAAGGCGATCGCCTCTGATGGTTATGTAGTTCATACCTTAGAAGCATCTCTGTGGTGTCTATTAAACAGTTCTTCCTATGCTGAAGCTGTCCTAACAGCAGTTAATTTAGGGTCTGATACCGATACGACTGGCGCGGTTACAGGAGGTCTAGGGGGGATTTATTATGGCTTTGAACAAATACCTTCCGAGTGGGTAGAGGCGATCGCGCGTCGAGAGGATATCATCGATTTAGCTAACCGTCTAGCTAAAGCCACAGAAAATAGTTGATTTCGGCGAATTTATAAACACCATCAGGGCGGGTTATGCGAGACTGCTCAACCCACCCTAGTAGCTTAATCTGCTAACTTAATCTGCTAATTGTTCAGAGAAATTAAGGCTTTTCCTTCTCCAAACTTTGGACAGACTCAATGAGCGATCGCACTGTTTTAGTTCCCTCAGAAGGCTCAAAACTAAACGGAAACTTACCCCGTAAAAGCATCCGAACCCCCAAAGGACCAATACTGAGAATACCCTGGACATCTCGTAAGTAGTTACCCACCACCATTAAGCCAAATTTACGCTCATCAACCCATCCGCCCTGCTTCACCAGTTCAACCATAACCTTACGGTGGCGCACAGGACGACTATCAGACGGCTGCTTACGTTCTAGTATTTCATGCTTAATCTTACCAATTTGATCCATAGGAGCCACCTCCATGGGACAAACCGTATTGCAGTTGTAGCAACGGGTACAGCCCCAAACTCCCTGAATATCCTGGTTATACTGTTCTAAACGTTCCTCAGTGCGTGCGTCACGAGAATCAGCAACCATTCTCTGAGCCTTAGCCAGGGCGTGAGGACCGACAAAAGTCGGGTTAACCTCCTTCGCATTGCATTCAGAATAACAAGCGCCACAGAGGATACAATTGCCATTCTGATTCAAACTTTCCCTTTCTTCAGGAGTCTGGAGAAACTCCCGCTCAGGAATTTTACGCGCCTGTGTGCTAACGTAGGGTTCCACCGCTTCCAGGTTATCCCAGAATTGGGTCATATCCACCACTAGGTCTTTGATTACAGGCATATTACCCATGGGCGCAATGGTTAATACAGGAATCTCATCGCCGCCTGTATAACTGGAATTAGCAGCAGCAATGTCTTGTAGGCGTTTGACTTCACTGGCCACATTTTCTTTACAAGCTAGGGCGGCGCGACCATTAATCCTCATTGAACAACTACCACAGATGGTATTTCGGCAGTTTTTGCGAAAAGCTAAAGTGCCGTCAAGTTCCCATTTGATCCGATTTAGACTATCTAAAATCGTAGTAGCTGGATCAACATCTAACTGATAACTTTGCACCTGTGGCGCGCTTGAAGCAGTTTGCCGGATAATATTAAATTGAACTTTCATGTGATAAAACCAAGGTCTTTGCCTATTTTGACATCCGCCCCGGCGTGCGCTAACGGGGCTTTCCATCTATTTCAACAAATCAAAGATTGACAATTGTTGAAATGCTGGACGGGTTGACGCTTCATTGAGATGTGCTTTCTTTACAGAAAGTCTGACCCTCTCTCCACATCCGTTTAAAGTCTCCAAATGCCCTCCGGCGACCTTAATATTAATCGCAGCGTTAACATCTCTATCATGAGATGTGCCACAATTTAAACAAGTCCACTCTCTCATATTTAATTCTTTTTTGCCACCGCGAAAACCGCAGCCAGAACAGGTTTGAGAAGTGGGAATCCATCTATCAATGACACGACAATCACGCCCGTACATAACAGATTTAACTTCTAGCATTGTTCTAAAACTGCGCCAACCCAAATCAGAAATAGCACGGGATAGTTTTCGGTTTTTCATCATCCCTGAAACCTTTAAATCTTCCAAGACTATCGTTTGGTTTTCACGAATAATCCGAGTTGACAATTTCTGAAGAAAATCGTTTCTGATATCAGAAATCTTGGCGTAAAGTTTAGCTAATTTCTTTCTAGCAACTTCCCTTCTTTGACTGCCTTTCTGTTTCCTTGATAAATTACGTTGTAATCTTCTTAAACGCTTTAGTTGTTTCTTTAAAGGCTTAGGAGATTTAACTTTCTCACCATTGCTTAATGTGGCAAAATCAGTGATTCCTAAATCAATTCCTACAGAATTTTGGTTTTCCGGTAAGGGTTGAGGATTAAACTCAACAACAAAACTGACAAAATACCTATCAGCACTGTCTTCGATTAAGGTAGCACTAGAAGGTTTTGTGGGTAACTCTCTACTCCAGACTACTTTAATATCACCAATTTTAGCGATGTAAATGTAATCGGAATTAAGGTAGATTTTAAAACCATTATCCATAAATCTAGCGGATTGCTTAGATTTACGCTTTTTAAACTTGGGAGGTTTAACTTTCTTGCCTTTTCTTTGTCCTTTACAGGATTTGAAAAAGTTAGAGTAAGCCTGCTCTAAATCTCTTAAAGACTGTTGTAAGGGAATAGAAGAAACTTCTCCCAACCAGATTTTCTCCTCGGTTTTTTTGAGTTCTGTAAGTCTTTGAGAAAGTTCCTTGATATTAGGCTTTTTGTTACCCGCACGGTATTGTTCTTGACAATATGCTAAGGCATCGTTAAATACTACCCGACAGCATCCGAACAATTGAGACATCAATCTCTTTTGTTGGTCTGTTGGGTAAATTCGATATCGATATCTTAGCTTCATACTGTCAAATTGTATTGGCGTGCATTAATTATAGCTAGGAGTCTGGTAGATGTCAAGCCTTTGACGAAAAGAGCGTCTGTTTCGGATTTAAAGATTCATTTGGTCTGTGTGACTAAGTATCGTAGCCAAATCTTGACAGTGGAGAGCCTGATGTTAATCCTGAAGTCTTTTCGAGAAGTGGCTGAAAAAATGAATTTTCAAGTCCTGGAATTTCATGGGGAGTCAGACCATATTCATACCTTAGTTGAATACCCTCCTCAACTCTCTATTTCTGTCATAGTTTTTGCTTTTAAAGGAGTTGACAGTCGTAGATATGGGCAAGCCAGATTCCCTAAACCCTACGGAAAAGAATCTTTATGGTCGCCTAGTTATTTTGTATCTTCAATCGGTGGCGCACCATTAGAGGTTCTGAAGTCTTACATTAAAAACCAAGAAAAGCCGTCGTAGAACGACGGGGTTTTAAACCCAAAATTTTCGATAAATCAGGTTTCGTCTTCATACTCAACCCAGGAATTGGCTGTTTCGGAAACCATGACTTTTAGCTGTACTCCCTCTGGGACTCGCTTTTTGGTTTCATCATAGATAAATTTGGCAATCATTTCGGCCGTGGTTTCGTAGTTTGGGGGTAATATTTCATTGAGAAGACCGTGATCAAGTCCGCCTTTGCTGACATCTTTCTTGGCCCATCGCAGGCTGCGGAAGTCGGCAACCATCACCGGGTGGGGACAAAATTCGGAGGAATGCAGTTGGTTTGATGTGGCTTCTACTCGCACTTTATAGGTGTGTCCATGGAGGCGACCACAGGGGCCGTTGTAATCTTTGATATAGTGGGCGCTATCGAATGTAAATTCGGTTGTTAGTTTCCATTTAGACATGGTTGGCTGACCTGTGGTTTTGGTAACTGTTGACAATTCGCAAAAAATTGGGATGACTGATACAGAAAGATTAATTTTAGTAACTGGTCCGGTGCGATCGGGTAAGAGTGAGTGGGCGGAAAATTGGGCGGAAAATTACGCTAGAAATTACCGCAAGTCGGTGATTTATATAGCTACATCTGGTTTTGATGATCACGATCCGGAATGGGGCGATCGCATTCAAAAACATCGCGATCGTCGCCCTTCCGATTGGACAACTTTAGAGGTTCCTATCACATTATCAACTACTTTAGCATCTGTCGCCACGGCGGATAATTGTATTTTAGTAGATTCTCTCGGGACTTGGTTGGCTAATTTATTGGACTGGGAAGAATCACAATGGGAACAGGCGGTTACCGAGTTATTACAGGTTTTATTAACCGTCACTGGACCTGTGATTTTAGTCGCTGAAGAGGTCGGTTGGGGGTTGGTTCCCCCTTATCCCTTGGGCCGCCTTTTTCGCGATCGCCTAGGGGGTTTAGTCCGCTTGGTCGGGACTCATGCTGATTCCGTTTATTTAGTCACTGGGGGATATGCGTTAGACTTAACTCGCTTAGGTGTGAAAATCTCCCCCGACTAATAACTAAAGTCTCTTGAATTTTTGCACTTCCGCCAAATCTTTTTCTAAATTACGTTGGCTCGATTGATATTGGTCTTTTTGCATCCGCAACTCTAATTGATGTTTTTCGCGATTGAGTAAATAAGCATTATAGCACTCATTAACCGCCTCTAAATCATCTCTAATTCTTCTTTCTTCCTGTTCTAAAGCATAGCCCATATTTTGGACAATATTATTGCTGACATTTTTAATGAAAGATTGATAATAGCTATTCATATCTTTCTTGAGTTTTTCAGTATTATCTTGGATTTTCGCGGTTTTATCTTGATGATAAGATATCAGCGTAGTCACCATAAAAATAGGTAACAATATCGCCACTATCCTACCTTTGACATCCCCACCCGCTGGAATAAATAAACTACCCATCAGCATAATAGTTCCCACACCAGATATTACCTGACCTTTCAGATTTTTAAATAAATAACCGAACAAACTCGGTTGTTTATATCTACTCTCAAAAGTTGGTTCAATCACAGAAGCCTGTAATATGCTTCTAAAATCTATATCTTCTGGGGGGTGAAATAGGGATTCCGACCATGATAAATTAGGCACAAAGTTCAGGATATCATAGATACGTTTTAGCAGCCCATTTAAACCATCACCGCCATAAAAATTACCAATTCTTTGCCATTCTTCAGAAGACCATTTTATCAACTCTGTTTGACAAACATGAATGGCTTTTAAGTGCAGATAGTGACCCGTAGCATTAGGATTATCTCCTGCTTGTAGTCGGACATATAAATATGCGCTCCGCTGGACTCCGCTGGATTTTAAATCATCAGTAAACTGTTGGATTTTATAGAATAAACTACTTTTCCTAAACTCATCTAATAAATTATTTTTTGATTGATTTAAGTCATTTTTAAGCATTCGGAAAAACTTGTCTTTCTCATCTCCAGCTTTTTTTAAAGCCTTTTTCATATCATCTTTTAAATCATTAGTCTGTAAAAGACTAAGCTGTGCTTCCGTTTGTTGACAATTCTGTTTAATTGCCTCAATTTCTCCTTCTAAAACCTGTTCGATCGCCTCTAGTTTTTCCAGAATATTTTGGCTGAAACGTTTTAATAATAATTTTTCCCCCTGATTGGCTGCCAGTTTTTCTAAAAAATCATAATGTTTCTCTAGTTTCTGCTTAACTTCTTCTTCAATATCTCCGGGATTATTTGCTGCCAAATTGCCTGATAAATCGATTACCTCAACTCCAGGATATTCGGCATTTAAACTGTTATAAATATCCCCAAATTTTTGATAATCTAAAATTATAAATATATGCTCTATTTGGTTTTTAATTGCTTGCTGAATTGCCGATTTATGACTCTCTATGTGCTGTTCCTCATCAATGATTATATATAGTATATCCACATCAGTTAACGCCTTGGCGCTGGCTCCATTGTTCATTGATGGATTAACTGGCTGTGATGCTTGCAGATGTAAACAAATACAGCCTGTAATAGGTATTGCAGAACCCAAAAAAATCGATTCATTAGCACTTAATAAATGATGATTTTCTAGGGGTGCATTATTAATAAAACTGCCATTGGTACTGTTCAGATCGTTAATTTCCCAGCCGCGAATATTACCGTTAACAATGGGTTTAATTTCCGCGTGTTTGTTACTAATCAAATGATACTCATTGGCAATTTTTACCCGACAACTACGATGGCGACCCACTTGGATAATCTCATGTTCCGAAAGAGGATAACGCTGGATTTCTGACCCGCTTAATCCATCAACAATAATTAATTCTGGAGATAACTGGGGTTGGGTTTGGCTGATTACCTGAGTTTCCCATTCATAGGATTCTAACAAATTAGGGCGATCGCTTAATAGATTGTAAAAACCCTCGCCTATCTTCGGGGAACTACTAACAATTTTAACCCTCAGTTTTCCGCTGTTTAACTCCGACTCTAGCTGTTCCAGGGTTTTGGCAATTTCCAGATAAGCCGGGTCTCGGTCACTTCTCAACCCCAAAAATCTGTGAATTTCCTGTATTCTAGTCGCGATTTTATCAGTTTTTAAAGACATAATCGAATCCCCAAAACTTAACTTTAATATAGCCTATTACCACAGCAGAGGACCTTCTACCTGTTCAGGAATTGCTGATGGTGTTGGTGGAGGAGATGGAGGAACTTTATCTCCTGTGGTTGCGGGTGGCTGATTGGTTTGTTCTGGCTGTGGCTGATTGGTTTGTTCTGGCTGTGGCTGCGGCTGCGGCTGTGGCTGTGGCTGTGGCTGTGGCTGTGGCTGTGGCTGTGGCTGTGGCTGTGGCTGTGGCTGTGGCTGTGGCTGTGGCTGATTGGTTTGTCGTTGCGCTTCTTGTTTGGCGGCTTCTGCTTCTCGCTTGGCGGCTTCTGCTTCTCGCTTGGCGGCTTCCGCTAGTCTCCTCGCTTCTGCTGCTTCCGCATTCAGCCTTTCTTGGCGCTGTTGTTCCGCAATGCGTCTTTCTTCCTCCCGTTTCTGATCATTAGCGCGATCGATAATTGGTTGCACTTTTTGTTTCCAATATTCGCTATCTTGTCGCGGTGATTCCCCCAATAATGCTACCCTTTCGGTTTCGGCGATCGCCTCCCTCCAAGCCTCTCTATTCAACGACTGTCTCGCATTTTCTAGGTGATTCTCATTCCGATTCCACTCCTGTTCCCATTGGGAAAGTTCTTGCTTAACTCTCGCGGCGTTCGGACTCGTTTCGGGGATAGCTTCAGCAATTTTTACCGCCTGCTGATAATTACCTTGGCGATATTGTTCCTGCGCTAATTCCTCCATCCGTTGAGATGCTTGCTTAAAGAAATTTTGCGCTTCCGAGTAGGAAGAAGTATTTTCGGGAACCTGTAAAGCCATATCGATCGCACCCCGCCAAGAACCCGCTTCCGCTAAACTATTCGCCTGTTTCATTAACACCGCAGCATGACCATCCTCACAACTTTTTAACAGTCTTGTTAACTCGGATTTTAATACAGGTGTCATCCCGGTAGTTGTCGGTTCTATGGTTAATGCCGTTTTACAAGTCTCATAAGACTCCTGGGATGCTACCATATTACCCTGTTGATGATAACTTTCTCCCTGTTTTCGTGCTTGTTCCGCCTCCGCGATCGCATTTCTGATCGGTGCAGCAGCCTGCCATTTATACACCCAAAAGCCGCCCCATCCTAAGCCGATTATTAATACTATTCCACCCAACCAGGGTAATGCTTTCTTAACCGGAGAAACTGGCGGCGGTGGCGGCGGTTCCGGTGGTGGTGGCGGTAGTTCTAACCCTCCCGACACTGGCTGGGTTCCAGCGGCGATCGCTGTGACTTTAAAATCTATATTTCCTAACTGAATATGACTGCCATTATTTAGGGGTTCCTCACCCACAGGTAGCAATTTACCATCTACAATTGGCGGGTTACTTTCCCGCAGCGATCGTAGATAAAATTGGTGATTCTCTGGACTAAAAAAAATTTCGATATGTAGACCAGATACCGTCTGATCTACGCACACTAAATCACAGCGACTCCCATCTCTACCTATACGGAAAACTCCCGGATGTTTGCTGGGTTGGTTGGCTCGAATGCTGGTGCTATTCAACCTTCCCTCTTCTACCCACTCTAAGGTTAGTTCAGCCATAAATCTGCCCGCTATTATACTGGGACTCCCTACTCTATTTTAGTAGATCTTCCCTGGATTGGGATAATTTTTTAACATTTTGTAAATCTTAGATACACCAAATTTTGATCTGATTGTCTTCACTACCACTGGCTAGATTTTGACCATCAGGACTAATGGCGATCGCTCCCACTTGCCAATTATAACCCGAAATTGTGCGGATTTCTGTCTCGGTTTCCCATTGCCACACTTTCACCGTCTTATCATCAATCCCAGCAATTAAAATTTTACCATCGGGACTAAACATCAGAGCATTAATCGCCGTTTTTGCACCCCCAATAGTCAAGATTTCCTCCCCTGTTGTTACCCGCCATAGTTTAATGGTTTTATCTCCACTTCCACTGGCGATAATTTCACTATTCGGACTGATTGCTAAAGCAGTTATAGCTAGTCTATGTCCTGATAAATTTAGGGTTTCTAAACCAGTTTCTCGGTTCCATAATTTCACGATTTTATCCCCACCACCACTGGCGATAATTTCACCATTCGGCGCAAAAGTAATAGCATTAACTGCCATTTTATGACCCGCCAATGATTGGATTTCTTCTCCTGTATTAATATCCCAAAGTTTGATGGTTTTATCTTGGCTACCACTGGCTATAATTTGACCGTCGGGACTAAAAGCAACTGCATTAACTCCTGATTTATGTCCCTCAAATGTGCGGATCTCTTCTCCATTACTGAGGTTCCAAAGTTTAATGGTTTTGTCAGCACTCGCACTCGCTAACATTTTACCATCTCCACTGAAAGAAACCGATCGCACTGAGTTAGAATGTCCCCCTAAAGTGCGGATATCCGCTTCTGGGTTCAGAGTCCACAAACTTCGACCAGGCGCTGATATTTCCCCTGCTTCTATCCCGAAAATCTTACTCTGACTCTTTTGCTCTTCCCCTTCTGACTCAGCTACAGGTTCGGGTTCCGACTCAATTATCGGTTCAGGTTCCGACTCAATTATCGGTTCAGGTTCCAACTCAATTATCGGTTCAGGTTCCAACTCAATTATCGGTTCAGGTTCCAACTCAATTATCGGTTCAGGTTCCAACTCAATTATGGGTTCAGGTTCCGACTCAATTATCGGTTCAGGTTCCGACTCAATTATCGGTTCCGCAATGGGTGGGAGAGAATTATCAGAAGTTGGCGGCTGAGGCTTGGTTTGATATTCAAAGACAAATTCGGGTCCATCCTCACTAAGTTTAATGCGATCGCCTGCTTCGAGGGGATGATTTACCGCCATACGCGCACCATTAATAAAAGTGCCATTGACACTATTAAGATCCTCAATTTCCCACAGTTCCACAGAACCTTCTAATACTGGCTTAATTTTAGCGTGATACCGCGATACCATTGTATATTGCAGAGAATCAACTACAATCTGAGCATCTTTACCACGACCCAAAACAACTTCTTTAGCCGTCGATAAATCATACTGAAACACAGGATGATCTGGTTGTTTATCACCGGGAATACACAATTTAATGACAGCACATTTGTTTAGGTTAGATTCAGACATATCGACTCATCCAATCAACTATTATAATAATTTGGAGGGGGTTATGCACCATATAGGGTGTCCACTCCCTGATTAAGTTAAGTTATCTGAATATATTATGATCGATTTTGCCTGCCTCGTCAATTCTAAAAAAAACCTAAATTTTTCGCCCAAAACTCGATAAATATGGTAATGAAACAAACCCGCCCTGATTTATATAAAAAATTGTAACGTAATTGTGGGCATCTCAGTGTGAGTTAGCATATAATAAAAGCACGGCAATTTTCTCAACCCATCCCCATCATTAAATTGGCAGGACGTTAGTATGGCAGATATTGCAACCATTGAAGATTTAATCGAACAGAATGAGGCGAGAACCCAAGCCTTATCTGAGGAAGTAGATCGAGCCATGATCAGTGTAACTCAGGTTGAGCAGTTTCTGACAGCGATCGATAATAACTTAACCGTCGCTGGCGACACCGCGAAGGCTCAATTTGAAACGATGCTCGCTGCTCTCAACAGCACCGACGAAGCCATAGAGAGTGAACTAGAAACGGCGAAAGAAAACCTAACCAGTCTCCAGGAAAAAATTACCCAAGTTGATGAAAAAGTCGAATCTACTTTAACGGAGATTAAAGCTAAGTTAGATGAGTTAAAAAGCCACGCCGCCGAGATATTATCAGATTTAGAGTCGGAGGCGGAGTCAACCAATTCGGGGTTATTGGAACTTTCCCAACAGGTGCAAACATCAGAGGCGGAAACCCAGACCCAAAGTGAAACTGCTAAGTCTAATGTGGAGGGATTTCGCAATAAAATCGAACAATTGCAGGAGGGTTTTAATAGTCAGAAAAACAGCCTTTTTGAGCAATTCGAGGCTTTACAAGGTGAAATTCAGACAAAAATCGAACAAATTGCCTCGGATTTTGAGACATTGCGATCGGAAAGCAGTAACCAGACATCCGAGATGGAAAATGCCTTAGATACGGCTTCCGAAGATGCTATCAATACGATAACTAATAAATTTGTTGATGAGGCGAAAAGTCAGCTTTTAGGAAGTGCAGAATCTCTGAGTGAGGCTCTCAGTGCTTTGGGAGAAGCGGGGGAGAAATCCGAGGAAATGTTAGAGGGACAATTGGGGGATATTATCGATAACATTAATGATGTGGTGGACGCGGTGCGACCAGTTTTAGATGTGTTGTCAAGAGTTAGAGATTTATTAGGTTAATTTGAGGGAGTTAAGACGATGGCGATCGCTGAAGATTTTGGTCAATCATTAGAAGAATCGGCTGAGAATTTAACCAACTTGTTAAATGTCTTAGATCAAGCCTATGATCAACTTGATCAACTCTGTGAACAATTTGAAGGGGAGAGTGACGACCTGGAAGAAACCCCAGAAGTTGTGGAAACCTCATTTTCTAATTTGGTGGAAACCTTAGAAACTGAAGAGTCTAATGTTACCTCGGCTCAAGAGGAGTTAATTTCCGCCTTAGAAGAACTCCTACAAAGTATTTCTGATGCTGAAGGTAGCCTAGATGAAACCTCAGCTAATATCGAAGAAAATTACAGCACATTTGAATCGGAGTTAGATAATGATCTAGCTGAAATGGATGGGGGTATGGATGAAACCAAATCCACATTTGAGGAACTCAAAGACAGCTTCGAGCAACTAACAGAAGCGATAAATCAAGCCATGGAAACCACTATAGGGGTGTTTGAAACTTTGGGTGATGCGATATCAGATCTTGAGGAAAGAGTGACAACGACTCAGGAAGAAACAGAAGGAGATTTTGAGGGTTTAGTTACTGAAATATCCGATACTCATAGGGACTCGTTAGAATCATTATTGGGAGACTTTAGCCAAGTTTTGGCTCAGGATAAGTTATCGGAAATCACGGATAATTTTAGTAATTTTAAGGGGGTTTTGACTGATGTATATAACACCCTAGGTAGCCAAGCGGCTGAAGTAGCCGATAATCTTCAAGAAAGGGGAAGCGCAATTTTTGAGAATGTCAAAGATTATGCTGAGGACTCCCTCAAGGACAATTTAGAGGATTCCTTTAAAGATGCTATTGATGATGTGGTCTCAGATATGATTCAAGAGGTAGGAGAAAATATGGTGATGATGAAAGTGGGAGCGACGGTTACTTCATCACTGACTCCGATTTTGCCGCAAATTGTAGCGGCTAAGGTAGCCACCGGAACTATCAAACAAGTTTTGAGTTTGGGAGGCATTTTATCTTGAGTTTGACGGTTGAATGCTGCTTGTACTTATTCAGATATTAAGGGGAAGTGACAATGGAAGAAGTTTATAATTCTTTGGCTCAAATGTCTTCGGTAGCACCGGATAAATTAAATAGTTTAATTGGGGGAGCTACAGAAATTAAAGATGCAGTGCGTGTCCTAGAGTCTAATGTTGAAGAAAAACAGGGTTTGATTGAGGCTTTGATGGAGCAAATAGCTGATGCTTTAAATGAATTTCAGCAGGAGGTTGGGGAACAACAAACGGAAGTAGAAAGTGAGGTGGAGGAAACTAATAATATTGCGGAAACTTGGCAAGAAATAATCGGTGAGGCTCAACAACAATTAAGCTCGGAAATGCAGACGGCTCAGGAAAAATTAATCGCTCTGAAAGAGGAGTTAGAGTCGGGTAATGATGAGATTAATAATGCGGGAGAAGAAGCACAAAATAGCCTGACTGAATTACAGGAAAAGTTGCAGGAGGGTCAACAGCGACTTCTGGATGCTCAAGAAAACCTGAGTGATGCTGTTCAAGTTTTGCGAGATAAAATTGAGGCGGCAAAAAATAGCGCTCAGGAACAGGTAGAAGAGTTAAATGATCAGGTGAATGAGGCTGAGGATGAGGTGAGCGATCGCCTGGAAGAAATGGGTAATAGTTTTACGGAAATTCAGGGACAATTTGAAACGAAAATCGGTGAAATTACCAGTGATATTATTGAGTCAAAAATTGATGAATTACTGGATGAGTTACAGGAGAAAATCGAAACGGAGTTAAAAGATTTGACTGATTCTGCGGTGTCTGAGGTGAGAGAAACCCTTGACAACATGATGGATAAACTCAGGGGTGCTAAAGATGATGCGGCTAGTCATAGACAGGTAATTAGTCCCCTGATTGAACAGTTAGAGGACTTTATTCAACCTATGGAACTTTTAGTAGACTCGGTGCGAAGTTTAGCGAGTAAAGTTGGGGTTTCTTTTGGTTAAGTAACCCTAGATAGATGGAAATTACCCAAATTTGAGATTATGGAAATCAGGAGTTAGAAATGACTTTAGAACAAGCAGCGAATGAAGTGGTTTTAAAAATGACTCAATTTTTAGAAAAAATTGACTTGGAAGAAGACCATATTGATAATTCTCGCCAACAGTTAGAAGCCATAACGGAAGAAGTGGAAACTGACTGGTCAAGCCTACAAGAACGCGCTGAGGAACTGTTGGAAAAAATAGCGACGGGGAGGGAAGAGTTGGCGGCGGAACGGGAAGCGGTTACTAATCAACTTGGGGAATTACGGTCAAAAATTGAAGCCGGACAGGAAGAAATCAATCAAGAATTAGAAGAGACTCAAACGGCTTTATCGGATTTTTATAACCGAGTTGAAGCTGTTACGCCAGAGTTGGTTGAGGTGATTAACCAGGTGGGAGAATCGTTTATTTCCCTCAAGGAAAAGGCGGGGGAACTGAGTACAGAACAGGAACAAAACTTATCGGAAACTCAAGAGTTTATAGCTGAAGAGGTGAAAAGCGATATCGAAACTCACCAGTCAGAAATTGAGGAACGGAGTAGCGATTTTGAAACTTTTATCGGGGAGACTATTCCTGAACTGAAAGATGCTGTGAGCGACTTTACGCAACAGGTTAATGAAATTGTTGAGGGGGTAACAGACAAGGTACAAAACTTACAGGAAGTGGCGGAAAAAACGGCTGAAGATACAATTGAGGAAATTACGGAATCTCAACAGGGTAGAATTGAGGAGTTGTTGGATGCTGCTAACCGTTTAAAGGATATGATGGAACAAATTAGTAATATCATCGACCAAACCAGTGATACGGTGGTGACGACTAAAGATACTATGGTTGATGCAGCAGATACTACTAGCACCGGTTTAAATGCGGCGCTCGGTATTTTTGATGACCTCAAAAGTATTTTAGGAGGGATTTTGTAATTATTGATAACTGCTGCTGATGACTGGGTGAAATGATGGTTAAATATTGGCGATCGCCATTAGGGTACACTCCCAGACTAACCGAGGTTGAACGTAAGCCAGCAGATGTTTTTTAGCTTGTTCTAACTGGTGAAGTAATCCGGGAATTGGCGGTAAGCTATTGTTACCATTAACCCCATGATTATGGTATTGTTCCCAATAGGAATGTTGCAGATAATCCACTAACCATAACTGAGCCTGAGTATCAAGAGAACGGCTAATTTCTGCTGCTAATTCGAGAGATTCTCGTAAACTTTGGGGAGGTTTTTTGACTTTGGCTAATAGTTCGGGTGAAATAGTTTGTAATTGTTCCCAACAGGCGATCGCTTGTCCGGGACTCCCTTGGGCCATTGCTATGATGTCAGGATGACGGCAAATTTCACCATAGCCGGTTTGATTTAATATCTGAATTATATCAGTATTTGATAGCCGAAAAAAGGGGATTTTTGCACAGCGAGAGACCAAGGTTGATAGCAAAGAATCTACGCTGGGAGCAATTAAAATTAACACGGATTTACCCGGTTCTTCTAGGGTTTTTAATAAACCATTAGCCGCTCCCTCAGCCATAGTTTCCGCCGCCTCTAAAACCACGACAGACCGCAGAGACTCCAAAGCCGGACGGCTGACAAACTGACTAATTTCTCGCACCTGTTCCAGGCGAATTTGTGGCGGTGCGCGACGTTTGAGACCAGCGGCGGCGGCTTCGACTGCTGAGAGCAATTTTCCTTGGTGCAAATAGGTGGGTTCTACCCAAAGTAAATCAGGATGATTTCTCATCTCAACTCGATGTTTAATAGATTGTTTATGTGCGTCCTCCTCGGATGAATTTACGAGATTTTTGCGAGTCGGCTGTAATAATAATTCGATAAAAAATCGAGCTGCTAAACTACGACCTACTCCGGGTATTCCGACGAATAAATAAGCCGGAGCGATCCGATTTTGGGCAATTACTCGGCTGAGAAGTTCGACAGCTTGAGCCTGTCCAATTAAATCGCTAAAGGCATCCATCATTATTTGAGATTAACCCCCATTCTAGGAGTTTTTGATTGAGTATATTTTGGATTTGTTGAGTCACACGATCGCGATCGCCATTTCCATCAATAGGGACAATGCGCTGGGGATACATTTTGGCTAGAGTCGCAAATCCCTCAGCAACGCGATAGTGAAATTCTAGATCAGCCTGTTCAATGCGATCGGCTTTTTTTCTAGCCTTAATCCGGGTGAGTCCTGCTTCTACAGGAACATTTAACCACAGAGTCAAATCCGGGACAAGACCCCCAGTCGCGATCTGGTTAATTTGGTGAATTTGCTGTAAATCGAGTCCCCGACCATATCCCTGATAAGCTAGGGTAGAGTCGGTAAAGCGATCGCATAAAATCATCGTCCCCTGGTCTAACAGAGGTTTAATCAGAGTTTCGATATGTTGTGCGCGGTCTGCGGCATATAATAATAACTCACTGCGATCGCTCAGAGGTTCGTTGATCTCATGGTGAAGCAGTAAATCCCGCAAATGCTGACCTAATTGGGTTCCTCCGGGTTCCCGCGTCACCTGAACCCCCGGTTGGTGGAGTTTCCCCCCGGGGGAATGGTTTAAGGACAGGCGATCGGCTAACCACGGCTGAATTTGCTGTATTTGCGTAGTTTTACCGCATCCTTCTATACCTTCAAATACAATTAGTTTTCCCGCCATTTCTGTATTGACAACCTCCCTAGATCTGATTCAGTCATCGCATATTATGGCAGTTTCGTTAATCAAAATCCGAAAATTTTAGCAAATCTGGTGGGGAGTTTTTACTAAGCCACACCCGAAGCGCTATAATAATCCCGGCTTAATGACTCATCTCTAGGGTTGTGTACCAGAAATGCCAGTATCTCTATCAGGGAACCATAAAAACAGTTAGTCAATATAGCACTACAGCTTGTTCACCAGTCGATTGCCCTCACCCTAAATCTGGATCCCAGAGAGGGAGAGGGACTTTGAGAGGTGATCAGATGATTTCTGAACAGGCTGTAACCTGCTTATTGGTATTAATTAAACTTGGAAATTATCGGGAGTTTTTCGATGGCTCGTTATACGGCTTTTTTTGTGATTGCTATCAATATTGAAGATGCCAGAGAAATATTAATAGATATTATGGAATCTTGCAACCTTGATCTGATTTATCAAACCCCCAGTTCACTTATTGCTAGGGAGGCGATCGGTCAAGTTTCCATATCTCAATTAGTCACCTTAGAGGTAGTATTTGATACAGCCACCTCCACAGACACAGAAATCAAAATGACTGTGGTTTTAAAAAATGAAGAATTACCCCTACAACCCGATAATCACTGTCGCCAAATGTTTGAATTGGTCAGCGAAATCATGATCAACCATCGCCAGTGGGTATTACTAGAAAGCATGACACTCTAGTCATTTTCATTTCAGTTAATTTTCACAAAAAAAAGCGCACCCCAATTCGGGAGACGCTTTTTTTTACATACAAATTAGCTACAAATTAGCCGATGTTAGGAGCAACTAAATTGACAGGTTTAGACTCAGTAGAAGCCAAATCTAACGGGAAGTTGTGAACGTTACGTTCGTGCATAGCTTCAATGCCTAAATTAGCGCGATTAATCACATCAGCCCAAGTATTTAGGACTTTACCCTGGGAATCTAAAACCGAGTGGTTAAAATTAAACCCATTCAGGTTGAAAGCAAAACAAGCTACTGCTAAAGATGCAAACCAGATGCCAACAACAGGCCATGCACCTAAGAAAAAGTGTAAAGCGCGACTGTTGTTAAAAGAAGCATACTGGAAAATCAAACGACCAAAGTAACCGTGAGCAGCTACAATGTTATAAGTTTCTTCTTCTTGTCCAAAGCGATAACCCCGGTTTTGGCTTTCAATTTCAGTGGTTTCACGTACTAAAGAAGATGTCACCAGAGAACCGTGCATAGCTGAGAAAAGAGCGCCACCAAAGACACCAGCTACTCCCAGCATATGGAAGGGGTGCATTAAAACATTATGCTCTGCTTGCAGCACTAACATAAAGTTAAATGTGCCAGAAATCCCCAGCGGTAAACCATCAGAAAAAGAACCTTGACCGATAGAATAAACTAACAGTACCGCCGTCGCAGCAGCTACAGGAGCGCTATAAGCAACAGCAATCCAAGGACGCATTCCTAACCGATAAGAGAGTTCCCATTCACGACCCATATAGCAAAAAATGCCGATTAGGAAGTGGAAAACAATCAACTGGTAGGGGCCGCCATTATAAAGCCATTCATCAATATTCGCGGCTTCCCAGATGGGATAAAAGTGCAACCCAATCGCATTAGAACTGGGTACAACAGCCGCCGTGATGATGTTATTGCCGTACAACAGAGAACCGGAAACGGGTTCGCGGATGCCGTCAATATCCACAGGAGGTGCAGCTACAAAAGCTAACACAAAACAGATGGTGGCAGTTAGCAAGGTAGGGATCATCACAATACCAAACCAACCTACATAAAGGCGGTTATTGGTAGATGTTACCCAACCGCAAAACTGTTCCCAAATATTGAGATTTTCCCGTTGCTGTAAGGTAGTGGTCATATCAAATATGATTGCGTTATTGAGTTTTCGAGGTACATATCCGGTAGTTGTTTTTCTACCGTGTCTGTAATATCTCACACTTAACTCATATATGTCAATAGCTTTATGACTATTTAGTTATATGTTTAATCCGATAAAACTGATGATAGCTATAAGTTTTGCTTATTAATTTCCCTAAATCCCTAAACTCACGCCACTGCGTCGGATATCCCCAGTTCCTAAAATAGTCCCATCAGCATTAGTGGCGACTCCATTAACCCCACCAAAAAACATATTCCGTTCCCCCCATTGGACAATTTCGCTATGGTCCGCAAGTTGCAGATGATTAATCTCGGTTTGATTAAAACCGGGTTCGATATCAAAACGATAATTCTCCCAATGGACACGGGGACGATTAACGGCGGCGGCTAAGGACATCCCAAAATCGAGATAATTGGAGATTACTTGTAAAATGGCGGTGCGAATACGATTAGACCCGCCAGACCCGATCACCATCTCTAAACGATCGCCATCTAAAATCAAAGTAGGAGCCATCATCGAGGATAGTCGCACATTTTCCCGCCACTGGTGGAAGCCGTGGGGGTTCAAATCTTCCTCACCTAACATATTATTAATCATAATCCCCGTCCCCGGAATCATATAACCCGACCCCTCCCCGTTAGAAGTAGTAACACTAGCCGCATTCCCCTCACTATCCACAACACTAATATGAGTGGTACTCCCCCACTTATTCACGGTCTCCTGTAATTCTTGCAGATAGGGTTGTAGATGTTCTGGGGACAGGAACTCAGCAGCCATATTCTGTTCATGAAGGCGATCGTCAAACCCCTGTTTTCTCACAGTATTAGTTAATCTCATTACATCCGCTAAAATATGGAGATGCCGACAACTCCCAAACTCCAGATTAGCAACTTCAATTCCCGAAAGCAGTTCCAACCCCAAGCCAATGAGCGTTCCCCCGGAACTGGGAGGCGGATTAGTCAAAATCTGTTTTCCCCGATAACCAATTCTTAACGGTTGGCGTTCAATCACCCGATACCGTCTCAAATCCTCCTCACTTAAATAGCCACCCCCCTGATGACAATCAGCCACCAATTGCCGAGCAATTTCCCCCTGATAAAACTCCTCAAATCCCTGTTTAACCAGATATTCCAGAGTATTCGCTAGATTTTTCATAACTATTCGTTCACCAGCTTGGAGAATCGAGCCTTGGGGAGCATAAATTTCCCGACCTTCGGGGGAACTCAATAAAATTGAGGAGAGAATCTGGTTAAAAGTATAGGCTTGGAAAGTATTAATTTCTAAACCATTTCTAGCCAAATTAATCGCGGGTTCAGCCACTACCTTTAAAGGCAGTTTTCCTAGGGTCTGGTGAACCTTAAACACCCCAGCCGCCACACCCGGAACGGCCATAGAACCCAAACCAATATGAAATTCCTGAACACTGCCACCAAAATTGACATCAACCGGGTAAAAATATACTTGACTTTTTGATTGTTTAATGCTTGGTGTTTGTGTAAAGAAATCAAATAAAATATTCTGATTGGTGTGGGTGTGAGCCAACAGGAAACCTCCCCCACCTAGGGAAGTTAACCCGGGTTCAGCCACACAAGCAGCCAGCATGGACGCGACGGCTGCATCAAAAGCATTACCCCCCAGGGGGAACATTGCTAACCCAGCCAGTGCGGTTTCTTGATGGCCGGCTGCGACGACACCATTTAGTTTCTGCATATTTGAGGAACTTCTGAGCTACAAAATAATTCAAAATAATTATGCTGTGTTATAGCCTGATCCTGTTCTTATTCTTAAATAATGGGGCAGGGGTTGGCTATGTCTAAATACAACTTCCCCCATTTGAGTGAGGGGTGATTAATGCTTGTTGCTGCTTGGAGACGCGGATATATGAATTCTTGGCTCGCTTCTGTCTATAATCCCATGAGCCGGAAAGGGTTACAAACACTTTTGGTCGGTGTTTTCGCTGTGTTTGGAGTCCTTAGCGGAGTAGTCCCCGACTTGTTGTCCCCTACAGGTCGGTCAGGAACTTTCGCTAACGCACAGCAAGGCCCTAATATTACTGATGATGAAATTCGCAATTATGCCCGTGCCGTTCTACTAATTGAACCTAGACGCAAACAGGCCTATGATGAGATTAGGGGAATTGCAGGGGGTACGGTTCCAGAGGTGATCTGTAGCGATCGCCGTGGGATTAATAGCTTGAATCGAGATCTAAGGGCGATCGCTGTTAATTATTGCAATCTGGCCAAGGATTTTATTGAACAGCACAATCTTACCATTAATCGATTTAACGAGATTACTCGATTACAACAAGATAACCCACAACTGCAACGGCAAATTCAGGCTGAGTTACTTCGTCAACAGCGTAGTAACGGCAACTAATCCTATATGACTCCCCTAGATATTTTAGGGGAATTTGTGTTATTTATTTATTACTTTAACGGAGTAACAAACTACTATGAAACTACCACATCAAGGGCATTTACATCGGTTATTCATTCAGTCCACTGCCATCACTATTTTATCTGGTGTCGGACTGCTGACGGGATGGGTTCCTAGTTTAACTGCTCCATCCCTAACCGCCAGTTTTAGCACGACCGCTAGAGCGGGAAATCCTACCTTTAGCAATCAGGAGATTACCAACTACGCTCAAGCAGCGATCGCACTGGAATCGAGACGGCATCAGGCGGTTGAGGAAATTAAAAGAATTGTCGGACAAGTGCCGCGCATTGTCTGTGATGAGCCGACTAGCATTAATATGCTACCTGGAAATGCTCCCCAAATTGCGGTTAGCTACTGTGACCAAGCCAAACGCATTATTGAAAGCAAAGGATTAACTGTTAGTCGCTTTAATGAAATCACCCGCCATCAACAATCTGATAGCCGATTTAGAGAGCGCATTCAAGCAGAAATTCTCCGAATTATGCAATCTCCTGATGCACGGTAGTTAGCAATTGGGGATTCTGCGACTGTGTTGTATTATCCCCGTCAACAACTGATTGGCGATCGCATAAATTCCCTTCCATTTATCTCGGCGGATTTTGCGTAAATAAAACCAAGTCCCTTGATAAAAATCTACCAAACGCCGGCCGCGATACTCTTTTTGAATGCCACCCGGATCGAGTCGGATACCCTCAAGGTTATAGTTATTTCGGTTTAAAGGGTTGAGTTTAGTCAACCCTTCTTTATAGGCAAATTCTCGATATCTTAAACCTTGGCGATTACATAACCTGGATTTCTCATCATCAATCCACTCACTCACCACCCAATTTTGACTCGCAAATAAAAACTCAGCCATATCTTTTGTTACCCCACAATATTTTAAACGAATCCCCACCGGAATTTCACCCCAGGGACCATGAACCCATATAAAATCTGGGTCAAAAAATGCTTTAAATACTATGGGTTCCTCGCCATTGATGGTGATTTTTGCGACTCTACCCACCATCCCACAACCGATAATTTTCGCAGTTATATTTATCGGATTTTCCGAGTATTTATCAAGACAATTTAGGTAAAAATTAACAGTAAAATTAGGGGTGGTAATCAGCCGGACATAAATGGCCAAGCCATCCAGAAAAACCCTAATTTCTGATACCCCCAATCCTCTATCCGGGTCTAAATAAGAGGCGATCGGTTCCCCAAAGTATAACTTATTGGTACCTGTTTTTAGACAAAACTCCTGGCAGAGCTGATAAAATATATAGGGTGAAATTAATTCAGTTTGTGCCCGAACTATGATCGACTCTAACATCCCCTGATGACAGTTCAAAATCCCCACTCTCCCCTTTAATAATTCCTGGTTAAATACAGGGTAAGCTATATTTCTGAGTGAACTTCTGTTAACAAATGTCCACTACATTGATTTTATGAAAAATATCATTCGGGTTTTCCTGACCCTAACTCTGTGTAGCCTATTTCCCCTAAATGCGATCGCCGGAACCGTCCTCGAAGACATCAGAAGAACAGGCATTCTCAAAGCCGGAGTTAGACAAGATGCCGCCCCTTTGGGTTATCTGTCTCCAGACACCGGAGAATGGGAAGGGTACTGTATCCAACTCATGGAACTTCTAGCGAGTCGCCTCACCCAACAACTACAACTTAATCAACCCGTCCAAGTTCAACTGGTACAGTCCACCCTGGACAATCGGGAATCTATCGTCGCTGATGGAAGCGTCCACCTAGAATGTGGCCCCAACACTGTCACCCGCACCCCCCCACCAGGCATAGTCTATTCCGATCGCTTTATCGCCACAGGAAATCACCTATTAGTTGCCGCAGATAATCAAACCTTAATCAACCCAGATGGTGCCATGGAAAACATCATTATTGGTGTACTTCCTAACACCCTTACCCAGGGATTTATCAGCAGTCGTTATTCCCTAGCTCAAATCGTACAATATCATGGCACATCAGGCCGCGCCGATGCCGTGCGTGATGTTCTTAATCGGGAAATCAACGCCTTCGCTAGTGATGGTTTATTGCTAATTGGGGAAGTGTTGCGTCAACCAGATATTAACCCTCAAGACTATGCCATAATTCCCCAAGAACCCCTCACCTGTGAGTTCTACGGCATGATCGTACCGGAAGGAGACATCGCTTGGTTAAATACCATCAACTCATTGATTTTAGTTGAGGAAACCCTGGAAATTCTCCAAAGTCTCTATGGTCGCGACTCCGCCTATGTCGCCACCACACAAGCGGCTTTACAAAAGTGTACCCGTTAGCATAGAAATTAGCTTTCATTAACCCCCCTCCTCACTCAGGGGAGGGTCGGGAAATGTTATTGAGCAGTTTCTGAGGTGGGAATACCTAATCGTTTCCGTAAAGACTCAGCGCGACGTTGAGCAATTTGATTATTGGGTTCTAAACTCAGAGACTTTTCGTAGGCTTCTAAAGCCTGAGAAGTCAGCTTTTTGCGTTCGTAAGCATAACCTAGATTATTGCAAGCTGTCGCATATTCAGGAGTCAGCTTTAATGCTTCCTTATAATTACGAATGGCGATATCATATTCTTCCTTAGCAAAGTGAGCATAACCCAAGGCATTATAAATCATGGCTATGTTCTCAGGTGGCTCCTGTTCCTCTACTGCTTTGAGAGCTTTTTGTAAAACAGCGATCGCCTGAGAATACAAGTTTTTATCATTATAAATACAGCCTAATTTATAATATTCCTGAGCTGTTCCTTGACCCTGAGAGAGCTGCTGTTGCAATTGTGACATCTTACTCTCAACTTCGCGAGTTCGGAAAATCTGACGCACAATAAAAAAGCCAGAACCCGACAAAAAAACCAGCAGTAATACCAGATAAACAACTGCGAGATTACTATCCATTTTTAATTTTAAATTACCAATTTCATCTGACCTTGAAGAAGGATAGAATTGTCTCCATCCTTCGTTCAAAGTGTACCAATTGAAAATCCCCTAGGATTGAGCTTGAGCAGCTTTAGCGACCACTTTTTCAAACGTATCTGGGTCAAGCACTGCCATTTCCGCCAGCATCTTGCGATTGATTTCAATGTCGGCTTTTTTCAAATTCCCCATGAGTTGGCTATAACTGATGCCGTGGACTCTAGCAGCAGCATTAATCCGGGTAATCCACAGACGGCGGAAGTCGCGCTTGCGTTTTTTTCTATCCCGGTAAGCGTTACGCAGCGCCTGCATAACCCGCTGATTAGCAATTCGGAAATTTTTAGATTGAGATCCGCGAAATCCTTTCGCAAGTTTGAGAATTTTTTTGCGACGTTTACGGGCAACATTACCACGTTTAACTCGTGTCATTGTTGTTTTTCCTTAAAATTGAGTTGAT
The DNA here is from genome assembly GCF_026000695.1 of Limnospira platensis NIES-39. Classification (GTDB taxonomy): domain Bacteria; phylum Cyanobacteriota; class Cyanobacteriia; order Cyanobacteriales; family Microcoleaceae; genus Limnospira; species Limnospira platensis. The sequence goes on from NZ_AP026945.1 coordinate 6,038,769, forward strand.
CGAACTATAGCGTTACAAATACGGCATCATCAGACGCACGTTTTCAGCATCGCGTTCATCGACAATAGCCGTTTTTGACAAACGGCGCTTGCGAGTTGCACTTTTGTGTTGTAGCAGGTGACTCTTAAAAGCCTTGCGGCGTGCGAGTTTCCCGCTTCCCGTTACCTTAAAGCGCCTAGCTGCTGATTTACGAGTTTTGAGTTTGGGCATGAAATGGCTGGAATTCGACACAAGCTATGATTATAGCATTTGCTGGGATTGATGAGTAGATAAATCGATTAATTAGTTTGCTGGTGTTTATGGTGATGCACCTCAACCACGGTGTGAACATTACCTCTGGGGTTAAAGTCGCCTTTGATGTGAACTGACAGGGGGTCACAGGCGGCAACAAAGTCATCAAGGATCTGGTTAACTGATTCCTCATGGGATATGTAGCGATCGCGATAACTGTTAATATAGAGCTTGATTGACTTTAACTCTACCACGGACTGATCCGGCACATAGGTTAAATCAATGGTGGCAAAATCTGGATATCCCGAAAACGGACACTTACAAGTAAACTCTGGTAAGACTATGTTAATTTGATAGCTGCGTCCGGGTCGGGGATTGGGGAAGGTGATTAACTGCCCCTCGCTAATCTCTCTCTCTCCATATCTGGGTTCTGTATTAGTAACCGATTCAGTCTCAGAAGGTTTTACCTGGGAGTTACTCATAATTTATATCAACAATAAACAACCAATTGCGATCGCCCGTAGATTTCCTTGACTAAATGCCCCGTGATTGGTCTAATAGCAATATCATCAAGGCGATCGTCGTTCAACTAATCCCGTTGATCATACCCCAAAGTTTATCCATAACAGCCATGTCAAATCCTATACCAAATTCTACAGCCTCTAACCCCACCCCACCCGAAGGCGGAAATAGTAGTAGTTATTCACCCTCAGTCCCCATATCCCTATATCGAGAGGTAACAGCCGAATTACAGGGTTCTCAAAACCTAATCAATTCCCTGAGAACCCAAAACCAACAACTTCTCGAAGAAAATCAAAATTTGCGCCAAGAACTTAATAATGTAGTCCAGGCTGCTAATCAATTCTATTTAGCCGTTGAATCGGTGCAAGGGAAAAACCAGCCATTATCAGCAGTTCCCCCTGTCAATCCTAGCTTTAGTGTTAATCCCGTCTCGCCGCCACCCAACTTTTATGAACAGCCCAGAACCGAGATTCCACAACCAGATGTAGTCTTTCCCCCAAACAGCGACGCGCCGGACACTCCACCGCCCCAATTTACTGAGGAACCAGAAGGCCGACTGCGACCGTCATCAGGACCTGATAGAGGTGAATTAAGTGGGATCTGGCTAATTGTTTCCATCGCCCTAATTGTAGTAGCCGCCTTTGGTATGGGCTATTGGGTAGTTCGTCCCCTGTTGCAGCAACAAGGGCGCTAATCGTTGATGAACCCGACAATCAGACCCAAATCAGACCAAAATTCCACGATCGCAGATGACTAAAGATCGTGGAATTTTCTAGGAAGCGATCGCCTAACGACCAGCAAAACTGGTTTCTGCCAAAGCCGTCAAATTAGTCGCTGGTGAGGTTTCACTAACCGAGGAATTATCGACACTGACTGAAGGTTCAAAACCGCGCTCAAACTCACGTCTATTGACCTGACCGGCTTGCAATGCAGTTTCCAAATGTTCAGCAGCTTTGCGAGGATTACCACGGCCACAGAAAAACAGATCAGCCGCAAAATAGCCATACTCAGGCCAGGTGTGAATAGCAATATGCGATTCAGCCAAGGTGGCTGTTGCCGTCACCCCGTGGGGGCTAAATTGATGCACACAAAAGTCAATCAACGTCGCCTCTCCTGCGGTAACTGCATCGAGTATAGCAGTGCGGATACGTTCGGGGTCATTCAAAAGATCTGCAGGACAGTGCCAAGCGTCAATGACCAGATGGGTTCCCAATTGTTTCATTCTGCGCGGTTTTACCTCCACCCTTAAATGGTCTCAAACTTTTTCAGTCTATCACATCAGTTAAATTGCGATCGCACCATTACAAAATAGAGGCAAATTATCCTGTGGTTCGTTGTTAATCCCTGTTACTGGGGGAGAAGGCGATCGCCTAGGGGCGCGCCTGGGCAGTTCCTCGAAGCCGCCCCCGGACCTCCCCTCTAGGAGAAGGCGATCGAGCTATTGGTGGGTAGCGCCATTAGGCAGAATAGTTCCCTCCATGGTTGTATCATCCAAATTAGCCACACTCAAACTCGCCCCAATCAGATTCGCCTGATTCAGGTTAGCCCCCGCCAAATTCGCCCCCCGTAGTGAAGTCAGTAGCAGTCCAGCACCACAAAGATTAGCATCAGTGAGGTTAGCCAAACGCAGATCAGCTTCTAACAAGTTAGCCCCCGCCAAATTCGCCCCCGTTAAATTCGCCCCCCGTAAATCAGCTTTACTGAGATTAGCCAACCGTAGATCAGCGCATTGTAACGTTAAGCCATTGAGGTTAGCCCCCGTCAAATTCGCCCCCGTCAAATTCGCCCCCGTCAAATTTGCGCCATTGAGGTTAGCCCCCGCCAAATTCGCCCCCGCCAAATTCGCCCCCGTCAAATTCGCAATGCAGAAATTACTATTTTGTATAACTGACTCACTCAAATCAGCCCCGGTCAAATTCGCCCCACTCAAATTTCCTTGATTTAAGTGAACCCGGATCAGAGTAGCCCCGGTCAAATTCGCCCCACTCAAATCTATCTCACTAAGAATAGAGCGGTTTAAATTAGCTCCCGTCATGTGCGCCCCACTGAGAACAGAGCGAGTCATAGTCGCCCCAACCAAAATAGCATCAGTCAGTTGAGAACCATTCAGCAGACAAGTCCCAATCAAACTTGCTCCCGTGAGGTTAACCCCCGTTAAATTCACCTGAGACAAAATCGCCCCACTCAAACTCGCCCCACTCAGGTCAGCTTGATGCAAAACTGTTTCCGTCATACTAGCCCCAGTCAAATTCGCATCAATCAAAACCGCCATTGATAGATCCGCATAACTCAACTGAGATCTACTCAGGTTCGCACCAATCAAGCGGGTATGAACCATTAGGGCTTCTGCCAAATTCGCCCCACTCAAGTTGATCCGATTTAGGGTAACTTCATTGAAAATTGCTGCCACTAGGGAGATATCGCTAAAGTTTCGTTCCCCTTGGGCATATCGAGTTAAAAGTTTATTAACAGTAACCGTTTCAGGCTTGCTCATACAAAAGGAATAATTGACTATCTCTATTGGAATCGGAATTGAAAAGGGATATTTTCCATGAACTCCAATCGAAAAAGCTCATAGAATCTGCGGGTGAACTGATGGTTAACAACAAAAAGACCTACTCGCCCCTGAGTCGATAACCACAGGCTACCTGCTGACCGCCTCAGAAGGCTTTAGCTAATTGCCCCAATTCAGCTTGTATCACCAGCGACCATCCCATAATGTTCTAGGGAAGCTAAAGATACTAGGACTAAATCAAGATGCCAGGGTTCGGAAGTTTTAGATGACAGGGGAAGATCTACTCGCCAAAACTGATCCCCAGGGTGGCGGTTCTGGGGATAGGCGATCGCCTGAATAATCCAAAATTTGATGATTTTAGCTAACAACACATTTGGCTGATGATCGGGAAAACCCTTAACCCATCGCCAATAACCAGCGGACGGATCCCTTGCAACTCCCATAAAGTGTGTATTCCTTACCCCAATACCCAGGTCAAATTCTCATTTAACCTAAGACAGAAGCACGCATCTGGGGAATTAGTCGATTTCAGGCAACTTGCTGCTCAGTGGTGGGATAGATTCTCACCTTAACAACGTTTCTCTTGATATCAGTTTAACACCAATAGGAGCAATAGTCAGCCCCATAGAGCGTTGTCAATCTGCCAGATTCTAATCCCCACTGCAGTTGTGGGGGCAATGTTTTTAAAATAGTCCCCTAACTAAAGATAATAGCTGAGGGATATACTGAGCAAGACTGCCACTCAAATCAATTTGAGAAATGGGGAACAGTCTACGGATTAGCGGGTTCATTCCCGGAAAATCCTCAATGTGAAAACCAAGTTACTGGCAACCGGAGGGACTATGGAAGTTCGTGGGATTTGGCTAACTACTACTGATAGCAGGGTTCTCTACTCTAGGGCGACTATTGCTGAAGCAATGGACTTTTTAGCCGACACAGGCTTTAATGTGGTGTTTCCAGTGGTTTGGAATAAAGGGGTCACTCTCTATAAATCTCAGGTGATGAGCCAAAAATTTGGCGTTGAGATTGATTTTTATGTTCGCGGACGTGACCCTCTCGCGGAAGTGATTGAGGAAGCCCATCGCGTCGGACTCAAGGTGATACCCTGGTTTGAGTATGGGTTTGCTAGTTCCTATCAACAGAATGGGGGCCGCATCCTTAACCAAAAACCTAACTGGTCGGCGATTAATTCCCAGGGGGGTATGGTGGTTAAAAATGGCTTTGAGTGGATGAATGCCTTTGATAGCGAAGTTCAGGACTTTATTATGAGTCTGATTTTGGAGGTCGTCCGTAAATATAATATTGATGGCGTTCAAGGGGATGATCGACTCCCGGCTTTACCTTCGGAAGGGGGATATGATCAGCAAACGGTGCAGCGTTATGTCAAGGAGTTTGGCCGTCAACCTCCCCTACATCATAAGGACTCTCAATGGCTACAGTGGCGCGCTAATATTCTCACGGATTTTCTGGCGCGGATTAAACGAGAGGTTAAGGCGATTAAACCTAATTTGATTGTTTCTATGTCTCCCAGTGTTTATAGTTGGGGATTAAATGAATACCTCCAGGATTATATTGCTTGGATTGATCGGGATTTGGTAGATATGATTCACCCTCAACTTTACCGCCGCAATTTTTGGAGCTATAAGGGGTTAGTTGATCAGTTGGTTGATGTGCAATTCCGAGATTGGCAATTGCCTAAATTGTCCCCCGGAGTTTTGATTAAGGTGGGCTCCTACCGCATTAGTGCCGATGAACTCTTAAAGTCTATTGACTACAACCGACATCGCGGCGTAAAAGGAGAGGTTTTATTCTTTTATGAAGGACTCCGGGAAAATAATGATGAGTTGGCTAAAGCACTCCGCCGAGGACCTTATGCTACTCCCGCCCGGTTGTAGATGATATTGAATTGAACAAAACTGGCTATTTTCAGCAGAGATGACGCTATTTTGTGACGGCTTATTATGGGGATATTTAACCATAATTAAACGCTGTGACTTTAACTGCCTCTCTGTTGGATGATAGCTGCTGCTATTCCTTCGCCTCTATGAGAGGGGGTTGATGGCTCTCCTGATTGGTCAATATATGGTAATTAATCATTAGGATTGGGTTATGTATGATAGCCAGGAAGTCAGCACAGAAACTCCCTTAGTTAGTGTGTGTATTCCTACTTACAATGGGAAGAGGTTTGTGGCGGAGGCTATTGCTAGTGTTTTATCTCAAACTTATTCCCGAATTGAGTTGATTATTTCTGATGATGATTCCACGGATGAAACGGTGGCGATCGCTCATTTTTTCCAGCAAAATTCATCCCAGGAAATTCGGGTAATTACTAATCATAATCAGCGGGGAATTGCCGGGAATTGTAATCATTGTATTACCGAGGCTAAGGGTAAATATATTAAGTTCCTCTTTCAAGATGATTTGTTGGCTCCACAATGCGTCGAAAAAATGGTTGATTTGGCTGAAAAATACCCGGATATAGCCTTAGTTTTTTCCCGGCGAGAAATGTTTTTTGATCCAGGGTCAGAAACCGACCCCTATCTGATGATAGTTTATCAGGATTTCCAGAATTTGCCGGCGGGTTGGTCTCAATTACAACCTGTGCAATGGGGTAGAGATTTATTGTCAGATCCGCGATTATTGGAACATCCCATTAATAAAATTGGGGAACCAACTACGGTTTTACTCCGTGGGGAAGTATGCGATCGCTTAGGAGGATTTGACCCCCATTTAAACCAATTAGTTGATTTGGATTTATGGTGGCGAATTATGGCAGAATATCAGGTAGGTTTTATTGATGAAACCCTATCTTATTTTCGGTTACATCAGCATCAGAAAACCTATCAAAATATCCAGGAAGGCACAGATACAGATCTTAACTTTTTTGCCAAGGTTTCCTCTCATCCAGACTATAATTTTTTGCCGTTAAATCTCAGGCAAAAACTACATTAAACCCGACAATTGACATCAATCATAAGTCCCTCTCACCTCCCCGGAAACAAATAGATCAAGATTCTGTCAATCAACTTGGTAAACTTTCAGCAGATCTAATTTTGACAAGGAGTACCAGATTATGACCAGCTTTTTAACCCCTAGCGCTAACTTAGGTATATTCGGAGTTACTGCTTTGTTGGGTTCCCCTGGAGACGATATAATTTTTGCAACTCCGGGTCAGGCTTTAGCCTTTCCTGACGGGATTTTGTTACTAGCGGGAAATGATAGCCTCCAAGCCTCTCATATCACCGATCCCTTACTGGTCAATGGCAACCAAGGCAATGATACCATTAGTGGGGGAAGCAATAATGATACACTGTTCGGGGGGCAAGGAGATGATTTCTTATATGGTGGACCCGGTAATGATCTCCTATTTGGAAATTTAGGGGATGATTTATTAGAAGGTGGTCCGGGAAATGATACCATTTATGGCGGTCAGGGAAATGACACGATCCGGGGAAATGATGGCGATAATCTCTTATTTGGCGATTTGGGTAATGATTTTCTCTACGGCGGCGCGGGTCGCAATACCCTAATGGGTGGTGAGGGTGATGATATTTATTTCTTAGACCCCATACATAGGAGTTCACAACTGCGAGATGTTGATGAAATTCGCGGTTTTAATGTGGTCAATAATCCGTTTTTTGGTGATAAAATTGCTGTCCCCGTGGGCACTCGCATTGATGAATTGAGTTTAGAACGCGATCGCCCTGATTTGCGCCCCAGCCAAAATGATGTCAATGGTAACGGCTTAAATGACATTATTCTTGAGTTGGAAAATGGGGATTTTCTGGGGGTTCTGATTAACGATGGCAACCTGCCGCGACGGTTGCTCCTGGATATCGATTTTATTTTCATCTAAAATGGGTTAAAATAGCGGCTAACTTGGGAAGTCTCTCGAATTGATTGGAGTCAACCCCCAAAATCCTCAAACCAGGTGTTTAATATGGATAACCATGCCAAGCCCAGCGTTTTTAGATCCCCGAAAATAGTCCGGTTTTGTTTTGGCGCGATGCTGTTATTAATGGGAACAACCGCCACCCAGGCGACAGCTACAGCAGAGGTAATTACTAAAATTCAGGAACTCGGTAGCGATAACCGACAGCATCGACTAGCGGCGGTGAAAGTGTTAAAACAAATGGGGTCTACGGTGGTTCCGGTTTTGCTGGAAGCCTTAGAAGACCCAGACCCGGCTATCCGTCGCAGCGCCGCCTATGGTTTGGGGGTAATGGGTTTACAGGACTCTGATACGATCGCCGCTTTGCTATCTCACCTCAAAGACCCTGACCCGGCGGTGAGAATGGATGTGGCCGTTGCGCTTCAGCAATTGGGACCGGCTTCTGATCAGATCCAAAAAACGGCGATCGCCGATTTTATCGAAGCCCTCAACCATGAAGATAAGGCGGTTAGGGAAGGGGCAACTTTTGCCTTGGGAACCCTAGGAAAAGAAGCAGCCCCGGCGATCGCTCAGTTAATTGCTGCCCTCAAAGATAGTGATGAGGAAGTGAGGATTAGCGCCGCTATCGCCCTCCGGCGCATCGGTTCTCCGGCGGTTCCTGCCCTCACTAAGGCACTTACGGACGCGGATATGCAAGTTCGCACCAAAGCGGCTTTCGCCCTCGGTAAGATTGAATCAGCCCTGATTCCGGCTATGACCGCTGCCCTGGAAAATAGCGATCGCCAACTGCATCAGAATGTGGCTAAATCCCCGGAAAAGACCGCCAATCGAAGGGTTGAGGCTAATCGGCCCTTTCCGGTCGGTTCTCAGCCTATCCGCCCTAACACCAGTCCGAGTCCTTCCCCTATAGGTTCTCAGCCTATCCGCCCTAACTCCAGTCTCCGTCGGTCTCCTGGGGGGGGCTCGGCTTATCCCCCTAACCAGCAAATCTAGCAATTCTACCGTTGGCTATCTGTCCCCCTCCAGAGGGCTGCATCACTAATACCAATCATGACGGATAAAATGATTTCTCCTGATGTTGAGTTGGCGACTTTTCATTGTCAGTTAGGGTCGCAATTCCTGGAGTTAGGACAGTTAGCGGCGGCGGAGTCTGAATATCAAAAAGCGATCGCTATTTGTCCAGGTCTGACTAATGCTTACTTGGGCTATGGTGCTTTATTGTTGTTGCAAAATCAACCACAACAGGCTATAAACACCTATGAAAAAGCACTCCAATACACCAGCACCCCGGAAATTCTGTCAGCCCTAGGGTTGGCTTGGGTAGCCCTAGGAAATGAAACCCAAGGCTATTATTATCTAGGATTATCAGCCTATTATAGTTGTGACTATAAAACAGCTATTGACTACTATAATCAGTATCTGGCAAATTGTCAAGATTATCAATCATCTATTCATCTGGAAGTTAACCTCAACCTGGGAGACTGTTATCAACGGCTAAATCAATATAATGATGCAGCAGCCATTTATCGCCGTTTGATTGATGAATTTCCTCAAGTGGTGGAAGTCTATCTTAACTTGATTTTATCATTGTCAGAAATCGGCGCAATTGCAGAAGCTATAAGTTGGGCGACTGTGGCTGTTAAGAATTTTCCTGATCAGATTTCTCTGAAGTTTGCCAAATTGCGATTATTTCCGATTCTCTACAATAACACTGCGGAAATTTTCGCCTCTCGACAAGGGTTTGCACAAGACCTCAAAGGGATTATTAACCAAGCCTCTATTTTTGATAATGCTACCCTCCAGGCTATGGGGGAAGGTACAAATTTTTACCTGCAATATCAGGGGGATGAACAGTTATTTAAAGGTAGTTTGTCTGAAAAGAACTTACAGCGCCAATATGGGGATTTTTTACATCGGGTAATGGTCGCCCACTATCCCGAATGGGGAGAAACACCGCCCCCTAGACTGAGGGGAAAATCTGATAAAATTAGAGTTGGTTATATCTGTTCTTTTTTACAATGGCACACAGTGGGGAATCTCTTTTTAGGATGGGTGAAAAATAGCGATCGCCAAAAGTTTCAGGTCTACTGTTATTATACCGGACAGGAAGCCGACCAGATTACAGATTTATATCAACAATATTCGGAGAAATTCTATCATATCTATAATAACATTGAACAAGTCAGCCAACAAATTTATAGCGATCGCCTGGATATTCTGGTATTTTTAGAGTTGGGAATGTGTCCCCAAACCCTACAAATAGCCGGATTAAAACTCGCCCCTATTTATTGTGCTACCTGGGGACATCCAACCACCACAGGATTACCAACTATCGATTATTTTATCTCCGCTGAATTGCTGGAACCTGCTAACGCCCAAACTTACTACAACGAACATTTAATTTGTTTACCTAATTTAGGGATTTACCTAGACCAGCCATCATTTCCCCCCTCGGCAAAATCTCGGTCAGATTGGCAGATGTCCGACCATGATATCATCTATTTATCCTGTCAGTCTCTGTTTAAATATTTACCCCAATATGATGATATTTATGGTAAAATTGCCCAAGGGGTAAATCAAGCTAAATTTGTATTTATCTCCCATTGGTATCAGGAAGTTACCGCCAAATTCCAAAAGCGTCTGTATGCTGCTTTTGACAAATTTGGTTTGTCGGGTGAAGATTACTGTCTATTTTTACCTCGCTTAAATTATGCCGAATATCTGCAATTACAGAGTTTGGCTGATGTGGGTTTAGATACGTTTCAGTTTACCGGATTTGCTACTACTTTAGATGCGATCGCTGCTAATTTACCCCTAGTTACTCATCAGGGGGAAATCATGAGAAGTCGCCAGTCAGCGGGGATTTTACGGCGCTTAGGAGTTACTGAAACCATCGCTTCTTCCGAAAGCGAATATATAGAAATTGCCGTTAAATTAGGGTTAGACCCAGAAACCCGAACCGCCATTAAACAGAAAATCCAAAACCATCGATTTCGTCTCTATCATGACCTACAAGGTCTGCAAGGCTTAGAAGAATTTTATCAAAATTGTGTCCCGGTTAAATAGTCTAATTTTGCCGTAGGGTTTATTATAGTTAAATGTCAAAATTTGCGAGTGATATAATTATATGGGTTCGTCAATTTTAGTTAATTTAAGGGAGGCATTTTTAATCGCCCCAGGATTTTGGGAAAGTTGCCTTAATCCTAAATTAGGTAATTGGTGTAAATTGGTAGAAGGAATAGACCGCAGTCAGACTGATGGTTATTCCATTGAGGGACCCTTTGTGAGTCAAATTGACCAATCAGCTTTACAGGTTCCAGGATTATATCTTTATTGTCAAAAAGGAAGGCGAAAACGGGGAAATTGCGATCGCTTATATACCCTCTTTGTTTTGGAACCTGACGGGACGGTGAAAGTAATTAATGAAATGAAAACCGCCAGCCGCGACTGGGCGATTGAATTATGGCCGCCAATAGAAGCCTATTTTAATAGTCAAACCCAGTCCCTAGAAAAACGCCGTCAACAGTTATTGGCTGAAATTGAATCTTTGGAATTTCAACTGAGTCAGCGGCGGTCAGAATTATTAGCTTTAGAAACTAATTATGACGGGGAATAACAGCTAACGGAGACTAGAGGTTAGCTTTCCGTCTTCCATGGTAACAATGCGATCGGCAATATCCAAAATACGGTTATCATGGGTAACTAATAAGATAGTACAACCCTGTTCTTTTGCTAATTTTTGCATTAAATTAACTACCTCCCGTCCCGATTTACTATCGAGGGCGGCGGTGGGTTCATCGGCTAAAACAATAGGGGGATGGCTAACTAAAGCCCTAGCAATAGCTACCCGTTGCTTTTGTCCCCCAGATAGATCTTCTGGGTAATAATTAAGGCGATCGCCTAGTCCAACTTCTGTTAATATTTCAGCAGCATGGTGGCGCATTTCCTCCCTGGAAAAAGTGCCGTGCATTTCTAAACCCATCCTCACATTTTGCCAAGCTGTTAAACTGCGGTGAAGGTTATGGGCTTGGAAAATATAGCCAATTTGGCGGCGAATCATTACTAACTGATTATCCTTAGCCCCACAAATTTCTTGATTTAAGATTTTTAAACTGCCAAAATGAGGCGATCGCAAAGCACCCACTAAGGTCAAAAGTGTAGTTTTTCCTGACCCAGAAGGCCCGGTCATTATCACAATCTCTCCCGATTTAATCTCCAAATTAATATCAAACAAAACCTGCTTTTTTAAATGACCATCACCAAAATAATGATTCAATCCGGCAATTACAATCACCGAATTTGTGCCGGTTTCTGAAAAACTTGCATTGATAATATTCGCCGCATTCATAATCATCTTCCTTGGTTTTACCCCCCTAATTGACAACCCCTGATCTGAATCTAAAAAATATCAGCCGGGTCAGCCGCCTGAAGTTTGCGGGTAGCTATAGCCCCTGATATGGTACACATAATAATTGTCAAAATAAATACTTGAACCGCCCTAAATAAAGTAATATAAACAGGCAAATTTGTAGCATTTCTAGTGATGGCATATAAGCCAATAGAAATACCCAATCCCGGCCCAAAACCCAATAAGGATAAAATCAAAGCCTCCTCAAACACAATTGACAATAAATAAATAGTTCGATAACCCATAGCTTTAAAAGTGGCGTATTCAGCCAAATGAGAAGCGACATCAGTTGACAATACCTGATAAACAATAATGGTTCCCACGACAAAACCCATTGCTACTCCTAAATTAAACACAAAACCAACAGGAGTATTAGCTGTCCAATAATTCTTTTCAAATTGGATAAATTCAGCCTTAGTTAATACCCGCACATCATCGGAGGGTAAATGAGCTTTTAACAGAGCTTGAATTTCCAAAATGTCCGCCCCTAATTCTACTTTAATTAAACCTATATTAATACTGCTGGCTTGTTGTTTGGGCATCAGGCGCAAAAAGTTTTGATCACTGGTCATCAAACTACCATCAGCGGCAAAAGATGCCCCCAGTTCAAATAAACCAGCAATGGTAATAGTGCGGCGTTCAATTTCGGTTGTCACCCTTTCTCCCCGGTCTATAGATATGATCGCCTCTTGATAGTTTCCCCTAGCTTCCCGGTCAAATAAAACCCGATCTGGTAATTTAATATCTGGTAAATTTGGATGATTTATGATAAAATTAAAAGCGGGTTTATCTGGATTAAATCCCAACAGCAAAATCGCGGTTTCTTTCTGGGTTTGGGGATTTTTCCAAGTTTTGAGAGCCACATAAACAGGTTCCACTGACTCGACCCCCGGCACATTCATCGCCTGATAAAGTCGGCGACGGGTGAAAGTAGACATACGGGTTAAGTTCAAAGCCTGGGGACTAACTAACACTAAATCTGCTTCTAAGGCTCTATGAAGGCGAGTATTACTATTATATAATGCTGTCTGAAATCCTAACTGCATAAACATCAAAATATCAGCAAAGGCAATACCAGCGATCGCCACGAACATCCTACCCTTATCATGGGTTAACTGTAACCATCCTAAAGGAGTCCGTCTCGCTAATTGTTGTAAAGGCTGCATCAATTTAATCATGGTTCAATTACCACTAATACTTGTAAATTAGTTAACCCAGCTCCTCTCTGGCTGGCAGTTTTATCTAAACGTATACGCACTTCTACAACCCGGCTATCAATATTAGCAGAAGGGTCAGCATTAATCACATCTTGCCGTTGAATTTGTAAACCTACGCGATCCACAATTCCCGATAATTCTCCCTCTAAAGCTGCACTGGTAATCCGGGCAGATTGTCCAATTTTAACCCGGTGAATATCACTTTGATAAACTTCAGCGATCGCCACCATTTGCCGAGTTTCTCCCAGTTCCACAATGCCCAAATTATCAATTATTTCTCCAGGGTAAGCATGAATCTTTAAAATCTGCCCATTTCTAGGGGCAATAATTTCAGCTAAAGCCAAATCTGCCTCGGCTTGTCTTAATGCAGCTTGGGCTGATCTTACCTCTGCTTCTGCTACTGCAATATCCACAGGTCGCACCTCCGCCTGGGCGGTTAAAGTAGCCATAGCTTCCCTAATCTGTTGCGTCCCTCCCCGATCCATACCATCTAAATTAGCCTTAGCTTCCTCAATTTGCTGTTGTTTAGCTAACTGAATTTGGGTTAATTGAGCCTGGGTTTCTTGAATTTGCTGGTTATAAGTATTTTCAATGCGAATTAAATTAAACCGTGCCTCCTGTAGCTGTTCTTCTGTGGTTATCCTGTGCAGCCGTTTTAAATTCCATAACTCCTCGGAAATTGCCCCCTGTTGATGCAATTCCTGATAGCGACGTTCATCATTTACAGCATTGTTATATTCAGCCTCAATGCGGTTAATTGTTGCCTGTGCCACCTGCCATTCCCCCTGTTTTTGAGCCTGTAAACGGGCGATTTTGGCTTCTGTTGCTACAATATCGGTGCTGCGTTCGGTCTCTAAACGGGCGATCATGGCCTGTCCGGCTTCGATATTCGTTAGTCTTTCGGTCTCTAGGCGGGCGATCGTAGCCCTAGCCGCTTCGAGTTCCCCAATTTTCGCCCCCGCCTTAATTTGCTCGAGTTTGGCTGTTGCTAAACCGACCTGCTCCTGAGCCTTTTCTATGGCCGCTAGAAGGCGATCGCGACTATCTAAAATGGCGATCGCATCCCCCTCCTGCACCCAGTCCCCCTCCTGGACTAGCAACTGCTGAATTAGGTTATTTTCCATCCCACCGGCAGCCGAAATTGAGATCACCTCCCCTTCAGGTTCCAATCGCCCCAAAGCGGTTACCTTGATTGATACGGGTAGACTAGCTACCGCTAAGGGCATTTCCTGGCTTTCTTGGGTAGACTGCCAAAACATATAGCTAGCAACACTTCCTAACCCTACAGTGGCAACCATTGCCCAGGTGCTGATCCGGCGACCTAGGAAACCAGTTGAGGTGAAATCGCTGGTGCTGTGGGACTGTAACATAACATATCTCTCCCCATAATTAAACTAGACTGTTTAGTTCACTAATTAAGTATACTAAACTGTTTGGTATAATGACAAGTAGATCACAAAAATTCACAAGGACTGCCACGGCACGAGGAGAGAATTAGATGGCCAAGAGACAATCTCACCCAGAGACAGGGATGGCCCCCAAAGCAGAACAAATTCTTCAGGGGGCGATCGAGGAATTTCTGGCCCACGGCTTTGCAGCTACCAGCATGGATCGGGTAGCTAAAACGGCTGGAGTATCAAAAGCCACCCTATATAATCACTTTGGGGATAAGGAAAGTTTGTTTAGTGCCTTAACTGAATATTTAGGGGAAAAACGAATTTTGGACTTTGTAATTGAGGAACCAGAAGACCCGGCTATATTTTTAAAAACATGGGCGACTGCAATTTTAAGTCAAATCTTAAATGACCCCGAGTTGCTGTGTTTTTTGCGCTTAATTATTGGGGAATCGGGAAGGTTTCCAGAACTAGCTCAAGCCTTCATTAGTAACGTTGTTAAAGTAGGAATTAATAGGCTAACTAAGAGTTTAGAATCTTACCCAAAACTCAAGTTAGCTGATGCGGAAGTGACTGCTAGGGTGATTATGGGAGCATTATTACACTACTTACTAATCCAGGAAATTATGCACGGTGGAGAAATTATGCCCATGGAACGCGATCGCTATATTGAAGGCCTGGTAAAATTAGTAATAACGGACTAAGGCGACTCTTCCAAAACGCTGATCAATTTCTATAGCCATGATCTGAATTTCGGGAAAGGGAGGATTAGCATAAATAGTGGTTTCTCCGAGAGGTAAAGATAAACAGCAGTTAAAGATAGGCTGTCGGTGTTCTGGGGGTAAAAATTTATCCTCTCCCATAGCCATAACTGCGGCATTACAAAAAGAAAGCTGACCCTCTAAATTCAAGACCCCAGCCGGAGTAGTAAACTGTTCGCACCAGCGGAGAGTTAAAAACCATTTCGCGTCTGACAGTCTTTTAAAAACGCGATCTGGCTTAGGATATTGCAGGACTTTATATCCTCCTGGAATAGCCACAACAGTGCCGCCCAAAAAACCAAATATAGTGCCGATATCGCTCATATTGCCCTCCATTTACCCCTTATTCTTCGACACGATAACCCAACTCAGCCAACTGATTGCGGGACTGTCGCCATTTAGGTTGAACGCGCACAAACAACTCGAGATAAACCTTTCCATCTACTAACTTTTGAATCTGTTGGCGGGCGGCGCTACCAATAGTTTTGAGCATTTGTCCGCCCTTCCCAATTAAAATGCCTTTTTGGGAAAGACGTTCGACATGAATGGTGGCTAAAATGCGGGTAATCTTAACATCTTCCTCGACTTTATCAATAGCGATCGCCACAGAGTGCGGTACTTCCTCGCGGGTGTGTAGCAAAATCTGTTCGCGAATTAACTCACCCATAATAAACCTTTCGGGTTGGTCAGTCACTAAATCAGGAGGGTAATAATAGGGACCGGGATCTAAACTGTTAATTAACAGATTTTGTAATGTTTCTACCCCCGCACCAGTGACAGCGGAAAACTTGACCATTTGCCATTGATTAGCCTCAGCGAACTGCTGATAACTCTGGTCGATCGCCTCATATTGATCTGGCTGTAGGTCCCACTTATTTAAACCCAAAATCACGGGGACTTTAGTATGGGTAAGTAAATCGACGATATAGCGATCGCCACCCCCGGACATGACCGAACTATCCACCACAAAGACTAACACATCCACCGAGGCGATCGCCAATTTCGCATTCTTTACCAAAACCTTACCCAACTGATGATGTGGCTTATGAATTCCTGGCGTATCGACGAAAATAATTTGAGCCGAGTCAGTAGTAAGAATTCCCCGTAAGCGGTTACGAGTAGTTTGAGCGATAGGAGAAGTAATCGCAATTTTTTGTCCTACCAACTTATTCATCAGAGTTGATTTCCCCACATTGGGGCGGCCGATAATGCCCACAAAACCTGATTTGTAGCCTTCGGGGGCGACCGGAATACTCACCGGAAATATAGAGTCCATCCTTCCAATTACCTAAAATTTTGATAAAATTGATATATGACTAACTGATCAGATTTAATCCCAAATACTGATCGAGTTTGTCAGTTCGTGGATCGAGAGGAACCATAATGTTAACAGATCCAAAACCAGAAACAGAGTCCCCTAACGGTCTCGTTAAGCATGACTTCCAGCCCACAGTAGCAAAACCGCCCCGACGTAGACCAAAATGGTGGGCGATCGCACTACTGGCTTTAGGAATTCTTGCCGTTCCCATGGTCTGGCACCGAGTTTATCATCGCAAGCCTAACTCACTACAAATGGTAGAAGCC
Organism: Limnospira platensis NIES-39; assembly: GCF_026000695.1. Taxonomy (GTDB): domain Bacteria; phylum Cyanobacteriota; class Cyanobacteriia; order Cyanobacteriales; family Microcoleaceae; genus Limnospira; species Limnospira platensis. Next base: position 6,055,293 of record NZ_AP026945.1, read on the forward strand.
TTGACTGTACCAGTGGAAGCCAAGGATCTAACTGTAATCGTTAGGGCTAGTGGAGTTGTACAACCCGTGCGCCGGGTGAATTTGAGTCCGAAAACTCAAGGGCGTTTAGCTCAATTGTACGTTGAACAGGGCGATCGTGTCGAAGCCGGTCAAATTATTGCGCGCATGGAGAGTAACGAACTCGAAGCCCAACGCCTACAAGCGCAAGCCAGGTTAGAACGCGCCCAAGCCAATTTGGCAAAACTGCGCCAAGGCTCTCGTCCCGAAGCCATTGCCAGCGCCAGAGCCCGCCTAGAACGCACGCTGGCACGTCTAGCAGAGTTGCAGGCTGGAACACGCCAAGAAGAAATTGCGGTGGCATCTGCGAGGCTTAGAGAGGCGGAAATTCGCCTATTTGATGCCCGGTCGGGGAGTCTACAAAATGAAATTGACCAAGCCCAATCAAGAATACAAGCCAATTTAGCTGAGTTGGAATTGGCCCAGGGACGGGTACAGCGCTATGAAGAATTGAAAAGTCAGGGGGCTGTTTCTGAGGATACTTTGGATGGCTATAGGCGAGATCAACGCCGCCTGGAGGCTTTACAGGATGAGGCTAAACAGCGACTAGCACAACTTCAGGAAAATAGGCGATCGCAAATTGAACGATTGGAAGCTACCGTTGAACAGGAACGTCAAAATTTGCGACAGTTACAAAATGGCACTCGTCCTGAAGTTATCAGACAAGCTGAGTCTGATGTTACCGAGGCGCGCAGTCAGTTAGATGAGTTGGAAAATGGCACTCGTCCTGAAGATATTGCGGCTGCTGAAGCTGATGTCCGGGAGGCTGAAAGTCAACTGCGCTATTATCAAGTGCTGTTAGAAGATACTAATATTCGTGCGCCTTTTGCGGGAATTATTACTCAAAGATATGCGATTGAGGGCGCTTTTGTTACTCCGGCTACTTCCGCCTCTGATGCGACTTCTGCTACCTCTACTTCTATTGTGGCTTTGGCTAAGGATTTGGAAGTTTTAGCGAAAATTCCCGAAACTGATATTGTCCAAATTGAACCATTACAAAGGGTGGAAATTATAGCCGATGCTTACCCAGATCAGGTTTTTGAAGGTCAAGTGCATTTAATCGCCCCGGAAGCTATTAAAGAACGAGATGTTACCCTGTTTCAAGCCCGGATTGATATTCGCACGGGACAGGATGTATTGCAGTCGGGAATGAATGTTAATTTACGGTTTGTCGGTCGCCAACTTAATCAAGCTGTTGTGGTTCCGACTGTGGCGATTATTACTAATCGGGGAAATACGGGTGTACTCATTCCTAACCAGGAAGGTCAACCAGAATTTAAACCTGTTACTATCGGTTCACAAATTGGTAATGAAATCCAGATTTTGGAAGGAATTACTACAGGCGATCGCGTTTTTATTGAATTGCCACCCGGACAAAAACTTGAAGATATTATACAATAAAATAGCACCTCAATCCTCAACTAATCTAATCATCCCTAATTATGCATATTCTAGAAAGTATCAAAATGTCCTCGGCGACATTATTGGCTAATAAAATGAGAAGCAGCCTAACTATGTTAGGCATTATTATAGGTAATGCCTCAGTTATTGCTATGATAGGTATTGGAGAAGGGGCGCAAACCTTTGTCGAAAATCAAGTTAATTCCCTGGGTCCTAATGTATTATTTATTGTCCCCGGCAGCCCGGAAGCCCAGAGAAGACCTGTTTATCCCCCTCAAAATTTAATCCTAGAAGATGCAATGGCGATCGCTGAACAAGTCCCCTCAGTGGAAGCTGTAGCACCTTCTTTAACAGCTAGTGAATTAATATCTTATCAGAGTAGGAATGCCTCTGGTTCTATAATTGGCACTACCCCAGAATATATGACCGTTCGTAGTTTTGATATTGCCAAAGGAAGGTTTATTTCTGATTTGGATATTCAGCGAAATGAACAGGTAGTCGCCCTCGGTTCAGAAATAGCAGAACAATTATTTGGTAATGAAGACCCCATCGGTAAACAAGTCCGACTCAAGGATATTACATTGCAGGTAATTGGAGTCATGCAACCCAAGGGTTCCAGTTTAGGAAGTAATGAGGATATGAATGCTTTTATACCCATTACCACCGTTGCTAATCGCATTACTGGGCGCAATTCTCCCTATGGTTTACAAGTTACCTTTATTTCCGTTTCTATTAAAGAAGCACATCAGATGAGGGCGGCACAATTTCAAATTGAGAATTTGCTACGTTTACGACATAAAATTACTGATGAAGATGATTTTACGGTTCGGAATCAACAGGATTTAATGAATATCCTCGGACAAATTACTGGGGCTTTAACGTTGATGTTAGCAGCGACGGCGGCGATTTCCTTGTTAGTCGGGGGAATTGGAATTATGAATATTATGTTGGTTTCTGTCACAGAAAGAACCCAGGAAATTGGTCTGAGAAAAGCCATAGGCGCTTCCCAAAATGATATTCTTATTCAGTTTATTATTGAGGCGATTATCTTATCTGTAGCGGGGGGATTAATTGGCACGGGTTTAGGTGTTAGTGGTGTGTTACTGGTGGGAATACTAACACCTTTAGAAGCTGGAATTTCCACAAGTGCGATCGCAGTCGCTGTCAGTGTTTCTGGTGGTATTGGCTTATTTTTCGGCGTAGTTCCCGCCAGACGCGCCGCCGCCCTTGATCCAATCGTCGCCCTCCGCAGTATTTAATAGTTGATAGGCGCTGATTCGGATAGGGCGGGTTTATTAACTAATTAATGACCGGGGATAGGGCGGGTTTATTCAGATAGTCCTGGGGATGGAGAATTCACAGCAGAACCCGCCCCGACAATTATCAATTAATGACCAGGGATAGGGCGGGTTTATTCAGATAGTCCTGGGGATGGAGAATTGACAGCAGAACCCGCCCCGACAATTATCAATTAATGACCAGGGATAGGGCGGGTTTATTCAGATAGTCCTGGGGATGGAGAATTGACAGCAGAACCCGCCCCGACAATTATCAATTAATGACCAGGGATAGGGCGGGTTTATTCAGATAGTCCTGGGGATGGAGAATTGACAGCAGAACCCGCCCCGACAATTATCAATTAATGACCAGGGATAGGGCGGGTTTATTCAGATAGTCCTGGGGATGGAGAATTGACAGCAGAACCCGCCCCGACAATTATCAATTAATGACCAGGGATAGGGCGGGTTTATTCAGATAGTCCTGGGGATGGAGAATTGACAGCAGAACCCGCCCCTACAATTAATAATTATCAATTATCCGGTGGGCTGGGGCGGGTTTATTTAGATGGTCGTGGGGATGGAGAATTCACAGCAGAACCCGCCCCGACAATTATCAATTAATGACCAGGGATAGGGCGGGTTTATTTAGATGGTCGTGGGGATGGAGAATTCACAGCAGAACCCGCCCCGACAATTGTCAATTAATGACCAGGGATAGGGCGGGTTTATTCAGATAGTCCTGGGGATGGAGAATTGACAGCAGAACCCGCCCCGACAATTATCAATTAATGACCAGGGATAGGGCGGGTTTATTCAGATAGTCCTGGGGATGGAGAATTGACAGCAGAACCCGCCCCGACAATTATCAATTAATGACCAGGGATAGGGCGGGTTTATTCAGATAGTCCTGGGGATGGAGAATTGACAGCAGAACCCGCCCCGACAATTATCAATTAATGACCAGGGATAGGGCGGGTTTATTCAGATAGTCCTGGGGATGGAGAATTGACAGCAGAACCCGCCCCGACAATTATCAATTAATGACCAGGGATAGGGCGGGTTTATTCAGATAGTCCTGGGGATGGAGAATTGACAGCAGAACCCGCCCCTACAATTAATAATTATCAATTATCCGGTGGGCTGGGGCGGGTTTATTCAGATAGTCCTGGGGATGGAGAATTGACAGCAGAACCCGCCCCGACAATTATCAATTAATGACCAGGGATAGGGCGGGTTTATTTAGATGGTCGTGGGGATGGAGAATTCACAGCAGAACCCGCCCCGACAATTAATAATTATCAATTATTGGACTTGGATTCTAGCCAGAGTTGTATTTCGATAATAATGGGCGAGAATTTGCTGATAATTATATCCAGCATTAGCCAAATTATAAGCCCCCCATTGACTCAAACCCACACCATGACCAAAACCGCGACCAGTGACTATAAAATTGCCAGAAGCATTGTTACGATCGACCCTAAATCTGGTGCTACGCAACCCCAAAGCTCTAGCGATATCTTCACCGCTAATAGTGCGAGTTCCGCCACTTCCCACAACTCTCATGGAAATTACACTTCCAAAAGCTGAGGTTCTTTCGGGTGTCATAGACGAAACTTGACCAACTCCTGAAATGCGGTTACTAAGGTCATTAGTGGAAAAAGTCCTTGTCCATTCAAACACGGGAGAACCACTATCAAAATCTGGAACCCCGCGCAGATAGGGTAAGGGATTTTCCCAGACATCCTCAACATTTTCGGTGTGACCCCCAGAGGAAGAATGGAAAACAGCCAAAATCACCCGACCATTATAAGTTAACACCTGACCTGCTGTCGCCCTAACGGCAGTCTGAGTGGCTGGTGACTCCCCAGACACGCCACGATAGACCTGGTAGGTTTGAGTATCCCCTAAATCATAAATCTGACTGCTATTATTTTGGCGCTTATACAGTGCATAGGTCCGCGCCGCGACAGCTTGGGCTTTTAGGGCTTGAATGGGCCAATTTCCCCCCATTTCTGCCCCTAGGACACTGTAGAGATACTGATCGAGATCGACATAATTAATGGCCATTAACCCACCATTGCGCTGGATTAATAACACCCGTCCCCGATACCAATTATCACCGATCCAGACTTTGCCGTTTTGGGAGGGTTCCACCCAAATTTGACCGGCTTTCCATTGGCTGAGGGATACCTGACCTGATGCAGGTTTGGCGACAGTTGCGCCCATATTGGGGATTTGTCCTAAGACGTTACCGCTACCGTCGCGGACTGTTGCTGGGGTGGAACTTCCGACCTTAATATCATTGGTGTTAGTGGTTATGGCCACCCGCATTAATACGGAGGCGGCGGCTGGGGACATCATCAGCACCCACAGCAGCAGGGATAGCCACCCATAACGCTGGAGAGGACGAAGTAACAGTGAAGCCCAAAATATTCCTGAACTCATATATTAATTCTCAGATGTGCGAGATACTAACTTTGACTGTACACCCATATTCAGAGGGTAGCATTTACAATAACTTGGTATACCAATCTTAAGTCACAAAATCAAGTCGATTGAAAGTCTATGCTTAATATTACTCAAATTCTAGTTCAGGAACTTTCGTTAAAACCGGTTCAAGTTGAAAATACATTGGCATTATTTGCGGAAGGGGCGACTATTCCATTTATTGCACGTTATCGGAAAGAAAGGACGGGTTCCCTTGATGAAATTCAACTGCGAACTCTGGCGGAAAGATATGCTTATTTAACTGAACTTGAGGAACGAAAAACTAGCATTTTGGAGGCGATCGCCTCTCAGGGAAAACTCACGGATGAACTCCAGACCCAAATTGAGAACTGTTTGTTAAAAACTGAACTTGAGGATCTATATCTTCCCTATCGTCCCAAACGTCGCACCCGCGCGACTATGGCTAAGGAAAAAGGATTAGCACCCCTAGCTGAGTTGATTAGTTCCCTTAACCAACCCCAAGCGCCCACGGTTTCCCTAGAGTCAGAAGCGGCTAAATATATTGACGCAGAAAAGGGGGTTAAAACGGTGGCAGATGCCTTGGCTGGAGCCTCGGATATTTTGGCGGAACAGGTGGCAGAGACGGCGCTTTTAAGGGCAGATGTGCGCGATTTTTTAATCAATGATGGCGCGTTTATTTCGCGGATTAAAGATGATTACCCAGAAGGTTCGACGAAATTTGAAATGTATCGGAATTTTCGGGAAAATGTGATGGATATTAAACCCCATAACTTGTTGGCATTATTCCGGGGAGAAACTGAGGGGGTTCTCAAGGTTGATCTGGATTTTGATGAGGCTTTGGTGCTGCATCACTTAGAATCCCAAGTTATTCGCAGTAAAAATCGGGAGATTCGCAAGTTTTATCAGGAGATGATTAAAGATGCTTTTAATCGCCTGATGAAAAATTCGTTGATTGGTGAAATTAGGAGCGATCGCAAATCCTACGCAGACCTAGAATCTATTAAGACGTTTGAAGCTAATTTGCGGGAATTATTACTATCTCCACCAGCGGGAATGAAGCCTACTTTAGCCATTGACCCAGGTTTCAGGACAGGTTGCAAGGGGGCGGTATTGTCGGAAACTGGCAAGTTTTGCGAATATCAGGCAATTTTTCCCCACCAGTCACAGTCACAACGTCAACAAGCGACCAAAACGATTCAAGCCTTGATTAAAAAGTACAAAATCGCATTAATTGCTATTGGGAATGGTACGGCTGGACGGGAAACGGAAGAGTTTATTAAGGAGGCGATCGCCTCTTTAGAATCTCCACCTATTACGGTAATGGTAAACGAGTCTGGTGCTTCTATTTATTCGGCGAGTGATGTGGCGCGGGAAGAATTTGCGGATTTAGATTTGACAATTCGGGGGGCGATTAGTATTGGTCGCCGCCTCCAAGACCCGTTAGCAGAATTAGTTAAAATTGACCCAAAATCCATTGGTGTGGGACAATATCAACATGATGTTGACCAAAAATTGCTCAAGAAAAAACTTGATGAAACGGTAGAAAGTTGTGTAAACTATGTGGGCGTTGAATTAAATACGGCTTCCCAGCAACTCCTAACTTTTGTGTCGGGAATTACTCCCACTATCGCCCAAAATATTGTGAAATATCGCAATGAAAATGGAGCGTTTAAAAATCGTAAACAGCTTTTAAAGGTGGCGAAATTAGGGCCGAAAGCGTTTCAACAATCTGCCGGATTTTTGCGGATTCGTGGCGGTGTTAATCCGTTAGATAATACGGCGGTTCACCCAGAAAGTTATCCGGTAGTGGAACAAATTTTAGCGGATGTGGAAATCCCTTTAAATGCGATTACCAAAACTGCTGACAAACTCAAAAAAATCGACTTAAAAGGCTATGTAACAGATACGGTCGGCTTACCTACTCTCAAGGATATTATCGCTGAATTAGAGAAACCTGGACGAGACCCACGGGCTGAGTTTAAATATGCTACTTTCCGGGATGATATTAAAGAGGTGTCGGACTTGAAACCGGGAATGGAGTTAGAGGGAATTGTTACTAATGTGGTGAATTTTGGGGCTTTTGTAGATGTAGGAGTCCATCAAGATGGGTTAGTTCATATTTCCGAATTAGCCGATCGCTTTGTGGAAGACCCTCAAAAAATTGTCCGAGTCGGACAGGTGGTGAAAGTGAAGGTTTTGGAAGTCAACGAAAAGTTAAATCGGATTAGTTTATCGATGAGAATACGCAGTTAAACTCAGACTTACCCCCGGCTGTTTCCCTACAATTGCACGATCGCCAAAGGTTCTGTTAAAACTTGGTGATATTCTCGTGAGAGTTTATCAAGATATTGTAGGCACATTTCCGACCTTTCGAGGTTGACAAAATAGCTAGAGTCAACATCTTGGTAAAAAATCGCACCTTGGTTAATTATATCGATTTCAGGATGTTTGGATATGGGAACAATTAGGGGGGTGTCTAATTCTGAGGGAATGAACCCGGGGGGTAGTTGACCTTTGAGGATAGCTAAAATCTGAGATTTACAGCAACGAGTATTTACGCCTCTTTCTTCTAAACGAGTCATCACCTCTGGGATAGATAAAGGTAAATCGCCAAAGACCCGCAGCAGTTCACTCAATAAGAAATAATCCCCATATTGTTGGCTAGAATAATTCAATAATTCGGGAAATAAAGGAATCCTGGCTAAACCTTTGGCGATCGCATAATTACACCAAGATTCTGGATCAGTAATTGATATCATAGTCGCATTAGGTAACTTTTGCCGCAGCCATTGACTCAAGACGGACCATGAACCATTACCACCCCGACAAATTGCCCTTTTAATCCCTACGGGAGAAACCCCCACTTTACTAATGAGATTATTTAACTCTCGGTTCAGGTTCTGAACAAAAGGAACTAACACGCGACGCTGTAACTCATTACTGGTAACTTTGACCTCCTGACCCTGTAGAGAAATAGTGACATTTTTGCCGGCTTGTAAACTGGGTTTTTGGGATTCGATCGCATCGATTAAAGCTGATAAAATTAACTTTTGTTGAAGGCGATCGCGGTGAGTGCGTGGGGATGTCCCAGGAGTAGGTAGGACTAAATATGAACCATCCCAATCAATCATATTTTCGGCACAGAATTGACAAATAATATCCAAATTCACATCATAGCCACCATAGGTGACACTGACACCAAAACAGTCAGCATAAGTTAAATCATGATCCTGAGATATTCCGATCACCATTAACTCGGTGGTAGCAGCGCCAGCATCAATAATTAAGGTAGGTTCGTCTGTTGGAGATTCCGATTCATTTAACCAAGTAGCGATCGCATCTTCGACCATCCAAATTTGAGAGGGACTGTTGACCAAACCCGCCGCCAAAATGGTTTCCCGCAGATTAAAACCATAAGCATGGGAAGCCTGAGACGGACATCCTACCACGACCCCCGCTAAACTATCTAAAGCGGTTTTGAACTCCTGATCAGTTAAACCATTAGCAGCAGATTGATAGTTTTTCGGTAAAGTCAAATCACCATCTTGGCTGTTGATATTGTCACCCCCACCTTGAGGAGAAATAGTCGATAATAGCAACTGTAAAGCCTGCTTAAAGGTCCCTAAAAATAACTTTTGGGTTGGGGATACCTCAAGCATGGGACAGGGCGCATAATCCTCACCAAAATGATGGGGAATAGCCCAACTCAGATAAGGTTTAAATCCTTGTAAAACTTCTGTTTCCCCGGATTTTCGATGCAAGTGGACGCGACTGGGGAGGCGAAAAATGCGATCGCCTTCCTGAGAATCACTCAGCCAATATATAGGGTAAACAGTCTCAGTCAGGCGATCCAAAAGGGCCGCCGATATTCCGGTCGTCCCCACATCCAGCCCTAGATACCATCGATTTGAGGAATCGTCCCCAAGCGTGGATACAACAGATTGATCTGGGGGTAAATCCGATCCCCCTAGGCTTGGTGTTTCTGATGTCACTGTCCCGGCTGATTGAATGTTTCCTCAGTATATCCCAGGGTGATCACAAAAAAACTGGGAAATTTTCCCTAGGCGATCGCCCTATTGCCACAGTTCCTGCTATGATCCTTGCTGTTGGTGATGAGGAGAAACAATGGCTGCACAATTGACCAATTGTGCCTACTTAGGCAGTCCCAAACGTTTAAATCCACTCAAGTCCAAAACCCGGTGGCTTGGTGCTGTAGCCATTGCCGTCACTATTGGCTTAACTCAAACCTTACCTATGTTAGGGTCATCCTCAGAATTATATGGGGCTACTTCCCTCAATGAATTGATGAGCCTCCGGGACGAGTTATTGTATACCCTAGAAAACTCCCCAGAATCAGCAGGTAATTCCCGTCAATTAATGTCATTATTTCCTAACCATAGGCGGGAACCTTCTCAGCAGATGATCGAACAACTGCGCCGCCTGGACGTGCAAATTATGATTGAACAGCGGGCTAATGATAATTGGAAACAAGCGATCAGTTTAGCCAATCAAGCGGTGGCGATCGGCAAAAGTTCTCAGATATCTTGGGAAACGCGACAACAAATGGCTACCTTTTGGCAAAGAGCGATCGCCAATTTACAGGAAATTCCCCAGGATTCATTTTTAAACCCACAAGCTACCGCGAAAATTATCGAGTATCAAGACCGCTATAATAGCATCAAATTCCAGTTAAGAAATGCTCAATCGGAAATTTTAGAAGAAATTCGAGTTAGGAGTGGTTTATCGCGTAATGCGACCATCAGCGTTTGTAATTTAAACCGCCATTGTGCTAGTTTACGGGGTCATCAACCTCCGGCGAGTCCAGCTAGTTTAATTAAAGTTCCTGTGGCGATCGCCTTATTACACAAAGCGGCTGAGGAACAGGTGAGTTTTGACAAAGAAATCTATGTCGAGGGGGGTAATTTTACGGAAGATGCTTCGTCAATTCGCGCCCGCAAATCCTACTCTCTCCAAATGTTAATGGCTCAAATGATTGACCATAGTAGTAATATCGCGACTAATCAACTTATCGACTATTTGGGTTCTGATTATATCAATAAACTACTAGAAAGACATGGTTATAAACAAACGCGGGTGCAATTTAAACTCATGGGCGATCGGATTATGCCTTTTCGACCTGGTAGAGGTCGCAATAGCATGACCAGTGATGAACTCACGGAAATGATGGTAGAAATTTACAACTATGAACACCCCCACTCGGAACTATTAATTGAGGCTTTAAGTCATCAGTACGATCGCGAAATTGGTTATCAAGCCTTAGAAGGATTAAAAGCCCAGTGGTTAGGGGAAAAAACTGGTCAAAACTCTAGGGTAATTGGCACGACTTTAGCGGCTAGTATTGACGGGGAAAGGTATATTATTACGATTACCGATAACTCAGCCGGAAATATTCCCCAAGTCCGCAGAGCGATCGCTGGTATTGCGGAACATATTATCATGAGAGGGCAGTTATAAACAGATGAGTTTAGCTGTTTCCTTAAACTCAGAAATTCGCGGTCAAGGATTTCCGATACTGTGTCTTCATGGTCATCCTGGGTCAGGAGGCTGTATGTCCGTGTTTACAGATCACCTATCCCAAAACTATCAAACCATCGCCCCAGACCTGCGAGGCTATGGGAAAAGTCAGGTTAAACAACCCTTTGAGATGACCGATCATCTCGAAGATATCGAACAGCTTTTAGATGGCTTAAAAATAGATAAATGTTTAATTATCGGCTGGTCTTTGGGAGGTATACTCGCCCTAGAATTAGCATTAAGAAACCCGGAAAGGTTTACGGGATTAATTTTAGTGGCTACGTCTGGCTATCCCCGTGGGAACCATCCTCCGATTTCATGGGTAGATAATTTATTAACGGGAATTGCGGGGATGATTAATTGGATATGGCCAGGTAATCAGTGGAATATCAATTTTTTCGGTAAGCGATCGCTATTTCGCTACTTAATCCAACAGCATACACCCACCGCCTATAAATACATAGCCAAACAAGCCACACCCGCCTATTTACAAACCTCCAGACCAGCCACCATAGCCCTGAGACAAGCATTAAAAAACCGATATAACCGTCTAGCTGAGTTGGGAAATATTAGTTGTGATTGCCTAATATTAGCCGGAGAATGCGATCGACATATTACCGCCATCTCCAGTCAAGAAACGGCGGCAAACTTACCCAATTCGCAGTTTAACTGCTATCCCAACACAGCCCATTTATTCCCTTGGGAGATCCCCGATCAAGTGATCACCGATATCGATAACTGGATCAAAAACCATCCTAATATTGTTGATATCGGCTAATTTTCCCGCCCCAGTTAAGCCACTATGCCCACTGTAGGGGATTATCAAAATTTTGATCAAGATCCGCCGCCACGGTCAAAATATCAGGCTGACAGCGCTTAACTGCCACCTGTAGACCGGTAGCGCCTTCACCTTGAATATCCTCAATATAACCCGGTTCTGCTTCTTCCGCCTCATTTTCGGTAAGAAACGGCCCAAAGTAATAGGTACATCGAGGCATTTCGGTCATAATTTCAACCCAAAACGCCAACCCAAAAGTATTAAACTGGTTAACCACAAAATTTTTCATTGTTGTTGCCTGTGACCTAGGGGGATGAAGTTTTAACATAGAGTAGAGTCCTCAGCGTGCCCAAAAGCGACCCAATTAATCATGATCGCCACAAAACATAAATTTCCTATGAATTTTTACCGTTTGTTATAGTGCCTTGTATCAAATTTTTCAAGCCCAATTATTGAGGATTTACCACAAAGTCGCTGACCACTTGGGGTTGACGATTAATTACCCGGGCGGGAACCCTTTCGACATCGACCTGTGTATAAGGTTCGACCCCATAGGTGGTCACCCTAAGTTGTTGAGTATTGGGATCAATGACGAACTCGGTCCAGCCAAAAGTATGAGCGGCCAAATAGGAACCCGGAACTATTTCCTGTGCATCAATTCCCGAACCCTCCAAACCAATAGGATTATAACCCATATCTTCAAGGCGAGTATTTAGGAGATTCTCCACCAGGCGATCGCGTTCCCAGCGGGTCTGTAACCCCTCATAAGTCGCCTTTCCTTGTCGGGTTAGTTGCCATTCAGTGGCCCCATTAACAGCCACCGGACCCAAAGTAGCCCCCACTAGACCCGATCCTAAATCGGTCTGTACGCCCACCGGACCTACGGTAATTTCCATAGCATCTACGGGAATTTGCGGCCCGCCAAACTCCTCAGCAAATGTCAAATTATTAACTACAGTTCCGCCAACTCCGGCGGACACAAACACGACATTATCAATATTATTATCATCAATAAATTTCAGGAGTCTAGTGCGTTCAGCGGCGTATCCTTCCCAGCGATCGCTGGCACCCGGAATCCCCAAATTTTGCATAGGAACCGGAGAAAATATAAACTTCCAAGTTAAACCGGCAGCCTGTGCGCCTAGTAAATTTAACTGCAACTGTTGCAACTGAGTTCGTCCCAACATGGTTCGATTAGCATCAAAAGAATCCCGCAAAAATGCGTCAATATCTTCGGGAAAAGAGGTTTCTGCGACCTGTTCTAAGGGTGCATCCCGGAACGATCGCACATCCAACCAAAACGCGGCTGCATCATCTCCATAGGTAGTAACGCGAGACAGTTGTTCTCGGTTAGCGGTACGGCGATCGCTAATGTCTCCATAACTTTCCTGTCGCCGAGGTTGATAATCTAAAAAACCCGCCAACGCGGTCTCAAAAATCTCGCTGTTATTCAACCAATCACCCTCACCATCTGCCCCCAGACTACCACCGGCAAAATTATCGATGATTTCCCCATCATTCCACACCCCTAGCATAGAAGTTGCGACTCGCAAATTTCCCCAAGGATTCAAAGTCAGACGTTCCCGATAAATCTCATTATGTTTGGTGTGGAAATCTAACAAAGTTTCCGCCTGAGAAACACCTGGTAAATCAGGAGACTCGGTACTGGCAGAAATTGTATTTCCTAACTGTACAAAAAAATCTAGACCACGTTCTGGGGCATTTCTGACGGCGACATGAGGCATTAATTCCCCCTGAGAATCACCAGCAGCACCAAACCTTAATCCGCCTTGACTTCCCAAAGATAAAGGAGTGCGAAAAATACCGCGATCGCTTTCCCCCATAGCATTAGTAACCCGATAAAAATAAGGTGTCCCCGGCGTTAAATCGGACACAAATACCTTAACCGGAACCGTCGGATCAGAATTATTAGTAGTCAACGAGGAAACCACATTATTAAAATTCGGATCGGTGGCTGTTTCAAAAGTAATGGGACCCACCACAGTATTACGCGCCATTAAAATTGTGCTATTTTCCCTAGTATCTCCACTAGCGACACGGTTCGGAAAACTGGAACCATTCACCTCCAGAAAAGCACTAAAATCACGATTTTGAGCCGCTCCAATATCCAAATAATGCTCGATACCGGTCAGTTCATCACGTTCTACCCTCGCCGCCACATCAGGATTTCGGGCTAAATAATAATTAGGGTTATACAATACACTAGGGCGAAAATCCTCAAATTGACCGGCTTTGACAAAATGCTCGATCGCTGTGATATCTCCGGCTTCTATGGCTGCTTGAATAAAGGGGTATTCATCTATATAAAAATCCGTATTAAATAGAATGCTGGGATTGCGTCTTTCCCGCTGACCGAAATTAATAAAATGTTGAAAACCACTGGCGATCGCACCTACATTGACCAACGCCGCCACATCAGGATTAGTCGTCAAATAATATAATTCATCATAAAGCGGTGTCGGTTGTCTAACCTGAAACTGACCTGACTCGATAAAATGTTCAAAGCCACTACTAATAACTCCCAAATCAACTGCTTGCGCTACGTCAGGGTTATTGGCTAGATAAAACGATTCGCTGTAAAAATCTTCAGCGTTCAACATTCTTAATTACGCGATAAAAAATAATCATCCCGTAGGGGCGGGTTTATTAGTCTCATCCCTGGGGGGGGAGGAATTAGCAGAACCTATGAGGGCGGGTTTATTAATCTTGTCCCTGGGGGGGGAGGAATTAGCAGAACCTATGAGGGCGGGTTTATTAATCTTGTCCCTGGGGGGGGAGGAATTAGCAGAACCTATGAGGGCGGGTTTATTAATCTTGTCCCTGGGGGGGGAGGAATTAGCAGAACCTATGAGGGCGGGTTTATTAATCTTGTCCCTGGGGGGGGGAGGAATTAGCAGAACCTATGAGGGCGGGTTTATTAATCTTGTCCCTGGGGGGGGAGGAATTAGCAGAACCCGCCCCTACAATTAATAATTATCAATTGTCAATTGTCAATTATCAATTATCCATTGACTTTGGCGATCGCCGTATGATGACGGGGACTGTTGCAGACAATGGTAGGGGTGTGGAAACCTGCTGATTTGAAGGTTTCAACTAAATCTAGGGTGAAATACTGATCGAGATAGGGTTCGGTACTTTTTAGGAGGGTGAGGATATAGGGTGGCATTTTAGCGAATACCTCTGATTTGGGGTTCATATCCATAACCGCCAGATGTCCGTTAGGGCGCAATAGGCGGCGGGCTTCCTCAAATATATTTCGGGTGGCCTCTTGGGGGAGTTCATGACAGACCAGACAAAGGGAAACCAAATCAAAGGAGTGGTCTGGTAGACCTGTGGCTTCAGCGGGTGCGTGTACCCAAGTGGGGGGGTTATGGGAGGATTTTTGGTTAGTGTTATAGGCAGCGATCGCCAAAAAATAGGGGGACAAATCCACGCCTACCATAGTAGCATCAGGATAAATCTGCTGCATGGTATTGGTACTTAATCCGACACTACAGCCGAGATCGAGAATAGCTTTGGGGGGTTCGGGTAATACCTGCTGTAGTACATCATGATAACTTTGTCGTAGGCGATCGTCTCCCGCCACCCCAGCATCAGGCCAGATTTTGGCGTGAACCGCCAACGCCGCCACTTCCACCTCTACAGCAGCCTGCCAGCTTAAATTGCCGTTATCATAGGCATGAAAAGACCTTAAATAATATTCTGGATAAGCCAGATCAGACTTATTAACCTGCTGAAATTCCGGCGACCAGTCTCTCTGTAGGAGGGTATTGGCATGAGAGCGCCAAGGGACCCCCATTTTTTCAGCCCGATCAATCATCATCTGGCGGGCTTGATGTTTGGCGAACTTAGCTAGGGGTTGAATAGATAAAATACCATTGACCAGTCGCGATGCTGGTCCAATGGGTGGATTTTTAAAAGTTGTGGTCATATAGCCTGGTAATTAGCCTAAAAAATTTTTCCGTGCCTAATTTTGGCACACCAATTGGGTTTTAGTTAAATTCTGACCGAGATCATGATCTCGAATGATCTGACAAAGGTTAACATCAGTTTCTAACAGACAAGCATGGCCGCTGTTAGGGAGGATAACCATATTAGCTTTGGGTAGCTTCCTGGTTAAAAATTGAGCTTCTGTAATGGAGGGTAGCAATCTATCGGAACCACTGGCAATCACCAAAACGGGTAAATCTAGTTGACGGAGTTGGTCTGGTTGAATATCAAACGATCGCAGCAGTCCCAAGCGCCAACTGGAAGTACGTTGAGGGACAGATTGCATAGCCTCTAACAAGGCTTGGCGATCGCCGATAGTAATTCCTGGCAATTTAGCCAGAAACGGCAAGAATCCGATCATAGACAGGGGATATAACCAACTAGGTAGCCAGTCGGTCAAATGTGATCCCCATTCTATCCAAGGTTGTTGCTTGAAAGCAGAAGCCGGGTTAACTAAAATCAGACCTTTGAGTTGATCACGAATTTGCATAGCCACTTTCATCGCCAGACAACCGCCAAAGGACTCCCCGCATATATAAATATCTTGATTGAGGTTGAGGCTGAGTTCTTGTTGAATTAAAGCCACAGTGCGATCGGTTAATGTATCCCAATCGTTCACATCTTCGGGAGGAATAGTCAAACAGCGCAGGTTAAAAAACTGAGACAGTCGGCGCTGTTGGGTTCGCAGGAGGCGACCCGTACCATCCATCCCCGGTAAAAACAAAAATAGAGGTAGGTGCGACTGACCGGGTGTAGGGTTAAAAAAATACATCGTTGGCTAGATTGGGCAAATATAATGGTTTATGTTAGGTAGTTGATCCGGTTAACTCATTTTAGCTTAACATTACTTTACCTTCTTGCCACAGTCATTGAGATCCATCTATACCATCGGGGGAAACCATTAGACAGATGGGGATAAGTGGCTAACTACAGTGGGCGGGAAATATGACAATCAAGGGAGCCGACCCAGTTAATCGATCGCGCTCGTATCTCCATTGACCTTGTAGATATTGGCGAAAAAGTTAAGACTTCGTTGAGAATTTTTAACATTTTTTTAAAAAGTATTATCATTTATAGGCTTTAGTTTGAGATGGTCAAAACCGTATCAAAATTGTTGCTGTTTTGACTGGGGAGAGGGTTCTAGGTGCCAGGGCACCCGACTCCGCCCCGAAGGCAGATCAAACCTAAGTAAGATCAGTTTAAGAGAGAAACTTGTATATCAGTCATGGATGTGACACCAACAACTAAAAAGACGTTTTCCTTAACAACACCTCTATATTATGTCAATGATGTTCCCCATATTGGCAGCGCCTACACGACGATCGCCGCCGATGCGATCGCCCGTTGGAAGCGACTACAGGGATATGAAGTGCTGCTAATTACTGGTACCGATGAACACGGCCAGAAAATTCAAAGGACAGCAGAGGAGGCGGGATGTTCCCCCCAAGTTCACTGTGATCGGATAGTGAGCAGTTTTGAGAGTCTGTGGAAACTGCTGGAAATTCAGTATGATCGTTTTAGTCGGACTACCAGCCCCCGTCACGAGGCGATCGTCAGAGAATTTTTCCAAAGGGTTTGGGAAAATGAGGATATATATTTGAGCCAACAACAAGGCTGGTATTGTGTATCCTGTGAAGAGTTCAAAGAAAAACGGGAACTAATAGACGAGAAATATTGCCCCATTCACGTGAATAAAGAAGTAGAATGGAGGGACGAGCAGAACTATTTTTTCCGTCTATCAAAATATCAAAAACAGCTCGAAGCCCTTTATCATGATCACCCCGACTTCATCGGGCCAGAAAGTCGCCGGAATGAAGTGATCAGTTTTGTTAACCAAGGGTTACAGGATTTCTCCATTTCTAGGGTGAATCTTGACTGGGGTTTCCCAGTTCCCATTGATCCCAGTCAAACCCTATATGTTTGGTTTGATGCACTACTAGGATATGTGACCGCGCTAGTTGATCCCGACTCAGAACCCAGCCTTTCTGAAGCGATCGCTAAATGGTGGCCGATAGACCTGCACCTAATTGGTAAAGACATCTTACGCTTCCATGCTGTTTACTGGCCAGCGATGTTAATGTCTGCCGACTTACCTTTACCTGGTCGTATCTTTGGACACGGTTTTCTAACTAAAGATGGTAAAAAGATGGGTAAGAGTTTAGGCAATACCCTTAATCCCGTGGAGTTGGTGAACCAATATGGTACCGATGCTGTCCGTTACTATTTTTTAAAAGAGATAGAATTTGGACAAGACGGTGATTATAATCAGACCAGATTTATTAATACCCTAAACGCCGACCTCGCCAATGATCTGGGCAATTTACTTAACCGGACTATGAAAATGGCTGCCAAATACTTTGACGGTAGAGTTCCGGCGATCGCAGTAGATAATATCTCTGCAGACAATCACCTAAAATCCATTGGTAGTTCCCTCGGTAACACCGTTAGTCAATTCTATGAAAAACTGGCGTTTAGCCAAGTGTGTGAGGCGGTTCTGGTTCTAGTTCAAGCTGGTAACAAATATGTAGACGAACAAGCACCCTGGTCACTGTATAAACGAGGGGAACTATCAGCCCTGAGTGAAGTGATCTACTCGGTGCTTGAGTCAGTCCGCTTGGCGGCTTATTTGTTAGCGCCAATTGTGCCAAATCTTAGCACGGCTGTCTACCAGCAACTGGGATACTCAATGAATTTTCAAGATCCTGAAGGGGCAGCCAAAATCATGGGTTTGGATAGCCATGCTCACTGGGGTATTTTACCAAGCGAGCAAGTGCTGGGAGAAGGTAAACCGGTTTTTCAAAAGCTGGAATCACCCAGTGCTGTAGTCTGATAAATTGATCTCCCTGAGACTGACAGAGGCGATCGAGCAGATTTAATCCCTTAATTATTGATAACTCAATGTTTAATTGAGATACACCTATTTGATCAGCATCATAAATAATAAATGAGGTTTAAAAATCATGTTGAATCATATCAACAACAGTAGTAACGACATATTCACCCCTGAACAGATTTTAGAAAATCGAGGGCGTGTGGCGATATTTATCGATGGCTCGAATCTGTTTTATGCCGCTTTACAATTAGGCATTGAAATTGATTACACGAAATTATTGTGCCGGCTAACCAGTGGTTCGCGATTATTGCGATCGTTTTTCTATACTGGGGTCGATCGCACTAATGAAAAGCAACAGGGATTTTTGCTGTGGATGCGTCGCAATGGGTATCGGGTGGTTGCTAAGGACTTAGTACAACTGCCAGATGGTTCTAAAAAAGCTAACCTAGATGTAGAAATTGCCGTAGATATGATCGCTCTAGTGGGTGCTTATGATACGGCGGTGCTGGTTAGTGGTGATGGCGATTTAGCTTATGCGGTCGATTGTGTCAGCTATAGAGGTGTGCGGGTGGAAGTGATTAGTTTGCGATCGATGACTAGCGACAGTCTAATTAATGTAGCCGATCGCTATATTGATCTCGAAGCGATCAAAGACGAAATTCAAAAAACCCCCCGCAGTCCTGGATATAGCTACCGTCCCCTATCAAGCATCAGTTTGATTGATGGAAAGGTTGAAGGCGCGTGATTTTTAAGAACTCAAACTACAGCCAACAGACAATCCCTGCCTTGTTGGGCTTGGGGATTGGCCAAATTATGTTGCTGATGTTGGTAATTTCTGGCGGGGGACTGGTAGGGTGTCAATCCCCCCAACCTTCAGAACCAACTACTTCTGAGGATCGCCCCCCCTCAGAAGAGTTTGAGAACACCCTGACTCTGGAAGATGTGGTACTCGAACAAGTAGACGAAGAGGGTCAATTGCTGTGGCAGGTGGAGGCTAAACAAGCAAGTTATAGTCAAGATCAGAAAATTGCGACGGTGACTGAACCGGTGGGGGAATTGTTTGTCAAGGGTGAGTTACGCTATAAAATTGAAGCTAAACAGGGGGAACTGCACCAAGATGGTCAGCGACTGTTTCTCCGGGATGATATTGTGGCTGTTGATCTCGAAAATGGTATTGTCTTGCGCGGTCAGGAGTTGGAATGGATTGTTAATGAGCAAATTCTGATTGTTCGTGACAATGTGACCGGAGAACATGAAAAAATGCAGGCGATCGCTACTGAGGTGCAATTATTCAATGATGACAAGCGGGTGGAATTTTGGAACCAAGTGGTGATCAACTTTAAGGAAGTAGGGGTGCAGCTACGCACTGATCACGTGATCTGGCGATGGGAAGAAGAAAGATTTATTTCTGAGCGTCGGGTGGAAATCGATCGCCTAGAAAATCTGGTGGTTATTGATCGCGCCGTCGCTAAAAGTGCTGAACTAGATTTAACTACGGCTATAGCCACTTTCAAAGATAATGTTCAGATTGCCCTGTCTAACCCGCCATTACAGCTTTCCAGCGCTCAGTTACAGTGGAACTACCAAGAACAAACTCTTAATTCCCCAGGACCAATCACTATTATCGATCGCCAAGAGCAATTGACTTTTTCGGGTGATCAGGGTTGGGGAGATTTGGACAGCCAAATTTTTAACCTGATTGGTAATGTTCTGGGGGTGGCTGAAAACCGACAGGCTCAAATTAATGCTGATCTACTTACCTGGTATGTGCCACAACAAGCCTTTAAAGCAGAAGGTGATGTAATTTACCGCCAAGTTGACCCCCAGATGACTCTCCGGGGAGAAGTGGCTACGGGACAATTTTCTACTCAAACTGTGGTGGTCACTGGCGGAAATCAGGGCGATCGGGTAGTTACGGAAATTTTTCCCTAAACTAAATCCAATCATGCTGGCAATTGATGTTAAAATAGCCCCACACCACTTGTGAAGTCAATAACCCCTATTCTGGCTTCAATTTTTCTCGCGCTAAGTGAGAACGATTACATCTTGTAGGGATGATCCCCTTCTGGTAAAATCAATATCTAAAGTTAGTATAAAATACTTAGCTTACCAGATAACCAGGCCATTGTGTCAGTGGGGAGTCAGTAAGCTGTCTACCGATGGAGATTGGCTATACCTACATGGGTAGTCGCCAATTCTCAATTATGACACTGGTCTGGGTTGTCCTGCTCAAAATAGAGTGGTTGAGCTTGTAAACAGTTTTTTGCTTAGAGGGAACCTATGGTAAATCAGCCGGATCGCGTAGTTTTAATTGGTGTTGCTGGGGATTCCGGGTGCGGAAAATCTACCTTTTTGCGTCGTATAACAGATATCTTTGGAGAAGATTTTGTTACGGTCATCTGTTTAGATGATTATCATAGTCTCGATCGCAAGCAACGCAAGGAAACCGGGATTACCGCTCTCGATCCCCGCGCCAACAATTTTGACCTGATGTATGAGCAGATTAAAACGCTCAAAAGTGGTCAATCTATCAATAAACCTATCTATAACCATGAAACTGGTCTGATCGATCCGCCAGAACGTATCGATCCTAATCACATTGTGGTTATTGAAGGTCTACACCCCTTGTATGATGAGCGTGTCAGAGGTCTGTTAGACTTTAGCGTTTACCTCGATATTAGTGATGAGGTCAAAATCTCCTGGAAAATACAGCGGGATATGGCCGAACGGGGACACCGCTATGAGGATGTTCTGGCTTCTATTAATGCTCGTCGTCCTGACTTTGAAGCCTATATCGATCCTCAGAAGCAATATGCAGATGTGGTCATCCAAATTCTACCTACCCAATTGATTCCTGGTGATAAGGAACACAAAGTCCTACGGGTGCGCCTGATGCAGCGCGATGGAGTAGAAGGTTTTGAACCGGCTTATCTTTTTGATGAGGGTTCCACTATTAACTGGACTCCTTGCGGTCGTAAGCTGACTTGTTCTTATCCCGGTATCAAGATGTTCTATGGGCCTGATGCTTACTATGGCAATGAGGTCTCTGTACTAGAGGTTGATGGGAAGTTCGATAACCTCGAAGAGATGATCTACGTTGAAGGTCACATGAGCAATATTGCTACGAAATACTATGGTGAACTAACTCATCTGTTGCGGGAACACCAAGATTACCCGGGTTCTAATGATGGCACTGGACTGTTCCAGGTTCTGGTCGGTCTGAAAATGAGAGCCACTTATGAACGCTTGGTCGGAAAAGGTGAAAAAGTGGCGGCGGCTGTTTAGCTATAAGCTCTCAACATTTCATTTCAACTCGCCCTTGGCTATTCGCTGGGGGCTTGTTGTTACTCTCGTGTTGATTTTTTAGTCAATTCCTGAGATTGACTCCCCAGGGGTTGACAAGGGGAGGCGATCGCGGTTATAATATTGACATATTCTTGAATAATAAAATATTGGCACAAATAAAAAAATTGCAACTATCCCATTATATTAGAAGTATAGCAGCAACGCCGGCAAAAGGCAACCCCCCCTCAAAAAAAGGCCGATTTTTTCACAAAACTTTACAAAACTTTACAAATACTTAATCAGGGGGGGGTTGACAAGGGGAGGCGATCGCGGTTAGAATATTGACATATTCTGAAATAATGGAATATTGCCACAAATAAAAAAATTGCAACTATCCCATTATACTAGGAGTATAGCAGCAACGCCGGCAAAAGGCAACCCCCCCCTCAAAAAAAGGCCGATTTTTTCACAAAACTTTACAAAACTTTACAAAAGTTAACATAATCCCTAGCTTGATAACTCAAGTTGGGGGAAAAAGGACAGGGGAGGTTAGTTGTTATTTGACAGCGTAGAGGTGATTATCGCCACTACCAAAATAGACAACCCCGCCTGAAACGGCTGGGGAAGAGCCAATCCAATTTTCTGTTCTAAATTTCCAGCGTTCCTGTCCAGTGTTAACATCTAGGGCGTAGAGGTGATTATCGTAACTGCCAAAATAGACAACGCCGGCTGAGACGGCTGGGGAAGAGTCAATCACAGCTTGTGTTCTGAAGCGCCAGCGTTCCTGTCCAGTGTTAACATCTAGGGCGTAGAGGTGATTATCGTGACTGCCAAAATAGACAACGCCGGCTGAGACGGCTGGGGAAGAGAAAATACCATCTCCTGTTCTAAATTTCCAGCGTTCTTGTCCAGTGTTAACATCTAGGGCGTAGAGGTGATTATCGTGACTGCCAAAATAGACAACGCCGGCTGAGACGGCTGGGGAAGAGAAAATACCATCTCCTGTTCTGAAGCGCCAGCGTTCCTGTCCAGTGTTAACATCTAGGGCGTAGAGGTGATTATCGTGACTGCCAAAATAGACAACCCCGGCTGAGACGGCTGGGGAAGAGCCAATCACAGCTTGTGTTCTGAAGCGCCAGCGTTCCTGTCCAGTGTTAGCATCTAGGGCATAAAGGTAATTATCGTGACTGCCAAAATAGACAATTCCTTCAGAGACGGCTGGGGAAGAGCCAATCACAGCTTGTGTTCTGAAGCGCCAGCGTTCCTGTCCAGTGTTAGCATCTAGGGCGTAGAGGTTACCATCGTGACTGCCAAAATAGACAATTCCTTCAGAGACGGCTGGGGAAGAGGAAATCACAGCTTGTGTTCTGAAGCGCCAGCGTTCCTGTCCAGTGTTAGCATCTAGGGCATAAAGGTGTCTATCCCAACTGCCAAAATAGACAATTCCTTCAGAGACGGCTGGGGAAGAGGAAATCGCAGCTTGTGTGCTAAACCTCCACACCAGTTGAGTCAATTCTGTGGGTCCACCTGGAGGATAGACTCCAGTTCGCTCTAGATTACCCCGAAACATGGTTGCACCGTCGCGTTGCATCTGCCAACTCCAGATAGCACTGGGGGATCGGGTTCTGAGGGCAGGGATAAACTGGCTGCCAATTGCCAAACCACCGACTACGAGGACTAATGTTGTGGCTGCACCCACGAGTCCCCACTGCCATAGTTTCAGGGGGGGACGAGTTGCGGGAACTACTACACCCATGGCTGATAAGACTTGACTAGCATTCTGCCAACGCAGGTCGGGGTTGGGAGTGACCATCTGTTCCAAAATGGCGTTGAGTTGGTCACTAATTAAACAGTGCTTATCCCAGTCCCAGTCGGGGTGGCGGCGGCGGGGACTGGGGACTTGTCCGGTGAGCAATTCCAGGGCTACTAAACCTAGGTCGTAAATATCTTGAGTCGGAGAACCGCTGACATTGGGGTTGTGTTTGAGTAAGAGAATTGTCTGTTGCCCTTCTTGTTGCAAGGTCTGCAAGGAAATCTTTTGATGGGCTTTTCCCTGACTGTGTAGGGGAACTAACTGGATTAAGACGGTTTCCAGGATGGCTTTAACTTCCGGTTCGGATAGTCTACGTTGGCTCCGATGATTTAAAACTTCATAGTAGGATATCATGACTGACTAGAGTTTGTGATTTAATTAAGTTTAACAAAATATTGGTTTTTACGCGGTCTAAATGTCGATCGCCGATTTCCGGGTAAGAGTTCTAAAAAAGGATGTAACACTTTGGCGGTGATGGCTGGATAAACAGCCAGATAGAAATGAATCCCAAAAAAGCGATTGCACCCCCCCAGATTCTTCTGGTGTTGATTTTTTAGTCAATATCTGAGATTGACTCCCAAGGAGTTGACAAGGGGAGGCGATCGCGGTTATAATATTGACATATTTTTAAATAATATAATATTGCCACAAATAAAAAAATTG
Organism: Limnospira platensis NIES-39; assembly: GCF_026000695.1. Lineage (GTDB taxonomy): Bacteria > Cyanobacteriota > Cyanobacteriia > Cyanobacteriales > Microcoleaceae > Limnospira > Limnospira platensis. The sequence continues at coordinate 6,079,418 of NZ_AP026945.1, forward strand.
CAAATGTCCCATTATATAAAGAGTATAGCAGCAACCCCGGCAAAAGGCAACCCCCCCCTCAAAAAAGGCCGATTTTTTCACAAAACTTTACAAAACTTTACAAATACTTAATCAGGGGGGGTTGACAAGGGGAGGCGATCGCGGTTATAATATTGACATATTTTTAAATAATATAATATTGCCACAAATAAAAAAATTGCAAATATCCCATTATATAAGGAGTATAGCAGCAACCCCGGCAAAAGGCAACCCCCCCCTCAAAAAAGGCCGATTTTTTCACAAAACTTTACAAAACTTTACAAAAGTTAATATAATTCCAGGTCTGAGAACTCAAGTTGGGGGAAATAAGGAGAGGGGAGGGGAGGGGAGGGGAGGGGAGGGGAGGGGAGGGGAGGTTAGTTGTTATTTGACAGCGTAGAGGTGATTATCGCCACTACCAAAATAGACGATGCCGTTTGAGACGGCTGGGGAAGAGCGAATCCAATTTTCTGTTTGAAAGCGCGAGGGTTGTTGTCCGGTGTTAGCATCTAGGGCGTAGAGGTGACTATCGGCACTGCCAAAATAGACGATGCCGTTTGAGACGGCTGGGGAAGAGCGAATCCAATTTTCTGTTTGAAAGCGCGAGGGTTGTTGTCCGGTGTTAGCATCTAGGGCGTAGAGGTGACTATCGGCACTGCCAAAATAGACAATGCCTTCCGAGACGGCTGGGGAAGAGTCAATCACAGCTTGTGTTGTAAAGTGCCAGAGTTGTTGTCCGGTGTTAGCATCTAGGGCGTAGAGGTGATTATCGCCACTGCCAAAATAGACAACGCCGGCTTCAATGACTGGGGAAGAGGGAATATCACTTTCTGTTTGAAAGTGCCAGAGTTGTTGTCCGGTGTTAGCATCTAGGGCGTAGAGGTGATTATCGCCACTGCCAAAATAGACGATGCCTTCCGAGACGGCTGGGGAAGAGGGAATATCACTTTCTGTTTGAAAGTGCCAGAGTTGTTGTCCGGTGTTAGCATCTAGGGCGTAGAGATGATTATCGCCACTGCCAAAATAGACGATGCCTTCCGAGACAGTTGGGGAAGAGTCAATCCAACCTTGTGTTTGAAAGCGCCAGCGTTCCTTTCCAGTTTTAGCATCTAGGGCGTAGAGGTGATTATCCCGACTGCCAAAATAGATAACCCTTTCCGAGACGGCTGGGGAAGAGCGAATGGAACTTTCTGCGGTAAACTTCCACAGGAGTCGAGTCAATTCTGTGGGTCCGCCTGGAGGATAGACTCCGGTTCGCTCTAGATTACCCCGAAACATGGCAGTATTCTCCTGTTCAATCTGCCAACTCCAGATAGGACTGGGAACTAGGGGTCTGAGGGCGGGAATAAACTGGCTACCAATTGCCAAACCACCGACTAGGACGACTAATGTTGTGGCCGCACCCACCAGTCTCCACTGCGATGGTTTCAGGGGGGGAGGAGGGGTGGGAACTACTAAGCCCATGGCTGATAAGACTTGACTAGCATTCTGCCAACGCTGGTCGGGGTTGGGAGTGACCATGTGTTCCAAAATGGCGTTGAGTTGGTGGCTGATTAAACAGTGGTGATTCCAGTCCCAGGTTAGGTCAATGCGGCGGGGACTGGGGACTTGTCCGGTGAGCAATTCGAGGGCTACTAAACCTAAGTCGTAAATATCTTGGGTTGGATAAGCGCTGATATTGGGGTGTTCTGGGGGCAACAGAATCGTCTGTTCCCCTTGTTGTTGCAAGGTTTGCAAGGAAATATTTTGATGGGCTTTTCCCTGACGGTGCAGAGGTACTAACTGGATTAAGATGGTTTGGAGGATGGCTTGAACTTCGGGTTCGGATAGTCGGTGCTGAGGCCGATCGCTTAAAATTTGACAGTAGGATATCATGACTGACTAGAGTTGGTAATTTAATTGGGTTTAAGGAGAAATTTTGGGCCACCCTGTCTAAATATCGATCGCCGATTTCCGGGCAAAAGTTCTAAAAAAGGATGTAACACTTTGGCGGTCACGCCTGGATGAACAGCCAGATAGAAATGAATCCTAAAAGAGCGATCGCTACGTTATTATTCTAATACGGCATTCGTGCTTTACAAACAGGGTTAATTCCTGGAGATTATGTGATTTTTTGACTGTTACTAAGTTGGCAACCAGATTAATGCAGCAATTGACTGGTGCTGTTGAGATAGGGATTCCCCTCTTGGTTAATGTCAGCTTCAACATTAGGGGGGTTGACAAGGGGTGGCGATCGCGGTAGAATATTGACATATTCTTACATAATGGAACATTGCCACAAATAAAAAAATTGCAACTATCCGATTATATTAGAAGTATAGCAGCAACCCCAGCAAAAGGCAACCCCCCCTCAAAAAAAAGCCGATTTTTTCACAAAACTTTACAAAACTTTACAAATACTTAATCAGGGGGGGTTGACAAGGGGTGGCGATCGCGGTATAATATTGACATATTCTTATATAATGGAATATTGCCACAAATAAAAAAATTGCAACTATCCCATTATATTAGAAGTATAGCAGCAACCCCAGCAAAAGGCAACCCCCCCTCAAAAAAAAGCCGATTTTTTCACAAAACTTTACAAAACTTTACAAAAGTTTACAAAATCCCAGTACAGAGCTGATGGGTAACAATATACAGAGCAAGGGCAAAGTTAGCAAAAAAACCACCAGATGAATAATGTTGTTGATTATCTTCGAGTGAGCCTAATAGATCGGTGTAACTTTCGATGCCAGTATTGTATGCCGGAGGGGGCAGAAATTGACTATATCCTAGAGATGGACTTACTGACTAACTGGGAACTGCTGAAGCTGCTAAGGGAAGTTTTTATCCCGGTGGGGTTCACTAAGTTTCGTCTAACGGGGGGTGAACCGTTGCTGCGTCCTGGGGTAACGGAATTAGTGTCAAAAATCGCGGGATTCCCGGAAACGGAGGATCTATCAATGACGACTAATGGTTTTTTGCTATCCCCGATGGCAGAATCTCTTTATCAGGCAGGTTTAAGGCGGATTAATATTAGCTTAGACTCTCTAGTACCTGAGATTTTTAATCAAATTATTGGTAATCGTGGGCGCGATCGCTGGCGACAGGTTTGGGACGGAATCCAATCGGCTTATCGGGTAGGGTTCAACCCACTGAAGCTGAATGTGGTGGTAATTCCGGGGGTAAATGACGATGAAATCCTAGATTTAGCAGGGTTAACGATAGACCGGGATTGGCACGTTCGGTTTATCGAATTTATGCCTATTGGCAATGGCGAGTTATTTGGCGATCGCGGTTGGGTAGCATCGGAAAAGCTGAGAGAGGAAATTCGGGAGCGTTGGGGTTTAGCAGAATCCCAGGTACGAGGGAACGGACCAGCAGATATATTTCAAATTCCGGGTGCTAAGGGAACCCTAGGATTTATCAGCCAGATGTCGGAATGTTTTTGCGATCGCTGTAACCGAATGCGCCTATCGGCGGATGGTTGGTTAAGGCCTTGCTTACTGAATGAAACGGGTCAGATCGACCTAAAAACGGCTTTACGGGAGGGTGTTCCGGTGGAGGACCTACAAAAACAGGTTAGGGATTTGCTAGGTATGAAACCGGAAATCAATTTTAAGGACAGGGATACAGGAAGCTCCCAGGGATATAGCCGCACGATGTCGCAAATTGGTGGTTAATGGAATTGATATTCTCCCGTTAGAAAGTTTGTTTAACGGGAGAATGCCAATAATTAAGCCATACGGGAATAGTATTCAACGACGAGTAGTTCATTGATGGAAAGAGCGACCCATTCTCTTTCAATCACACCATTTACTGTAGCAGTGAGATTATTTTTATCTAACTCCAAATGGCTAGGGACGTTAGCTAAACCAGGATACTGAAGATTAGCTTTGACCATTTCGCGAGATTTGTCTCTATTTCTCACGCCAATGATTTCGCCCGGACGGCACTGATAGCTGGCAATATCTACAACTTTACCGTTAACGGTGATATGACCGTGGTTAACTAACTGTCGGGCTGCGGGGATAGTGGGAGCCATACCGAGACGGAACACGGTGTTATCCAAACGCATTTCTAGGTATTGCAGCAAGACTTGACCGGTGGAACCGGAGGCGCGACGGGCTTTGCGGACATAACGCAACAGTTGTCGTTCAGACAAACCATAGTTAAACCGGAGTTTTTGCTTTTCTTCTAAACGAACTGCATATTCTGAACGTTTGCGGCGAGCTTGACCGTGCTGACCAGGGGGATAGGCACGTCGGGCTGTTTTCCGGGTGAGTCCGGGAAGATCCCCTAAACGACGTGCAACCCGAAGCCGGGGTCCTCGATATCGAGACATCTAAGTTCCTCTCAACATAAAAATTTCACCAATCTTCTATTATAAGTTCTTGAAACGAAAATGGGCAAGATGTAAAGGCGATCGCTTTGAAAAACAGGCGGTGGTATGATGAGCGAAAATTTGATTAGCTATATTGAAGCAAATGTTGAATTCCCAAAAATTGGCTTGGGGTCTTCCCCTGACAGTAGTTAGCCTGTTATGGGCTATGATTCCGGTAAAATCGGCGGCTCAAGGTTTCCCGTCTTATCGGTTGACGGTTGAGGCTGATTATGCTAGATGTGTGAGAGAATTGGAGGATGCTGGGGTGTCTCCTCGGGCTACAGCGACGGCTTGTGGTATGGCGATTAGACCTACAAGTATTGGTGAGTGCGTGACTCTTATTACTCGTGATGCTGGTATCGCTGGGGATGAGGCGGTTTTGGGATGTATGAGTGTTCGCCGCCCGCAGGAGTTGGCTAATTGTGTGGTTAATATTACTAGGAGCAATAGTGAGGCTAATGCTTTAACTGTGTTGGAAGGTTGCGGTCGCTCTCTTCTACCGGAACGTTATGCTTCTTGTGTGGTGGGAATGGGTAGCGGTAGCACGGAATTTGCTGTTAATGACTTACTTAGGGTTTGTCTAAATCCCCCAGAACAGTTTAGTGATATGGATAGGAGATTTTAAATAGTTGTTGGCGCGATAGTTTAAGGGGTTCTATAGCTATTGCGTCTAACTATTGAATAAAATGGGGTGGAGATGGTTGCGGGGCTGATGGGCTAATTCTATGGCTAAGGCGATCGCCGCTTGAAAACTGGAGGGGTCAGCAATACCTTGACCGACGATATCAAAGGCGGTTCCGTGGTCGGGGGAGGTGCGGATAAAGGGTAAACCAATGGTGGTATTAACGGCGCGATCGAATGCCATTAGCTTAACGGGGATTAATCCTTGATCATGGTAAAGGGCGAGGTAAGCATCATGGGCGGCTGTGTTTTGGCCATACCAGGCTTGACCGGGTTTGACCCATAATGTATCGGGGGGGATAGGTCCGTCTAGTTGAATTTGGGGATAGCGATCGCGTTTTTGTTGTATCCAGGGAATTAGCCAATCTTGTTCTTGGGTTCCCAACTGACCGTTTTCGCCGCTGTGGGGATTAAGTCCAGCAACGGCTATTTTGGGGGTTTTAATACCAAAATCCTGGTCTAGGGAGAGAATGAGTAACTCTAGTTTCTGGTCTAGGAGTTGAGGGGTGAGGGTTTGAGGGACTTGTGATAGGGGAATATGGGTGGTGGCGAGTAAGGTGCGTAAAGTCCAGTTACTATGGGGCGATCGGGCTACAAATAGCATTCCGTAGCGGTTAACTTGGGAACGCAGTGCTAAAAGTTCGGTTTGTCCTGGGTAGTGATGTCCGGCGGCTTTCCAGTGGTTTTTGGCAATAGGTCCGGTAACAATTCCCTGAAATTGCCCTTTGAGGGTGGAGGCGATCGCTGTTTCCAGATAAGCAAAACTCGCCGCCCCACTGCTGGCATTTCCGACCCCAAATTTAATAGAGGATGGGGAGGGTCCATCATTAATATCTAAAATATTGAGATGATCAGGATTAGCGATCGCTTGAGTAGTTTTCCTGAGTTGTTGGTAGGTATTTTCCAACACCCAACGGCTACCCACCACAGTGATCTCGCACTTGTCAGTCCAAGTGGAATTAGCCAAAGCCTTCAAAACCACCTCCGGCCCTATTCCCGCCGGGTCTCCCAAAGTAATCGCCAAACGTCTTAACATTTCTACCCTTAACTTAACATAATTTTATTATTGAGGTTCAGCCTGTCATAAACTGCCGAGATTTTACCAAATCTTCACAATCAAGATGTTAAGTTTTACAATAGCCCCTATATGGATTTAAGTCAACAGCTTATACTAAATAATGTGTTAATTTTCAGGCTCATTCCAGACTCGACAGATTCAAATTGCATCAACCCAAACTCCCTATTGAGTAACATCTATGAAAGTTGGAATCCTAGCAGGTGGATTGGGAACCCGCCTTGCCGAAGAAACAGAAAGTAAACCCAAGCCCATGGTCGAAATCGGAGGTCGTCCTATCCTCTGGCATATCATGATGCACTATGGATACCATGGATTTAAGGACTTTATTATTGCCTTGGGTTACAAATCAGAAGTAATCAAAAAATATATGGTAGATTACTGTTCTTTAAACAGTAATAAGCTCACAGTTAACCTAGGCACAGGCAAAGTTAACATTGATGGGGGCTACCGTCAGGATTGGATAGTAGAACTACTAGATACCGGGTTATATACCAATACTGGCGGGCGGATAAAGCAACTTATTCCCCATGTAAATAATGAGACATTTATGTTAACTTGGGGTGATGGAGTTTCGGATATTAACCTCAAGCAATTATTAGAATTTCACCAAAGTCACGGCAAACTAGCCACCATGACAGTGGTGCGACCCCCTGCGCGTTTTGGTCTACCCAAAATAGACGGAAATCGAGTAGTTGAATTTTCCGAAAAACCTCAAATTAGTGAAGGATGGATTAACGGTGCTTTCTTTGTACTAGAGCCCGGAATTTATGATTACATTGCTGGGGATGATACCCAGTGGGAAAAAGAACCCTTAGAAAACCTAGCCAAAGATGGTCAATTAATGGCTTATCAATATGACGGTTTTTGGCAGTGTATGGATACTCTGCGAGATAAACGTCGTTTAGAAGCACTGTGGGAAACCAATCAAGCACCTTGGAAAACTTGGAGAGAAGAAGATGAAATTATTACTGACGGGACACAAGGGTTACATCGGGACAATATTAGTCCCAATGCTGTTAGCAAAAAAGCATGAAGTTATTGGACTAGACAGCGACATATTCAAACAGTGTACATTTGGGGAAGGGATTACAGAAATTCCCGAAATATGTAAGGATATTCGCGACATTGAAGCCTCAGACGTTGAGGGTTTCGATGCAATTTTGCACCTAGCGGGACTGTCAAACGACCCCCTAGGAAATCTGAATCCTGAGTTAACTTACGAAATCAATCATCAGGCTTCTGTGAAGTTAGCCAAACTAGCCAAAGAAGCCGGAGTAAGTCGCTATATCTTCTCATCATCTTGTAGTAACTATGGCGCAGGAGGAGACGACTGGCTAACGGAGGAATCACCTTTTAATCCAGTCACTCCCTACGGTATTTCCAAGGTAATGGTTGAACAAGATGTTAGCAAACTAGCAGACGATAACTTTAGTCCTACTTTTCTGCGTAATGCTACAGCCTATGGTGTTTCTCCCCGTTTACGGTTTGACTTGGTATTAAACAACCTAGTGGCTTGGGCTTTCACTACGGGGCGGGTTTATATCAAGAGTGATGGGACTCCTTGGCGACCCATTGTTCATATTGAGGATATTTGCCGAGCTTTCATTGCTACCTTACACGCCCCGCGAGAAGTCGTGCATAATCAAGCCTTTAATGTCGGTCGTAATGAGGATAACTACCGCATCCGCGACCTAGCGAATATAGTTGAAGAAATTGTGCCAAATTGCACGATTGAATATGCAGAAGATGGCGGACCTGATAAGCGTTGTTATCGGGTAAATTGTAGCAAGATTTTAGAAGCCTTACCAGAGTTTCAACCGGAATGGAATGCGCGTCGTGGTGCGTCAGAACTCTATGCAGCGTATCAAAAAATCGGACTGACTCTCGAAGAGTTTGAGGGGGAACGCTACAAACGTATTGCTCACATTCAGAAACTCATTGGAGAAGGAAGTTTAGATAATAGCTTGCGATGGAAAAGCCCGGTCAATGCTTAAATATACAACTGTTTAGCCAAGGTTAAATCATCTATTAACCATTTAAAAATGGCATCATAAACCGTTTAATTAATAGCTGTTGAAGTGTGTTAAATAAGTTGAAAAATCGACTTTATGACTATCTAACCAACAGCTAGAGATAATAGCTATAGGCTTGTGATTCCATTTAGTTAATTAGTAGCCGGGTTAGACAAGACCATATCTATAAATTGACTCCGTAATTGAGTCAGTTTCCAAATATTCTGATCCTGTAGCAATCAAACATCTTTAAAATATGCCTGACTCCATACCAGTCTGTCGTTCTTGTGGTTCAGAAAACCTAGAACTAATTATTTCCTTTGGCTACACTCCCCTAGCTGATGGATTAATCACCCGCGAGAATATTGATAAGCCGGAATATACAGCCCTTCTGGATTTAGTATTTTGTCCAGACTGTGGACTGGTTCAGATAACGGTTAGTGTTCCCCCAGAAATTCTGTTTGGTCGAGATTATCCTTATTTTTCGTCAGTCTCTCCTTCGTTACTGAAGCATTTTGGTGATAGCGCCGAAAACATTATTAAATCCAGAAAATTGAATAGTAATAGTCTGGTAATTGAGGCGGCGAGTAATGATGGATATATGCTGAAAAACTTTCTGGAACAAGGGATTCCGGTTTTAGGAATTGACCCGGCTAAGGGTCCGGTAGCGAAAGCGAGAGAATCAGGAGTTACGACAATTCATGATTTTTTCACTCAAGATTTAGCCCAAAAATTAGAGGCTGAGGGCAAAAAAGCGGATGTATTTTTAGCCAATAATGTTTTGGCTCATGTCCCTGATTTAAATGGCTTTGTTGAGGGGATTTATACGCTATTAAAGCCGGATGGTGTAGCGGTAATTGAAGCTCCCTATGTGGTAGATTTAGTAGATCATTGTGAATTTGATACTATCTATCATCAACACTTGTGTTATTTTTCAGTAACGGCGCTTGAGCGTCTATTTCGCCGCCATTCTCTGTATCTAAATGATATTGAGCGGACGGCTATTCATGGGGGTTCTTTGCGGTTGTTTGTGGAACGGAAAGAGGCGGTTCAAAACTCGGTAAAATCTCTGCTTAAACAGGAGAGGGAATTAAAGGTAGACCGTATGGACTATTATAAAGATTTTGCCGATCGCATAGAGGTTATTAAGGATAATTTACTAAATATTCTGTGGGAGTTGAAGCGACAGAATAAAAGGGTAGTAGGTTACGGTGCGGCGGCGAAAGCGACGACGTTGTTAAGCTATTTTGGTATTAATAAAACTCTGTTAGATTATGTAGCGGACTTGAACCAATTTAAACACGGACGTTTTATGAGTATCAATCATTTACCGATTGTACCGCCGTCAAGATTAGTAGAAGACCAGCCCGATTATGTTTTAATTTTGGCGTGGAATTTTGCGGAAGAAATTATCAAGCAGCAACAGGCTTACCGAGACGGGGGTGGGAAGTTTATCATTCCGATACCTCAGCCAAAAATTGTGGGTTGATAATCGGGAAATTCTGGGAGATTAAGCAGCGCCAATATTGAGTTTTAATTGAGTTTTATTGGTAGTAAAATTAGGAGATAAATATGAGTAGTAAATCAGTGGCAGATGTGGCTAATACTGAACCGGAGTTTAAGTTAGTTGAGCATACTTGTCCTAACTGCGGTCATCAGGAAATGTGGGTTTTCTACGAGGTGCGGGATGTCCCAGTTCATAGTTGCTTAATGATGCCAACCCGACAGGAGGCTTTAGATTTTCCGCGCGGGGATGTGGTGTTAGGATACTGTGAAAATTGCGGTTTTATTACGAATACTGAGTTTGATTCCAAATGGTCAGCCTACGCCCCGAATTATGAAGACCAGCAAAGTTTTTCACCAACATTTAATCAGTTTGCTCTGGATTTAGCGAATCGGCTGATTAATAAGTATAATCTCCGGGATAAAGATGTAGTTGAAATCGGCTGTAGCAAGGGTGATTTTTTGGTGCTAATGTGCGAGTTAGGGAATAACCGAGGGGTGGGTATTGACCCTTCGGCGGTGGTGGGACGAGTCCAAAGCCCAGCCACGGAACGAATTAGGTTTATTCAAGACTATTATTCAGAGGGCTACAGTGAATATGTGGGGGATTTTATCTGCTGTCGCCATACTTTAGAACATATCTACCCAACGGCTGAATTTGTGGGGACGGTGCGGCGCTCAATTGGGAACCGCCCAACTTCTGTCTTTTTTGAAATTCCCGATATGGGTCGAGTTTTGAAGGATTTGGCTTTTGAGGACATCTACTATGAACATTGTTCTTATTTTACGCCAGGAACTTTGGCTCGTTTATTCCGGGCTTCTGGGTTTGAGGTGACGGATGTATATTTAGCCTATGGTGACCAATATCTGTTAATTGAGGGGGAACCTGTCTCGGATTTGTCCGGTAAAATTCATCCTTTTGAGGAAAGCCCAGAGGAAGTTAAACAGGATATGAAATATTTTGCGACTCATGTTCAAGGCAAAATTAATCATTGGAAAGAACATCTAAAGACCGCCCAGGAAGCCGGAAAGCGGGTTGTAGTTTGGGGTTCTGGTTCTAAATGTGTGGCGTTTCTGACGACTTTAAAAACTGAGAATCAGGTGCAGTATATTGTAGATATTAATCCTCACCGACACGGACAGTTTATTCCGGGTGTTGGTCATGAAATTATGTCGCCGGAATTTTTGAAGGAATATCAGCCGGATGAGATTATTGTGATGAACCCGATTTACTGTGCAGAAATCCAGAAAATGCTGGATGAGATGGGGGTGTCAACAGAGCTGATTCCTTTGAGTTAATGGGGGTGGCGACTGGGTATGGGTGGGGCTGATGGCTATTTTTGGTGCGATCGCTACCGGTTCACCCTAAAATAGATAGGGCAATTGTTTAGACTTGTACAGGAGATCCAAAATTTATGGCTGGTGAAATTTTTAATGCGGCGTTTCTGTCCTTTGTTCTGATTCTGGTGGGATTAGGTGGCGGGTTCCTCCTCCTGAAAATCCAAGGTGGGGAATAGTCACCAGAGGCGGAACCCTACTAGGTGCATCAGATAAGGAGTTATCCGGTGCTGATTGCTGTTGGCGCTAATGGTAGTAATGGCCATTAGCGCTAGTGGTGTGGTAGGGGTAGGGCTCTAATCTGAGCAAATTATGAAGTTTTGTAAAAAAATGAGAGAATCTTTGATAATATTTTAGGTAAAGTTTAAGCCCCATATTGGTTATTCATGACATTATTAATTGTTGGTGCCACAGGTACTCTAGGTAGACAGATAGCCCGCCGAGCATTAGATGAAGGCTACCAGGTCCGTTGTTTAGCGCGTAGTTACAAAAAAGCTGCTTTCCTGAAAGAGTGGGGTGCAGAGCTGGTTCCGGGAGACTTATGTGATCCAGAAACGTTAAAACCGGCGCTAGAGGGGGTAAAGGTGGTAATTGATGCGGCGACGGCGCGCCCGACAGATTCCTTAAGTATTAAAGATGTAGACTGGAAAGGGAAAGTGGCGCTAATTCAGGCGGCTAAAGCGGCTGGGGTAGAGAGATTCGTGTTTTTTTCGTTCTTGGATGCGGAAAAATATACGCAAGTGCCATTATTAGAGATTAAACGCTGTACAGAAAAGTTTTTAGCTGAATCTGGCCTTAAATATACAATTCTGAGACCCTGTGGCTTTTTGCAAGGCTTAATTGGTCAATTTGCGATCCCGATTTTAGATGGTCAGTCTGTATGGGTTCCAGGGGTAAGTTCTCCGATCGCCTATATGGATACTCAGGATATCGCTAAAATCACGATCCGGGCGTTATCAGTCCCTGAAGCTGAGAATAAAACGTTTCCGGTGGTGGGTTCGAGGGCTTGGACAGCGGATGAAATTATCCGCTTGTGCGAAAGACTGTCAGGGAAACAAGCGAGAGTCACGCGCACACCTAACAGCATTGTCCGCATTGTCCGCAAAGTTACTCGATTTTTCCAGTGGAGTCTGAATATTTCAGATCGGCTGGCGTTTGTGGAAGTTCTCGCAACGGGTCAACCTCTGAAAGCGTCAATGGATGAGACGTATCAGATATTGGGTATGAACCCAGAAGAAAATACGACGCTGGAAAGTTACCTACAAGAATACTTTGGTCGGATCATGAAAAAACTGAAAGAGTTGGAATATGAACGAGAAAAACAGAAAAAACGTAAACAAAAGCGCAGCCCGTTCAAATCGTGAGAGTATTTGGCTGTAGGCTGATGTTGTAGTAGGCTAGTAGAATCAATCAGTCAAGTATTTTGCTGATTGTGGTACAATGGGGCGCTAAGTAAATTTGCCCCACTGATTGTTGATCAACCATTATTAAGTTTATCCCAGTGCCAAAAGTAGGGATTCTTTATAACGATGCTAAGGCTGCTGCTTGTCGCAGTGCAACTGAATTAAAGGACAAGTTGACCAACCTGGGTTGGGATGTTTTTGTAGCTACGGGAATGGGGGGGATTTTGGGTTATTCCAATCCGGATCGCCCTCTGTGTCATACTGCGATCGAGGGGTTAGCGCCGCCAGAGTTCGATCGCGATATGAGCCTTGCTATTGTCCTGGGGGGAGATGGTACGGTTCTGTCTGCGTCCCGACAATTAGCGCCCCAGGGTATTCCGATGTTGGCGGTAAATACAGGCCACATGGGATTTCTGACGGAAACTTATCTAAATCAGTTACCCCAAGCCTTAGAAGCGGTTTTGGCTGGGGAATATTTGGTTGAGGAACGCACAATGCTATTGGTGCGAGTATTTAACCAGGAAAGTTTGCTCTGGGAGGCTCTATGTTTAAATGAAATGGTGCTACACCGGGAACCAATGACCTGTATGTGCCATTTTGAAATAGAAATAGGTCGCCATGCTCCAGTTGATATTGCTGCTGATGGGGTGATTATTTCTACTCCGACTGGGTCCACTGCTTATTGTCTGTCGGCGGGGGGAGCAGTGGTTACGCCGGGGGTGGGGGTTCTGCAATTGTTGCCAATTTGTCCCCACTCTTTGGCTTCGCGGGCTCTGGTTTATGCAGACCGGGAAGTGGTGAGTATTTATCCGGCTAGTCCGAATCAATTGGTGATGGTGGTTGATGGCAATGGGGGATGTTATGTTCTACCAGAATATCACGTCCGAGTAGAGCGATCGCCTTTTCCGGCTCGTTTTATTCGTCTGAAACCACCGGAATTTTTCCAAATTTTGCGGGAAAAACTAGGCTGGGGACTCCCTCATATCGCGAAACCTACTTCTGTGGAACTACCTTGAGGCACAAGAGTCGAATCAATTAGTTTTCTACTGTTAATAACTATTGCCGTATGAATGCGATCGCCCTAGATTCCCGTGCTTCAATATTGATTATTGAAAGTGATCAACTGTTGGCTGAAAATATCAGTAATGACTTGCACGAGTCCGGTTACTATCCGGTAGTGGCTCACAATACCGCGATGGGTTTACATCAGGTGATGGAAGTGCAACCGGCTTTGATTGTGATAGATAGGATGCTGGGGGGAGAGTCGGGATTGTCTCTGTGTCGCCATCTCCGGGAAATGGGCTGCACTGCGCCTATATTGATATTTATGGCTCGTGATGCGGTTGATGACCGGGTGGCGGCTTTGGAATCAGGGGCTGATGATTATTTTCTCAAACCCTATCGCTGTGAGGGGTTCCTGGATTTGGTGAAGCTATATCTAAAATCTGAAGATAATCAGTTGGATATGTTGCGGTTTGGGGATTTGGTCTTGGATTTGGCTACGAGACGGGCTATTCGTAACCATCGGGCGATCGATTTAACTATGAAGGAATTTGATTTACTGAAATATTTAATGGAACATCCCCGGGAAGTTTTGACTCGTGAACAGATCCTGGAAAATGTCTGGGGATATGATTTTTTGGGAGAGTCTAATGTGATTGAGGTTTATATCCGCTATTTGCGACTCAAAATTGAGGAGGAAGGGGAAAAACGATTGATTCAGACTGTTAGAGGTGTAGGATATGTTTTGCGAGATACCTAGGTCGATTTTTACCTTGAGTGTAAGTCTGATCACGAAGGCTGGCGGCGGGTCTGGGCGGTGGGTGATGGATTGGCGGCGGTTGGGGTTAAGTTGTGTGACTATTACTTGCTTGTTGGTAGGCTGTGATACCCATAGGATATCCGTCCCTGCTGATCAGTTTGATCAGGATATGGCGCAGATTTTTAATCAGGGTCAAATGCTACCGATTACGGCTAAAGCTATGATTGGCGATCGCGAAATTCAGCTTGAGGTGGCGAGAACTCCTGAACAACAGGCTTTGGGGTTGATGTTTCGGACTTTCCTTCCTGACGATCGCGGTATGTTATTTGTTTTCGATCGCCCGGAGTTGGTGGGGTTTTGGATGAAAAACTGCAAGATTCCTTTGGATATGGTTTTTATGCGCGATGGGGTGGTTCGTTATATTCAGGTTAATGCTCTCCCCTGCGAGGCTGATCCTTGTCCGACCTATGGACCTACTGATGTGATGGTGGACAAGGTGATTGAGTTGCGCGGGGGGCTCACTGAGGAATTGGGTTTACAGTTGGGCGATCGCATCTCGGTTAGCTTTCTTGAATCTCCATAGAATAGTGTTGCTACCTGTTTGGCGATCGCTATTGTCATGGCTATTGTAAAACTTTGTAAATTATGCTTGCCTACTCAGAAAATGGTGCTATATTAGCACTATGAGGACACAAGAAGAAGTAAATTCTTTGAGTAACCCAGTTCGGACTTGAAGCCTGTGTCCGCCCGCTTGAGTCCAATTGCAGCGTCTGAACAGTGCGTTCGAGCTATAACTTGTTAGCATCGTCAAAGGGGTCAACTCCCGGCCTGAAGGCTCTCGTAAGTTGAGTTTGTTTGGGATCGGTGCTATAAACGGAGCCTGTATCGGCTTGATTTAAAGGTGAGTTCCCTGAGTCAGAGTTGTTGCAAATTTTGTTAACCAAATTTAGATCCTATCATTTTTCTGAGTAACTTAACCAACGTCTGCTTGAGTCAACTGAGTTTACTCAGTCGGTTTAGAGCCTAGTAGCCTCCTACTAGGCTTTAAGTAGTTTAGGGGTATTTTTAGTGATTTGGTGCGATCGCCACATCTGGGAAAGTTTGACGAAATCAACCGAAAACGATTACAATTTAAACTCTCGTATCTTCAGCCTCATAGTGTCAAGACATTAATTGAATTGAGGGAACAATCATGCCTAAAGGTTCTTTTGCGACAATGCAGGTAGAGACAGGGGAGCCACAGATCTCATTTTACTATGAAAGTGGTCAAGTTGAAACGTTCAGTATGCCAATTTCTGCCACTGAATTAGCCCAAAAATTGCCCCAACTGTTATCACAACGGTGGGTAACTTTGCACTTAATTGATCAAACGGTTTTGGTGTGTATGGCTAAGGTAACTAAGGTAGAAGTGAAGCCGCCACTTCCTCAAATTCGAGATCAAGCTACTTTCGCCAATGCTCAGAGGGTAACCGCCTTACAAAGGGGAGCAGCGGGTAAAATTGGAGTACAGCAGTAGTTAAGTTAATTGGCGGGTGCGTCTCATATTAAAATCATGTCTTCAGTAAGTTTAATTCGAGCAAGTTCCTATGAACCCTCAGCCTTGCGCCATTCTTTGGAAGCCTTGTTAGAACCTTTGGGAGGTGTGAGAAGATGGGTAAAGCCAGGCGATCGCGTTTTATTAAAGCCGAACTTATTAACGGGTTCTCGTCCGACTAAAGAATGTGTAACCCGTCCGGAATTGGTGGCGGCGGTGGCTAGGTTAGTGAAGGAAGTAGGTGGTCAGCCATTTTTAGGGGATAGTCCAGCTTTTGGGAGTGCTTTAGGGGTAGCGAAAGCCAACGGTTATTTACCCCTAATTAGGGAGTTAGACTTACCGGTGGTGGAATTTCACGGTCGCCAGTATTCAACGGATACCCAAGAGTTCGATCGCCTGCGGTTAAGTCGGGAGGCTATGGAAGCGGACGTTGTGATTAACCTCCCCAAGGTGAAATCTCACACCCAGCTAACAATGACTCTGGGGGTGAAAAACCTGTTTGGTTGTGTTCCGGGGAAAATGAAGGCCTGGTGGCACATGGAAGCGGGAAAAGATGCCGATCGCTTTGGTAGAATGTTGGTAGAAACTGCTAGAGCGATCGCCCCAGAATTGACGATTATTGATGGTATTATCGCCCATGAGGGAAATGGTCCGAGTAACGGGGAACCGCGCTTGTTGGGCTTGCTAGGGGCTTCTGAGGACGTTTTTGCTCTCGATAGGGCAATGGTAGAACTGTTAGGGGTACAATGGGATTTAGTCCCGACCCTAGTGGCGGCGAAAAGTCTAGGGTTGTGTGGGGAGCTAGAGGCGATCGCTTTTCCTCTGTTGCACCCGGACGATTTACGGGTTGACGATTGGCGACTCCCCGACACAATGACCCCCATAGATTTCGGCTTACCCAGGGTAATCAGATCAACTTTTCGGCATATATATATTAAGCTAATCGGGGAGCGAAGACAAGCCCTATAGGTTTTGGTGTCAACCTAAGTCAAAATCGATCCTCCCATCATTTTTTGATAGCGTCGGTTCCACTCCGCGACCATAGCCGGCCAACGTTCCAGGGTGTAGTCTTTCTGGATGACTTTTTGGGCGGCTTCTCTGGCTAGTTCCAAAACTTCGCGGTCTTCCACCAAACTAGCCAAAGCGAAGTCAGGTAAACCGGACTGACGGGTTCCCAAAACCTGACCGGGACCCCGCAACTCCATATCCATTTCAGCAATAAAAAAGCCATCCTGGGACTGTTCCAAAACCTGTAATCTTTGCTTGGCTTCCGGTGAGGAACTCCCCGACATTAACAAACAATAGGACTTGTGAGCGCCACGACCGACGCGACCCCGTAGTTGGTGCAATTGTGACAAGCCAAACCTTTCCGCATTTTCAATTAACATCACCGTAGCATTAGGAACATCAACCCCAACTTCTACGACAGTTGTTGATACTAGGATATTGGTTTCTCCCTCCCTAAATTTAGCGATCGCCGCTTCTTTTTCCTGGCTACTCATGCGACCATGCAACAAAGCGATCGCCAATTCCGGGAAAATCTTAGTTTGCAACTTTTGATGTTCTTCAACAGCCGATCGCACATCCAATTTTTCCGACTCTTCCACCAAAGGTAAAACCACATAAACCTGTCGTCCTTGTGCCACTTCTCGGCTAATCAAATCGTATGCTTCCTGACGTTTACGACCAGATAACATAGTCGTTTGAATTGGCTGTCTTCCTGGTGGTAATTCATCCAACTGACTAACATCGAGATCTCCGTGTAAAGTCAGGGATAACGTGCGCGGAATAGGAGTTGCCGTCATCGTCAAAACATGGGGGGACTCACCTTTTTGTTGTAACTTAGCCCGTTGATGCACCCCAAAGCGGTGTTGTTCATCAATCACCACCAACCCCAACTTATGAAAATTCACCGGGTCTTGAATTAACGCATGAGTCCCCACCAAAACCGGCAATTCTCCCGTTTGTAATTGAGCATGAATTTGGCGACGTTTAGCAGTCTTAGTCGAACCCGTCAACAACTCAACCGGAAGGTGCATTAAATTCAACCAACCCACCAATTTTTGATAATGTTGTTCCGCCAAAACCTCCGTGGGAGCCATCAAAGCCGTCTGATATCCGGCTTGAATTGCCGCCAACATTGCCACCACAGCCACCACAGTTTTACCCGCCCCAACGTCTCCTTGAATTAAGCGATTCATAGGTTCTTCCGAGTTGAGATCCGTCAAGATTTCTCCAATCACTCGTTTTTGAGCCTTAGTCAATTCAAAAGGCAACATTTTATAAAACTGTTCAATTAGTTCTCCTTGGGGGAGGAGAGCCGCGCTTTTTTCGTTAGTTTTAGAAACTTGTCGCCGCTGCAATAAGCCGATTTGCAGATAGAAAAATTCATCAAATACTAAGCGTCGTCTAGCCGAGGCTAACCAGTCACGGTTGGGGGGGAAGTGAATATTGGTGATAGCATCGGAGATTTCAATTAACTGATATTTTTCCCGCAATTTGGGAGGCAATGATTCCGGGAGTTTATTAGCTGCTGGTAATGCCGCCAAAACCGCCTTCCTGACCAAATCCGCCCCAATGCCTTCCGACAATGGATAAACCGGTAAAACCCGGCCAATTTTCATGGAAGCAGCATGACTATCAGCCCGGTCTAATATTTCTAATTCTGGGTTATCTAGGGTGATGCCATATTTATTTTTTTTGACCAACCCAGAAGCCGCGATAATCGCTCCCGGAGGATAGTTATATTTTTGTTTATGTTGCCAGCCTTTATTGCTATAGCGATTTCCGGCATAAAAACGACTAATTTTGAGTTGTCCGGTTCGGTCTTTGACGATTAATTCTAAAATAGTGAGATGGCGATTTTTGGGGCTACTAAAACAATTACACCGCTTCACCTCTGCCACAATGGTAACAGTTTCCCCAGGTTCTAATTCTTTGATGGGGACTTGGCGGGCGTAATCAATATGGTCGCGGGGATAATAATAGAGTAAATCATAAATCGTATAAATTCCCAGCCTGGCTAAAAGGTCGCTATTTCTGGGTCCCACCAGTTCTTTTAATCCCTGGTCTAATTCCGGTAATTTGGGGGGGGTAACTTCCTGGGTACTGCTGCGACGGGGAGGGCTAGGGGATGGCTCTGGGGGCTGATTTTTGGCGAGTTTTTTCTGGGCTTCTAACAGGCGCTCGGCTTGGATTAAAAAGTTATGGGTTTCCGCTATCAAATGCTGTCTATCTTCGGTGATTAGTTGGGAATATCTGGCAAAATTTCCCACTAATTTTTGACCTACTTCATGGGCTTCTAGGGGGATAATTTCGATGAGTTTATTAATGCTGATTTGTAAGAATTCATGAAATCTATACTCTTTGCCCTGAATATTATTAAACCCACGTTCTGCTTCTACAGATAGGGCTTTTTGGAGACGAGACCAATCGGGTTCATAGATTGCCATAGGTGATTAATTTTAACTGCTTTTGATTGCCAACTTTGTTGATATTATAAGGGTTTATTGGTGGATTAATCAAGCTCAAATACTTGACAAATTCAGAAATTGCGGATATCATGAAACCATGGGCTATGGTGGCTAGTTATGACAATAGTAGATGACTATTTAATCAATATAGCATATTTGCGCTAGGTCCGATAAACCCTCCCAGAAACCCCCAGAAACCGGGTTTGTTTCCCCCCAACCTCCCAGAAACCGGGTTTCTATGACTATCTCTGGGGAGGTCCGACAAACTCTCACAAAAACCGGGTGAATTTCTCGCCATCTGACCAAAAAGGCATTAAACTGAAACATGGGGATATTGAGAGGTGGCTGCTATGATATATCGGCGATTTGCCCTACCAATATTGCTGGCTTTGTCCTTAACCCTCCTGCCGTCAGGTTTGGCGGCTCAGACGGTGGGCGAATGGTTTGAAAGGGGGAATGCAGCCCGGGCGGCGGGGAGGTATAGGGAAGCAGAACAGATTTGGCGGGAGTTTTTGGAGATTGAACCCAATAATGCTTATGCTCACAACAATCTCGGTGTTGCCCTATATCACCAAGGGAAACTGCCAGAAGCCATTGAGGCTTACCGAAGAGCTTTGGCACTAGACCCCAATAATGCTTGGGCTCACAACAATCTCGGTCTGGCCCTAGCTGACCAAGGGAAACTGCCAGAAGCCATTGAGGCTTACCGAAGAGCTTTGGCACTAGACTCCAATAATGCTTATGCTCACAACAATCTCGGTGTTGCCCTAAGAAACCAAGGGAAACTGCCAGAAGCCATTGAGGCTTACCGAAGAGCTTTGGCACTAGACCCCAATAATGCTTATGCTCACAACAATCTCGGTTATGCCCTATATCTCCAAGGGAAACTGCCAGAAGCCATTGACGCTTACCGAACAGCTTTGGCACTTCCAGACAGAAGAGGTACACCCGCCAGCGCCCACACCCTAGCTCACAACAATCTCGGTCTTGCCCTCCAACAACAGGGAGATTTGCCAGGTGCGATCGCCGAATACAAAAAAGCCATCCGACTGGACCCCAACTTTGCTATAGCTTACAGCAACCTCCAGGAAGCCGAACGACTCCTCGCCCTGCGGGGGAATCCCCTCCCCGCGAACCCCACCGAAATCCTCCCCAGCCTTCAGGAGCAACCCCTATTTGGTCTGCAACGCTCCACCGTCCTGATTATCGCCCAAACCACCACCGGATATAAAACCGGTACCGGGTGGGTTGTCCACCGGGAAGGCAATAGCACCTACATCATCACCAACCGCCATGTAGTCTCTGACGAGGACTTTGGGAAACGTCCCAGCAGCGATATTCAAATCGAACTCTACAGCCACAACGAACCCGAACACCGCCTGCGGTTCCCGGCTCGTATCCGCCACATCACCAGCCCCAACGACCTCCTAGACCTGGCTGTCCTGGAAGTGACCGGGCTCCCCGACGACATCGAACCCCTCCGCCTCAGCAACTCTGCCATTCCCCTCGATGCTGATGTCCGCATCATCGGCCATCCCGTCACCGGCAGCTCCTGGACTATCCTGCGAGGTTACATTGCCGCCAACACCCCCGAACGCAACCAGCTAAACCTACAAATTGGCGGCACTAATCTAGCGGTGGGGAACTCCGGCGGCGCGGTCATCTACGATAACCAAGTCGTGGGTCTAGTAACCCGGATCAGCGACGAACTGGAAGCCGCAGTTATGGCAGGTGGGAACACAAGAGAGAGCATCGGCGGTTTCGGCTTCGCTTATCCTGTCGATGTCATCCGCCAACAACTGCAACGGTGGGGTCTGCGATTTTAACCACCCAGAAAGGGGGTTTTCTTCCACAGTAATACTAGCCTATCATATCCCCATAGATATTGTCAAACTTTTTGAGGGAAAAAAACCATGCTCCGATCAGTGCTTCTCACCCCTCTGTATCTACTCACCGCCGGAATTGTTGCCCTCCATACACCAGCAGCGGCCGCCTGTCCCCCCAGCGATCCTAACCACCTTGTTTATCAACGGCGTTCTAGCCCCAGCCGCTGCGAAGGCATCAACCGCCAAGCCATCAGTGCCTCGTTTAACCTAGTGTCCCTGGCTACCTCCAACCTGACTAATTTAGGCGATACCCTGAGACTGCAAGTGCCGAATATGGGAGGGACCCCTAACATTACTCTCCGCTCCTTTGAGAGGCGTTATCAACTCGACAGTTTCACCCCCGAATTAAGCCAAAATAAATATCAATTGCATTTAGATACCCGCATCATCAGACAAGCCGCAGTTGCCGCCAACAGTCTGCGGGCGATCGCCAGTCTTCCTGGTTCACAACCCATCTATATTCCGGTGATTATCGGTCAACCTTCCTCCTCCTATCAATTCGTTTTATACAGTCCCGCCCGCACCCAAATTAACAGCTTTGAAATTCGCCACAATAACCAAGTTATTCATAGTCAACAAAGACCCAACCCCAGACGGGGGGAAATGGTCTTTAGTTGGGATGGACGCAACCAACCCAGAGGACTCTATCAACTGTGGGTATTAGCGGAACTTCAACAGCGGGGACAACGCCCAGAAACCGTGACCAGGGTTTTTTCATTCTACCATGACCCGGCTTGGTTCCGATGATTTTATCCCCTAACCTACCTTTCCCGAAATCATGAACTTTTCCCGAAATTGGCAATGGCTAAAACTCCGATGTTCTCGATGGTCTCAAAACCGATATCAACAGTTTGTCCGTCTATGCGATCGCCTAAAAGACCCGATTTTTCCCCTGTTAAAGTCTCTGCAAAATGCCCTGATATACTTGGGGGAAACCTGCCTAAAATTGGTCAAAATCCCCATCCATTGTTTGTGGGTTGGGGTTCAGCTATTGTTATATATTAATCCCTTCACTCCCCACCGAGTCAACGACGAGAATTTAGAGGCTTATATTGTTTATCTGAAACTGGGGAGAGTTCGGTCTTTCCTCAAGGCTCAAAAACATCGGACTCCCGCCTTCCTGTTGCTGCTATTTTCCCTACTTATTCTGGGTTTCAAAATTGTGCCGTGGGCTCATGTATTTGAAGGCAATATCATCGCCGAATCCGTCAGCTTTACTTACGCCGGACCCTCACAGAAATTATTCATCAACTCAATCCGCAACCTCCAACGCCTCGAATTAGAAGGAGTTCAAAATCTGCATCTTTTGGGATTGTTTGAAGGGGAGGATTTGTCGGGTATTGACAACTTAGACATTCGCTTAAAATATCCCCACAGTAAGTTAATCATCACCTCGTCTAACCCCGATGGTTTCAGTCAACTTGAACTCAGTTATCTGCGACTCCAGCCACAAACCGAAGTCCGCAACTTTATTTATGATACCGACCGAAATCAACTGATTTTTACCCTAATTCCACCCTCCGAAGAAAACTCGGAAGAAAACTCGAAAACTGTCATCCAACTCTCCCTCGGACAAGACCCCTTAAATATCAGCCTGGAAGGATATGATTTACCCCAACTTAATCAACCCGAAGAAGAGTATAACTTTCGCGAATTTGTTTGGACTCCCTACACTACGGAATTGAATCTCTCCCCCAGCAGCCAAACGGAATTATATCTGGATTTGCCTAACCTGGAAACTAGCAATTATCAACAGTGGCTGTGGGGGAATTTAACCGTCAATCAAGTGCGCTTTTCCCGGTTACTCACCACCGATAAGACTCAGGATAATATCGAACTTTCGACTATATTACAGGGAAAAGTTCGCATGGTTAATCAAGATTTGAACTTGGAAAAGCGACAGTTTTTGATTTTTAACAAGACTCCCAATATCCAAAGTTTTCCCCGTTTACAAATTCACCCAGACGACCCCCAAGGCTTACAGGTTCGCATTCACGGTCAAGCCTCCAAAATTGCAGCCGGTATTGACCCTCAACTATCGGTCAGTCAAATTCACGCCAGTCTTTTAGACCTCTGGCTACCCCCAGAAATTGTTAATCTTCTGTTGACTGTGGCGGCGGTGGTAATTGGTTATGTGATTCCCTGGCTATTCACTAACTAGGGTTTTTCTGAGGGGGAATTAGTGCATTAATTCACATTAAATACTTGACAAATTCGGAAATCTGAGATATTATGGAAGTGATGGGTTATGGTCGCCCCCACTGACTCTGATTGACTCTAGCCTTGAGAATTGAGTCAAGACAGCAGAGAAGAGGCGATCGCATTTACTCATCGAACCAACTAGAGCGCCAAGCCGCCTCAGCCTGTAGGACAGCCCTTTCCCGCAATTTCTTCTGATAATTGCGTCCCAACTGGTTAAGGCGTTTAATCACATTGCGGATTTGATGTCGTCCGGCCATCACCCTAGGGTCAGAAAACTCAATTTCCGATATCCGCAGGTGAACGGTAATCAGTTGAGTGACACGGGAGGTCTGTTCCTCATTTTCATCTTCGGTCTCCACCATGAGAGTCAACAAATTGGGGGTATTCCCCGCCGTAGCTTCCAGGGGAGGTTCAGTTTTAGAGGCTGCTTCTATGAGGGCTACAGGCAACTCTTGAGGCAGTATAGTCGATTGCTGCAATAGCAGGTTAATCTCATGGGAGAGGCGATGGAGAATTTTAGCAGTGGCTTCCTCAATATTTTCTTGCCAACGCAGCAGGTGAGAGGGAGTAATTAGCAGGGGTTTGGGACTAGATGGAGAAATGGGTTTAAGGGTAGAAATTGAGGGGCGAACCTTTTGATTATCCTCGTTTTCCGTGTTTTCCCTGTCTGGGGATGGTTCAACATCATCAGAGGTTTCCGCCTCATCAGAAGGCGGTTTTTGCTCAGAAATAGGCGCACGCACCAGATTAAATAACCGATTTTGCGATCGCGAAACATGATGGCGAATTTGTGATTGTAACTCTTGCCGCCGCGCAAAAGATAGCTTTAAAAAGGCTTCTGGATAACCCTGGGTGCATAAATGATAAGTAGCTAGGATAAGTTGCTGTCGCAAGCCATCACCCAAAACCTGTAGATAATCACTGTAACATTGATGCAGCTCTTGGGCAATATCAGCGATCGCCTCTTCCAATAGTGCGATCTCATGTTCAATTTGTTTAACAGATCCAGCCATAATTGTAATAGGGGGGGGGAACACCATTAGCTCAACAGCAAATCAAAAACCCCGATCCATTCTGATTATGCCATCAGATCGGGGTTAATTGCACCAAAACTCACTGATTTTGAGAGTTACTCAGATTAAACCTTACCACCAGTTTGGGCAGCCACTTCATCAGCAAAATTAGTCTCTTCTTTTTCCAGACCCTCACCCAAGACAAATCTCGCAAACCGACGGACCTTGATATTTTCGCCCAAGGTAGAGATAGTCTGCTTAATGAGTTCCTCAAGGGAAATATTCTGGTCGCGGATATAGGGTTGGTCTACCAGAGACAACTCTTTGAGGCGTTTGTCAATACGACCCTGGACAATTTTCTCCTTGATATTGTCAGGCTTGTTACCGAGATCATCACGTTTCATCTCGATTTCCTTTTCCTTAGCCACAATATCAGCGGGAATATCATCGACCGAGACATACTCAACATTGGGACAAGCCGCAATTTGCATGGCGATATTACGCACCAACTCTTGAAACTCATCGCGACGAGCGACAAAATCAGTTTCGCAGTTAACCTCCACCAGAACACCAACCCGTCCTCCGGTGTGAATATAGCTACCGACTATTCCCTCTGTCGCCGAACGACCAGATTTTTTGTCAGCGGAAGCAATACCCTTTTGTCGTAGCCACTCAGCGGCTTTAGTCATATCGCCATCATTTTCCTTGAGGGCTTCTTTGCAGGCCATCATACCCGCGCCAGTTTTATCGCGCAGTTCCTTAACCATCTTTGCAGAGATTGCAGCCATGTTTAATCCTTTAATTGCTTAGTTAAATTGCCAGTAACCAACACTTGTTAGGAAAGTTTAACAAATGTTTCACCAAATACTCAACCCTGGTCAGATAGAAGCCTGGGAAAGCATCAGCTTCCCCAGACCGTCTACTATAGTTGTATTGACTTAATCATCAGAGGAATCATCAGAGTCATCATCAGACTCATAATCATCACCAAATTCCTCGTCATCGTAATCGGTATCCGCGTCGTCGTAATCATCATCAGCGCCGACAGCAGAGACCCCATGACGGCCTTCATAAATACCATCAGCCAATTTACCAATAATCAGCTTAATGGCACGAATCGCATCATCATTAGCGGGAATATGGATATCAGCCAGGTCAGGATCACAGTTAGTATCTAACAGAGCAATAATGGGAATTCCCAGTTTGCGGCATTCCATCACGGCATTATATTCGCGACGTTGGTCTACCATAATCACGGCATCGGGGACTCGGCGCATTCCTTTGAGACCGCCCAAATATTTCTGTAGCTTACCCATTTCGCGACGCAAAACAGCGGCCTCTTTTTTGGGAAGATAGTCTAACTGACCACTATTTTCTCGCGCTTCCAAATCTTTGAGACGGTCTACACGAGTTTTAATTGTCACCCAGTTGGTCAGCATACCCCCCAACCATCGTTGGTTGACATAATAACCACCACAGCGAGCAGCTTCCTGGGCGATAATACCAGCAGCCTGTCGTTTAGTCCCCACAAACAGGAACTTTTTGCCTTCTTCAGAAGCACTTCTGACATAATCATAGGCATCATCCATCAGTTGAGCGGTTTGTACCAGGTCAATGATGTGAACACCGTTGCGTTCTGTGAAAATGTAGGGAGCCATTCTAGGGTTCCACCGTCGGGTCTGATGCCCAAAGTGAACCCCAGACTCTAGCATATCTGCGAGACTG
This sequence comes from Limnospira platensis NIES-39, assembly GCF_026000695.1. Classification (GTDB taxonomy): domain Bacteria; phylum Cyanobacteriota; class Cyanobacteriia; order Cyanobacteriales; family Microcoleaceae; genus Limnospira; species Limnospira platensis. Next base: position 6,105,409 of record NZ_AP026945.1, read on the forward strand.
ATAACTGGCATGATTAATTTTTCTCCTTTTCGGGTTAATCCTCCACCCAAGCGCCGATCTGTAGAGGAATTTCCCCACAGACACCCGAACTCTTGGATGTGCGAGTTGAGACAACTTGATGATTATAGCAAATATTGCACCACTGGCGATCGCCTTTCTCAGAGAGGATCATGCCAGAGGGTGAAAGCCTACAGGGAACACCTACCGGGGGGTAATCTGGTGGCAACTTTTTGAGGTGAGGCGATAGATTAACAGCGATCGCATTGTGTGGTTTAATAGACAAAAATGATTGGAACTTTGAAATATGGCTAATAAATCTGGTGGATTTCCCTATCCCTTCCGTACTTTCTGGGCGATCGTCCTGTTAGGAATTAACCTGGTGGTGGCTGGCTACTATTTCCATATCATTCAGTAGTCTTGGCTGATTGCCCTTAAAAGTCTATGCTGCCGATCCATTATAGGGGTTCTCCCCTACCAATGGCTGCAGCATTTTTTTGATGCTTTAGCGATAGGTGCTTATAGGTTGCTGGGCTCTCTGGTTTTGAGAGATACTACGATAGATGAGCTATTTGAGATTTGATAGCTCGAATAGGTTGATGGTCACTATCATCGGAGATTTGACTAAGGTTGGCAGTGACAAAAGTCCGGCTACTCTGTGAATTGGCCTGGGCGGCGATCGCATGATAGCCATAACAACCTAAATGCGATCGTTACTCTGGCTTACCTGTGACTATGATCACATCGGCTCAGTCCCTATCTGGTGGGGGTTTGATGTTGGGTTGCACCTAACCTACGGTTGATGTTGGGTTGCACCTAACCTACGGTTGATGTTGGGTTGCACACAACCTACCACCTAACCTACGGTTGATGTTGGGTTGCACACAACCTACGGTTGATGTTGGGTTGCACACAACCTACCACCTAACCTACGGTTGATGTTGGGTTTCACCCAACCTACGGTTGATGTTGGGTTGCACACAACCTACGGTTGATGTTGGGTTGCACACAACCTACGGTTGATGTTGGGTTGCACACAACCTACCACCTAACCTACGGTTGATGTTGGGTTTCACCCAACCTACGGTTGATGTTGGGTTGCACACAACCTACCACCTAACCTACGGTTGATGTTGGGTTCTGCTGAGTAGACCTTTCCCCAATCTTCCTGTTAAGATGACAGCCAATTTTGCAAAATATTAATCAGCACTGGAGCAAAAGAGTCCATCTTATCCTCGTTAGGTTGTGATAGATCCCTGATTAACATCTCTAGCAATTCTTCATCCTCCAAGCCTTGATTGGGATCTATACCGCTTTTCCATAACAAGGTATCGGATAATTGTTTACGCTTCTCGATTAAGGCACGGTTATTTTTTTCATCATCGCCCAGGTTTAACACTTGAATCGTATCCTTAGCGCGATCGCTCAAACCTTCTACCCGACCACTAATTTTAAACCTAAGTTCTGTTTCGCATTCTTCCATCAGGGGAGTTAAGGGTAAGGGCTTAGATTCATGAGCCTTGCCACATTGATTAGAGGTATTACAACTGGCGACAATATTTGAAAAATCGAGGGTGCGGTTAGGATTCAAATTTTGAGCTTCTATATGCTCATTATGGCAATTATTAATATCTTCTATTCTCTGACAGCAATAAGCACAAATATAGAATTTTTCTTTCAGAGCATATTCCCGAATAACTCGTCTCATATCTTCAGGTAACTGGCTATATCGTCTATGAGGATTTTTCTTTTTCCATGCTGTCAAATTAGGTGGCTCCGAGCCTTTATGAATCTTTCGCATGACGTGATTTTTGTTTATTGATCAGGAGTTTGGCTTTCATCAATTCTAAATGATTGGCGTGCAATTTCTCAGTTAATTGTGAAAGCAATTGTTCAGCCTCGGTTAGGTTGGCGTTTTGTATGGCATCTAGCAGATTGTTCAGTTCAGTATCAATGGTCTCATTACGGATACTGGTATCCATGACATCTAGTAAAACCGTATTAGCATCTTGCCCATACTGGGAAGGCAATTGTTGCAATTCACCATTGTTTAAGGTGTAAACCAAGATATTTTGACAGTCGCTGATGATAAGAGGTGAATGGGTTGTTAGCACAAATTGACAGTTAGGAAAAGTGTCGATCAGGCGATCGCAAAAACTACGCTGCCACGAGGGATGTAAATGCAAATCGACTTCATCAATCAAAACGATACCATCACCTGTTCAAGGATTTTCTAGGGCGGGGTTCAGCATAGCTAGACGGCGAGCAATATCACCAACTAGAGCCATCAGAGATTTTTCGCCTTGTGAAAGTTGGGCGGCATTTAGGGTTTCACCGTTTTTGTCGATCGCCATATAGAGACGAGGTTTGCGACGGACTCTCAGGTTGTCCAGATCCGGCATAAATCGGCTAATGGCGGTGCGAACTGCCGTTAATTGCCTATCTTTAGCGGAGGCATTTAGTTGCTGCAATTGTTGCCATACCGTTGAATCGGTTTGTAATAGAGGTCTGATTTCGTTCCAAAAGTCTTGAGGAATTGCTGATTCATTCTCAGTATCTTCTCGTTCTCTAAACCATTCAAAAAAACGGCGAAAGTCTACACCCTGATTTAAGGCGTTATCGTAGCCATCTAATTGCTTAAAGCTGTGCTTAGTCCTAATTTTTAGGGGTATATCCAGCACTACGCGCTCCACCGGATAAAAGGCAATTAGAGGTAGGCTTGTTTGGTCATTATCGCTGAGGTCATCACGATAAATATTAGCCAAACGAGTGCAGTCGTTTAGGTTACTATTATATGGGGATTTTCGCCCTTTTTCGGCTTTGGCTAAAGTCCATTTAAACTGATGATTAATCTGGCTGATGTCGGCATTTTCTGAGGGATGATTATTATCATAAGCCTCGATTTCAATGCTGGCAAAATTAGCGGAATTAAGTATAGAATTTTCTGGGATAGGGTTGCCACTGCCTTTTTCCGTGCGTAAACGAGCAGTGAACCAGCTAAGAGAGGTGGCTAAAGCGGTGAGAATGGAGGATTTGCCCGCGCCATTTTTGCCCACGAATACGGTGATATTGCTGGGGTTTTGCTGGGTGGGTGCTAAGGAAATTTCCAGATTTTTAAATAGCCCAAAATTTGTGAGGATGACCCGTTGGATTTCCATCGCGATCGCTTTCAAACTCACCCCTATTATTATCTCCACATTGTCGCACAAAGTCAAGTGTTTGCTGTTTGTTAATCATACTGTTTCCCATGAACCAGGCAACAGTAGGGGCGCGGGGGTACAAGCGAGGGATCACGGCGACCACCGGGGAATCTCGCCTACATACTACGGTTGATGTTGGGTTGCACCTAACCTACCTTTGATGTTGGGTTGCACCTAACCTACGGTTGATGTTGGGTTGCACCTAACCTACGGTTGATGTTGGGTTGCACCCAACCTAGGGTTGATGTTGGGTTGCACCCAACCTAGGGTTGATGTTGGGTTGCACCTAACCTACGGTTGATGTTGGGTTGCACCCAACCTACGGTTGATGTTGGGTTGCACCCAACCTACGGTTGATGTTGGGTTGCACCCAACCTACGGTTGATGTTGGGTTGCACCCAACCTACGGTTGATGTTGGGTTGCACTTGCAGTTCATCATCACTGGGGGCGGGTTCGGGACGTTTGGCGATGCCTCGGAGTCCAGTCAGAGTGCCAGAGGGAATAGGCTGAATGGAGGTGAGTTGTTTTTGCTGGAGAAATTCGGCGAAGTCCAGGACTTCTGGGATTTGGTTTTCTGGAAGGGTTTGAATCAGTTGATTGAGTTTTTCGGCGGCTGTCATAGTTTTTAGGAAGTCAGTTGGTTGGATTGGGTTGGATTTGTTCTATTATGCCCGATCGCTTTATGACTTGGTTTTCGGTTTCGCCGACTTTTGGGCTGGGGTGGGTTGGCTGGTCATTTTTGTATATAAATCAAACAGTTTTTCTAGGCGTTCGGTGTCGTTTTTGAAGCGACGACCGATGTAAATTCGCTCGATAATTTCATCGTTGTGATCGTGGGCTTCCCGGACTAGGGGAAATTCGCTATCCATGCGTTTTGGGTCGTACATATCCGCAATAGTAGCGGGGAAATAATGCTCGCGGGCTAATAAAATATCTTCCGCGCAGCGAGTCAGGTCGGCTTTGTTTTGTTCCGTGAGGGTGGGGACGGGGAAGGTGTTCCAGTCTAGGGTGTTGGAGTAGCGATATCGGGTTTCGAGTTTGCCGCAGACGGTGGCGATCCAGACCAAGTGAAGGCGTGAGGCGATTAGCGCCATGTTCCACAGTGGCGCATCGTAGAGAGCGAAGGCACTATCACCGACCAATGATCGTTCTGGTAAAAGACCAATAGGAAGATACTCTCGGCGCTCAGAGCTAACACGTGGAACAATAAATGCAGATCGATCACAAATCCCTTGAATTTGCCTAAATCGATGAGGATAATCTGCGGCTGGTCTAGTTTCTGCTGCTTTACTATTACTACGAAATTCTCGAATAGCATCAATTCGTTTAGCTATTTCTGGAATTTTATAAGCTTCTTCAGCTTCTGAGTCCTCAATCCACAAACAATATCTATTAAGACCTCTGATAAACTCTGCGGATCCGAAATAAGGCCGAATGTAGCTTATTGCCTGGGGCGAATGATCGAACAAATCCTTCACCTGATAGGTATCTAAAAAAAAGTTTCCATTGTCTGTTGGTTTATTTCCCCATACCATCAAAGCCCTATCTTCAGGTGAGCGACTAACCTTTTCAATAATTAAATTAGGACCATGAACAAGCTACGCATTTATATTACTACCTGCCTTGGCAACTATTTGTCCAGTTTCATCTTCTGAAAAAACTATATTATGATGTTTTGAATCAGCCCCAATTCCTATGATAGCCACCGTCACCCCAGCATTATGGCTCGCAAGATTTGCCCACTTGAAGGATGTATGAGCAAATATGATCAAATTTCCAGTTTCAAAAATAAGCGGCCAGAGAACAGGAACTTGTTCACCCTGACAAATGGAATTAGTAGAAACAAAAGCCGCCGCCGCATTGGTTGGCGTGCCATAATCTGCCGCCTTCATAAACCAACCCGCCACATAATCCAAAGACTTCCAATTTTTTGTCCGACTATCAAAAATTTGTTTTAAATCGTCCTTTTGTTCCGACGATTGCCAAGTCGAACCCAAATAAGGCGGATTCCCACAAATATAAGTTTCTCCCCCCTCATTCTCAAACTCAATTTCTGCCTGATCTCGCGTTTCCCCCCACAAATCCAAATCTTCCCGCTGCACCTTTACCCCCGTTCCCGTGGGCGGACAAAGACTCAACCAATCCAACCGCAAGGCATTATTGCCGCAAGTAATCCAATTATCAGCCTTCAAGGGCAAAAAATCCGCCAACGCCAACATCGGCCCCCGATGCAACACATCACACTGATACTCGGCAATAATCAAGGCTAACCGGGCAATTTCTGCGGCAAAATGGCGAATTTCTATGCCCCGAAAATTGGTCAAGGGAATCTGAGAAGGGCGATCGCACTCCCCCCGCCGACGGTTAATTTCCGTCGAGTAGCGTTAACTATAAACCTTTATCCTGACAGCGATAGCGGGTTATTACTCAACCCAATAACTATGCCTAGTTACTCAAATATTACTCACAATCTAGTCCTAGCACAGGAAAATAATTCTGTCAACGGTTGATTACTCAGTCAACAAGCACAACTTAATCAATCTGTCAAATGCCTACTATCTCCCCCTAACCAAACACCGATAGGGTAACTCTCTCGTGATACCCGTCAATGGCAAGCCTATCGGTTCGTTCCTCACCATTGACTGCTATCACATCGGTCGTTTCCCCAATAGTGCTTGTTTCGGTTAGGGGGAGGGTATGGGTTCAATTTTGCAGGGTATTACCTAAAGCTACCAGTGCTAATAATAGGACGGTAATGAGTGCGATCGCAGTGGGATTTATCTATGGCTCAAAGTCAACACGATAGCCGTAGGTAGCCGTAGGGGGAACCCACTAGGTTATCAATGTACAACGATACTCCTATCAATGTACAAAGATATCAGACCGCCTACCTGGTTCCCTGTGGGAGTCAGATTATTGGTGAAATATTGAGGAGCCTACTCACTACCAACAAAATGCGATCGCATAATCACGACTAACCTGGCTATGACATACTGAAGCGATACCCCTAAACAACTTTTCAACTGGTGACTTGTTTCGTCATCTCTCGCTGATACCTACATAATCCTAGAGAATTGATTCCCCATCGAAACCGATACCTACATACCGCTAGACAAGTCTCCAATTTTTGGTGGTAATCATCCCGTGCCGAACCCAGTACCCCTAATAGACGGGTTAAGGTTTTGGCTTAGGGTGTTTATTGTGGGTAAACTAGGGGGGTAAGCATATAAATAATTTTCGATACCGTATTTTCGGTACTGAAAACAGATAATATGAATGAACCCCTACAGTCAGAAACCATAGGGGCCATTTAAGTTATTGAGTTAGCTGTTAGGTGTTAGGGTTTAGTACAGGAAATGTCGTTTTGGTAGCTCCCCGCTAATCTTACACTTAGTAATCATAGCTAACGCTACGTCTGTTAGCTTGTCTACAATGAGTTGGTCAGATTTCCCTATGTAGATGTGATGATTGACGCTACCATCCCACCCTTTGAGGTTCCAGTAGGTAAAACCATTAATTGAGAGTTTTTTGCAAGCTGTAAATCGTTTACCATTAACCTCTACTGAAAAAGATTTATGGGTTTCTAGGTATTTAAACCATTCTAAAGAACCTACTTCGATACAGATATTACCATGACCTACCAGAAACCCTTTGTAAGACCCTGTTAGTGTGACTACTGGGAGTAGCTTAGGCATGAAAATCACCTCCCAGTAGGATATCGCTGTTATAACCATTAAGGTTACATTCAGGTGATATTACGTCTGAATCGAATCGAGTAATAATTGGATACTGAGATTCTACCCATTTCTCGTGTACTGCCAGAAAGTCAATAGCGTAATTATGAGCAATTTCTGCTATCGTGATTCTATCCTCACGAGTTGCTGTTAAATTATTGCCAGCTAATCTGACAAAAATCTCCCTAGCCATTTCTGCAATAACCATCATTTTTTCTTGTTCAAACTCATTCATGGCTTTATTTCCTATTGATTAATTGAACTTGTGATCATCATTATCGGGGTGATTTTGATTATTGTTGTGTTCTGTAATTTTTGCATCAAGCAAGGCTTCAATACCTTTGAGTAACTCGATTTCCGCGTTTAAAAAATGCCTGTGGATTTGAATAAATTCGACAATTTCGTCGAATTGTTCAGATGTGATAGCAAGTTCTACTAAGTCAAGTAATCCTACAACGTTAGGATTTAATCGATTACTCATGTAGCTATATTCTACTACGTTTAATCCGGGTGTACTTAATTTGATTGACATGGATTTATCCTTTGATAGTGGTTAAGTTGTGATAGTTTAACGTCATTTCGGACGGGTTTAAATTATTCGATTTTGGTTAGTAAATGCTTAATATAATTAAGCTGTTTGAGCAATAATTGTTTTTTTGCTTCTGCTAAGGATAACTCAATCTCGCAATCATTCATTATTGAAATTAACGTTTCTTTAGCGTCTTCTCTGTTGGCGTTGTAGACTGTACTATCTACCATTTGTTTAAATGTTTTAAACCTTGCCTTTATAATGGCATTTGTGTTGGTTTGAGTCATTTTTTTGGTCTCCTATATGATGTGTTTCCAAACATTTTTGCCGTTCTGATTAATCATATTATATCCTCTATTTTTCATTAGATTAGTCAACTCTGAAACATTAACGCGACTATCAAGATATCCATCTGTTTTAGCTCTCTCAATGGCTTCTTTTAACGCTTTCGGGTCGATATCAGTTACAACCTCGGTTAACTCAGGACATCCCGCGTTAATTGCCTGGTTGTTTTGTTTCATTTTTGCCTCAATACCTTGAGTGATAAAACTGTCTAAAAATTGTTCAGTACCTGATGATATAGTCAAGATTTTTTCATTAACAAAATCCCAGTAATCATTGAAGCGTTTAATTGATTCATTGATAGATAATTGATAAATCAATGAATGGGTGACAATAATTTCACTTGATAACCTAGCGTTAATGATATCTTTTTTGTGTTTCTGTAGTTGTTTTTTGACCTTGCTGTATTGATTGCAGTTATCGATATTTCTCCAGAAAATTTCTAATTGAGATGATAATTTATCAAGCGTAATATCCTCTACATCGTTTAAATCACTTAACTCGTAACCATTGCCCCTATATTCCTCTGATGTCATAGTCTCTTTTTAAACCATATAGGAAACATCCGTCTTTTGAGTTCGTTTAACTCCCAAAATGTCCACAATGGATGTATTGAATTAATCACCTTTAAAGCGAAAGCATTAAAAATCATGTTAGTTCCCGGTGTCTGACTACTGATGGTTATTCGGCTATTTTTGCGGTTTAACACCTTGAAAAGCGATAACATATTCTCATTTTCAATTAATAAGCTAGGGGTGATATCTTCCCATACCAATATAAAATTTTTCTCAAATTCACATTGAAGGGGGTCATAAAATCGTTCATGTTGTATCTTGTTTCTCAGTGAAGCGAAAGTGCTATTAGCAAGCACCGAGGTTGTCTTGTATAGTTCAGATGCTACGGTAGCTATCTGTGACTTTCCAGTACCGCTAGACCCCCAAAGGAACAGGATACCAGCGGTAGACATTAACGTTACTGGAGACGCTATAAACGAGGCGATAATTGGAAACTGAATATCAGGATATGGTAGAACACAGACAGCCCGTAAAACAGACTCTAATTGCTCACCCAGGTTGCCTTCTGTGATTATTTCTTCTAGTTCAGATGACATCTGACTTCTAATTAGTCTATAATCAATATAGTCCTCAGACATGGTAGTAACCTCTTATCGCTCTTGACTTGTTGACATGGTATGGTAGTTATTCCCCCCTAAATATTTAGGGGGGATTTATTTGTGACTACATTAATCGCAGTAATTCAATTAATGCAATTAATACATTAGAATCAAGTTGTTTAACCTTGTTATAAAGACTCTCAAAGCTAGGGTCACAATCCAAAACCTTAGCCCCTTCTGTTAACCTTTCCTCGAAGGTTTTGTATTTTGCCTTTCCATTAAATCCTGCTTTATTTTTAGTTTTGGATTCAATGAAAGCGTCAATATCTCCGATTGAGTAAGTAGCGAAAGATTGATTGAATGGATTAATACATTCAATTTCTAAGATATTAGAAATATCAGAGTTTAAATTATCGTCTCCGATATTTCCCTCTAATATCCTGTCAGAAGGTCTGACTGATGATTGACTTAGATTTATTGTTGCTGTAAACATCACAGAACCGTCTGTAAGCATTGAGTCACTTTCGACTATTTTAAGCAATGCGAGTTCTGGAGATGTAGGGGTGTATTCTCGTTTTTTGCCGTTATATTCAGTCTCGTATTTTTCAATACAAAACCGTACAGCAATTAATTCTTTATCACCTTTGGAATAACTCCAATCCCTATCATTGAAGTTAGAAAAATCACCTGATACACCTTTCCCGAATATCCATAGGTGAGGTGACTTAATTCGGAATTGTGCATAATCAACAATTAGAAAGGTTGCCGTTTCACCGGGCTTAACTGCACTGCAATAACTAAATTTATCGTCCTGTTTTTTGCCGTAATATCCGATACTCATGATTAACTATCCTTTGATGATTGATTATGACGTTTGAAATTTTTTTACATACCTCCCAAAATTGAGGGTTACCAACAATTGATACTCGTAGGCTGCCTTCATTTGTCAACCTTGCTGTAGCGTGACCTCTGTAGTCCCCCCTAGGGCTATAACAACCCATATAGGAATAAGCTAAATCAAGGATTTCCTGGGTTTTATGTTCCTTTATAGGGGTTAGTATCCGGTAGGCTATTTGAGTGGTTTCTGACTCAAATAGGTGTGGGTTATAGGTGGTGTTTATTAACTCACCGTCAATGGAAAATAACCCCTTGTAGTGCAGTTTATTCATTGTTTACCCTTGGAATCTCTAAGTTTTTCAAAAGCCCCTTAAACTCGTCGATATTGATAAATGAGATGCCTTGCCATCGGTAGGATGTCCCCCTTATAACAAACCAACACTGATTGACTAAACCAGGATTAAGGTACTGCAATAACTGCATTTTTAGCTTAAATGAATCAGTTAATACTCCCTTAACTTCGATGTAACGATTAAAGAACGGACTCTAAAAATCTGGAATCCAGGTGATATTTTTCCAAGGTTTTGCATGTTCAATTAATGTCATTTTAGGGTGAACAATTAATTGATTATCATGTTTTCGTAGAAGGTGATAAACCCTACATTCAAATGCACTTGGAAAATAATAGCCGTCTATTTTTTGTCCTCTAGCATTGTATTTATTTTTCATCTTTTGGGTACACTCCGAAAGATGTATTAGGATTATCAGGTTCTCTATCCCCGCCGTTTTCGGCTTGATATATATTCCATTCTTCTCTGTAGAACTCTAGGGCTTCTGTACAAATTTCCTCAAGTTTGTCAGGATGTAATGGGATTAATTTTTTAAGAATTTCGCCTATAAAATAAGCAATAAAATCCTTATCAAACTTAACTAAAGTTGATGGCCACGTAAACCCCTTTACGCCTGAAATTGGAACTTTGATATATAGGGAATGACCGATATACATCAAGGGGGTTAACGTGATGTTTCGTAGGTTAAGCCTAACCTCGGACCAATGACGTGGTATCATGCTATAATTTCCTAATGCTTAGTGGCTACCGCTTATGTGCTTTTAAAATAGAGTCCCTAAAAAATTTACACATAAGCGGTTTTGTTTTTGGTGTGGGATTAATCTAACCAACTAGAAAATGGGTTGACTTCATTATCTTCATCCTCTAAATCACGCTCAGAGCCCAGTAGGTGGTCTTCGAGGGCGTTAATATCATCCTGTATGGCTCCCGTAACCTTACGAGGTAGCTTTACTCCACCTGCTTTTAATAGCGTCAGGATTGCGTTGGTGACTCGTTTAAGTGTGGCAATCTCTGAATATGTCAGATAAAAGGTATTTGAGTTGATAATCTCCGACGTTTGGAGTTTGTTGGTCAATGATTGAATTAATGAAGTTTTGGGGTAAGGAAGGTAAGTATTAACCAACTCCAGAAACTTAGTAAACTGATTAAACCGACTCAACGTCTCTTGGTATTCTGTAGGAGTCAATACTTTATTAGTATTGACATTAGTTACATTTTCTACAGTTACGCTACCTTCAATTGATTCTGTAACTGTATAGTTACCTTGCTCTTTTGAATTCACTGTATTTAATTAAAATTATCTTATCTAATTAATTTATTAAAAATAAACATAAATTATACAATTTACACTTATTTATAAAAATATCAAGTATTACATTAAGTATATATAGAATGTACAAATAATAACCAATACAAAAAACTCGTTAATCCTATTTTGTGATTTAACGGGTATATAATTAGCAACAAGATAGTTATTATGGTTTGTTGCCTGTTTTCTCAGGTAAAGCGCTAAGGTTTCCTTGTACTTGATTAGGTGCTTCAGTTTTACCTGTGGTTAGTTCTCCTAGGTTATCGAGGGTAATTTCAGATTCAGCCGGAATACGAAACATTGAGTTATAGGTTCTAATACTCGCGGGTTTTTTGCTCCAGTAATGAGCAAAAACATATAGCAAGGAATTAATCGAGAAAATTTGAGGAACTTTTAAACCAATAAATCTTAGCTTCCTATCACCCGCGTTAGTTCCTGATGTGCGATATGTTCTCCATACTCCACCCATAGAGGCAGGAGCTTCTACAAAAATCTTTGTGTACTCTATACGTTTCCATGACCTAACTCTAGCCCCTGGTATGATATTACGCCTATTAGCATTAGTTGATGTAGTTCCACTAACGGGAGGTCTCCAGATAGTTAAGTCTCGCACCAGGACGGGTTCCTGTGTTACGGCGTTATCGGATAGCGTATAAAGCAGCAACATAGGCATTGGGATAACATACTTTGATGTCTTGTCTACTGGAGCCTCAACCATCAAACTCCTGCCGATACAAGTGCCTTTCGGTTCCGCTAGTTTAGCAACAAAATTTGCTTTATATTTATCGTAAGCATCATTTAATGGCATAATTTAACCTCATTAATTATCAAACAAAACCTTAGATAGGTAGACATTAACACTATTGTTGTCTACCTAGTTAATGAACCCTAGTCAACAAAAACAGCAATAGCTTCTACATCGATAGAGCCATTAGTAGCATCCAAAACATCATCAGTAGGGATTGTTAGGGATACTGTCACAGCTCCAGTTGCCATGTTGCGGGTATAAGCTGTAACTACCGTTACACCATTAGGGTTTCTAGTTGCGTTTATCTGTGCACGTTGAACTTGCTCGATAACTTCTAACAATTGGTGTTCGAGAGTGGCACCATTAAGAGTTACGGGGCTTGCCATAGTCATTACCTTTAATCAGTTAATACATAGAGCCTAGCATCATTAACTGAATTTGTCTGTTAACTATTTGATATATCAGATGCTACATATATGTAGCTTCTATTCAATGAAAACTACATTAAGCTGTAGTTGGTGGCTGACTCCCAGTTTTCATTTCTAACGACGTTCTAGTAGCTGTTCTGATTGCGTCATCTACCCAGCTAGGTTTATTCTCAAAATGTAAAGGAATTTTTACTTTAGACTTCCTAGGGTCTTTATACATTGCTAAAGCGGAACTTTCTCCCATATCGATTTTGGCTTGTTCAAATTTATCAATTAATTCCCAGTTAAGTATTTTCACTTCACTGATATACATTTTGCTCTCTTTGATTCTTTTCGCATTTTCCCTACCGCCAAAACCTTTACGTTCCTCAAATATCAAAGGATAAACAATTGAGGAACTTGTTAATTGTACTAAATCCTTACAAATTCTTTCAGCGTCAGATTTAGAGCTTTCATTCACAAAAAATGAAAATTTCCTACCATTTCGCATATTACAGGTTACTTTGATATTGCCTTTGGTAAATGCCGATTTACTAGGTTGAGTAAATATCCTTTGTAATTTATCCCAGGTTATTTCGTGTCTTTCTACTGATGGGAGTTCTATTTGAGTTTTTTGTAGTTTTGACCGTCTTTCCTTAGTCCAATATGGAGGTTTTTCGTAATTGTACAAAATGAAGGTTAACTGAATTTTTAAATTACTGCTATTCGGAACTTCAGAGATATCACCCGACCCTACAAATTGACCAATATCTCTATTTCCTAATATCTCAGTTTGAGCTAACACATTTGCTACATTTTCTTGAAGGTTTCTTAATGATGATACTAGTCTAAATCGCTCTCCACCATTTTCTACAACCGCGTTAACTAACTGTTGCTGTCTATTTTCCTCAATGCGTTGCAAGGCAATATATTCATCTAATCCTTGAGCAACTAAAATAATTGCTTCTTTACAGTTATCTGAGAATTCATCCCAGAATTCCTCGGAACTGTCTTGGTTCCAAATGGTGTTAATATTTCCATCATATTTTTCTGGTAATTTCTCCCTAGCTTCCCTTCTCTGTTTACCGAAACTCCATTCTTCACCTTTTTCGTCACCCCACTTTTCAATCGTTCCTTTACCACCAGGAACCATTGAAACAATAGCCGTTGCAAGTGTTGAAGGACTTTTATCTAAAAACATTTTAACAACCCGTCTACCATGTTTAAACAGTTGCCATGCTATGGCTTTCATAGCCATGTTAAATGACTGTTTAACGTATGAGCCGAAAGCTGTAGATACTTCCATAAGCATTTCAGGTCCCTTGCTTAAGGCAATGTGCATAGCAGCGGCTTTGTTGATAAATGCAATACCAATGGTAGGCAATACTCCACAAACTAATTTACCTGCCATATTACCCAAAAAACCGGCGGTAGTACTAATAAATTGATTAGCAATATTCATCATATTTTTGTCTATCTGTTCATCTGATATATTCCAGTTGAAATTCCAGAAACTATCCCAATTAGACGTGATAAATCGTGCTACTTTCTCAAAACTAAAGTTAGATAAAAACTTAGTAATTCCTTCCCATAACCAACCTCCAAAACTTTTGCCCCATTCAACTACTTTACCAGTTATTTTTGCCCATAGCTTGCCAAACCAACCCATCTCTTGAGTAGATGTTCTCTGAGCTAAATTAACTTGTCTAACGCCATTCCTACCTATACTGCTACGGGTTTGACGGCTAGACAAGCTACGAGTACTCCTTAGCATTCTTGCACTTCTGGCAACCATTACAAAGTCCCTCTTAGTGGGTTATCGCCGTCAATCAATTCGGTTTCTATCTTGATATCAGGAAAGTCTTTTTTCAATAATTCTTGTACTTTATTAGTCTCTTGCTCTCTAATCTCGTCTTGTTTTTTCATTGAATCATATAACCTAGTTAAATCGGCTAATATGTCTTTTGACGGGTCATTACCATTAACTTGTAAAGTACCTTGCGCTCTAACTATTGAGAATATTTCCTTTATTTGATTTAAGGCTGTCTGTAGTGTTTCTTTCGCGTTCTTTTGATTAGTGATTTTAACTTTACTTTCATTAGGTTCTAGTAGTTCCTCAAAATTATCAGCCTCTGGAGTAAACGCTGTTTTTAGTTTCTCGTATTTTTCCTCGGTTTCAAATCCTAAATAGTCTAATATTTCCGAGACTTCCCTACCAGCTTTAAAGGCTGCTGAATGCGCCAAACCTGCTTCATGTAAACAGGTTAAAACAGCGTTTTGTGTAACCTGATGAGAGATGGCAATTTCCATTACCATCCCGAATATTTCAGCAATTGATTCAGCTAAGTTAGGCAATTTGATTTCCGCGTGTTCCTGTTCTTTGGTCATCAAATTTACGTCATTAATCTCGACTTTAACTTCAAACTCACCCCATCTTTCGTCATCAATATCGAATCGATACATTAACCACTCTGGCAATGTGTTTATTCGTTTAATTCTGTTTTCTGGATTATTAGCATTAACCGTTATTTTTTCAGGCATTTCAGCCGGAAAGGATTCAGGGTCTAGGAACTCGTAAATCCTTCTAATCATTCCACAGCATTCTTCATTCATGTCTGGTATTGTTACTCTTTTTCTTCTAGTGTATTCTATTTCACATATAGGGTCATAAACATATAAACCTGACCAAGTATTGTAATTAAGCGATTGTAGTTTACACGGGAATATTCCAAAACCCCAAAACGCTCTTTCTAAGGCACTCATTGTTCCTTGCTTAAAAGTATAGTATCTATTTTTATAGCCATATCTAGACGCACCCATCCATGACCAACCAATATCAAATGTTTTGCGGTCAATCGTCACTCTGTTCCCAAGGAGAAACCAATACGTCGTGTAAGCCATTTTAGCCCAGGGGTTTGTATGCAGGCTTAAAAAAGTCTGTAAATATTTACCACGAATATATATAGCGGTTAGATTATGACCCGCATTTAAATTATCGCCTTCAATGTAATCTCCTTCTATATAATAATTTACAGGATGAAGTTCCTCAAACTCACAAATAACATTATGTGATGTCATTGACTCCCATATTATTGTTTCCGATTCTCGCCGCCACCGCCGAGGTAGTAAAGTTCCATGCCCAAAC
Organism: Limnospira platensis NIES-39; assembly: GCF_026000695.1. GTDB lineage: Bacteria > Cyanobacteriota > Cyanobacteriia > Cyanobacteriales > Microcoleaceae > Limnospira > Limnospira platensis. The sequence goes on from NZ_AP026945.1 coordinate 6,121,122, forward strand.
TGGCTTAAGTTAATAAAAGTTGGTGGATAGCTTGAGTCTCGATATACCTTACTATACTCATAACTTGCTTCCCAAGTATAGCTAACGCCATCTTTTGATTTATGTAATGATGTTTGAAAATCGTTTTTTTCAAACCTATCAAAATTACCGTATCCCGACAATATGTTATATGATTGGTAACCTGAACTTTCTCCATAACGAGGATGGGCATAGGGCAATAAATAATAACAATCATCTTTAACAGTTGTGGTTTCCTCGATTAATTCATCTAAATAGCTTGCGTTATCGCCTTGATTATCTGAACTTCTACCTTTATTATCATCTACCTCGTCACCGCTATTAGGACCGCCAAAACCTCTACCAGCGCCACCCTTTCCCCTAGGTTTTTTTCCTCCCTTTGGTTCATCTCTCTTTGGTGGCTCCCTACGATGGTCTTGACTAGCACCACCAAACGATTTCCTACCTTGTGGCTCCCTAGTAGGGTCTGGGTCCCATATTCTAGTAGTAGGGTCTGGGTCTCGCATTCTAGCGGTAGGGTCTGGGTCCCATGGGTTAATTGTGTTTCTAACCATTTAAATAATCACATTAAAGTAGTAATATTATACTAAAAAATAATTTATTAATAGGTGGTTAAAATGGTGAGAGGTGTTAAAAATATCACGGCTAATATAAACGCTGCTAACTGGAGTAACGCCATAGAGTTATTTAACGGGACTATTTTAGAATCATTAATAACAGAAAGATATAAATATGATATCGGTATTTACAGCTATATATCATCGTTAAACGCTAGGTGTTATATCCCTAATATTGCACAATCACAAATCCCCAAAATTTACCCGGAAGATAGCTATTACCAACGGTGGGAAAAAAAACAGGAAGTGTTGCAGGGAGCGGTAGATTTACAGATATTTTATGGGAATATGGCAACAGAAAACGGGTTAAATTTAGGGATTGTCAAATTGCCATATTATGGAGGAATTCACACCGAAAACCTGTTAATTGAATTAATCACTAATCAAAACGAAGGTTTAGCAATTGATAGCAACTCAATAGTTAAAGCTAGGTGTTTAACTCAGTTACATAACAATGATTCTATTAATATTTTGGGCATGGCTGAATATCAACTCGATACAGTTCCTCAAACCCCTACATTGACACAACCCGAAAATTTTGGGGTGACAATAGGCAATACCCCCACGTTAGTTAGACCCTCAAATATTAATCGGTATAGGTTGCACTTACAAAACGTAGGTTCTGTAGGGGTATGGTTTTGTCACGGTGATATCAGTAACTGTGTACCTTATCAATGCCTATATTTACCTCCTAACGCTGGGTGGGATGATGAACTAAAATCAACAGCTTCTATCTATGCTATAACTGAGGATAGCGTAACCAATATTGTTGGATTAGAACAAATAATAAATTGGTAAATTTTACTTTGATTTAGGAGTTTATTATGAGTTTCTCAGTTTACAGTTCTATTGTCAATTTAGACACTCTAAATATGAGCAGTAAAATACCGGGAACTCCCGAAACTACCGCGATAAGTTTGACTGCTAACACTATCACGGAAGTTGTGCCTATCAATGCTACCAGTAACGGTAGAACGGTGTTTGTAAAGAATCGGTCAAATACCAATGTACATCTAATATTTGACCCTACAGGTGATAGCGTGTCAGACGCTGCATTTTCGGTTAAGCCAGGTGATACCATCTCAATAACGTGGGGTAGAACTGAGTTACAGGCGATAGCAGAATCTAGCGCTAGTATCAGCGTTACAATTATCGAATATATCAATATGTAATCATCAAATGAATGGCTAGTATTAAGTTATTAGCCATTTATTTGATTACTCAATATAGAGGCAGTTATGACTAATTTCAACATTTACTCTAGTAAGTTTGGGCAATCAACCGATGACTTGCCAGAAGGTGAAGTTAATCTGTATTTAACTAATGAACGGATACAAGCAGTTATTGACTCCAATACTAATTTAGTCAAATTAACTGAGTTAATTTGGAATAATATTATTAATAAACCTGGCACTTTCCCCCCATCTACTCATTCCCATAGCTGGACTGAAATAACGTCAAAACCGACAACGTTTACTCCTTCAAGTCATACACATACCATTGCTAATGTTACAGGACTTCAAAGTACATTAGACGGTAAAGAGCCTACTTTTACCAAAAATACAGCGTTTAACAAAAATTTTGGAACAACTACTGGAACTGTTACAGAAGGTAACGATGTCAGATTATCAAATGCTAGAACGCCAACTAGCCATACACATACCTTATCCCAAATAACAGATTCAGGTAATGTTGCTGCCATTGATACAAATGGTAGTACATCTAACTATTTACGCGGCGATGGTGTTTGGGTAACACCTCCTAATACAACCTATTCTGCGGGAACTGGCTTAACTTTAGTAGGAACTGAGTTTAGAAACACCGCCCCAAACGTATCCACCAACCTCTCTACAAGCACTACAAGCAATACGTTAACCGTTAACAGTTCTGATGGTACTAATGCTGTATTACCTGGTGCCACGACTGCGCTTGCGGGTCTAATGACGGGGGCAGATAAAACCAAGCTGGATGGGATTGCGGCAGGCGCACAAGTAAATGTAGCAACTAATTTAGGAGTAACAGCAGGAACAACAGCAGGTCCTGTAGTTACATCATCAACAGGAACTAATGTTACTTTACCTACAGCTAGTGCAACTAATTCAGGGATAATTACAACTGGGAATCAGACATGGACAGGAGTTAAAACATTTAATTCATTAATTACCGGGTCAATAAGTGGAAACGCCGGAACAGCAACAGCACTTCAAACTGCTAGAACAATTAATGGGACTTCGTTTAATGGTAGTGCCAATATAACAATAACTGCCAATACTCCTAATACATTAACAAATGGTACGGGATTAACTGGAAATAATTTTAATGGGAGTACTGCCCATGGGCGGTTGCTTATGGCACTACAGCAAACACAGCCTGTCAAGGTAATGATAGTAGATTATCTAACGCTAGGACTCCCACAACGCACACACATTCAAATATTACATTAACTGCAGGTGATGGTTGATCCGGAGGAGGAACTTTAGCAGCTAATAGAACAATTAATGTAGATTCAACTGTAGTTAGAACTACAGGTAATCAAACTTTAACAGGAATTAAAACATTTAACATAACAAATAATCCAGTAACTTTTGCAACTAATGAAAGTTTTCCTGATGGAAATATGCTTATTGATTTTAATGTTTGGAGGGGGTTTGACATCCGCCGGATAGGCTCTACTGCTGGTTCGGCAAATTTAGTACTAAATAGTAGAGTTGGAGGAAATAGCTGGGCGTTTTCTTATCAGGGGAATTATTCTATGGAATTAGAAGCAGATAATAATCCTAGAGTATTTATATATCATGGTATTAATTTTCATCAAAGCGATGTTTGGCGAGGTGCTCCTGACAATAGATATTCAATACAATTATATAACGGGCAGACATATTTTATAAAGAGCTCAACTCTTTCATCATCTGGAGTACATACTAGATTTAGAGTAGGAGGCACAAATGTATCTTATATTAACGATAATGGAGACTACGTTAAAGGTAGCTCTGATCTTAAATTCAAAACACTTTTATCAAAACCAACTCTAGGGTTAAGCGAAATTAACGCATTGACAGTCACGTGGTTTAAGTATAATGAACTTGCAGCATTTCATGGCTTTAATCCAAGTACAGAACAATTTGGTTTAATTGCTCAAGAAGTACAAAATATATATCCTAACGCAGTTGAAGTGATTAAAAATGACCATACAGATAGTCCTGAAGTTGACGACAAAAAAATAGATTACTTAACAATCATGTATGATAAACTGATACCATTAGTGATTGCGGCAATTCAGGAATTATCAGAAAAAATCGACAAATTAGAAAATATGCTAAACACTCAACAATAAATTAACAGATAATGCCTAATGCACTTAATATATCAGAGAGTAACTGGTTTAAGGTTTATGAATTTAATTTTAGGATAGAAGATGATAGTACTCTACACGGTACTAAAAAATTACCTGACATTTCTGGCTGTAAATTTGTTAGGATATTATTTGACGCTGACAGTGTACCCGTGTACTGGAAAATGGCAGGGTGGCTTAAATTCTATGCCTACAATGATGTGAAGCAGAATATGATGGTTAAAAAAGAGACTATATGGCTTAATGAATATCAAATAATTGAATCACCGCCGTACAGCAATTTTTACGCTTCATTTTCTCCACTAGAAAGGATTAAATGGTTTACACTTCATTTTTGGAAATTAATATAAATGAACTTAATAATAGTTGAGCTAGGATTAATTATTGTCGCAATTATTATCAGTATGTTCGTTACGCATACAGGAAACTTACTTATTGAGAATAGGTTAGACGGTATCCAAAATAGACTAAATTATTTGATTAGATATGTTAATGATTTTATGCCATCAACAGTTTGTAAAAAACCGTTAGAAGATAAAAAGCAATCACCCCCTCTTCCAATTAACAGAGATGATATTGATGATGATGGTTGGAGAAAACCCTAAACCCTAACAGATAACCCCTACCCCAATAACTTAAATGGCCCCTATGGTTTCTGACTGTAGGGGATGCGTGTATTTTTTGTTTACAGGCCTGTTGCAACAGGCCTGTAAATCATTTATATGAATGCTCACCCCTAGTTTACCTACAATAGACGGGTTAAGATTTTGGCTTAGTGCTTTATTAGGGGTACTGGGTTCCGCCTGGGATGATTACCACCAAAAATTGGAGACTTGTCTAGCGGTATGTAGGTATCGGTTTCGATGGGGAATCAATTCTCTAGGATTATGTAGGTATCAGCGAGAGATGACGAAACAAGTTACCAGTTGAAAAGTTGTTTAGGGGTATCGGGTTGGTTCCGGTAGGAGATAGTTTAGATTATGCGATCGCATTTTGTTGGTAGTGAGTAGGCTCCTCAATATTTCACCAATAATCTGACTCCCACAGGGAACCAGGTAGGCGGTCTGATATCTTTGTACATTGATAGGAGTATCGTTGTACATTGATAACCTAGTGGGTTCCCCCTACGGCTACCTACGGCTATCGTGTTGACTTTGAGCCATAGATAAATCCCACTGCGATCGCACTCATTACCGTCCTATTATTAGCACTGGTAGCTTTAGGTAATACCCTGCAAAATTGAACCCATACCCTCCCCCTAACCGAAACAAGCACTATTGGGGAAACGACCGATGTGATAGCAGTCAATGGTGAGGAACGAACCGATAGGCTTGCCATTGACGGGTATCACGAGAGAGTTACCCTATCGGTGTTTGGTTAGGGGGAGATAGTAGGCATTTGACAGATTGATTAAGTTGTGCTTGTTGACTGAGTAATCAACCGTTGACAGAATTATTTTCCTGTGCTAGGACTAGATTGTGAGTAATATTTGAGTAACTAGGCATAGTTATTGGGTTGAGTAATAACCCGCTATCGCTGTCAGGATAAAGGTTTATAGTTAACGCTACTCGACGGAAATTAAGCGTCTATATAGCCTATAACCCCTATTCTACCGTTACTTAGGTATTACTCAAAACCATAACAGGATCCATCAATCTGTAGTCATAAAATAACCCCTAGGGGTTTAATCTAGGGGTGTTAATTTATGAAAGGTTGACGATTAGATTAATCTATCTGATAGATAACTCCGAGAAATGCCTTAGCTTCTGGAGTGTCAATATCAAACCCTAACGCTGTTAACCGTTCTATGGCTACATCCAATGGTATAGGTAACTTAGAGCATCCATCGAGAACTTCTAAGGTAGCGTCAATCCCTTGTGTTTTATAGTTACTCGCATTAACGATTGCGCTATGACCCATAAGTCTAGCTCTCAACTCGATGGGTAGTCCATACTTTTCACCTAACAGGTTGTACAGTCTACGAAAAGCATATTTCTGGGTTACCGGGCATTTCATACAGAAAATTGTGTTGGTAAACTTTTTGTCAAAGCCTCCGATTATGGTTTTGGGTTGAACGCCTTTTTTCGGGCTATATTCTGGCAATAACGGTCGTTTCAATTCTAGGAACTCAAACATTTCAGGGCTGGGAATTGGAGCTACAATCCTTCCCCCTGTTTTGATACTCACTTTCCGACCTTCTGAGTCAGTAAAGTAAGTGTAATCTCCTAATACCAAGTAATTGTCTTGATTATCGGGGTCTGACAGTGCTTTGATAGTGATACCATCATCCGTTACAAATGGCTTAGTTAGATTAACGGCCGCAGCTATCTCGGTAGGCCTTAACCCATACATTACTGCCATACCAGCAACCCACAACCAACTATGTCGGGATGATTGCTGATTAGGGTTTTTAATGGTATAGGCTTCCTGTTTAGCGCTATACCACCAATCTTTAAAGGCATTAATGCCTATACGCTGTTTCTTTTTGAATTGCGTTTGTTTGGGGTTAATAGGCTCAAGCTGTTTGAGTAAATGGTCTTTGTTAGGTGATTTCTCAGCTATGGCTTTTAAGATGTAGTAACGTTCTTTAAATGTTTTGGAACCTACTAATTGTTCTCCATTCTGCAAGGGAATATATAGCATAGCCTTAAAACTCTCCCAGCTAGGGTATTCATCCCAGTTAGGAAACAACTTGAAATATACTCCTTTAGTAGCCTCGTAAGATGCTAAGTCGCTAGCGATATCGCGGGAACGTTTCCTTCCTGTGTTGCGGTTGTAACCCGCAAAATACTCATCCTCAATTTGTTTAAAGATGTCCCGATAGGTTATCAGATTATCCTCAATCTGATTTTTCCCTAGGATGGTTTTATCGTACCAATCCCAAAATTCACTAGCGCTAGTGATAGTCCCTAGGGCTTCTGATACCAGTTTAGCTTTCTTAACCCCGTCTATCACCCCTTGAGGTGTACACTCAAGATTAGCTGTCTTGGGTAGCCGTTTCCCGGTAGGTGGTTGCTTAAACTGCAATAGTAGGTTGTACCTAGCCCCGGACTTTTGTAGTTTGAGTGTCACTCCTTTGGGACATTCCCCTTGAAAGTCTTGATAGGCTTTCAAGAATCTAGCGTAACTCTCATCGTAGTTGCCCTTTCCCCCTACTGTAGGGGTATCAGTAGCGTTACTCATTTTTTACTCACTTGTTACTCTGTTATGGTTTTGAGTAATACCTAAGTAACGGTAGAATAGGGGTTATAGGCTATATAGACGCTTAATTTCCGCCTCAATTTTCCGCATTTCCTTATAAGCAATCACCAGAAAATTCCCGGACCCACAAGCCGGGTCAAAGACGCGAATTTTGGCGAGGCGTTGGCGCAAATTCAACAACTTGCGGCGATTCTCCCCAGCCGCCTCCAACTGCGATCGCAAATCATCCAAAAACAAGGGATTAAGCACCTTGAGGATATTGGGAACACTGGTATAGTGCATCCCCAAAGCGCCGCGCTCCTCCTCATCAGCCACCGCCTGAATCATGGAGCCAAAAATATCGGGGTTGATTTTTTTCCAGTCCAAATTCCCGACATGGAGCAAATAAGACCGGGCAATTTTGTTAAAACGCGCCACCTCCACACTGCCCGAAAATAGCCCCCCATTCACATAAGGAAACACATTCGCCCAATTGCGAATCCCGGCCGCTTCTCGCTGGTTGTGGGGGGTCGCCATCGCCCGAAATAGCTCCGATAGCACCTCATCGGTATTGGCAGCATCGGCGGCACTCATCTGGGCGATCGCATTTGTAAATAACTTCTCACTGTGGAAAATGTTGGTATCTTCCGCAAAAAAGCAGAAAATCAGCCGCGCCATGAAATGGTTAAACTTCTCGCGACCTTCCGCTTTATCCCAGTCTGGATTCAGCTTGAGTAACTCCACATACAGTCGATTGAGGCGACCTGTTGCTTTGATATCAAAGGCATTCTCGCGGATTTGCCGCACCGTGGTAATCCCCGCCAAAGGCAGGAAAAAGCCGAAATGGTTCGCAAAGTCTGGGTAATTACAGGCCACCATTTCCCCATCCCCCAGACTTTCCGCCTCCAAACTTTGGCCGTCCGTCGCCAAAATAAACTTAACCTTGTAGCGAGTGGTAGCGGGACTCTCGCGCAAAGCGGTCAGGGTGGCGGTGACTTCCCCTTCTCGGCAAACCTGCAAATGGATATTATTGCGCTGAAGTACCCCACCCGGTAAATCCGATTGATTGGTGCTGTGGCGATCGCTTTTCAGGCGCTTGATGGTGGTCGCCTTATTCCCAAAGGCTTCCAGGAAGCTATAGGGGAAGGCTTCCGGGTCAAAAGGTGCTTCCGCGAGTTGGGAAACTGCTTCCTCGATTTCAACAGCATTCATGGTCACAAATCCAAAAGACTGGGGTTCTTTCTCAACTTTAGCTAATCACTAAACCTCTCTTCCCGTAAAGTGGCAATTTCCTCTAAACTTAATCCAGTAGCTTGGGCGATCGCCTCATCATTCAGTTGACCCAATAAATTGCGAGCCGTCTCACGTTTTGCCTGTTCAATGCCTTGTTGTCGCCTTTCTTCAAGCCCTTGTTGTCGCCCTTGTTGTAGTCCCAATGCGATCGCACCCTGTTGGTCATAAATAAACATTTCCCGCCGATCTAACTCTTCTAATTCTTCTAGGGTTAATCCCGCTTGATTGGCAATCTCAAACGCTTGATTTAGTTCGGCGATATCATCCATGTTTTCAGGAATCGAAGTGAGCGATCAGGCAAATTTCATAAAATAAATCCATTTATCCGTCAGGGTTTCCAGTTCGTTGAGTTCTTTGGTAAACTTCGGCAATTCCACAAAGACTAACTCCATCCCATTATCTGGGTAGTACCAGCCCTCAGACTTCTCGCGATAGACAAACCGGGAAATCAATTGATTTTGTCCGGGGAACATATCAAAGTCGGTCAAGGTTAAAGCAATCACAGGTTTTAGGTCTCGATATGCTTGTCGTCTCCGTTCCAGTTGAAACGCATAGTTTTTCGCCGCATTAAATAAAACCCGCTTCCCAGAAAACTGCACATTCAAAACCTGAATTTGAATAATCACCAATGTGCCGTCATTCAAGTGCGCTTTAACATCGAGATAGGTATCTTTTAACCCTTCCAGTTGCGGGGGCAAATTTGGCTTAATGATTTCCAAGTCTTCAATAGTGGAATTTCCCTCATAGACCCAACCATTGAGAAAACTGATTAAGATGTTCTTGCTTTGTGCCGAACCAAAGATTTTTGTAAAAGCGTAGTCCGTTTTGGGGTTAATAAATATCATAGCCTGCCTACCCAACTCAGGTTCATGTTTGGGAACTAATTATAGCATAACTTGTGTATTTTGGAGTTCCCCCTGTGTCTAATTCCTGGGGAGTTTCCATTGCAGTTCACCTCTAGGCGGGTGACTGATTCATCAAATTGCGTCCAATTTCGAATCCCCTCTTACCCCAGTCATTCCAGCCCCTCAGAGGTTCAAACTCCTAGGCGCGATGATAGTTTGGTATAATAAGTTTGGATAGCATCAGGTTTATGCGATCGTTTATTATGGCTGCGGTGGAAGTCAAAAGTTTTTTGGCGAGGGCATCGGCAATTTCAGAGTTTCATACAGCCTTGGGGCAGTTCATTAACTATCGGGCTGCTTTAGGCTGTGAAGACCCCGATCGCATTCTTTATCTGGCTATCCCTAATTTAGTCTATCAGACTTTCTTTCAACGAGAATTTCCAGCCTCAATGGTGCAAGAAAATTCGGTAAAACTGATTATTTATGATATTGAATTGGAGCGAATTGTGCTATGGAAGGAGTGACAGATAAATTAAAGACCTATCAGCAAATTGTGCAATAATTGTTGATTGAATATGCCCAAAGTAAGCCAGCCTATGGGGAGATTGAGGTTGAGACTATTTTTGATACCCAACGAAATCATTATCAAATTGTCCATTTTGGTTGGCACCATCAGCGCTGGATTCATCAGGGTGTCATCCATTTAGATATCCGCAATGAGAAAATTTGGATTTTTTGCAATTCAACGGAGCATGATGTGGCGGAAGATTTAGTCAACTTGGGTGTCCCCAAGCAAGATATTGTGCTAGGATTTTACCCGCATTTTATGCGAGAAATGAGCGATTATGCAGTAGGCTAAAATAGAGCAACCAGTGCAACATAATAACAGGGCTGAAAACTTGAGCGATTGTTAGGATGGACACTGCCCACCCTACTCCTGTTAAAATACTAAACTTGACCTGCTCCCAAAATCCATTGGGAAATATCCGGTGCGAAAACGCAATAGCCCTTGATTGCTAAAATGTGTTATGATACTCTAATAAGACTGGCGGTTTCCCACTCATATTGGAATTGCTCAATGGTGCCGTCCTGGATTTTGGCGATCGCCTCAATATCCCGATCGCCCATAAGTTGAGGAAGTCTACCTTTTTCGGCAACAAAGCGATCAATTTCCTCAAACGAGCGCGATAATCCGTTCTTCTCTAGGGGAATATTCGCGAGTCGCTTCCGGGGCGATATCTATCCCCAACTGTGCCAACAGTTCTAAATCTTCATCAGTGGTAGATTTGGGCGTGGATTTAGCCATTGTTAGGTTTTACTTGTTTTTAGGGATCTTGGAAAACTGCCAAATATGGTGCGTAAGAAAATGCCCGATTGCGTTTTTGTCCAGTAATTTCTTGCAGAAGACCTATAGCGCTAAGATCTTTAATCAAAGTGTTGGCGTTAGGGTATGTCAAACTTGTAACCGATTGAGCGTGTTCCACCGTAAAAATTGGTCTAAAGTAAAGACTTTCAAGCAATGCAATTGCATTACCCGATAGCTTTTGATGAATTTCTCGAATTAATCGCAAACATACAGGCAGCTCCTCAAGACGTTCTAAACCATAATTAATTGCAGAAACATAGTTTACGACCTCAGCAACGTCTTTAGGATGATCCGCTTCTATAGCTTGAGATTCAAACTATTAGGGGTCGAGATAGACCGTGAGGTCTATCCCTCCCATTGAGAACCGTACATGAGACTTTTACCTCATACGGCTCCTAGTTTGACTGTCTCCTTGTTAAGAGTACAGCATCATCTCTTCATCAAGAGCTGTTTTATCATCGTGACAATGGTGATGTAATAATTGAAGATTCTTGTATTCATCCTTTCCGCCTTGGCTTCTAGGTTCAGTGTGGTCTACTTCAATTATATCTGATGGGGTAAAGAATTGCCCGCACCAGGTACACTTGCCTTTTTGCTTTTTAAGTAGTTTTGCTACCCTATTTGGCGTATCGATTGCTTGTCCTTTCCTGGTTGCCCAGTAAGTCCAATTTCCGTCGTATGGCGTTGCGTCAGGGCGTATTAGGGTGTGTCTGACAATCGGAGTCCAATTATGTTTCCACAGTCGAAATCCATCTTTGGTTTGAAACATCCAATTTTCGTGTCTTTCTTTCCCATTGCTAAGTTTAATTGTTTCATGTCTGAAATAATTACTTAGCTTTTCGTAACTTGCCTTTCCGCATCTCGATACTGTCCATGCCCTTAACATTTGCCAGATTATGAAGTCTAGCTTGTTGAAGGTCTCTGTTGAGACTACCGCTGAATAATAGTTTGACCATCCCCGAATAATTGGGTTCAGTTTGTTAATCAGGGCTGACTGAGGTGCTGTTTTATATTGTTTGATTACACCTTTTATCGCTTCTGTGTGGGCAACTGCTTTTTGACTGGGTTTTATATGAGTTTTATGTCCTAATGGTTTCCCATGTGGAGTCATCCCAGTTCTGTATTTTCCTACGGGATATTGCCTAATCTTGAAACCTAAGAAATCAAATCCGGGTTCCTCTGTTTTGCCATTATACTCAATAGATTTGAGTGTATTGCAGATTCGAGTTTTTTCAGGTTTAATCTCTAATCCAATAGGCTTTAGCCATTCAGAGATAGCAGTTTTGCACTGTTCAATGATTCCTAAGTCTTTGGATATGACTACAAAATCATCGGCATATCTTATTGCCATGGTATATGGTTTGTTGTTTTTGGGATACATTTTTCCTATTAACCTTCCCATTCCCAACAGTGCGATGTTGGCGAGTATTGGACTTATTACCCCTCCCTGGGGTGTCCCTGTTTTTGTATCCTCGAATACACCGTTGTCTAGCACTCCCGCTTTTAGCCATTGTTTCAGGTCTCTTTTTAGGCGGCTTGGACAATGAATTTTGGACAGTAGGTATTCATGGTTCACGGTAAGAGCATTTTGCTATATCGGCATCAAGAACATAATATTGTCCTTGATTTATGGCAGTGTAAATTCTGCTAATTGCGTCATGGGCTGACCGTCCTGGACGGAACCCGTAGCTTGTGCCTTCAAATCTCGATTCCCATTCTGGTTCGAGAGCCGACTTAACCAAGGCTTGCCTTGCTCTATCTTGGATTGTGGGTATTCCTATTCCAGCTTTTTTCATCCCTACCAGGTTTTGGAATCCACACCCGTCGCAGTGGTTTTGCTTTGAGATTTCCCTTAATGTTCTTGACCAGTTCAAACCTTTGTCTTGGAGAGATTACTCTTACTCCATCAACACCGGCTGTCTTCTTGCCTTGGTTATCTTGGGGGGCGGGTTTATTAAGCTGACTGTTGGGAAGCATGGCTGACCGTGGAACCCGCCCCTACAGCCGCACTGCTAAGAGCCGGGCATAATATGATTTCACCAATAGACGTTGCCACCTTCGTGCCTTAGCATTTTGTCCCGATTTAGCTGCTTGAAATATACTCTTTTGGAGCTTGAAAACTTTCCGTTGAACCTTAGTCCATGGGACTGCCTTCCATGCGTTGTTCGTAGTCTTGATTGGTTTTGGTTTCCCAAACCCTTTCTTTAAACTCGCTATCGCCATTTGTACACCTACTAGGCTCTATTTCTTTACAATCAAACCGTGACCTGTCAGCATATCCCTGCCATTACGACAGGGCGTTGGCTTTTGGTCACATCTCACCCCCTAATAGGCTTACGCTTACACTTTCACTACTGACTTTCTCGACCAGATTGTCAGAGCCTGAAAGGGGTTACAACGTTCCATTTATATGGGCATTCCATCTTTAGATTTGTCCTGTCCACCGGGGTACTTTTAAAGGTCTGTGTAGGTGGTGTCAAAAAACCCCTACTTTTCCCCATGCTCTTTTGAGTGCAGCGTATCAACCTGTTTCGCTACCTGATACTTACGATGGTTCAAGACGGACATTCGGTTTCCCTAATCATGGATGGTTGGCAGTGGTCGAACTTTTTTGGGAATAGGTTTTCCCTCACGCCTTCCGTTCCCCGCTTCAGTCCCAGGGTTGTGATTCCTGAAATTGGGGGTGGCTATCGCCGTTACCCTGACTTCATAGCTTTACTTATCCATTTATGGGCTTCCTATAAGGAATTTGTATGAGTTAGTTCGTTTTGACCTGGGGTTCCCTGTCTTATTTGGTATATTTCTATACCGAATGTTGGGACATATAAACAGTTATGAGGATGGTCAGGAGTGCGCTCCTTATATTCAATCAAGGGGTTGAAGTCCCCACCAGGCGGTTATTTCAGGTATTTCAACCCTATTTCATGCCTGAACGTCTCGCACCTAGAACATCTATCAAAGAGGCTTGCGTACCCTCAATTTGACTCGATAAAACTGCTTCTTTACGAACGTACATAAATACAAATAAATCGGGGTTGGGGAGAGCATCAGTTGCACCATCTAAACGACCCAATGCACGATCGGCTTGAGATAGCAAATTCCACATTTCCGGATCCATCATAATCTCAGGGGTAGGTGGCAGTGGATTGGGGATAAAGGCCCTGTAGCCTTCTATCTGTTCTATGTATTGGCCTGCTCTCGATGTCCCAAGCATTCTTATCGGTTCCGATAATACTGAGTCACTTTTGATTATTAGGGGTCGAGATAGACCTCACGGTCTACCCCTCCCATTCAGCAGCAGAACCGTACATGAGACTTTCACCTCATACGGCTCCTAGTTTGACCGTCTCCTTGTTAAGAGTACAGCATCATCTCTTCATCAAGAGCTGTTTTATCATCGTGACAATGGCGATGTAATAATTGAAGATTCTTGTATTCATCCTTTCCGCCTTGGCTTCTAGGTACAATGTGGTCTACTTCAATTAAATCTAATGGGGTAAAGAATTGCCCGCACCAGGTACACTTGCCTTTTTGCTTTTTAAGTAGTTTTGCTACCTTATTTGGCGTATCGATTGCTTGTCCTCTCCTGGTTGCCCAGTAAGTCCAATTTCCATCGTATGGTGTTGCGTCGGGGCGTATTAAGGTGTGTCTGACAATTGGGGTCCAGTTATGTTTCCATAATTGGAATCCTTCTTTGGTCTGGAATAACCAAGATTCCTGTCTTTCATTCCCATTGCTAAGTTTAACCGTTCCATGTCTGAAATAGTTCCTCAGCTTTTCGTAGTTCACCCCTTTGCATCTTGATGCTGTCCATGCCCGTAACATTAACCAGATTATGAGGTCTAGCTTATTGAAGGTCTCTGCTGAGACTACCGCTGAGTAGTAATTTGACCATCCCCGAATAATCGGGTTTAGATGTTTTATCAGGGCTGACTGAGGTGCTGTTCTATGTTGTTTGATTACACCTTTAATCACTTCTGTATGGGCTTTAACTGCTTTATGGCTGGGTTTTATGTGGGTTTTATGTCCGATTAATCGGCTTGCTGCCCCGCCTGTTTTCCCAGATTTATATTTTCCTACTGGATGTTGCCTGATATTGAATCCTAGAAAGTCGAACCCTGGTTTTTCTGTTTTACCATCATACTCGATAGATTTGAGCGTGTGGCAGATTCGAGTTTTTTCAGGTTTTATTTCTAAGCCTACAGGTTTTAACCATTCGGTGATTGCAGTTTGGCACTGTTCAATGATTCCTAGGTCTTTTGAGATGACCACAAAATCATCGGCGTATCTTATGACATTCGCATACGGGCGATTGTCTGTTTTCTTAGGGTACAGTTTTTCAATTAACCTAATCATCCCCAACAGTGCGATGTTAGCGAGTATTGGACTTATTACCCCTCCTTGAGGTGTCCCTGCTTCTGTATCCTCGAATACACCGTTATCTAGCACTCCCGCTTTGAGCCATTGTTTCAGGTCTCTTTTTAGGCGGCTTGGACAATGAATTTTGGACAGTAGGTATTCATGGTTCACGGTAAGAGCATTTCGCTATATCCGCATCAAGAACGTAGTATTGTTCTTTATTAATTGCAACATAAATTCTGCTAATTGCGTCATGGGCTGACCGTCCTGGACGGAACCCGTAGCTTGTGCCTTCAAATCTCGATTCCCATTCTGGTTCGAGAGTCGACTTAACCAAGGCTTGCCTTGCTCTATCTTGGATTGTGGGTATTCCTATTCCAGCTTTTTTCATCCCTACCAGGTTTTGGAATCCAAACCCGTCGCAGTGGTTTTGCTTTGAGGTTTCCCTTAATGTTCTTGACCAGTTCAAACCTTTGTCTTGGAGAGACTACTCTTACTCCATCAACCCCAGCTGTCTTCTTGCCTTGACCCGCTTGGGGGGCGGGTTTATTAAGCTGACTGTTGGGAAGCATGGCTGACCGTGGAACCCGCCCCTACAGTCTCACTGCTAGGAGCCGGGCATAATATGATTTCACCAATAGACGTTGCCACCTTCTAGCTTTTGCATCTTGTCCCGATTTAGCTGCTTGAAATATACTCTTTTGGAGCTTGAAAATTTTCCGTTGAACCTTAGTCCATGGGATTGTCTTCCATGCGTTGTTCGTAGTCTTGATTGGTCTGGTTTTGCCAAACCCTTTCTTTGAACTCGCTATCGCCATATGTACACCTACTAGATTCTATTTCTTTACAATCAAACCGTGACCTGTTAGCATATCCCTACTGTTACAGCAGGGCGTTGGCTTTTGGTCACATCTCACCCCCTAATAGGCTTGCGCTTACACTTTTACTACTGACTTTCTCGACCAGATTGTCAGAGCCTGAAAGGGGTTAAAACGTTCCATTTATATGGGCATTCCATCTTTAGATTTGTCTTTTCCACCGGGGTACTTTTAAAGGTCTGTGTAGGTAGTAAATAGAAGCCCCTACTTTTCCCCTTACTCTTTTGAGCGCAGCGTATCAACCTATTTCGCTACTACATTATTACGATGGTTCAAGCCGGACATTCGGTTTCCCTAATCATGGATGGTTGGCAGTGGTCTCGATTCTGGTGTTGGGTTGCACCTCGGAGCCTTCCGTTCCCCGCTTCAATCCTGAGATTGTGATTCCCAAAACTGGGGGTGGCTATCGCCGTTACCCTAATTTCCTAACTCTACTTATCCATTTCTGGGCTTCCTTATAAGGAATTTGTATGAGTTGGTTTGTTTTGACCTTGGGTTCCCTGCCTTGATTAGGGGTCGAGATAGACCTCACGGTCTACCCCTCCCATTCAGCAGCAGAACCGTACATGAGACTTTCACCTCATACGGCTCCTAGTTTGACCGTCTCCTTGTTAAGAGTACAGCATCATCTCTTCATCAAGAGCTGTTTTATCATCGTGACAATGGCGATGTAATAATTGAAGATTCTTGTATTCATCCTTTCCGCCTTGGCTTCTAGGTACAATGTGGTCTACTTCAATTAAATCTAATGGGGTAAAGAATTGCCCGCACCAGGTACACTTGCCTTTTTGCTTTTTAAGTAGTTTTGCTACCTTATTTGGCGTATCGATTGCTTGTCCTCTCCTGGTTGCCCAGTAAGTCCAATTTCCATCGTATGGTGTTGCGTCGGGGCGTATTAAGGTGTGTCTGACAATTGGGGTCCAGTTATGTTTCCATAATTGGAGTCCTTCTTTGGTCTGGAATAACCAAGATTCCTGTCTTTCATTCCCATTGCTAAGTTTAACCGTTCCATGTCTGAAATAGTTCCTCAGCTTTTCGTAGTTCACCCCTTTGCATCTTGATGCTGTCCATGCCCGTAACATTAACCAGATTATGAGGTCTAGCTTATTGAAGGTCTCTGCTGAGACTACCGCTGAGTAGTAATTTGACCATCCCCGAATAATCGGGTTTAGATGTTTTATCAGGGCTGACTGAGGTGCTGTTCTATGTTGTTTGATTACACCTTTAATCACTTCTGTATGGGCTTTAACTGCTTTATGGCTGGGTTTTATGTGGGTTTTATGTCCGATTAATCGGCTTGCTGCCCCGCCTGTTTTCCCAGATTTATATTTTCCTACTGGATGTTGCCTGATATTGAATCCTAGAAAGTCGAACCCTGGTTTTTCTGTTTTACCATCATACTCAGTAGATTTGAGCGTGTGGCAGATTCGAGTTTTTTCAGATTTTATTTCTAAGCCTACAGGTTTTAGCCATTCAGAAATAGCAGTTTGGCACTGTTCAATGATTCCTAGGTCTTTGGAGATGACCACAAAATCATCGGCATATCTTATAAGGTTCACCTGGGTGGCTGTGCCTTTATTTGGATACATTCCTTTAACTAGCCTTTCCATTCCCAACAGTGCGATGTTGGCGAGTATTGGACTTATTACCCCTCCTTGAGGTGTTCCTGCTTCTGTATCCTCAAATACACCTTTATCTAGCACTCCCGCTTTGAGCCATTGTTTCAGGTCTCTTTTTAGGCTGCTTGGACAATGAATTTTGGACAGTAGGTAATCATGGTTCACGGTAAGAGCATTTTGCTATATCGGCATCGAGAACATAATATTGTCCTTGATTTATGGCAGTGTAAATTCTGCTAACTGCGTCATGGGCTGACCGTCCTGGACGGAACCCGTAGCTTGTGCCTTCAAATCTCGATTCCCATTCAGGTTCGAGAGCCGACTTAACCAAGGCTTGCCTTGCTCTATCTTGAATTGTGGGTATTCCTATTCCAGCTTTTTTCATCCCTACCAGGTTTTGGAATCCAAACCCGTCGCAGTGGTTTTGCTTTGAGGTTTCCCTTAATGTTCTTGACCAGTTCAAACCTTTGTCTTGGAGAGATTACTCTTACTCCATCAACACCGGCTGTCTTCTTGCCTTGACCCGCTTGGGGGGGCGGGTTTATTAAGCTGACTGTTGGGAAGCATGGCTGACCGTGGAACCCGCCCCTACAGCCGCACTGCTAAGAGCCGGGCATAGTATGATTTCACCAATAGACGTTGCCACCTTCTAACCTTTGCATTTTGTCCCGATTTAGCTGCTTGAAATATACTCTTTTGGAGCTTGAAAACTTTCCGTTGAACCTTAGTCCATGGGATTGCCTTCCATGCGTTGTTCGTAGTCTTGATTAGTTTTGGTTTCCCAAACCCTTTCTTTAAACTCGCTATCGCCATCTGTACACCTACTAGCCTCTATTTCTTACAATCAAACCGTGACCTGTTAGCATATCCCTGCCATTACAACAGGGCGTTGGCTTTTGGTCACATCTCACCCCCTAATAGGCTTGCGCTTACACTTTCACTACTGACTCTCTCGACCAGATTGTCGGAGCCTAGAAGGGGTTAAAACGTTCCGTTTGTATGGGCATTCCATCTTTAGATTTGTCCTCTCCACCGAGGTACTTTAAAGGTCTGTGTAGGTGTTAACAAAAATACCCTACTTTTCCCTATACTCTTTTGAGCGCAGCGTATCAACCTATTTCGCTACTTAGAATTTACGATGGTTCAAGCCGGACATTCGGTTTCCCTAATCATGGATGGTTGGCAGTGGTCAAGTTTGGCAGTTGGTTCTGCTTCATGCCTTCCGTTCCCCGCTTCAATCCTGAGATTGTGATTCCCAAAACTGGGGGTGGCTATCGCCGTTACCCTAATTTCCTAGCTTTTACTTATCCATTTTTGGGCTTACTATAAGGAATTTGTATAAGTTAGTTCGCTTTGACCTTGGGTTCCCTGCCTCGTTTTGTATCGTTGTGATACTAAACTTCGGGACGTACAAACAGTTATGAGGATGGTCAGGAGTGCGCTCCTTATATTCAACCAAGGGGCTGAAGTCCCCACCAGGCGGTTATTTCAGGTATTTCAACCATATTTCATGCCTGAACGTCTCGCACTTTGTATATTCTATACCAAACGTTGGGACATATAAACAGTTATGAGGATGGTCAGGAGTGCGCTCCTTATATTCAACCAAGGGGTTGAAGTCCCCACCAGGCGGTTATTTGAGGTATTTCAACCATATTTCATGCCTGAACGTCTCGCACCTATATTATCAATATTAGCCTCTTTTCGTTAATAAGCCTCTGGCTGCCAGATGGAAAATAGGGGGCCCACTACATCTAGCTCAGTGATGCAACGGCTGGCTTTATCCTGATTTAAGCTTACCTGGCGATATTTCCTCGCCTCTGGCTGTGCAAACGCAGTGGTGTTCAGGTTCAGCAATGCCGTCCGGTGGTTGTGGCGGGTTTTGTAACTGTTGGATTAACCAATTGGCAGCAGCGATGAGCTATAAATTGATTTTAGGCTTTTTTTCCTCCTTAACTTTCCGTTGCAGAAAGGCAACCCCTTCCGCCATAGGCTTTTCCCAAGGATCGGCGGCGGTGAGGGAAGGCAACCGACCCCTTTGCTATTTGAACCGTAGCGCCCGTTTTGCTAACTCTCGCGCTTCTTCTACGGAGAGATTGACTCCCTTGGCGGCGATCGCGAAGCTCAGGCGAGGGAATCGCCTCTGCGACGAGTTTCAGCCGTTCCGCGTCCGTTAAATCTTCCCGACAAATGCGGGAGACTTCCGGGCTTTTGGGTAGGGCTAAACCCTTAATTTCTAGGTGAATTTCCCCGCTTTCTGGATTAACTCCCACATTGCATCGACGGCATCAGGTTCCGCAATCAAGTTGGTAAACCGGGCGCGGGTTTTACCCGGTGCGTCGCGGGTCGCCCGCCCAATCATTTGGACAATTTCGGTCAAACTGGAAAGGATTGCACATTCAAAACCTGCCTTTCAATAATCACCAATGTGCCGTCATTCAAGCGCACTTTAACATCGAGATAGGTATCTTTTAACCCTTCCAGTTGTGCTGGCAAATTCGGCTTAATGATTTCCAAGTCTTCAATAGTGGAATTTCCCTCATAGACCCAACCATTGAGAAAACTGATAAAGTAGATCAATCAAGCCCTTAAAATCATTTAAAGGCTGTTATTCCAATACTCTAACCCAGTCACCATGACATTTTGTAGCCACTGCTGGAAACGGGGAATCAAATTTTCCTGTTCATCAGCATAGGAAAATTGAAACGGAGAATCAGTTAAAGGCTGAAGATAGCTAAAAATACTTGCTTTTTGCTCTTAGCAAAAAGATTAATTAAACTCGATAATTCACCGCAGTCCGCATCTTCCAAAGCGGCAATATAAACGGCGAGATCGTCCCGGGTTATCACTAAAGGAAACCAACTCGCTTGGATGAAAACTAAACTGGCTAAACAACGAGCAACCCGACCATTTCCATCTTGAAAAGGGTGGATTTGGGTAAATCGATGATGCAACCAAGCCGCCTCAATTTCTGGGGGAACTTTTTGTTCTTGATGTTGATGATGTAAGGTGATTAATAGCTCCATTTCCGATGCTACTTGTTCCGGCGGACAATACTCGTGAATTGTGCCATCTGGTCGGAGGGGGTTATTGGGTTGACGTTTCCAGTCGCCTTTAATTAAGGAAACCCTAAAGATTTTTCCCTGTGGGTTTAAGGCTTCTGTGCTTTCCTGACTCTGGGTTAAAACTTGATGTAACTGCTTGATATAAGAATTAGATAGATTTCTTTGACCCCCAACAAAATCAAATAATCCCTCAATGGCAGCCTCTTGATCTTTAATGAGCGAAACGACCTGTTTAACTGGAATATCTGTAGAGCCGTGAGGGATTAATGCTTCATTAATTCCCTGTTCAATTAACCAACGAGTGATGCCGCGATCTATGGTGTATAAACGCTCAATAATTCCGGTTTCAATGGCGATTTCCCGCCGCAGCTTTTCGCTAAAGATTTGAAACTATCCCGATTGACGCATGCGATCTGCTTGCTCGTTCCAAACGGTGACTAAAGGGGGCAGTTCACTACTAGCTAAATCTTGCCAGTTACAGGGTAAATTTTCTATGGGTTTCCACAACATAAAGTTTCATTTATATACTGACCCTATTATAACAAGCTGTAAGACTATAGCAAATGCGATTGGCCTTGTTTGCATCACGAAAGCTCTCCTATCTCCCTCACCAAATTACTGTCTTCCTCTTAAACATTTTAAGGATGGGAATCATACCCCTGAAGGTGAGTATCTAAAGACCAGATAAACACCCGCCGATTGGGAAACAAGCGCCTCGATTTTTCCCATTCTTGGATAATTGACAGATCACCCATACCCTTACCTTGTGTTGCTGAATCCGGAAAATCAGTCAACCAGAGTTGCACTTCATCCAAAGTGGGAACCTGCATTACCGTCCAAGGGGTTTCTCCGGCGATCGCCATTTTAACTTGCTCAACAAACAACTCAGCACATTGTCGGCGCCAACGACCCTCACTGATATGAGCAATATTATGATTTCCGGTTTCATAAACAACCGCCATTGGTAACAGCAAATGGGTTCCTTTTTCCAAAAAATCCCTAAGTTGTTCCATGACTAAGCCTCGCTCATCATTCAATTTAGGAATATTAAGAACATTACAAAAAACCGAAGTATCGACAATCGAAACATCCGCCATTAGTGAGCCTCCACCATGGAATTAAGCGAAGTCAACCAGTCTAGAGCCTGCTGTTTTTTGTTCTCATTTCCTGGATGCTGCTTGACAAAACGTTCTAACAGTCCCCGAGTCATTAAATGACCCACGGAACCCTGAGCAATCAGTTCCGGGTAATCGGGAATATCTTGCAACCGAATTAACTGACTTGACCCATCATCAGGACTGCGATAACAAAATTCAGTCTCAGGAATTGCCTCATCAGGAAGAGCATCTAATAAAGCAGGATTATGGCTACTAATGAGAATACGGAGGTTACGTTGTCGAGCAATTTCAGCCATCCGAGACAGTAAGGCACTCGCACGACTCGGGTGTACACCATTATCGATTTCTTAAATGACTACTAAACTTTCTTCCGGTGCAGAAAGTAATACTGCTGCAATGGATAAAACTCGCAGGGTTCCATCAGACAATCTGGCGGCATCATAAGGAGTTGCCACCCCTCCAAAGGTTTCAGTGAGTTGTAACATCACCTCATCCCGAGGGGTTTCTAAAAAACTAATCTCCTCAATATTCTGTTCTGGAAGACTACAAACAAAGTCTAAAACCGCCTGCTTAGAGGTTGTAGATTGACATAAATTATAAATAACTCCCGATAAATTTTGCCCTTTCTCACGCAAAATTAAATCGGTTTTGTGACCATAGTTTTTCATCAAGCTAGGCTCTGGTTCTAAAAACACAATTCCACTTAAATAACGGACATATTTTTCTCAACAATTCGGGATAATTTCTTGACTTTTGAGATTTTCAGGTCGAAATCAAATGGTACTTAAAAGTTGGGCAAAAACCGCCAAATAAATACTACAAAACAGGCTCGGTTTTTTGCTGCGTTTTGCGAAATTATTATAAGTCACAAAAATATCACTTCCTGCCCCTTGCGGTTCACTGGTGATTTCAGACAACGGAACTTTAGAAGTTGAACTGGTAATCCGTTCTTGCATAACCTGCAAATGGTTGTCTGAACTGAGTCCTAGTTGAATCTCAAAACTTTCCCAATCGGGATGGTTTGTCAAGCCAGCTAGTTGAAATGTCTGCTTTCCTCTATATCCCAAATGTTCGACATTATCTCGAAAGAAATTATCTCCTTTTTTTTGCGGATTTCTGAGCAATCCAAGTCTTTCCCCAGTGGCAAGCCGAGATAAAAGCCGCAAGGCTTCAATAACATTACTTTTACCGGAAGCATTGGCTCCAATTAATACCGTAAGCCGCCCTAAGTGCAATGTCGCCGATTTATAACTTTTGAAATCTTTTAACTCTATTTCTGTAATCATCGTCGTTCACTCCGTTGGTGAGTTAAACTATTAAACTCTGCGGGTTCCCAAAACCCATGGGAAAATGTCCATTGTGGGAACCCAATTGCTTTTTATTACTAAAATGTGTTATGATACTCTAATAATACTGGCTAATTCCGGCTCATATTGGAATTGCTCAATGGTGCCGTCCTGGATTTTGGCGATCGCCTCTTCAATGGCATCTAATGGCACTAGAAACGACTCTCTAGGCTGGACTGGGAAAA
This sequence comes from Limnospira platensis NIES-39, assembly GCF_026000695.1. Taxonomy (GTDB): domain Bacteria; phylum Cyanobacteriota; class Cyanobacteriia; order Cyanobacteriales; family Microcoleaceae; genus Limnospira; species Limnospira platensis. Next base: position 6,144,363 of record NZ_AP026945.1, read on the forward strand.
AATCAAGAAGAACGATCCATCAATTCCAGGTCTAATCGCGCCCCCGCGAAAAACTTATGTAGGAGAAGCTCTAGCTTTTTCGGGTGGATATTTGCCAGTTGAAAAGTGGCTACAATTTCCACATCTGCTAACAGATAGTTAGGGTTATGCTTTGCCTTAGCAATGCGCTTTTTAACATCCCCACCCGTCACGCCAATTTTATGAATAATCGACCGATTTTTGGCTATAAAAGGCTCGTCAGATAGGCTCCGCAATACATAAATATAACCCGTGATTAAATCATCATCATCTGATTTAACTTCTGGTTAGGGCTGACCGGAAAATAAACGCCCCCAATCCCGCCGATCCAGCTTAGTGATGCGGCGGCTGGTTTTATCCTTATTTAAGGCTCGCTGAAGTGATCTAAACAGAGGATTGCTCTCAGCCGTGCCATCATAAATTACCCGGAGCCTATAATTTCTCAGACCATAGTCAGTGATCAACATCTCCCCCGTCTCTGCTACCAGAACTTTTTGACCATCAAGAATAAACAAATCCCCTTGATTAATGGTGGCATAATCCTGATATTTCACGGCTTGGCGATCGCCTGTTTTTAACTGACGCTGAACTTCCTCAAAGATGGGTTTAAATTCATCAAAATTCTGGCAGGGAAACCGCTGGGCAATTTCTTCCGCCGCCTTAATTTCTTGACGCGATCGCACATGAGTTAACTGGGTGATATCATTTTCGGGAGCAGCATCAACCCCCAAAGAAGCCAAAAGCGCCGCCTCAATTTGGTCCTCTTCCAGGTTTTCTGATTCGGTAAAACTGGCATCATTTTCGATGTTTAAAAGTCCTCGGTAGTCCAGAGGTTCAAGGAGGGCGCGACATTCCGCCGATTCCCGCAAACGTTCCAGGCGCACTGCATAGAGGCGCTCGAAAATATCCCGATCGCCCATAAGTTGAGGAAGTCTACCTTTTTCGGCAACAAAGCGATCGATTTCCTCAAACGAGCGCGATAATCCGTTCTTCTCTAGGGGAATATTCGGGAGTCGCTTCCGGGGCGATATTTATCCCCAACTGTGCCAACAGTTCTAAATCTTCATCAGTGGTAGATTTGGGCGGGGATTTAGCCATTGTTTTCCTCGTGGTGTTCAGGTTCAGCAATGCTCTCATGCATGTTCTGGCGGGTTTTGTAACTGTTGGATTAACCAATTGGCAGCAGCGGTGTTGGTTTCGGTGTTCAGCCGTTCTAGGGTTTGTTCTAAAAGGGCGATCGGCAACCCCGTCAATACTTGGGACTGGGCGATCGCTTCATAATGCCCCAATGGAGTCAAGCTAAAGGCAAAAATCCGCCGCCCTTTCATATCAACCACCCAATATTCAGAAATCCCTAAGCTGGCGTAGAGTTGCTTTTGTTCATCTAGGTCAAGGCTGAGGGTAGTATCAGCAATTTCCCCCACCAAGTCCGGCAAACGGTGGCGACGCAAGTCAATCCGGCGCGGCTGGTCCGGGTTGCCATCGGGGAATATTATCACCCTTGTACAGCACTAAATCTGGCGCACAGGCGTGGGTATCGGGGCATTCAATGACAAGCGCGACCATAAGATTGCAAAACAAACTCAGGGTGCAGAAATACCCAAACAAAGAAAATTGCCGTTATCAAATCACTGAACGAAGCATGATTCGGTCCTTCTTTACCCATATCTACCCACAACCATCCTTGATGAAATGAGATTTTTTGCCAGTCTATATCCGGGTGATCCCGGATAGCCACATAGTCTTGCCAGGTGGCGTTGTGGCGTTGGAGGATGGAGTTTGGGGGGGTGGGTTTTTCTAGGGAGAGCTTCATGGATTTTCACCTCCAGATGAGCTATCAATTGATTTTAGGCTTTTTTTTCCTCCTTAACTTTCCGTTGCACAAAGGCAACCCCTTCCGCCATGCACTTTTCCCAAGGATCGGCGGCAGTGAGGGAAGGCAACCGACCCCTTTCCTGTTTGAACTGTAGCGCCCGCTTTGCTAACTCTCGCGCTTCTTCTACGGAGAGATTGACTCGCTTGGCGGCGATCGCCTCTGCGACCAGTTTCAGGCGTTCCCGACGAGTGGACTTAGCTAGAATCGCGTATGCTTCCCCAAAAGGATTAATCCGGTCAATCAGATCGATATCTAAGTCTGTCACCGATAGGGAAAACTGCCGCACCCCGTCAATTAGGGCGGTGTTTTTGGTGGCTACCCCGTCCCCTTCGTTACTGGTTTTCTTAGCTTGTTGTACCAAATTGAGAGCGGCTACTGCGTGTTGGCGGACGGCTTCGCGATCGCCTTCATCCAGTAGGGGGAATTTCTGTTTAATAATTTTACCCATCCGTAGTTGGGTGAGTTCCTCTGCCACCAATTCCTCATCAAATAGACCGCGCTCGATACTCGGCTTATCTTGGACAAAAGCCGTCACCAATTCCGTTAAATCTTCCCGACAAATGCGGGAGGCTTCCGGGCTTTTGGGTAGGGCTAAACCCTTAATTTCTAGCTGAATTTCCCCGCTTTGGTGGCTTAACTCCCACATTGCATCGACTCGGATCGTAGCCACTTTCTCCATAGTCAAAGCCGGGGGTGGGTTGATTGTCCGGGCGCTTGGGTTTGAACTGAAAGCGGGGGGCTAGGACTTGTTCCATTAGCAGACTGGCAGCGATCACCTTAATCGTATCATTCACCGCCTCTGTCACTGCCATCTCGCTGGCATCAGGTTCCGCAATCAAGTTGGTAAACCGGGCGCGGGTTTTACCCGGTGCGTCGCGGGTCGCCCGCCCAATAATCTGGACAATTTCGGTCAAACTGGAACGGTAACCAATGGTTAAAGCGTGTTGTACCAATCCAATCAAAGCCTTCTTTAGCCATCAGGGGGGCAATGATAATATCAACGCGATCGCGATTATCTTTGTGGGTGGGGTCCTTCAGTGCGGCTGCCACTTTATCCCGCTTGCTGGGGTCATCATCCACCAAATCGGCAATCTTGAGAATCTTACCCGGGCGCGGTTTTGACCCATTGAAATCCTGCAAGTGGAGGCGTGCCTTGCCATTCTCCCAATGCCTCAATAATATGTTAAGCGTACCGGATTTTGTCCTTGGTACTCTCGCGGGAATTAACGTTAGGAATATGCAGAAAGCGTTTTTTCGTTGGGGCCCGGTACCTGCATGATTTCATCGGTGTAGCTACCGGAGTAAAAATAATAGCCGATATCCAGTTGTTTTAGGTGTTCATAGCCGTTGAGTTGTTCATAATAGTGCACCGGTAGTCGTGGTGAAATTTGGCTTCGTCTTCGGGATGTAGGACTGCTTCGGCATCCCCCCGAAAATAAGAACCCGTCATGGCCACGATATGGGTTTTGTCGCGAGCCATCAGTTGGCGGATATGGTCTCCCAGCTTGTTGTCAGGGTTAGAGGAAACATGGTGAAACTCATCAACCGCAATCAGGCGATCGTAAGCGCATTTCTACGCCAAATTTATCCACCGCAAAGCCGAAGGTGGCATGGGTGCAAATTAAGACTTGATCATCGCGCTTCGAGAAAGGTTTTCACCGCTTCTACTTTACCGCCATCGCTGCCGTCTGGCTTGCAGAGGTTCCACCGGGGTTCAACGTGCCAATCTGCCCAAAAGCCAAACTTAGTCAGAGGTTCATCATGGAAACTAGCACCGATCGCCTTTTCCCCCGGCAACGACGATCGCTTGTTTCAGGTTCTGGTTTTCCAGCTTATCGAGGGCGATAAACATCAGCGCCCGACTTTTCCCAGAGGCGGGGGGAGATTTAATCAGCAGATATTGTTCCCCCCTTTTTTGGTAGGCGATCTCTTGATTATGGCGCATCAGGGGGGCGTTGGTGCGGGTAGAAGTGCCATCGGTGGGCGTAGGTTACGGAAACGGAAGGAATGGCGATCGCTTGCTTCATGGTAGTTCGGTGTTTCTGATTAGAGGGGGATTAACAAGTAATTTAAGGATATTTCCGGAAATATTATTCCAGTTATGGTGGTATATTGACTCATTATCTCACACAACAACCATGCCATTGTCCAGGTCTTCAGTTGCCGATTGTACGGACTCAGGAAATACAGGTCTGTTATCAAAGAAGATTCGGATTTACCCAGAAACAGCTTTGCCTAAGACCTGTTAATGTATAATGTTCCGGCAAGTCCATAACCATTACGCTAGTAGATGCCTGAAATTCCCCAATCTGCGACTGAACTCGCTGAGGTTCTCACCGAGTTGAGTGACCTTAATTTTGAACTCCCTGATCCTGAAGATGAGGAAGTTTCCGACCATGAATTTGCTCATCAGGTAGACACAGCCTGGAAAGTGTGCGATCGCTTTGATTTACAAACCGAAATTTGGCGGGGACGGATTTTGCGGGCGGTTCGCGATCGCGAAAAACGAGGCGGCGAAGGTCGGGGAATGGGTTTTCTCCACTGGCTCAAACAGCGAGAAATCAGCAAAAGTCAGGCTTATGCTTTAATTGAACTGGCTAATAGTGCTGATACTCTCCTGGCTGAGGGACATCTGAACCCCGATGCTATTAACAATTTCAGTAAACGAGCTTTTATCGAAACCGCTAAATCTTCCCCAGAAGTACAGCAAATGGTCAGTGATGTGGCCTGTGCAGGCGATCGCATCACAACAAGGGAAGTCCGCCAACTGGCTGATGAATGGACCGCTATGAGTTCCGATTTGGTTCCTGATGAAGTCCGGGAAAAAGCCGCTGTGGGAGCGCTTCCACCCCGTTATCTAGCGCCTCTGGTGCGGGAAATGGAAAAGTTACCAGATACCCACGTTGGGGAAATTCAACGAGAAATGGTCGCTAACCCTGATGTCGATACCGTGCGCCAGTTAACCTCTGATGCTCGTAGTTTAGCTAAATATCTTGATGCTGCTGCACAGGTTCAGGCTTTAAATCAGTCTTCGGTAGATCTGGAAATGGCTTTGGAAGAGGCTTTGCGGGTGGGGTGTTTAGCTACGGCTTCCGATTTGGTTAAGCAGGCTACTCAGTTGGAACAAACTATTGTTAAACTTCATAGCACTTGGCGACGAGTGGGGAGTCTCGCCGATCGCTTATATGTAGATACCGGAGCCAGTACCCCCCACTTGCGATCGCTCCTTAATTGTCTCGAACAGTTAGCCGGTCAGGTGATTGAGGTTAATCTAGGAGATAGCGACGAGGGGAAAATCCGCCTCCAAATTCTCTCGGACTGAGTATCAATATCCCCCCCCACCTGATGAGACAGCTTTCAGGATATGACCTACTAAGTATAGGGAACCACACAGGACTACTAGACTATTATCTGAATTAGCTAAAGCTGTTTCTAAGCCTACAATAGGATCGCTATGGGTTTGACAATATCCAAGTTGGGGACAAATTTCGTGGGCGAGGTGGGCGAGCCCGTTCGGCATCGCTGAACTATGATCAGGTACGGGAACTAAATGTAAGCGATCGCCAGAATGTAACGTCGCCCTGAAAATATCATCATGGTCTTTAGTGGATAACATCCCCATTACCCAGGTAATCGGACCATCAACAGTTCCCCTCTGTTGCAACTCATCCACATATTCACGCAAAGCCGCCGCAGCCGCCGGGTTATGCGCTCCATCAAGCAAAAATGAGCGATTGTCATGGCAACTTATCCATTGTAGACGACCCGGCCAGCGAGTTTTAGCGATACCCTCGATGATAGCTGTATCAGAAATCGCCCAACCCTGTTGTTTGAGAGACTCCAAAACGGCGATCGCTATAGCTGAGTTGAGCAATTGAACTTGTCCCGGCATGGGTAAAATATATTGGAAATTCCCATAACTAGCTACCGGGTGAAAAGGGTCAGACTTGAGCAATTGTGCCGGTTCGACCCAAGTAGTGGGACAGCCAAGAGTTAAAAGGCGATCGTTCACCACTTTTCGCGCTTCCGGCGGAAGGGGTCCCACCACCGCCGGACATCCTCGTTTAAGAATACCCGCCTTTTCCCTAGCAATATCCGCCAAAGTAGGACCCAGACGCTGCCAATGTTCCCGACTGAGGCTAGTAATTACACTGACCAAAGGCTGATCAATCACATTAGTAGCATCGAGTCGTCCCCCTAAGCCCACCTCAATCACCGCCACATCGACTTTCTCTCTGGCAAAATAAAGCCAAGCCGCCGCAGTAATCACCTCAAATTGAGTCGGTAACAGTTCATCAGAAGAAATAGCCCTGATCACATCTTGCAGTACAATCTGCAAATCCCGATTATCTATAGGAACCCCATTGATACAAATTCTCTCAGTCCAATCGACCAAATGGGGAGAAATATAGCGCCCCACACGATATCCCGCTTCCGTCAGCACTGAGGATAAATAGGCACATACCGACCCTTTACCGTTAGTTCCAGCAATATGCAAAACAGGGACTTGGTAGTGAGGATTATTTAACCTCACCATAAGCTCTGTAATGCGTTCTAAGCCAAGATTAATGCCAAAACGTTCAAAAGACCCCAAAATCGCATCTATACTCACTACGCCCCCTTATTGTCCGGATCAGAGGGGGTTGATAAATCCAGATTTTTCAAAATGAATCTTAGGGATTTACGGGGAATATATGGCCATCCCCCTTGGGCTTCTATCTCGCGCAGTAAATGATAAAGTTCCTGTCTGTTCTTGGGTAAAGTCTTCTGAAACACATCTTCTCGGATTTTTTGGTGAAGCTGTTCTAAGGTTCGCAATAGGGATAACAGCATGAGGGTGTCATCATTAGCTTGGACGGTCAAATCCTGGATATTCTGGGTCAACAACTGCAATTGAGCCTCAAAATCAGTCTCCTGCTCCATAATTTCCTATTATGATTATGCTTGTTCACGATTTCATCATAGATCTAACCTGCTACCAATTTCCGCTTAAATCCGTAAATAAACCCAGGTAAAAACACTTAAAGCCGATAAATTTGTACTTCTGGTCACAAAAAAGTCGTAATCAGGGTAAAATGCTGTATTGGACAGCCCCCATTAAAATGGGGTGGGATCAGGTGACTCGCTCAATCTAGGGAGCGGGGAGCGTCGATTCTGCCAACTAGAAAATTATGTCACATATCGATTTTGGATATTGAGGTTGAAAATGAAATATCGCGCTTTAGTGGCGACATTCTTGGCATTTTGCCTTTCGGTACTCACAGCTTGCTCTGAAAGTCCATCCGCAAAAGATCCATCATTACTAACTTATGATGATATTCGGAACACTGGTTTAGCGGTTAACTGTCCGAGTCTTCCTGAAACCGCCCGGGGTTCAATTCCCCTTGACCAAAATGCTTCCTATGAAATTACAGGCTTGTGTCTGCAACCTACTAGCTACTTTGTGAAAGAAGAACCGGCTAATAAGCGACAAGAGGCTGAGTTTGTACCAGGCAGATTGTTAACTCGCTTCACTTATAGCTTAGACCAGGTTCGCGGTCTCTTGAAATTTCAGCCAGATGGCAGCCTGAAATTTACTGAAAAAGATGGGATTGATTTTCAGCCCATTACCGTTTTACTCCCTGGTGGTGAGCAAGTGCCATTCCTATTCACTATTAAAGGGTTAGTAGCCACCAGTCAACCTGGACTGACTAGCATTAATACTTCTACCGACTTCTCTGGGGATTTTAATGTCCCTTCCTATCGGGGTTCAACTTTCCTCGATCCGAAGGCACGGGGTTTGGCTTCTGGTTATGATAATGCTGTGGCTTTACCTGCTACTGCTGACGAGGAAGATTATGTTAATGCCAATGTTAAACTTGCTGATACCAAGTTTAAGGCTGGTCATATTTCCCTACAGGTAGCTAAAGTTGATGGCGAAACTGGCGAAATTGCTGGCATTTTTGAAAGCGAACAGCCTTCTGATAATGATTTAGGTGCGAAAGAAGCTGTTGAGGTGAAAATCCGTGGTGCTTTCTACGCTCGTATTGAGCCTAAAGCATAGTCAACAACCCACCACTAATGGCAGTAGCCCTAATTGACGAATTGGGGCTACGGTGCAGATGAGGCATACCGTGCCAACAAGGGTTGCCCCTTCTCCGGGGTGCGGGCTAGATAGCCCGCTATATGATTAAGTGACGGGATTGGCTATTAGTATTTAAGGTCAGAGGCTACTAACATAGAGCCAATTCCCGCGTCGGTAAAGATTTCCTGAAGCAAGGCATGGGGAAGGCGACCATCGATAATATGGGCGGCGCGTACTCCCTGGGCGAGACTCCGCACACAGCAGGTAACTTTAGGAATCATACCGCCAGCCACAATTCCTCGTTCAATCAGTCCCCTGGCTTCCTGAATGTCTAACTTGGCAATGAGGGTCTCGGGTTTATGGTAGTCCTCTAAAATTCCGGCTGTGTCGGTGAGCAAAATCAATTTTTCGGCCCCTAAAGCGGCGGCGATTTCACCAGCAACAGTGTCAGCATTGATATTGTAGGCTTGACCTGTTTCATCAGATGCTACGCTGGACACTACAGGAATATAACCGCCATCAACTAAGGATTCTAGTAACTTGGTATCAATACTGGTTACCTCTCCCACAAATCCTATGCCCTCTTCACCCTGGGGACGAGCGCGGATCAGGTTAGCATCTTTACCACATAATCCTACTGCTAAACCTCCTACCTGATTGATGAGGGAGACAATTTCTTTATTGACTCGCCCCACGAGTACCATTTCGACTACATCCATTGTGGGGGCATCTGTGACCCGTAAGCCGTTTTTGAATTGGGGTTCAATTCCCAGTTTCCCTAACCAGGTATTGATTTCTGGGCCTCCACCATGTACTACCACTGGCCGAATACCAACACAGGACAGCAGCACAATATCTCGCATGACAGTATCTTTAAGGTTACTGTCTTTCATGGCCGCGCCGCCATATTTAACGACAATGGTACGACCAGCAAATTTTTGGATATAGGGGAGTGCTTCGCTGAGAATTTGGACGCGAATGGTCTGGTCTATTTGGGAAAAGTCACTATGTTTGAGCATGGTAGGGCATATAAAAATCTCGCTTAATGATTTTAGCTGCGATTCAGACAAGTATTGTGGGCTGTGTCCGACAAACTTATGTCGGAAATAGCTTTGATGTACAGACCAATATCAACTCCTAGGGCGATTGTGCAACCTGTCTCGAAGGGCTTATAATCATTGGATGTACTGAAAATTAATCCCCTGTTCATGACAACCACTCCCCTACATTCCAACTCATCAACGAACCCCAATCCAGTAATTGACCCATCTGTAGGACGGTTTGGGCAATTTGGTGGTAAATATGTCCCGGAAACTTTAATGCCAGCTTTGGCCGAACTGGAAGCGGCTTTTAAACATTATGTGAGCGATCGCGACTTTCAAAGGGAACTAGAAGATTTATTGCGGGACTATGTGGGGCGGCCGAGTCCCCTGTATTTTGCCCCCCGTTTAAGCGATCGCTATGCTAGACCTGACGGTAGCGGTCCGAAAATCTACTTAAAACGGGAAGACCTCAACCATACTGGCGCTCATAAAATCAACAACGCCCTCGCCCAAGCTCTCCTAGCCTGCAAAATGGGCAAAAAACGGATTATTGCGGAAACTGGGGCGGGTCAACATGGAGTCGCTACCGCTACGGTTTGCGCCCGCTACGGCTTAGACTGTGTAATCTATATGGGCGTACAGGATATGGAACGCCAAGCCCTGAATGTCTTTAGAATGAGGCTATTAGGGGCAGAAGTCAGACCGGTGGCAGCGGGAACCGGAACCCTGAAGGATGCCACTTCTGAGGCGATTCGGGATTGGGTGACGAATGTGGAAACTACCCACTATATTCTGGGTTCTGTGGCTGGCCCCCATCCTTACCCAATGATGGTGCGAGATTTTCATGGGGTGATTGGTCGGGAAACCCGCGCCCAGTGTTTAGAAAAATGGGGTGGTTTACCGGATATTCTGATCGCCTGTGTTGGTGGTGGGTCGAATGCTATGGGGTTGTTTTATGAGTTTGTCAATGAGTCCTCTGTGCGTCTAATTGGCGTAGAAGCAGCCGGATCTGGTATTGAGACCGGAAAACACGCCGCCACCCTAACTCATGGGCGTGTGGGGGTTCTACATGGCGCTATGAGTTATCTATTGCAGGATGATGATGGTCAGATTATTGAAGCACATTCTATTAGCGCCGGGTTGGATTATCCGGGAGTGGGACCGGAACACAGCTATCTGAAGGATACCCAACGGGCTGAATATTACAGCGTTACTGACCGGGAGGCGGTGGATGCTTTAGGGCGTTTATCCCAGTTGGAGGGTATTATTCCGGCTTTGGAAACTTCCCATGCGATCGCTTATTTAGAAACTCTCTGTCCTCAACTCGAAGGTAGCCCTAATATTGTTCTCAATTGTTCGGGACGGGGTGATAAGGATGTGCAAACAGTAGCTAAGTTTCTTGATTCAGAGATTTGACTATGACACGCAATTTAATGGCTTTGGCTTCTGTGGGAATGGGGTTAATCTTGGGTTATCATTTCCTCCCGGAAGTGGGTTTTTTCTCAGTGGTTAATCCCTCAAATTATGTGATTGCTTCTACCAGAGATATTGCTAGTTTGGAACGACAGGTTCATCAACAGGTGAATGAGTACCGCCAAAGCCGAGGTTTGTCACCTCTACAACTGGACTCTCGTATCAGTAATGAGTCTCGCCGTCATTCGGAGGATATGGCGACGGGACGGGTTCGGTTTAGCCATGATGGTTCAAAAGAAAGGTTTGAGGCTGTCGGTAGTCAGATCCGCTTCCGCCAAATTGCTGAAAATCTGGCTTATAATTATGGTTATGCTGATCCGGTAAAGCAGGCGGTTAAAGGTTGGATTGATAGCCCGGGTCATCATAAAAATATGATCGGTGACTATTCTTTGACTGGAATTGGTGTGGCTATAAATGCTAAGGGGGAGTATTATTTTACCCAGATTTTTGTCCGCCCTCAGTGAGAGGATATATGGTTCAATAAACCACCAGAGGGGTGCGTGATTATGAATGATTTTCAGGTGTGCGATCGCGATTTGAGTGATTCTCGTGTTTCGGAGTTCATGGAAGCTGAGGCTTTGGCTATCGATACGGAAACTATGGGTTTATTACCTTGGCGCGATCGCCTCTGTTTGGTGCAAATTTGTGACCCGAAAGGACAGGTGGTGGCGATTCGGATTGAACGCGGACAAAGGGAAGCACCCAATTTAAAAACCCTTTTAGAAACCACTAATATCCTCAAGGTTTTTCACTTCGCCCGGTTTGATGTCGCTACTTTGCGCCATAATCTGGGGATTGAAGTTAACCCAGTATTTTGTACTAAAATTGCCAGTAAATTAGCCAGGACTTATACTGGCAAACATGGCTTAAAAGATTTAATCATGGAATTGGAGGGGGTGGAATTAGATAAATCTTCTCAAAGTTCCGATTGGGGAAATGCTGCAAATTTATCGGAAAATCAGCTTAATTATGCAGCTAATGATGTGCGATATTTACTATCAGCTAAAGATAAGTTAAACCAGATGCTCAAGCGTGAGGAACGCTGGGATTTAGCCCTGGATTGTTTCCAATGTTTGCCGACTATTGTAACCTTAGATTTAATGCAGTTCGATGATATTTTTAAGCATTAGTCAATCGTGGGCTTAATTAACAGTTAAGTTAGAGCATAGGTTTTCGGATAGGACTAATGGCTAATTCTCGCAACCAATTCCATCTCGATCGCGATCGAACTTATGGGGGTCAGAACCGATCACCCGAAACTGCGATCGGAGATATCCTTACAATTTAGATCTGGTGGGTAAGGTGGGATGCAAATATCAGGATAGGAAGGGTCACATTTAGCCCGAGAATTGTCTGTTCTTTTCCTTGCTGTCTGGTTGACCACTGGCTTAGTTGTCGGGTTACCTTGTCCTCCCGTAACCGCATTTGTAGCAGCAACTGCGGGCGGGACTACCAAAAAAGTGACCGCGATAAACACACCTAGAATAATTGCAAACAGCGTCCGTTTCATCTCTTCCAACTTGGTTCGATTGAGTTACAATAGTTTCTACCCCTATGCTAGGTGCAAATTGTCTGCAAATTGGCTGCAACAGAGCGACTACCGGGTTAAGTGTTCCCGTCGCTCGCCCTTAGGATAAGGGTTTAAGTAAAATCGGAGCGGCGGGATTTGAACCCACGACCCCCACTACCCCAAAGTGGTGCGCTACCAAGCTGCGCTACGCCCCGATGTGCTTCACTAGCATAACACACATAATCGAAATTTCCAACAACTTTTTAGAACATTTTTAAAATTTTCATGGCGGCCAGAAGTTCCGGGACTGCCTCCGGGGGCCAACTTCCCTCACAGCGCCGCCCGTTACTCAGAATAAACTCTAGGCTGTAGGCGTGGGGTACGCCTTCTAGCTGTACCCAAAGCCGATCGCTTTCAGCTTCACAGGTGAGGCGTTCGGAGTCCATAATTTCCGCAGCTATTTGGCTAACGGTGTCGGCGAGTTGTCCACACAGACGACACAAATCATCTAATTCCGGTTCCGTTAACTCAACCGCCCATCCTTCTCCCCCGACTAACCCCTTAAACTCCGAGGCGTTGGGGTCCCAGCCTAACCGCCAGCCAGCCCCATTTCTCAAAATTTTGTCCATTTGTTAACTCAACTAAGGAAGCAACAATTCTGAGTCTCCCGGCTGGGGAAGGGGAGGGAGGGAAAAACGGCGATTATCACCAGCATTTGATGGGGGAGGTGTTGACGGCGGGTCTGCTGGGGGTTGTCTTTCGGATACGGCATCAGCAGCGCTAGGATTAAAGATACCGACGAGAACATCAACTAAGGCATCCCGTTGTTGTCTATTTAAGGAGCCGATCGCCTTTTTGTCTCCCTCTAGGGGATTTTCCCGCAAAACACGAGCGCGGGGGTATTGCTCAGGCCGCATTATTTTATTAGCACCTAAATAATCAGCCAGGGTCAGTTTCCAGTCTAGGCGAAATTGGGTAGGGCGATTTTGGATATAAACGTGATAGCGAATTAGCCGATCAATTAGGGTGTTATCTTCGGCAGGTTCTCCGGTTTCGGTGGAAATGTGGTGATTTTCCTTGGGTAGGTCTGGCAAAAGTTCATATACCTGTTGCCAAACATCACGCACCCGCAACATTCCCCCTTGGGCTAATTGTGAGGAATGCTGGGGGGGGATTTGGGCGCGGGTCGGAGATTTGGTCAATGTAGCGATCGCTGTGAATAGGACCAGACTCGCGACTGCTAATGCAACGAGTCTAGGATATGGCGATCGCTTTATGGAACTTGGTCTCATGAAACTTTAGCGATCAACAATAATTTCGGGTTGGGTCAACTCATCGGACATTTCCACAATAGCCCGCATAACTGGCTTCATCAGATTATCGTCAAAATTATCAAAATCCTCGTAGCGGCACTGCTTGGCGCGTTTAGCGACCTGAACAGTAATTTTATAGCGGTTAGAGGCAGCATCAAACAGTTGTACTGCGCGACGATTGATTTCTAAGGAATCGATAGAACGTCTTTGCATAAGACTCCAACTATAGTTATGTTGTCGGATATATGTTAACCGATTGTAGCAGAATTTCCCCAGCTTCTGTCAAATTCTGACCAAAACTCAAAAAGCCGTCTTGATGTCCTCCCATGACTAAAATTTGGTGATCGGCTAGATTTTCCTGTGCAAATAAACGGAACATTTCCTCTGCCATTTGCGGGGTTCCATAGGGAACATTAGGGTTAGTGGTGGGAACTTTAAACATTAATTGCTGCCAAATTTGGGGATTATGAACATGGGCGATCGCCTTAATTTGAGGTTGATGGCTATATATGGCAGCATGAGTTAAGGCTTCTGATGAGGCTTGAATCGGACCGCGACAGGTGATCCAATTTTCCTGCCAACTAAAATCGGAAACCAAGGTATAATGCTGGGGGGTTAAATGGGCTAGGTGTCCGGTTTGGGTTCCAGTGATGATAAATTCTCCAGAGTTTCCCAGACGCACACTGATATTACCAAACCCTATGCCGTTGTCATAGACTCCAATGAGTCCCAAAGAATACAAGCGATCGCGCCAATACATTAACTCGGCTAAGACTGGGGAGGCTAAGGGTTCAGCCTCTATCCAATTACATTGATATTTGATAACACCTTCATCAATCATAGTCATTTCGAGTTAACTGCCACTGCGGTAGGTTGGAGAATATTACCCGGCAATAATTCCCTCCTAGAGTAATTTTATACTGTGTTGTTGATCCGGGCAATGATTCGGGCAATTTCGGGAAGATGAAAATAGAAAAAGGGGCGATCGCATATTGACGATCAGGTGTAAAATAAGCATCAACAATAGCAGTTATAACCACCCCAAATATGAAGCGTCAAATCATCTGCACCAATCACGCCCCGGCTCCTGTGGGGCCTTATAGCCAAGCTGTAATCGTCAATGGTATGGTATTTGTATCTGGCCAAATTGCGATCGACCCAGAAACCAATCAACTGATGGGTTCAGGAGATATCGAACAACAGACTAAACAGGTAATGGCGAACCTAGAAGCGATCCTTACTGCTGCCAAAAGCAGTTGGTCAGAAGTAGTCAAAACCACCATTTTCCTCAAGGATATGAGCCATTTTAGCAGCGTAAATGAAATTTATGCCAAATTTTTCGATTCCGAAAATGCTCCCGCTCGTGCCTGCGTAGAAGTAGCCAGATTACCGAAAGATGTATTGGTAGAAATAGACTGCATTGCTACAGTATCTGATAGCTAAAATCTCAACCTTGCCGGAAATGGTTGAGAGGTCAACGAAGTTGAGGACTGACAACCACAAGAGGTGCGAACCCTTCACCCCAGATGTCAGTATATTAGTAAACTGGGGTCAAATAGTTAAATAGGTAGGGAATGGTTCAACCTAATCAAGGTAATCCTAAACCAGATTAGTGAACCTGTCTACCTAGGTAATTCCCATCAATTCACAGGACATAAGATAATGACCATTAACCCCAAAATTTCACCAGCTTTTGCTCCGTTTTTATCCCACACCGACCCCCAAGGGAAACAAGATGCGATCGTAATTTTCCAGGGACAGTACCCCACAAATATCGCGCCGCGTGACTCTCAACAAAGATTTAATACTATCCAGCAAACCGCCACCAGTCACCAAGCCGAAGTCAGCAAACTAGCAGCCAGTTATAAAAGTGCTGTCGGTCAAAACTTCAATGTCTCTGCTATTGGTTCAGGTGCATTACCCATTGCTACAGTAGAAGTGACCGCCGAAACTTTACCAGCTTTAGTGGAACAACCAGGAGTGGTAGCAGTTTTACCTAACCAAAAAATCAAATTAATTGAACCTAGTGCCATTGACTATCAACAATTACGGAGGCAGGAAGAAAATAACAAGTTAACCTGGGGATTAGAACTATTAGAAATTCCCAAAATGTGGGAAAAGACCAAAGGTAAAGGGGTTACAGTATCGGTTCTCGATACGGGAGTACATGGAGATCATCCAGCCTTAAAAGACCGGGTTAAAGGGTTTGTAGTCATCGACCCTTTAGGGCGACGAATTACGGCTACGCCTTCCTTTGATGGTGGAAATCATGGGACCCACGTTTGTGGTACTGTGGCTGGTGGTAAAACAGAAAGTGGGGTTTCAATTGGTGTCGCCCCAGAAGCGGACTTACTAGCGGGAGGGGTTCTGATTGGTAATGCCACCCTGCGAACCTTAATCGAGGGTATTTCCTGGTCAATTGAGAATGGGGCAGATGTGATAAATATGTCGTTGGGTATGAGTTACTATGAGCCTCTATTTGCCCAGGTTTTTGATATGCTGATCAATCAATATGATATTCTGCCTGTGGTGGCGGTCGGTAACGAAAATCATGGTAATACTAGCTGTCCTGGAAATGCTCATAATGCTTTCTCTATTGGGGCGGTGGAAATGCTCCCTAATTCGGAACTGGGAATTACATTTTTTAGCAGTGGCGCGAGTTTAGTATTTCCAGATGATGCTCCTAACCGCTTAGTGACTAAGCCGGATATATCCGCCCCTGGGGCTCAGGTTTATTCGGCTGTTCCTCCGACTAAACAGGCTAATGGGTCTTTTGAGTATACTTATATGGATGGTACATCTATGGCGACTCCCCACGTGGCTGGAGTGGTGGCGCTATTGTTAGCTGCACAACCTGATGTTCCAGTGAGCAAAATTGTGGAAGTGTTGCGAGAAACAGCCGAACACCCTGGGGGAGAACAAATG